>CAWKYG010000049.1:0-63069 GCA_963853855.1 uncultured Solibacteraceae bacterium | reverse complement strand
ACAAAAAACGCATGGCCACGGTCGCTACCGTTTTCACTCGTGGGCCTTGGGTACGGACACCGCAACAAGTCATCGAAAGCCTTTTCCCCACTTCCCGCCCAGCATTCGGTGGAACTCCTCCTCCCCCACGTCCGGAGAACAAGCGGGTGTGGGCAAGTTTGCTCAAGGGTAAGACCGCCGTGATCCAGGAGGTAGCCGAAGAGATGGACCGTCGCGATCCCTCGCGATCCATGACCCGTTTGGCCTTGACCGATGGGGAACGTGCGCTCCAGATTCGAGTCGACCAGAAACTCAACGTCACCTTGATCCTGGATCTGATCCACGTGCTGGAGAAACTCTGGAAGGCCGCCTATTGCTTCCATACAGAGGGAAGCCTGGAAGCCGACCTTTGGGTCATCGATCGAACCCTACGCATTCTCTTCGGCGAGGTTGGCCAGGTCGTCAAGGGCATCCGCCAAAGCGTCACCAAGCGCGGCCTGTCCGGTCCCAAACGCAAAACCCTGAACGCAGTCGCCAACTACCTCTACCGCAACCGCGCCCGCATGCGGTACCACGAATACCTCGCCAACGGCTGGCCGATTGCCAGCGGCCCGGTCGAAGGCGCCTGCAAGAACCTCATCAAAGATCGCATGGAACGATCCGGCATGCGGTGGACCGAGCAAATGGCTGAAGCACTCGTCCAACTCCGGGCCATCTATCTGTCAGGGGATTTTGATCGCTACTGGGAATTCCACATCGAACAGGACCAGCGACGCCTATACCCCGCCTGGACCGTCGTTCCAAAGTAGCCACACCCGTTTCAATTCTCCGCGTCTTCCTCCGCGCCTCAGCGTCTCCGCGATGAAAGAAGTTAGTGTGCGCCCGGGGCGGCTTTGGTGTAGAAAGCGGACAGGTCCGTTTTTAGTTGCTTGAGGGCATCCACATTCAGGTAGATCATGTGGCCGGAGGGGTAATAGGCGAATTGGATGTTCTGGCGCAGTTTGGGCTCCAGTTCCATGTGGGAGAGGTCGAATTCGGTGATGAAGAATGGCGTCGCCAGATCGAACAGGCCGTTGACGGAAAACACTTTCAGGTTGGGATCTTTGCGCATGGCGTCGGCGAGGTCGCCGGCCACGTAGGCGTCGCGAAGGGGCGGCGCGGCACCGCGTCCTCCACCCCCGCCTCCAGCGGCGGGCGGGCGATGGGTGTGGTCCCAGATCTGGTTGACGTTGGGGCCATGCGGGAAGTAAGTCTCTTTGGAGGTGTACTTCAGCTCGCGATCCAGGTAATCGTGAAAGGCGGAGACGAAGGCGCCGGTGACGCCGGTGCCGGACGGGTCGTAGCCGGGATTTTCGCCCGCGGCATCGGTGTCGGTGCCCTCGAAGCGGGCATCGTAGCGGCCCAGGATCATGCGCTGGTCGCGCATCAGTTCCTTGCGGAAGCGCACCGGACTGACGCGCAGGTTGGCCTCTTTGATGAACTGCTGGCTGAGCCCGGTATAGCCGGCCAGTTTGGCGGCCATGGCATCCACCTGGGCGGCGGGCAGGTTATGCCCCTGGGCCAGCGCCTCGGCGTAGGGGCCGCGGGCGAAGGCGCGCACTTCGTTGAGGAAGGCGGTGAGGTCCTTGCCCTTGTGCTGCACCTTTTCGTAGTGGTCCGCGATGGCGGCATAGGAGGGCAGGTTGCCGATGAACACCGCGTCGCTTCCGGGCGCCAGGGTGAAGTAGTTCAGAATCGTGGACATCAGGACCACGCCGTTGATGGCGACACCGTCGTTTTCGAGCGCATCCACCAGGGCGGCGGAACGGGTGGTGCCGTACGATTCGCCGAACAGAAATTTGGGCGAGTTCCAGCGGTGATTGACACCGATGTAGCGCTCGATGAACTTGAGGAAGGCCTGCACGTCCTGGTCGGTGCCGGCGAAATTGCGAATGGTGGCTTTGCCGACGGGACGGGAAAAGCCAGTGCCGGGCGCATCCACGAATACCAGGTCGCTCTTATCGAGCAGGCTGTATTGATTGGGAATGAGCTGGTAGGGCGCCGGTCCGCTGGCTTCCGGGCTGGCCGTGACCACGCGCACGGGACCCACCGAGGCCATATGCAGCGGCACACTGGCCGAACCCGGACCGCCGTTATAAAGGAACGTGACCGGGCGCGTGCGCGTATCGCTGACGCCGGCCAGCGTGTACGCCACATAGAAGATGCTGCCGTAGGGCTTCTCTTCCTCGTCGTCGATCAGGAGGGTGCCCGCGGTGGCGGTGTAACGCAGCGTTTTGCCGTCGAGCGTGAGCTCGTGGTCGGTGACCGAACTGCTTTCCGGCGGAATGGGAAGGACCTCGGCGGCGGAAGGTTGCGCACCGGGGCCGCGCTGGGCGAGCAGCGCTCCGGCAGAGAAAAGGCAAAGGGCAAGTGTGCAGCGCATAATCGGACATTTTCCCACACCGGGGGCGCGGGCAAGCGGTGCTCAGTTCGCGGCCGGCATCTTTTCAAGGCGATCGACCACGATCGTCTCGACGGGCGCTTTGGTTTTTTCAAGCTTCAGGCCGGCTTTTTCAAGTGCGGCAAACAGCCCCTCGCCGAAGGCATCGGGCGGGCGGCCGGAATCAGGGGCATCGGCGCCGGGCTGCCCGCCCTTTTTTCCGCTGCCCACTTCGGCGGGCGCCCGACTCTCGGATACCAGTTGGTAGGCGCCCTTCAGGTTGGTCCTGTCGACGACGGGACGGTCCAGGTGGGGTGTCAGAATTTGCGCCAGCGCGGGCATGGTCAGGCTCTGGAACTCGAACCGCATGCCGCCGCTCGATCCGCGTCCGCCGCGGATGGCGCCGTACTCGCCGCCGCGGATGGCAATGTCGCCGTTTTCCAGCACGCGGCCTTCCCCCTGCGGAGAGTACAGCTCTTTGCTGCCGGGCGGGTCGGGAGGCGGGGAATCGGGGTCCACGGTGGATGGCCGGAGCTTTGGGCCTCCCTTGGCCGCCACCAGGGCGTAGACCGGCTGCTCGGCGCGGTCGCGGTGGACGGCCAGTTTGAATCTGTCAGCGAGCAACGCCTGGAGCATTTCGGGAAGCTGATTTTTGGAGAGACCGGCGGGGATTCTGGCCGCGATATCGAAGTGTTGCGACCGCATCCAATCCGGTCCGGAGAGCTGGTGCGGCTGGATGCGAAAGGCCGCGACAATCAGGTTGAACAGCGACATGTAGCGGATATCTACGCGGGTGCCGGTGACGGTCACGCGTTCTCCAAAGGTGCATGGGCCGATACAGAACATCGGCTGTCTCACCGGCTCGGCCGCGGCCTTCACCGAGGCGACCTCAAAGGCGGGTTGCGCACCGAATAACGGCCCGGCTAACAGGAGCAGCGCGATTCGCATCATAGCGAGCCGATTATTTCATAATCTGTGCCGGTCTAAAGTTTTGGCGGTAGCCGCCGATTTAACCAGCGTGGCTGCAACTGCTTCCATACCGCCGCGTCCGCCGGATGACTTGAACGCCTCGCTGCAAGCCCTGGTACGGCTTTTCGACCGAGATGCGGTGGAAAACCGCAAACTGATTCGGGATTTGCTGGAACGCGATCGGGATGCGTTCTACTCAAGCGCGCTGGACATCCTGAGGACTCAAGGCGATTCGCGAGGGTGCCAGTACCTGGTGACGCTGTTCGTGGCGTACGACCTGCTGCGGCGGGCTCTGTGCGACCCCATGCTCAGCAGGCCACAGGCGCTGACGCTGGCCCGGTCGGCGATGCGCATCGATTCGATGACGGACGTCACGCTGGCCAAGGCCCTGGCCGAGAGTTTCGGCGATGAAGGGGAACCGATGCCGGCCGAACATGCGTCCCGTCTGATGGCGGTGCTCGGCGAGATTTCCGACGGCAGCCGTATCCAGTCTTCGCTGATGCGGTTGCTGCGCCATCCCAACCCGTACCTGCGCTCCAAGGCGGTCAAGATGATCGGCCGCGGCAGCCGGAGCGTGCGCTGGGTACAAAACCGGTTGCAGGAATCGGACCCGCGGGTTCGCGCCAACGCCATCGAATCGATTTGGGGCCTGGATTCGGAGGAGGCACGGGCGCTCCTGCTAACCACCACGCGCGATGCCAACAACCGGGTGGCGGGAAACGCACTGGCGGCGCTGTATCGCCTCGGCGACCATCGCGTGATTCCCGGTGTGATCAAGATGGCAGAACACGAATCGGCGCTTTTCCGCTCGACGGCCGCATGGGTGATGGGCGAAAGCGGCGACCCACGATTCACCGAAATGCTCGCCGGGCTGTTGCGCGATTCAGACCAGGCAGTGCGCACACGCAGCCTCTCCGCGCTAGGGCGAATCAAGAATGCCTTGGCGCAATCGCGGCTGAACAGGCCTTGGGTGGTCACGGGACGCATGTTCCTGGAAACCTCGTCGAAAGCCAACCGGCGCCTTCAGGTCGCCGTGGCCGGGGCGGAAGACCAGGTCGAGCCACAAATCCTGCCAACGCAGTTCCTGGTGTTGGAAAACGGTCAGGCCGTGATGGAGTATAAGATGAATCAAAAGGCGGCCGTCGAAGCCATGTCGGTGGTGTTTGCCGCTTCCCGCGACATGTTCCGGGGTTCTACATCGTGGTCGCGCGGCGTCACGGCATGCCGCGACTGGAAGCGGCCTTCGGATCTTTGGGCAATCTCGGCGTACCTTGCGGGCGAGGGTGAGACCGGGAACCCTGGCGCGACCGACGAGCCGCTGACATTTGTCTCTGGCGCCGACGCTCTGGATAAGCTGCTGGCACAGCCGGAGGCACGCAGCGAGTGTACCGAGCTTTGGCGGACGATCTTACGAGCCGTTAGCACGGATCAGGGCCAGAATCGCGGCAAACGGCATCTGATCGTGTTCAGCCAAAGCGACCCGTTCCGTTCGGCGGGAGAGGGCCTGGTATCCGCCGTGCTCCGTTCCCGCGCCAGCGTGCAGATCATCTCCGCGGGGCGCAGTCCGAAGGTAGAGGACTTTTGCCGCCGGGCGCACGCCAGTTTTCAGATTGCCGAAACCGACAATGAAATCGAGCGCCTTCTGGAACTGGCTTACCTGAATCTGCTGGCCCGCTATGAGATCACATGGAACAGCCCTTACGCAGAGACCGCCGATCTGAAAGTTCGCGTGAATACGCCCGCCGGATGGGGCGAAGCTTCCATACCAGTCAGGCAGGCCAGTGACTAATCTTTCCACTCGGAGGCCAGGCGCACGAGGGTACGCACGGGCAGACCGGTCGGTCCCTTGGCCAGGAAGGGCTTGGCATCGTCCAGCCAGGCTGTGCCGGCAATGTCCAGGTGCACCCAGGGCGTCTCCTCGGCAAATTCCTTCAGGAACATGGCTGCGGTGATGGCTCCGCCCCACCGTCCGCCGATGTTGCCCATGTCGGCAAAGGCGCTTTTCAGGTAATCCTTGTAATCGTCGTCCAGGGGCATGGGCCACATGCGCTCGCCCTCCGCTTTGGCCGCCTGCAGGACGCGGTCGCGCATGCCGTCGTCGTTGGCAAACAGCCCCACGTTGAGGTGTCCCAGGGCCACTACGATGGCGCCAGTCAGGGTCGCGGCGTCCACCAGGTGCGTGCACCCCTGTTTGCGCGCGTACACCAGGGCGTCCGCCAGAATCAGCCGTCCCTCGGCATCAGTGTTGAGAACTTCGATGGTTTTCCCGGACATCGCGGTGACGATGTCACCGGGGCGCTGCGCCCGGCTGCCGGGCATGTTTTCCACGCAAGGGATAAAGGCGGTGACGGCGATTTCCGGCTTGAGTTGGGCGATGGCCCGCATGGCTCCGATCATGGCTGCTCCGCCCGCCATATCGTATTTCATTTTTTCCATGCCCTCGGACGGCTTGATGGAGATGCCGCCCGTATCGAAGGTGACGCCTTTGCCCACCAGTCCCAGGTGCGCTTGGGAGGTGGCGTGTTCCGGCCGGTAGCGGAGGACGATCAGGGCTGGCGGTTCGGCGCTTCCCTGCGCCACACCCAGCAGGGCCCCCATGCCGAGTGCCTCCATTTGGCTTTGTTCCAGCACTTCGCATTCGAGGGCATACTGCTCCGCCATTTGCCGGGCAGCGGCCGCCAGCTTCGAGGGCGGCAGCAGATTGGCCGGCTCATTCACCAGATCTCTTGTAAAATTTTGGGCTTCGGCCAGAATCTGCCCGCGCCGGACGGCAGTTTCCAGTTCTTCTCCCGAGCCTACTACTACAAACTCGTCCAACGATTTCTTCGGATCGGCAGTCTTGAGGCGGTCCGGCTCATAGTTGCCAAGGATGGCGCCTTCCACGGCGGCGGAGACGAAGTCCGGACCCGCGTGGGCGGCGTCCGGCTCGAAGGCCACCTTTTTTACTGACTTCCCGCGTAAAAAGCGTACGGCGGCGGCAACCAATTTACGCAGCTCGGCGGATGTAAACTTGTCGGCCTTTCCGGCTCCGGCCAGCAGGACGCGGGTCGCGGCGACGCCGGGAACATGATGCAACAGTGTTAATTCCAGTGACTTCCCGGCAATTTCGCCGGCTTCGGCCAGATCCCCGGCGCCAAAGCGGGTCTCCTTCGCATCTTCAAAAACGGGGATGATGAGGGCATCGGCCGGCACCTGGGCGGCAGGCATTTTGTCAATTGAGATCTTCATCAGTATCGATTGTGACCGAGAGGCGGGGCGTTCTGCAAACAGCGACCCCAAAAATCCCAATAATGGAATATTTTGGAACTTTACGCGCAGATGGCCGTAAAAGCCTATAGCTATTGGCGAAAGTAGGGGGTAGGATTGCTTATGGTAAACTGGAGGCTACACTCCTGGGTGAAGTTTTCCAAAACCTGTAACGACGTGACCGTAATGAGCGTCCATTAGGTGGCACCCTTGTAATGTAGCGGCTCCTATGGGGCTGGTGGATCAAAATGGCTGATCTGTCGCAATCGAACAATCCGTTGGGCCACGACGCGGACGATCATTTGTCCCGTTTGCTGGTTGATCAGGTCGAGGAACCGTTCTACAAATCCCTCTTCCAAAACATCAAAGACATCGTCAATCCACCCAAGCTTCCGCCGCTTGAGGTAACCTCGAAGCCCGTTGCGGTGAAGGATATCTGGGGGTTGTACGGCCGGCAGAAGAAGTCCTTTGCGATGTCGATGAGTTTTCAGATTGGCGTCGTGGTGTTGCTGTTTACGGTGCTTTCGGCGAAGCCTGTGCGGGACAAAGCCAAAGAGCTTGCCACGCTGGTGCTGCCGGCGGATCTTCTGCCCCCCGAGGCGGCTCCCAAGCCGCAAGTTATGAAGGGCGGGGGTGGCGGCGGCGATCGTTCGCTGCTGCCTGCCAGCAAGGGCCGTCTTCCCAAGGCAGCCGTGCGGCAGTTCGTTCCGCCGCAGGCAGTGCAAGCCAACCTGAATGCCAAGATGACCATGGAGCCCTCGATTCTGGCTCCGCCGGATGTGGTGCTTCCCAACGTGAACATGACGCAGTACGGCGATCCGCTGGGCAAGATCGGGCCACCTTCCAACGGCACAGGTTCGGGCGGCGGTATCGGTTCGGGTAAGGGCGGTGGCGTCGGCTCCGGCGAAGGCGGCGGTGTAGGTCCGGGTTCCGGCGGTGGTTTCGGCGGCGGCGTATTCCGCGTGGGCGGCGGCGTGACGGCTCCGGTTCTGGTTTACAAGAAAGAGCCCGAGTATTCCGAAGAAGCCCGCAAGGCGAAATATCAGGGTACGGTTACGCTCTACGTGGAAGTGGCCCCCAACGGCAAAGCGCAGAACATCAAGGTGCTCCACAGCCTCGGTTTAGGCCTGGATGAGAAGGCCATCGAAGCGGTGAAGCAGTGGACGTTCAAGCCTGGTCTCAAGGACGGCAAGCCCGTCACCGTGGCAGCCAGCATCGAGGTCAACTTCCGGTTGTTGTAGGAAGCAAGCAGGTCAGGAAGTCAAAGGGCGATCCGGAAACGGGTCGCCCTTTTTATTTTGGCCGGCACTCGTCGCAGGTGCAGATCTCCCGCAGGTGATCGTAGGAGTAGATTCCCGCACTGTGCCCGTCGCTCCAGTTGATGCGGATGGCGTAATTGCCCACCGGGTCCACGCCCAGCATTTTCAGCGCGGGCTGGTACATCTGGAAGGGGTTGGACGGCTGCTCCGGTTCGGGCACGCGCGGCGGGGTTCCGTGGGCTCCGGTGCAGCCGGCGCAGGGGCACTTGTCGCGCAGGTACTTCAACGCGTATTCGCTGTGATGGCCATCCTTCCAATCGATCTTGATGCCTTTCGACTTGGAAATGGCGATGTGTTCGGGGTCGGTGGAAAATGGCATTTTTCAGTTGAACATGCGCTCGACGTCGCGGACACCGGAGATGCGGCGCATGGCGGACACCAGCTTTTCCAGTTGCTTTTTGTCCTTCACGTCCACGGTCATCTCGACAATGCCGCCGCCCTGATCGAGATCGGTCTTGGCCTCGAGGCTGCGGATGTTGGTGTTCTCGTCGGAAAACACGCTGGTAAGCTGGTTGAGCATGCCGGGGCGGTCGTCGGTATGCACAACGATGCGCACCGGGAAGGCATCGGCGGTGGAGCGGGCCCACTCGACGGCGATCTTGCGCTCCACGTCGTACATCAGGTTCTGCACATTGGGACACATGCGCGAATGCACGGCGACGCCCTTGCCGCGCGTGACGTAGCCCACGATGGCCTCACCGCGAATCGGATTGCAACACTTGGCGCGATACACCAGCAGATCGTCCGCGCCCTGCACGCGGATGACATCGTTCCCGTCGCTGGGTCTTCCGGGAACACCGGGAGGCGTGGCCGGCTCGGCTACCGGCTTGGGCTCGGGCTCGTCTTTTACGATCCCGGGAGCCACCTTGGTCAGCACCTGGCGCGCGGAAAACTTGCCGTACCCGAGGGCGGCGTACAGATCTTCCATCTTGCTGTAGCCGTACTCGCTGGCCACCTGCTCCAGATCGTCCCTGGCGACCTTGCCCAACTGCACGCCGAGGCGCCGCGCCTCCTTTTCGAGATACTTCTCTCCGATCTCGATGGCCTTGATGCGCTCGCTGGCGTTGATGACGTGCTTGATCTTGTTGCGGGCGCGGGTGGTCTTGACGAAGGCCAGCCAGTCCTTACTGGGCTGGTGGCCGGGCTGCGTCATGATCTCGACGATGTCGCCGTTGCGCAGGGAGGAGCGCAGAGGCACGATGCGCCCGTTGACCTTGGCGCCGACGCAGGTGGCGCCGACATCGGAGTGAATGGCGTAAGCGAAGTCGATGGGGGTGGCGTCGCGGGGCAGCACGATCACTTTGCCGCGCGGCGTGAAGGTGTAGGCCTCTTCGGGGTAGAGATCCACCTTGAGGGTGGACATGAACTCGCCGGGATCGGGCACATCGCGCTGCCACTCCACGAGGTGGCGCAGCCAGGCGATACGCTGATCGTCGGCCGCCGGACCCTTGCGGCCCTCCTTGTATTTCCAGTGCGCGGCGATGCCTTCCTCGGCGATGCGGTGCATCTCGTCGGTGCGGATCTGGACTTCGAAGGTCTGCCCGTGCGGTCCCACGACGGAGGTGTGCAGGGACTGGTACAGATTGGGCCGCGGGATGGCGATGAAATCCTTGATGCGGCCGGGGATGGGGCGCCAGTGATTGTGGATGACGCCCAGGGCGGCGTAGCAGTTCTTGACCGAGTCGGTGATGATGCGGAGCGCCATCAGGTCGTAGACCTGATCGACGGTGATCTTCTGGCGGCGCAGCTTCTGGAACACGGAGTAGGGGCGCTTGACGCGCCCATCGATGCGCGCGGGAATGCCCTCGCGCCGCAGCTCCTGTTCGACGGTCTGACGGATCTCGTCCAGAAACTCTTCGTTGGAGTGGCGCCGGCTTTCGATGGCGGCCAGAATTTCCTTGTACGATTCCGGCTCGAGGTGTTGAAAGGCCAGGTCTTCGAGTTCGCCGCGGACCTTGCCCATGCCCAGGCGGTGGGCGATGGGCGCGTAAATTTCGATGGTCTCGCGGGCGATGCGCTCGCGCCGGTCCGGGTTGAGATACCCCAGCGTGCGCATGTTGTGCATGCGGTCGGCCAGTTTGACCATGATCACGCGGATATCCTCCACCATGGCCAGGAGCATCTTGCGGAAGCTTTCGGCCTGGCGCTCTTCGGCGGAGAAAAAGTCCAGCTTGGTCAGCTTGGTGACGCCATCGACGCAGCGCGCCACTTCGTCGCCGAATTCCTTGCGGACCTGCTCGGTGGTGACGCTGGTGTCTTCCACAACGTCGTGGAGCAGCCCGGTCTCCATGGCCACCAGGTCCATGCGCATATCGGCGAGGATGTGCGCCACCATGACGGGATGGACCATGTACGGCTCGCCGGAATCGCGCGTCTGGCCCTCGTGATATCTTTTGGCGAACTGGAAAGCTTTTTCGAGCGGGGCGAAATCGTCCTTGGGGCGGTACTCGCGGACCTTGGCTTCAAGCTCGCGGTACAACGGTTCTACCGGATCGTGTGGCGGCAGGACAGGTGCAGTTTCGGAAACGCTCGGGGTTTCGGCGGGCACTCTACTTCGATTGTAACAGGGCGGGATGCGGAAAAAACAAAAAGGACAGGCTGTGAAGCCTGTCCTTGGGAGACCGGCCAGGAGGCCGGTCTTACTTTTGATTCGGGTCTGCGACGATACCGCCGCCGGCCTTCTTTTCCTTCTCTTCGGCCTTCTTCTTCTTGGTGGCGAGGGCCCTCTGGATCCAATCGTCGGCGATTTTGGTCTGCGCTTCGTAGCCGGCTCTATCGTCGGCCAGGTCGGCGCGCTCGCGGATCAGAAGGTTTTCATAAGCCATGGCATCGTCATAATCCGGGTTGATCTTGAGCGCCATATCGAGCGACTTCAGACCGTTGTCGATGACCGGACCATACTCTTCCTTGAGCTGCTCTTTGACCTTCTTATCTTTGATGGGGCCAGGGTCTTCCTGTTTCATACCCAGCTTGGCGCGAGCCGAGCCATAAACCGGGTACCACTTGGACCACGAGATGAACCCGATGCTGTAATACGCGTCAGCGTTATTCGGATCCACCACGGTAAGTTTCTCATACCACTTCTGGGCCTCATCGAACTGGTGCTGGTTGAGATAGAGCGATGCGATGGAGGCGATGGCGACGGTGTTCTTGGGGTCCATATCCAGGACCTTGACGAACTGGTCGTGGGCGGCGGTGGCGAACTGCTTATTCTCCGGGGACTCGGCGCCCGGGATGTACTGCTGCATGTAGGCAGTCGCGAGGTAGAGGCGGGCGGTGGGAAAGTTGGGATCCAGGTCCACCGCGGTTTTGAAATGCTCGACGGCTTCGGGGTACTGGGCGTTCTTGAAGGCGGCGACGCCCTTATTGAGCTGATCGCGCGCTTTCAGCTGCGTGCAGCTCGTGCCCAGAATGGCCAACGCGGCAACCGATAGGATCAGTATTGCTTGACGCATGGTTTCGAAAGCCTCCTATTGTCCGAGATCCTTAAACGGCATCAATCCGACTTTGTCGATGCCGGCGCCATGCGCAATATCGATTGCTTTGGCTACCCATTGAAACTCCAGGGTGGGATCGCCCTTGACGAAGACAACGCGCTCGGCGCGGGTCTTGAAGATGTCTTCCAAACGGCCCTGCAGTTTATCCCAATCGTCCGTTTCGCCGTTGATCATGACGGTGTGGTTGCCGTCAATACTGATCACAACGGTACGTGTGTCGGACTGATTGGCTTGCGCTCCGGGCGGCGGCGGCTGTGGGACCAGCGCCTCCAGCCCTTTCGGCGTGAGTGGCGTGATCACCATGAAAATGATGATGAGCACCAGCAACACGTCGATCATCGGCGTCATGTTCATGTCGCACTTGGGACCACCGCCGGCCCCGCCAACTGCCATTGACATAAGATATACTCCTTATGAATCTCGATTGAATCTACTGGCCGGCCGGCGCCGCGGCGCCACCTTCAGGCTGCTTGCCTTTTTCCTGCAACTGCTCGGTGAGGAGGCCGACGTTGTCCACGCCCGCGGCCTGCAGGTTCTGTACGACTTCCAAAACCACTTCGTATTTGGCCCGCTGATCGCTCTTGATGAAAACCGTCTTATCCAGGCGGTTGGTGAGCAGATCTTTCACCTTGGGGGCCAAATCGTCCGCGGGCATCTGGGTGGTATTCAGATATACCTTGCCATCGCGGGTTACGCCGATTGTCACGGCATCGCTTTTGTCCTGTGCAGGCATGGCAATGGGGTTCTTGGTTTTGGCCAAGTCCACACTGACACCCTTGGACAACATAGGCGTAATGACCATGAAGATGATGAGCAGCACCAGCATCACGTCGACCATGGGGGTGACGTTGATATCGGCGACCGCCTGGACTTCTTTACGCTTTTTCATTTCCGTCATACTGTTCTCCCGGGACTCGGCAGGAGCCGGGAGCCCCTCGCGGGACTCCCGGATGAAATCAACTCGCCGGATCCTTCCGTAAACTACTTGCGGGCGCCGGCGCCACGCTGCGAACGCTTCAGGAAGTAGTCGATCAACTCGGAACTGGAGTTCCCCATCTCCACGTCGAAGGCTTCAATCTTGTTGGTGAAGTAGTTGTACATCCAGACCGCCGGGATAGCCACGAACAAACCGATAGCCGTGGTCACGAGGGCTTCCGAAATACCGCCGGCCACAGCGCCGAGACCGGTGGACTTTTCGGTGGAAATGCCTTTGAACGCGTTGATGATGCCGGCGACAGTTCCGAACAGACCCACGAAGGGGGCGGTGGAACCGATGGTTGCGAGGCCGCTGACGCCGCGCTTCAATTCGGCGTGAACGATGGCATCGGCACGCTCGAGAGCGCGCTTGGATGCTTCGATCTCTTCGCCGGGGATTTCCGAGCTGATCTGATGCGCCTGGAATTCCTGCAAACCGGCCACGACGACCTTCGCCAGGTGGCTCTTCTTGTAGCGGTCGGCAATCTTCACGGCTTCATCCAGCTTGCCTTCGCGCAGCGCGCCGGCCACGGCCGGAGCAAA
Source organism: uncultured Solibacteraceae bacterium (assembly GCA_963853855.1). Taxonomy (GTDB): domain Bacteria; phylum Acidobacteriota; class Terriglobia; order Bryobacterales; family Bryobacteraceae; genus Sulfopaludibacter. Next base: position 50,122 of record CAWKYG010000049.1, on the reverse strand, counting down.
CTGCGCGCGATTGTTTACGGGCGGCATTGTAAGCCATCAAGCGGTCAATCATGACGCCAATCGAATACGCCGACATGATGAACAGCAGGATGACGACCGCCTTAGCGAGTCCACCCATCTGTGCCCACAGGTGTACGGGGTCCCAGCCGACGCCGCTGTTGTCCTGGAGCAAATAAAGCGACCATACGTGCACTTGCAATAACATTCTGTTTCTTCTCCTGCGAGTTGATTTTTGTTACTTCTATTCCGACGTCCGAATAGGACCTTCGGGTTACTGGCTCAACGTGAAGTTCACGTCGATTTGAGTCACCACTTCGACCGGCTCCCCGTTGAGGAGGGTCGGAGCGTATACCCACTGTCTCACCGCGTCCATGGCGGCCTGGATCAGCAGCGGGTGGCCGCTGATCACTTTCAGATCCTGGATCGTGCCATCCTTGGCGATGACCGCATTCAGGTGCACGACACCAGAGATGCGCGCCTGCTTGGCCAGCGGAGGATACATAGGGCGAGGCTGGCGAATCAGCTTGGCCTGCTGCACGTTGCCGCCGACGCGAATCCGTTGCGGCGTGGCAGGCTTCTCAACCTTCTTCTCGGGCGGAGGCGGGGGAGGCGGAGCAGCCGAGGGGACCGACCCGATGATACCGCCAAGTACGCCGCCCGGAGTTCCGCCGGCAACGCCGCCGGGAACACCACCGACTACACCAGCGACGCCGGAAGAGGGTGGCGGCAATTCTTCTTCAGTGATCTTGGCGATCTCTTTGGGGACAACCTTCGGCGCCATCAATTTGCCGGCGTCAAACTGCCGGGGAATGATCTTAACGTGAACTTGAGGAGCTGCCGGAGGAGGCGGGGGAGGCGGGGGAGGGGGCGGCGGAGGCGCCACCAACATGCTGGTCAACTGGGCCGTAGGCAGGTAATCGAAATACCACATCGGCAGGATCACCATCACGCCGATGAGCACCAGTTGCACAATGGTGGAGAGGATCACCGCTGAGGTTGTATTGGTCTTTCCGGTCTGCACGAACGTCTGCTCAAACATAAGCCTTCCTTTCCGTCAAGCGCAGGCGGCGAAAGCCGGTTCGCGTGCGCTTCATAGTCTACTTAACCGCCTTCGGCGAACTTTTGCGAACTACGTCGGCCCGGGGAGCGGTGGCCAGCACCGGGGCCGTTTTCTTCTTCCGGGTATCGGTGTAATTGTGCCAGAACAAAACGATCGGACTGGCGATGAACACCGACGAATAGGTACCCACAATGATGCCGCACACCAGCGCGAAACTGAACCCGTGCAGGACGGGACCGCCGAACAGGAACAGGGCGATCACGGTGAGGAAGGTCAAGCCCGACGTCATGACGGTCCGGCTTAACGTCTGGTTCACGGCCCGGTTCATCACCTGCTCCAACGGCTCACGCCGGGAAATCTTCAAATTCTCTCGGATACGATCGAAGATGACAATCGTATCATTCATGGAATAACCGACCAGGGTCAAGAGCGCCGCGATCACCGTCATGGAGATCTGCTCGTTGAACAACGAGAACACACCCACCGTAATAATGGTGTCGTGGAAGCACGCGATCACCGCGCCCAATCCGTAAATCCACTCGAACCGGAAAGCGATGTACGCCAACATGCCGGCCAGGGCGTACAAGGTAGCCAGCACCGCCTTGGTTCTCAGTTCGGCTCCCACCTTCGGACCAACCATTTGCACTTCGCCTACGTGGAAGGGGGCCAGGTAACACTCTTGATTAAGAGTGTTCATAATACCAGGATTCATGCCAGGCACGGAGGACAATTCATTGAAATTAGTAATGAGCCCGGAGTACTGGTTGTCACGTACCTTGGTCAAGTTCGTCGCCAGCGTTTCCAGTTGCTCGTCGGTCATTGGCACACCGGCGCGAGCCAGTGGATCGCGGAGCCGTTCCTTCAGGGTGACAGCACTGGTGTTGTTGAAATCCAGCTTGCCGTTGTTGGGCTGCCCGAAGGTCTGGGACAGGACGTTCTCCATGGTGTCGCGGTTCTGGTTCAGGAGATGCTCTTCCTGCAATTCCGTACCGATGGAGACGCTGTTGACGGCGGTGCCGCCGCTGAAATTCACCACGCTCACTTCGCCTTTGACGGCGTGCTCCATCACGGAGCGGATCTTCTGCAGGTTGGGCGGACCGGCGAACTTCACGGTCATCAACGCGCCGCCTTTGAAGTCGATCCCGTAGTTCATTCCGTGCCAGAAGAGAATGCTTCCCAGTCCGGCGACGGTCAATACCAGCGAGGCAATAATGAACGGCCACTTCTTGCCCAGGAAATCGTAGTTCGTGCTTTTGAATAATTCCATCGACTCTTGCCGTGCTGGTGGCCTACATTACTTGGACACCAGCCCTTTAAATTTGTTCCCGTTCGTTACAGATTTATGCCCAATGTTTTTAGATACTTAGAGTCTCCAGACGGCGATGTCCGGAGAGCTCGTAATCGAAAATGGTCTTGGACACAAAAACTGCCGTAAAAATATTCGCGATCAAGCCGATTGTCAATGTTATCGCAAATCCCTTGACCGGTCCTTCCCCGAAGAGGAAGAGGAAAGCGCAGGAAACCACCGTGGTCACGTGTGTGTCCACGATGGTCCACCAGGCTTTGTTGAATCCCGTATCCACGGCGGCGACGATCGACTTCCCGGTGCGCAGTTCCTCGCGGATACGCTCGAAAATCAGGACATTCGAATCCACCGCCATACCAATGGTCAAAATGACGCCCGCGATGCCCGGCAGAGTAAGCACGGCATGGAAATACGCCAGCGCCGCCAGCAGCACCACGGTATTCAACAAAAGCGCCAGCACCGCATTGATTCCGCTGCGCTTGTAGTACACCAGCATGACGATGATGACGGCCGCGAGGCCGGCCATACCGGCCATCAGCCCTTCCTTGATGGAATCGGCGCCGAGCGAAGGCCCGATGGACCGCTCCTGCAAATACGATACGCCGGCCGGCAGGGAGCCCGACCGCAGATAGCTGGCGAGATCTTCGGCTTCCTGTTCGCTGCCCAGACCGGTAATGCGCCCGGAGTCCTCAATCTTCGACTGGATGGTGGCCACGCTGACAATCTGATTGTCGAGGACCACGGCCAGGCGGTTCCCCACGTTGGCTTCGGTGTAGCGGCCGAAGCGCTTGCCGCCGTCGGGCGAGAGCGTGAAACTGGTTTCCCACTTGCGGAATTCATCCTGGCCGGGACGCGCATTGCGCATCACCGCGCCGGTGATCACCGGGTTCTTGCTGACCAGGAACCACTGGTCGCCTTCCGATCCGGCACGCGGTTTGGACTTCACCAGCGTGGTATTGAGCGGCAGTACGCCGCCATGCTGCGCCATCGCGGCGTCGCGACTGGGGAACGGACCATCCTTCACGTCGTCGATATTCAACACGGCCGCGGTGCCGATGCGTTCCTTCACGCGAGCCGGATCGTCCAGCCCCGGCAACTGCACCAGGATCTCGTGCGTATCGCTGCCGTACTCGGTCACGGTCGGCTCGGTCAACCCGAGGCCGTTGATGCGGTTCAGAATGGTCTCCACGGTGCGCTTGACGGTGTCGCTCTTCGAGCGACAGCAGATCCGTGGGCTTCATCTGCAACTGATAATCCGTGGAGTTGAGCACCTTGACGTTGTAGGTGGAATAGCGTTCCGAAACCACATTCCGGAACGCGCTCGACATGGTGGCGGGAATGCCCTTGATGGTAATGACTTCGTTGGAGGCATCAGCCACCGTCTTGACGTCGGTGCTCTGCATGTCGGCCCAGGTGACGTTCTCTTTCTTGAGATCTTCCTTCAGCCGCTCGATGGTCTGATCGGCGTCGGCTTTCACGGCGTCCTGCACCTGTACTTCGAGGACGAAATAGGTGCCACCCTTCAAGTCCAGCCCGAGACGGATGTTGTCGCTAAAATTCTGCTTCAGATCGGCCAGCGACTTGGGAAAGCCGATGATGCCGAAAACACAGACCAGAATCGTCGCAACGATGAATATGGTCCGAGACTTCAAATTCTTTTTCATGGGAGTTCAGAGCCTGCTAATGATAAATTTGCTTTACTTCTTGACCTCGCCGCCGACCAGGCTCGAGACAGAACTGCGCGAAACCTGAATCTTAACGTTGTCCGGCTTCACCCGTAACACCAGGGAATCGTCGCCATCGATCGCTACGATGGCTCCGATGATCCCGCCACTGGTGACTACCACATCGCCATTCTTCAACGCGGACAGCATTTTCTGCGTCTGCTTGCGCTGCCGCTGCATCGGAAGAAACAGCAGGAAATAGAAAATTCCGAAGATGAGAAGGATCGGGAGGAATCCCAACAGGGAAGAGCTGGGCGACGCCGCTTGAATAAACAGGTTTAAAGGCACGTTCGGTTCAATTGGGGATCACCCGGCATCCACGCACGCCGAGCGCACAGTCCTCAAGTATTCTGGATATGATTTCGATATTATAGCGTGCCTGATCCCACGCATGATGTCAAGGTACCGCCGGACGTTGTGCCTGGTGGCCAACATTGCGTACAAAATTTCACCGGACAAAAAAAGATGCCTGAGATATGCCCGGGAGTACGTACTACAAGTATAGCATTTGCAGTTCGGGTCCAAGGGCCGCTCATCCTCCTTGTACTGCGCATGTTTAATGATGACGCGTCCCTGCGAGGTGAACAGATAGCCGTTGCGGGCGTTGCGTGAGGGCAGCACGCAATCCATCATGTCCACGCCGCGGGCAACGTATTCGGGCAACTCATCGGGCATGCCGACGCCCATGGCGTAACGCGGCCGGTCGCGCGGCAGAATGCCTTCGGTAGCCTCCACCATTTCCATACTGAGCGGGCGGGGCTCGCCGACCGAGAGCCCGCCGATGGCATAGCCGTCGGTATCGAGATCCAGCAGGGCGGCGGCGCACTCGCGGCGCAGGTCGGGAAACATGGAGCCCTGCACGATGGGAAAGAGGGCGTGGCGCGTGGCACTCGCCGCAATGCGCTCGCGGAAATGGCTATTGGCCTGTCGCCGCCCAGCGGACGGTGCGCAACATGCTCTGGCGCGCATATTCGTGGCTGACGGGATACTCGGTGCATTCGTCGAGCACCATCAGGATGTCGCTGCCGTAGGCCAGTTGCACGTCCACGGTGGATTCGGGCGTGAAGGTGTGGGTATCGCCGTTGAGGTGCGATTGAAAGACGACGCCGTCGATCGGTGATCTTGCGCAGGCCGCTGAGGCTGAACACCTGGAAGCCGCCGGAATCGGTAAGGATGGCGTTGGGCCAGGACATGAAGCGGTGCAACCCGCCCATTTTGCGGATGGATTCGTGTCCGGGACGCAGGAAAAGGTGATAGGTATTGGCCAGCAGGATGGGCACGGCGAGATCTTCGGCGAGGTCGCGCTGGGTCAGTCCTTTGACGGTGCCCTGCGTGCCCACGGGCATGAAGACGGGCGTTTCGATGGCGCCGTGGGCGGTGTGCAGAAGGCCGGCGCGGGCGCGGGTGTGGGGACACTCGGCCACCACTTCGAAGGTGATTTGTCGCAAATCAATAGCTTACAAGACGGCGGAGAGGGCGTGGCGAGCGGGCGATGTGTATACTTGGAAGTAGACAGCTTATGAAAGCGAAAATCGTGGACCTGCGGTACCGCATGAAGTCCGTGCTGGAAGCGCTCGACCGGGGCGAGCCGGTGACGATTTCGCATCGCGGCCATGAGAAGGCGCGGCTGGTGCCGGTGCAATCGGCCCAGGAAGTGCGCAAGCCCTCCGCCGATCCGGCCTTCGGCCTATGGAAAGGCCGGAAGGATTTGGCAGATGTGCCGGGCTACGTCCGGCGATTGAGGAGTTCGCGCCTGCGTGATATTTGACTCGGACGTCCTCATCTGGTTTTTTCGCGGGGATGCGGGCGCGGCGCGCCTGGTGGATTCGCAAACGTCGCGCAGGCTCTCCATCGTGTCCCTGATGGAACTGTTCCAGGGAGCGCGGTCAAAGAAGGAAATGGCGGAACTGCGGCGATTCTTCCGCGACAATTCGTTTCAGGTCATCCCGGTCGACGAACCCATCAGTTACGCGGCCGCCGGCCTGATTGAAGATCACGCGCTCAGCGACGGACTACAGGTGGCGGATGCCTTGATCGCGGCGACGGCGCTCGAAGCGGGCGATACCCTTGCCACCGCGAACGTCCGGCACTTCCGCCGTGTGCGTGGAATTCAACTCAAGCAGTTCCGCCCCGGCCTCCAGCGATGAGCGCAGGAGCGCAGGGAGCGCGACCGGGGGTCGCGCGCAGACGGGGGCGTCTGCCCCACTTCAGTGCTTCACTACCGTGAGGGTCACCTGGCTGGCATACTGCCGGGAGTGGTGCACCTGGTTGTGCGCCACGACGCCCTTGGGCTCGTCGTAGTTGTTGCCGCCGGTATTCAGGTTGCGGTCGAAGCGCGGGAAATTGCTGCTGGAGACTTCGATGCGGATGCGGTGGCCGGCCGCGAAATAGTTGCTCGTGGTCATGGGCTGCAGCGCCACCTTGTAGACCTTGCCGGGCTCCATCCACGCCAGCGGCTGGTCGTAGCCGTTGCGATAGCGCAGCGCGCTGGATGGTCTCGTCCAGGTTGTACGCCGTGCCATCGGGATACACGTCGATCAGCTTCACGGTGAAATCGGTATCCTTTGCGTCCGACGACACGTAGAGCGTCACATCGATCGGCCCGCTGGCCTCGACGCCTTCCTTGAACGGCTCGGAGGTGTAGACCAGGATGTCCGGCCGCTCCTCCATCTTGCGCTGATCGAACGCGCCGCCGGTCACGGCATTGCCGGTGCAGCAGACGTTGCCGCCGAAAGCTGGGCACCGGATTCATGGGATCGTAGGCGAACGCGTCGGGCTTATCGTCGCCGGGCGCGGACATCGCCAGGGCGCCGTCGCCATGCAGGGTGTTGGCTTTGCCGCCGCTGGACAGGTAGAACGTCATGGGCTGCGCGCCGGCCGGCGGCCAGGTATCGGAGGTCTGCCACTTGTTCAGCCCCATGGTGAAGTAGCGCACCTGGGGCAGTCTTCTGCAGGATGTCGTTGTCCTCGCCCTTCAGGAAATGGTCGAACCAGCCGTAGGTGAGCTCGTCGTAGTCCAGGCGCGCGTCGCCCATGCTGCGCTCGCCCACCACGGTATTCTCGGTGGCGCGCTTGTAGCCGCAGTGCAGCGTGGGCGCGATCACCGCGTACTGCTCATTGGCGATATCGGGCCGCGCCGTCTTGCGCACGAAGTTGTAGGCCGCCAGGTTGGGCCCGATGGAGACGTCGTACCAGGACATGAACCAGAAGCCCGGCACGTTGATCTTCATGTCGTCGTGCCACAGGCCGCCGCGATACCAGGCCGGATCGTTGGGCGTGCGCTTGATCATGGCGCCGCCGGTGGAGACTTCCATGCGGTCGGCGAAAATGCCGTGCGGCCCGTCGACGGCTTTGATGATGTCCATCTCCGGCAGGTAGCGCAGCGCCTTCGACCAATCGACCGGCGGCATCTGCGGCGCCAGGTCGAACAGCCTGCGAGGCGCGGATCAGATCCTCCTGCGAGGTGTTGGGCGGGAACATGGGCCGCACCTGGTTCTGCTCGCCGTAGATCCAGGCGATGAACAGCATCTGGACCGCGCCGCCGCGATACCAGTTGCCCTGCTCGTAATACGGCCCCACGCGGCCCACGCCCGCGCCGAATCCCTGCGGGATCATGGCCGCGAACGCCGGATTGCCCTGCGCCGCCACGCCCAGCTGCCACTCGGCGGTGGAGGAGCAGCCGATGGTGCCGACCTTGCCGTTGGACCACGGCTGCGCCGGACATCCACGTGATGGCGTCGGTGCCGTCGGTGAGCGGCGCGCCCAGAATATCGTAGTTGCCTTCGGAGAAGAAGTGGCCGCGCTCGTTCATTTCCACGTAGGCGTAGCCGCGCTTCACGGCATCGAGCTCGGCGGTCATGTCGCGCGGCGCGCCGTTGCGCACGTCCCAGAAGTTGAAGTTGTAGGGCGTGCGCACGAAGATGATGGGGTACTTTTTGGACGTGTCCTTGGGGCGGTAAATATCGGTCGCCATGCGCTTGCCGTCGCGCATCGGCACCATCACCTTGCGCTCGACGATGGCGATCTTCTCGAGTTCTTCTTCGGTGGAGTTGCGGGCCGCGATCATCTGCGGGTTGGGCGCGCCGCGTCCCTGCGCCAGCACAGACGCTGCAACCAAAAAAAATAAACTGAACACTCGTCTCATCGTTCCCCCACGCAAGATTTATTGGCCGCAGATGAACACGGATGAACGCGGATAAAACAAAAAATCTTATCGGCGTTTATCTGCGTTCATCTGCGGCCTATTCATTCTTCTTTATCGGAACAACTGTGGCGCCATGTCGGCAAGATAGTCGCGCCAGTTTCTCCAGACGTGGCCTTCTTCGGACGGATTGAAGCTGTTTTTGATCTGGTGCTGATCCAGGGTCTCGTGGAGTTTCTCGGAGCCCGGGAAGAGCGCGTCGGCCTTACCGCAGGCGATGTAGAACAGCTTGATCTTTTTATTGGCGGCCTTGGGATCGGCAAACAGATCCTTGTACAGCTCCTCGTAATTCTGATTCCCGCCGCCGGCGCTGAACGCGCCGATGTAGTGGAAGGTATCGGGGTGCGTGGGGCCGATCTGCAGGGTCTGGCCGCCGCCCATGGAGAGGCCGGCGAGGGCGCGGTCGTCCGCCTTGGCGGTCACGCGGTACAGCTTTTCGACGAAGGGAATCACGTCCTGAAGCAGGTCGTTGGCGAAGGCGCTGCGATCCGGCTGGGCGCCGGGCGCGGCGGGCGGCACCAGCGTCACTTCGGCGGTGGGACGGCCGTAAGGCATCACGATCAGCATGGGCTTGGCTTTCCCGGCGGCGATCAGATTATCCAGAATCAGATTGGCGCGACCCACCGTAACCCACCCGTCCTCGGTGTCGCCCGACCCGTGCAGCAGGTACAGCACCGGGTAGCTGCCTTTGCCCGATTCATACCCGGGAGGCGTGTAGACCCACACGCCGCGCGTGACCCCCAGCGATTTCGACTGGTACAGGTTGATGTGCACGGTGCCGTGCGGCACGGCCTGAATGTCCCATACCGTGGGAGCGTCGCCGGGCACTTCGAACATCGATTCGCTGGACCGGTCGCCCTCTTTCACCATGGGATTGTTGGGGTCGATATTGCTGACGCCGTTGACCGCGAATTTGTAGTTGTAGACGTTGGGCTTGAGCGGACCCACGGTGATGGTCCAATAGCCGTCCTCGCCTTTTTGCATATCCTGCGCGCCTTGCACGAAATCGCCGGTCAGCTTGACGGTGGCGGCGTCCGGCGCGCGCAGTTGAAACATGACGGTGCGGTCGGGGTGCACGACGTACGACGGTTTGGGCGGAGCGCCTCTACCGGCTCCACGTCCACCGCCCGGCGGCGGACCCTGCGCCCATAGACAGGCGGAAAACGCCAGCAACGTGGCAAGCAGCGATGTTCTCATGCGTCAAAGTATATTCTATGGCGCTATTCTGAAGGGGGCCACCCGGTCATGCCTCTCTCCCATGTGTTGCTGGCGTTTCTCTTTCTGCAGGCGCCCAAGCCCGGCAGCGTCTCCGGGACGGTGACCAATGCCGCGACGGGCGGGCCGGTTCGCAAGGCCCATATCACGCTGCGCTCCGCCGAACAGACTTACACCGCGACCACGGACGCCGAAGGGCATTTCGCGGTGGCCGGCGTGACGCCAGGAACATTGCAGGTGCAGGTGGAGTGCCCCGGCTTTCAGGGGACGTACCGGCCCCAGCCCATCCGGGTGGCCGAGGAGCAACAGGTCACGGACGTGACGGTCGCGTTGATCCCGAACGGCGTCATCACCGGCAGGGTACTCGACGAAAACGGTGACCCCATGCCGCAGATGCCGGTAGAGGCGACGCTCGAAACCTATGGCCCCGCCGGCCGCGCCCTTACCCCGAGAGGCAGCATGCAGACCGACGACCGCGGGGTGTACCGCTTCTTCGATCTGCCGGCGGGGCGCTACTATTTGATGGCGTCCAACCCCGCACAGGCCGCCGTCTGGAACGGCCGCGTACACGGGGAAGCGGTCGAGACGGCTTATGTCGCCACCTGGTTTCCCTCAGCGGGCGACTCGCGGGCGGCCACGCCGAACCAGCTTGCGGCAGGCGCGGAACTGGGCGGAATCGATATCCGTATGCGCAAAATGCGCGTTTACCACGTGCGCGGCAAGGTGCTGGCGCCGGGCAGCCAGCAGCGGCTGGACGCTCCGGTGATCCTGACGCCCTGCCAGATGTCCGTGGCACAGTTTCTCTACGCCCCGATTCTGCGCGACGGCAGCTTCGACGCCTCGGGGCTGGAACCGGGCGCGTGGTGCGCCACCGTCATCGCGACGACCGACCCTCTTCACAGTTTCTACGCGCGCCAGACGGTCACGGTCACCGATCATGATGTGAATGATGTGACGCTTACCGTGGCGGCAGCGGCGGACGTTCGCGGCCAGGCTCTGCTGGATGGCGGCGCGCCGGCGAGTCTCCAGAGGACGCCGGTGAACCTGGAACCGATCGAGACTCCCGGCCGCACAGTGATAACCACCATCCAACCGGACGGCGCCTTCACGCTGGCGAACACCGCGCCTGGTCCTTATCGCGTAACGGCGAATCCGCGCGGCATGTACCTGAAGGCCGTGCGCTTCAACGGACAGGACGTGCCGGACGGGCGCATCCTGGTGGCGTCCTCCGGCGGGCAATTGACGCTCTCGTTCGCCACCGATGGAGGCGAGATCGGCGGCACGGTTTCAGGTGAAGGCGCGCTGGTCACGGCATTTTCTTCCGGCGGACTCGAGGTGGGGCCTGCGACTGCCGTGGCTGGTTCCGGCAGCAACTTCGTGATCCGCAACCTGGCGCCCGGGGACTACCAGGTGCTGGCATGGGACACCCGCGATTTCGGCCTGGTGCAATACAGCGAGTTTCGCAAGCTCTTCGACAGCCGCGCCGTCACCGTAACGGTCCGTGCCAAGGGGCACGAGACAGTCACGCTCACGCCGGTCACCGCGGCGGAAATCGAAGCCGCGAAAGCCAGGCTGCCATGATCCGCGGCCTCCTGTTACTGGCGTTGGCCGCGCACGCCCAAACCGTGCAGGGTGTGGCGGTGAACTCCGCGACGCACAAGCCCGTCGCCGGCGCCCTGGTTCAACTGATCAGCGCTGCTCCGGAGGAAGAAGCCGCAGCCGAACTCGAAATCTACCGCGGGCACAGCGATGAAGCCGGGCGGTTCCGGTTCGATGGCGTGGCGCCGGGCCATTACCGCGCCATTGCGGACGCGCCGGGGTACACGCGGGCGAACCTGGCTGGCCGCGTGGCTCGCGTGCCGGTAGCCCGCGGGGCCTCAGTGCCGGAGGTCACCATCGCCATGACGCCTGCCGCCGTGATCTCCGGCCGCGTGGTGGACCAGGATGGCGACCCGATCGCCTACGCGTCGGTGGAAGCGTTGCAGTACGGCTACCAGTCGGGTAAGAAATCGCTGCAACAGAACGGCAATGCGCGCAGCGACGATCGCGGGGAGTACCGCATTTTCGGCCTGATGCCCGGCCGCTACTACGTGCGCGCACAGATGCGTGCGGGAGCCGCCGCGACCTATGCACCGACATTTTTTCCCGGCCAGCGGGACGTAGCACAGGCCTCCCTGCTGGAGGCTCCGGCCGGCGGCGAACTGCACTCCATCGATATCATGCTGCATCAGGAGGAGCTCCATAACCTGACGGGAAAGGTGGTGGACGGGCAGACCGGGCAGGGGGCGGGTAACGTCTACGTAGTGGCGCGAACGGCCGATGGCTTCGCCAATGGCGGCGCGCAGATCGCCGATTCGTTCACCATCCACGGCCTGATGCCCGGCAGGTACGTGCTGACGGTGCAGCAATCCGGCGGGGGCACGGGCAGATCGGCACGGCAAGTGGTGGACGTGGGTAGCGCCGATCTCACCGGCATCGTGTTGACGCTCACCGCCGGCCTGGAAGTAGGCGGCACAGTGCGCACCGGCAGCGAGGTGCCAGAGGATCCGACGAAGATTCACTTCTTCCTGCAAGGCGAAGACGCCAACGTCGAAGGCCACGTCAACGCCAACGGCGCTTTTACCTTCCACAACGTGCGGCCCGATCATTACCATCTGTTATGGAACATCCCCAAGGGCAGCTACGTGAAGTCGATCAAGCTGGGCGACCGCCTGCTGCCGGACGATGGCGTCGATCTCACCGGCTCACCCGCTCCCCTGGCGATTCAACTGGCGACGGACGGCGGGCGTATCCAGGGCGTGGTGCGCAACAGCTCCGGCGAGCCTGTGGCGGGGGCGGTGGTCACGATGAACTCGAGCACTACCTACGACGTTTGGACGGCCACCAGCGACGATGCGGGCCAGTACGAGATCCGTGACATCGCCCCGGGCGAGTATCGCGTGCTGGCGTTCGACGACGCTCCGCAGGGCGCGCCCGGGGATGCCGATTTCCGCAAGCCCTACGAGAAAAGCGCGGTGCCGCTACAGGTGCTTCCCAGTACGCAGCAAAAGGTGGACCTGGTGGCGGTGCGGGGGCGGTAGGAGGAACAAGAGAAACGCGGAGAAATGAGGAGGGACGCGGAGGGCGCGGAGATAAGTTGGATAAGTTCACCACGGAAACACGGAGGAATAGTGGATTCCTCCGTGCCTCCGTGGTGAGGAGGGGCAGGTTCTAGAAGTAGAACTTCGCTACTACCTGCATGTTGCGCTCGCCTTCGGAGCCGCGGATCTCGCCGAACGTCGTCGACGTGATGGTCTGCGAGGACGGGCTCAGGAAGATCGGCGAATTGAACAGGTTAAAGGCTTCGCCGCGGAGCTCGAAGTATCTCCGTTCGGTAACGTGAAACTCCTTGCTCAGCGTGAAGTCGAGGCGGCTCATGCCGGGGCCGCGGGCGGTGCCCACGCCGATGTTACCGTAGGTTCCCGCAGTGGGGCCGGCATAGGCGGAGATGTCGAGGTACTTAACGCCGGGTCCGATCAGATGCTGATCGTGCGGGGTACCGACGACATTGACGCGATAGCTGCGCTGGCCGGTGCCGGACGAATCGCCGTTCCACTTGATGGTGAGCGGGTATCCGGTGTGGGCGGTATAGACTCCGCCAACCTGCCAGCCGCCGAGGATTGCGTCGACGCCGCGATTCCAGGCGGCTCCAAACTTGCGCGTGCGGCCGAAGGGCAACTGGTAGACGAACGACGGCACGAACATGAACTTGGCGTCGAAGTAGGTGGGACCCATTTCGCAGGCCTGGCAATACAGGTATTGCCAATATGCGGACTGGCTGCCCGCCTGGCCGCCCTGGCCGTAGTAGCCGATGGAATCCGACATTCCGTGCGAGTAAGTAAAGGCAACCTGGTATTCCAGACCCTTACTGAAGCGCCGACGCATGGTGGCCTGAAGGGCGTTGTAACCCTGTTTGCCGATGGACGCGGTGCCGGAGATCTGCGAGATCTCGCTGCGCAGAACGGGATTTCCGGAAAGGTACGGACCTTGCGTTACCACGCCGTTGGTCACAATGTTCTGCTTATACGGCATGGCGACCATGAGGTGCGTTCCGTGCTGGCCGACGTAACCCACGGTAAGCACTTGATTGTCGGGCATCTGGATATCCGCGGAGAGGTTCCACTGTTGGTCCTCAGCAGGCCGGACGAATGGATCCCACAAACGAATGGTGGCGCCGACGTAGGGGTTTTTCGGGTTCAGGCCGTAAAGGCCCTGGTCGAGCGTGCTGCCCGGCAGGGTAAATGCAGGCGTGTTGTAGTATGTCTGGAACTCCGACTGGAACGGCGGGTTCAGGGGGATACGCAGGTTGGTTCCGGTGCCCTCCAGATATGACGAAATCGTGTACGCGCCGCGGAAAACCAGCTTCCGTTTCAGCATGTCCGGGGTGTAAGCAAAGCCAACGCGGGGTTGGAAATCCTTTTTGTAGGAGTTGTAGAGTCCGCGGTTGCTTTCGACGATCGGCGCCGGGCCGGGAGGGGCAACCAGGTTGCTCGGCAGGGGCGCGGCGAGTTCCAGGGCCCCACTGAACTGATCGTAATTGGCCTGGCGGTTTTCGACTTCGACCCATGGCGTGTGGTATTCCCACCGCAGACCCAGGTTCAGGGTCAGGTTGTTGGTGGCGCGCCAGTCATCTTGGGCGTATAAGCCATAAATAGTGGACCGCTGGCCCCAGGTACCGGACTGCAAGCCCAGACCGTAGTTATCGGGCAGGCCCATCATGAAATCGGCCTCGCCAATCTGTGTTCCGGAGGGACTGGCGGCATTCTGCGCCGAGAAGCGGCCGGTGAACTGCATGAGACCGCTGCGTCCGTTGTTGCCTGAATAAAACACGTTGATCCACTCGCGGAGTAACTGGCCGCCCATCTTTATCATGTGGCGTCCGCGGATGAGAGTCAGGTTGTCGGCATAGTGGAAGGTGGTGTTGGCAAACAACTGCTGCACGCCGATATTGGAACTGCCAAGTCCCGAGGCATAGTTAAAGCCGTAGAGGTTGAGCAGGCCGGTTCCGGCGTTTTGGATTCCCGCCGCCTGGGCGATGTTGCCCAGGCCTTTATCGGCGCCGCCGTTGTCCAGCATGACGTTGTTGACGCCGACGCGGAACTCGTTCACCAGGGTGGGGCTGAAGGTGCGAGTGAAGTCGACCACCGCGTTCTGGGTGGGCGAAGTGTTGAAGCTGTTGTAGAACAGCGGGAACGTGTTGATGCCAGGATTATCCTGGCGGCCTTTGGAGACGCGGGCGGAGAAGTAATCCTTGGAATCCGGCTGCCAGTCGCCCTTGGCATCGCCCTGGTCGCTGTAGAGATAGCTTGAGGACTGGTAGTAATAGTTAGAGGTTGTAAACCGGTTGTATTGCGGCGCCGGATAAAGCTGGGGGTTGGTGAGCAGCTTTACCGCCGCCGAATTCAACAAGTTCGCGGGAATGATGTTGTTCGGGAACGGGGCGCGCAGTCCGGTACCGGTGTTGAGCGCATAGGGATTATAGAGTTGGATCACCTTGCCACCGGTCTGGTTGGGATCGAGGAGAGCGGAGAAATCGCCGGCGCGCCAGGCGGTAGGCATTACCGTGGCTGCCGAAACGGATGGCGGTGTGTTGCGCCGCAAGCTCTGCTCATCGACGAAGAAGAAGAGCTTATCTTTGATGATGCGGCCGCCGAACGTGCCACCGAACTGATTCCAGCGAAGCGCTCCCCGCGCCACGTTGTTCCAGTTGTTACCCCAGTTATTGGCGTTGAGCTTGTCGTTCCGGAAGAACTCGAAGACATCGCCGTGGAACTGGTTGGTTCCGGACTTGATCACCACGTTGATAATGCCGCCCTGGAAGTTGCCGAATTCCGCCGAGGCGTTGTTGGTGATCAGCTTGAATTCCTGGATGGCATCGGGATTCGGCTGATAGGAAACCAGGTTATCCGACGTGAAGTTGTTGTCCACGCCGTCCAACAGGAAGTTGTTGGACTCTTCGCGATTGCCGTTCACATAAGGCCGGCCGCCGCCCGCGGAGCGCTGTCCGCTGTTGAAACTGGAGGGATCCGGGTTGGTGACACCGGCGGTAAGCAGGGTCAGGGCTACCGGATTTCTGCTGATCAACGGCGTATCGACGATGGTCTTCGAAGAGATGACAGCGCCGACTTGTGTAGTATCTGTCTGTAGGAGCGGCGCCTCGCCAGTGACCTCGACACTTTCGGTGACGGCGCCCACCTCGAGCGACACGTCCACACGGGCTCTCTGGTTGACCTCGAGGGCCACGTTCGGGTTGACGTAAGTCTTGAAACCGGTGGCTTCCACTTTCAGTTGGTACCTGCCGGGAGGTACGCGGGGGAAGGCATAGATTCCATCTTCATTGGTAGTCGTGGGCCAATCGGTACCACGATCCAGGTCTGTCGCGGTTACTTTTGCGCCGACTATGGCGCTTTTCGACGGATCGATCACGCGCCCGGTGATGCCGGCGCTCACTTCCTGAGCGAACGACGACGCGACGCTCAGGCACACCAATCCCAAAATCGAGATCCAGGTTCTTCCAACCATAGATAACCCCTTTCAGCAAATCATCCGAGACATTCAATCTCACACCTTCAATCCGCAGAATCCTCGCGATCGAAGGCCCATTACAAGTTTTAAAGATTATGTCATCCTAAACTTAGGGTGTCAATCGGTCTGTTTCCCGGCCCCCAGTGAAAACGGGCTTCGCGGAGCGGTATAATCTGATCCGGTTATGACTTCGCGGCGCTCCCTGCTGCTCACAGGTGCTGGATTTTCAGCGTTTCACAGGCTTTACGCGCAAATTGCCCCGCACGCGGCGATGGACGGGCTCTTATCCCTGTTCGATTTCGAGAGCGAGGCGCAGAAGCGCGTGTCGCATGGCGCATGGGCGCGCATTTCGGGCGGCGCGGCGGACGAGATTACGCTGCGTTGGAATCACGAGGCGTACGAAAAGATCCGGCTCAAGCCGCGGGCGCTGGTGGACGTGTCGCATCTGGACACACGTGTGACTCTGTTCGGGCAGGAACTGCCGTTTCCGATCCTGCTGGCGCCCACCGGCGGACAGAAATTCGTGCATCCCGAGGGCGAACTGGCGGCGGCGCGCGGTGCGGCGGCGTCGAAGGCCACTTACGTAATCAGCAGCAGCGCCTCCATGCGGGTGGAGGATATTGCCAAGACTGCCACCGGTCCGGTGTGGTTCCAACTGTACGTGCAGCGTGACCGCGGTTTCACGCGCGACCTGGTGCAGAAGGCGGAGGATTCCGGGTGCCGGGCGCTGTGCGTGACGGTGGATTCGCCCACGTTTGGGGCGCGCAATCGCGAGGATCGCGCCAAGGGCGAGTTACCGGAACGGGAGTTGCCGAACCTGAAAGGCAAAGATTACCTGGACCCCACGCTGACGTGGAAGGACATCGACTGGCTGCGCGGGTTCGCGCGGCGTCCGGTGCTGCTGAAAGGTATTTTGAATCCGGATGATGCGGCAACGGCGGTGAAGGCGGGGGTAGCGGGGATCATCGTCTCGAATCACGGCGCGAGAAACCTGGACACGGTGCCGGCGACGATCGACGCGCTTCCGCTGGTGGTGGAACGGGTGGCGGGGCGCATGCCGGTGCTGGTGGACGGCGGGATTCGCAGGGGCACGGATGTGCTGAAGGCGCTGGCGTTGGGGGCGGCGGCGGTGCAGATCGGCAGGCCGTATCTGTGGGGGTTGGGGGTGGCCGGGGCGGAAGGCGTGGCGCGCGTGGTGGAGATTCTGCGCCACGAGTTCGAACTGGCGATGATGCTGGCGGGGCGGCCGGCTATCGGCGGGATTGACCGCTCAGTGCTTTGGTAAGCGCGCGGAAATCGGCAGGCGGTTTGCTGTGGATGGCGACGGGGCGGCCGGTACGCGGGTGTGCAAACTCGAGGAGGGAGGCGTGGAGGGCCACGCGGTCGATGAGGCGCTCGGCGGATTCGGCCTGCTGGTATTTCCGGTCTCCAACGACCGCATGGCCGATGGCGGAAAACTGCACGCGAATCTGATTTTGCAGGCCGGTGACCAGTTCGACGCGCAGCAGCGACGCGGCGGCGAATTCGCGTTCGACGGAATAGCGAAGCTCGGCGCGCGCGGCCTGGGGATTGTCCGCGGTGGTGAGTTTCTGGAACATGCCGTCGCGGCGGAGATAGTGGACGAGGGTACCCTCCTGGGTTTCGAGATGGCCCCGGACGACGGCGAGATACTGACGGACGGGGGTGTGGGCGAGAAACTGGCGGATGAGGGCCTGGCGATCGCGCTCGGTCTTGGCGAAGAGAAGAATGCCGGAGGTAAAGCGATCGATGCGGTGGACCACAAAGACGCTCTGCTTTTTCGGCCTGAGGGCGGCGGCGAGGAGGGAGAGGGCCGAGGGGGTGCGAGCGCCGGGAATGGGAACGGCCGGCAGTCCGGCGGGCTTGTCGAGGGCGACGGCGGCCTGATCCTCATAAAGGATGGCGAGTTCGCGGGGAAGACGCATTAGCCATGGTAGCGCGGACAGGCACGGTATCCTGAAAGATGCCGCATCATCTCGCAATCAAACAGGCGCTGGCGTTTGTGGAGAAGCACGGGTACGCGTTGCTGTTTTGGTGGGTGCTGGTGGAACAGAGCGCGATCCCGCTGCCTTCGATCCCGCTGCTGCTGGCGGCCGGAGCGCTCATCAGGACGGGCCGGTTGAACGCGGGGCTGGCCAGCGTGTGTTGTGTGAGCGCGGCGCTGATTGCGGACACCATCTGGTTTCAACTGGGGCGGCGGGGCGGCGGGCGGGTGCTGCGGTTGCTGTGCCGCATTTCGCTGGAACCGGATTCCTGCGTGCGGCAGACGGAGAACGCCTTCCTGAAATACGGCCTGAAATGCCTGTTGGTCTCCAAGTTCGTTCCGGGGTTGAATGCGGTGGCCGCGCCGCTGGCGGGGAATTCCGAAAGCGGGTACGGGCGATTCCTGGCGTACGACGGGGCGGGAGCGTTTCTTTGGAGCGGCGCCTATCTCGCGACGGGCTACCTGTTCAGCGAGCAACTGGAGGATGCCGTCCGGTATGCTTCGCGCATGGGCTCGGGCCTGCTGGTGCTGGTGGTGGCGCTGTTCGCCGTTTGGATCGGCTGGAAATACATTCAGCGGCGGCGATTCCTGAAGCAGTTGGTGGTGGCGCGCATCACGCCGGAGGAATTGCGCGACAGGCTGAAGGCGGGCGAGGATCTTTTTATTGTGGATTTACGGAGCAGACATTCGGAAGAGCCGAGCCTGGTTCCGGGGGCCGTGCGGATCTCGTTCGAGGAGCTGACCGAGCGCAAGGTGGAGATTCCGCGCGACCGGGAGATCGTGCTGTTTTGCAGTTGACCAAACGAAGCTTCCAGCGCCCGTGCGGCGCTGCTTCTTAAAGCGCAAGGCATCACCCGGGTGCGGCCTCTGCTGGGCGGAGTGGAGGCGTGGGCTCAGAAACCGTGAAAAACAATTGGCCGCAGATGAACGCAGATACACGCAGATAAAGATCCCTTTTCGACGCCGTCATGCCGGGCTGCGGGACGACCAAGCCTGCTGATAAGACGGCAAGCGCTCGATGCGGGGCGTCTTGAACGGCGCAGTAAGGGGAGCCTAATCGGTGCGGAGGGTGCGCACCGGATCGATGGTGACGGCGCGCCTGGCGGGAGCGTAGGAAGCCGCGACGGCGGCGATTAGCACGACCAGCGCGGTGGCCGCATAGGGCGCCCAATCGTAAGGCTGGACGGCTTCGATCTGATGGGCGAACACCGGGGAGACTGCGAGCGCGAGGGCGGCTCCGAGGGCCGCTCCGATTCCCGCGAGCCAGGCGGATTGGCGGACTATCATTCGCACGACGTGCCAGGCGCTGGCGCCCAACGCGACGCGAATGCCGATTTCCTTGCGGCGCTGGCTGACCAGGTAGGACATGACGCCGTAGATGCCCGATACGGTCATCAGCAGGGCGACGCCGGCCAGGAATCCGGCCACCCATCCGGTGACGCGAAACGGGTAGATCTGAAACGCGAGGACGTCGTCCATGGGGTTGATAAAATCGGCGAGGCCGGGTGCGATCCGGTCGAGCGCGGTCTCGATGCGGCGGCGGGTGGCGGCTTGCGGACCGCTGACGCGCACGAGGACGGAATCGTTGCCGACAATGCCGGCATGGGTCGGGAAATAGATAAAGGATTTGAGGGCGCTGCGTTCCAGGAGGCCAGTGATGGTGTCCCCCACCACTCCGATCACGCGCGCGCTGGTGAAACTGGGGACGCGCCTGAAAACCGGGTCCGGAGCGGTGGCCGGGGCGGGAATTACCAGCGTCTGGCCGATGGCATCTTCCCTGGGCCAAAGCAGGCGGGCGGCGGATTCACTGACAACTGCGACGGGCGATTGCGCTTCGGACTCCGCCTCTGAGAATGTGCGGCCGCGCAAAACGGGAATGCGGAAGACGGAAAAGTAACCGCCCGAGACCAAGCTGTAAGACACGGCGATGGAGTCGGTACGGTTGTCCGGGATGACCGCGATGCCCCGCGAGGACCCATACAGGGGCACTCGCCACGCGGCGGCGATGGCTTCGACTCCCGGTTCGGCGGCCAGTCTGTCTTCGGCCTGTGCCTGGAAGCGCGCGATGGTGCGGACGTCCCACACGCCATGAATGTCGAGTCCGGTATTCTGCGCGGTGACGCGTGCCTGGCTGCGGAGCACGATGGCGGTGCAGATGAGGAGCAGGGCGCAGACGGCCACCTGTGCCACCACCAGGAGATTGCGCAGTCGCGCGGGCCGGTAGTCGCTGCTGAAATCGCCGCGGTTGGCTTCGACAAGGCGGGAGCGCGTGGTTTGGATGGCGGGGACGAGGCCGAAAAGAAGGGCCGTGACAACAGACGCCGCGAGGATGAAGCCGAAGACGCGCCAATCGGGCGACAGGTCTTCCAGGGCAAGTACCCGGCGGAACGCGTCGGGTACGGTGGCGAAGAGCAGACGCCGGGCGCCTTCGATGGTGATCTCGGAAATGAGGAAGCCCGCTGTGGCGGCGGGGAGCGCGAGAAGCACGCTTTCGGTGAGCAACTGGCGGACGAGGCGGGCGCGGCCGGCGCCTAACGAGACGCGGATAGCGATTTCGCGCTGCCGGGAGAGGGCGCGCGCCAGCATCATGTTCGAGACGTTGGCACAGGCGATCATCAGAACCATGGCGAAGGCGGTGAAGATCGGAAGGAACGTGAGGATGGCATCGCGGTTGAGGGGAACCGAGGTGGCGCGCGAGGTCATGGTGGCGCCGATGGCATCGGGGGCGAAGCCGCGCGCCCATGCCAGGAGCACGCTCTTGGCGGTCTCCGGCGACACGCCGGGTTGCAGCCGTCCGACGATATGGAGCGATTCGGGATGGCGGGGCCCGAACAAGTCTTCGCGATCCGTCACCAGCGAAGACATGCGCAGAGGAACCCAGAGACCGGTGGGCAGACTCTCCATGCCGCTGAATGCCGGGCTGGCGATGCCGACCACTTCGAAAGGCGTGCCACGGATATAGATCTTCCGCCCCACCAGGGCTGGATCGGCGCCGAAACTATTGCGCCACGCCTGGTAGCTGACCACCGCGACTGCGCCGTTATCCTCTTCCAGTAGCGGGCGTCCCTGCGCGATTCCCACGCCGAGCATGCTGAAATAATTGCCCGACACCGTCTGGGCAAGTAGCGTGCGGCCGTTGACCTGGGCTGCGAAATTTGCGGACGCCATGATGCCGCTGAAGGCGGTCTTGTGAGTGCGCAAATCGCGGAACTGATCCCAGGTAAACCAGTGCCCGTTGCCGGTCTTGCCGTACCAGCTCAATTCGTACAACCCGTAGGGATCGTGCACCGCGTAGGGGCGCAGGGCGTAGGCGTTGAACACGGTGAACATGGTGGTGTTCAGGCCGATCCCGAGCCCGATGGCGCCGATGACGCCGAGAGCGAATGCGGGCGAGCGTCGAAAGCTGCGCAGGGCGTAGCGGACATCCTGCTTCCAGGATTCGAGCCAGGCGATGCCCCACACTTCGCGGGACTGTTCCATGAACAGGGCGGTGCTGCCGAATGCGGCCTGGCCGCTCATCTCGCGGTGAATGCGGATCTCTTCGGCGAGGTCCGCTTCGAAGCGGTTACGCCGCCACAAGGTGCGAAGTTTCTTCCAGATTCGCATGGCGCCCCCCTCAGGCTTCCATGACTCGCGCGATTCCGGCGAGCAGGAACTCGAACGATTTCTTTTCGGCTTCCAGGTGCTTGCGCCCCTGCGCGGTGATGCGGTAGTAGCGCGCGCGGCGGTTGTTTTCCGTGACGTCCCATTCCGCCTCGACGAATTCGTTCAGCAGCAGGCGCTGGAGGGCGGGATAGAGCGAGCCTTCTCCGATGCGCAGGGCGTCCTGGGACACCTGCTGGATGTGCTGGGCGATGCCGAAGCCGTGATTCGTGCCGCGGCTCAAGGTTTTGAGGATCAGCATTTCGAGCGTGCCCGGTAGAAAATCGGGCTGGTTGTTGGCTGGCTTTTTAGTTCCCATCGATTATCGATACCATCGATCGTCGATATGAGTATGCGGCGAGAGGGAAGTTGGTGTCAAGAGGAATCGCAGGGGGAGGCTAGGCCCGCCCGGCAAACTCGCGGCTCTCTGTGGACACTCTCACTTTTTCACCCTCTTTGATAAAGAGGGGCACACGGATCTCCAAACCAGTCTCCAGCCTGGCTGGCTTGGTCACGCTGCCGCTCGACGTATCGCCACGCACGCCCGGTTCGGTGGAAGCAACTGCCAGTTCCACAAATGGGGGCAATTCCAAGCCGATGGGATTGCCATTGTACTTGAGCAGATCGACCAGGCATCCCTCGATCAGGAAGTCCCGCGCGTTTCCGATCACACCATCGGCGAGCGTGAGGGTCTCATAGCTTTCCTGGTCCAGGAAGTAAGAACCATCGCTGTCGCTATACAGGTAGGAGGCCGCAACTGTCTGGAGATCCGGCTCTCTGAACTTCTCACCCGCCTTGAAGGTTTTCTCAAAAACCGCGTTTGTGATCAGGTTGCGGATCTTCAGACGCACCAGGGTCTGTCCGCCCCGCGCGGTAGGCGTGTTCACCTCCACTTCGAGGCAGGAGTACGGAGTGTTGTCAATCTCAAACCGGGTCCTTCGCTTGACGTCAATGGCATCAATCAACACGGGCATGAACTCCTAATCAAGGCGGCAACGCGAGCCTCTCTCAAGTATAGGGTGGGCCGCTACGCGCCGGCAGGCCGGCCGGCGACGATTCGCAGAGCGTCCTGAAATCGGGCGGTGCGCTGGTTCTGCAAAATCTGGTTCATGTGAACCCTGGCATACTGCAGTTTTGCTTCCGGCGGGGAGAGGCTGACGTCGCCGGACCAGATGCGGTTATGGAAGTCGCGGAAATCAGGCGCTTCGGTGGCCGGTTCCACCACCTTGCCTGCGGAGCCCAACCGCATGAGGAGAGCCGCGTAGGCCACGTGGAGAATCTGGCGCATGAGATAAAAGCGCGCGTGCCTGTATTCGCCCGCCGGTTCTCCGAAATACGTTCGCAGATAGGCTTCTTCCCCGGCGTCACTGGTGACCACGAAGTTCGCCACCACGGCCAGGTCGACATACGGGTCATTCAGGAAAGCGGCTTCCCAATCCACCAGCCAGACGCGGTCGCCGTCGAAGAGGATGTTTCCGGGATTCAGATCGTTGTGACTCGACACCATGTTGGAATCGTGACGCGGGTACACGCTGGTCACGCGCGCGTACGCCTGAAAGAGTTCCGCGGTCTCCGTCTCCGGCAGAATCCTGGCAGCCTGGAATGCATGAACGAAGCGGTCCATGACGTCGAAGTGACTCACGGCTCCGAGCGGCGGGAAGGGTTGCGAAGCATGCAGAGCTTGAATGGCAACGGGTAAGCGGGCAAGAGCCTCGGAGAGTGGAAGCGGCCGGGCGGCGACGAAATCCGTAATGGAGATCCGGTCTTCCGGACTGGCGTACCAGACCCGGGGCGCAATTCCGGCCTCGGCGGCCTTTCGCATGCAGGCGAAGTGGCGGGTTTGATCGCCGCTGCCTGGACCGGCGGCGGCATCGGTGCTCACAATGAGGCGTAACAGGTAGGGACATCCGTGGACGACGATGCGAAAGACGAGGGCCGGGCTAAGCCCCGCCGTCAGCAGCCGGATATCTTCGAACGCGGTCACACCAAACGCTTCGCGCAGCGCGTGGGCCACGGCTTCCTTTTTCGTTTCCGGAATCATGAAATCCTCCTGATGGTGGCAGAATTTATTGGGTCCGGCTTCCCATGCTACGCAAAAGAGTCTTGAAAAAACAGACTGTTTTCAATGAGTTACGCTTGCTATAATGGAATTGCGGCGTGGGGCGACGGGCGGGTTATCGAGTCGAAACTGAATCGGATAGAAGTTGCTGTGATTCTTCCATGCGTCACGGCTGTGCAGGATTGACAGGTGCGGTGCAACCTCCTAGAATTTCGAGTGATGGAGGTTATCAGATATTCAGTCCTTTTATTTCTATTTTGCACAGGCCTCGGCGCACAGAAGGCCGACTTCGGCGGCATAGCGACCAATTCCGTTACGGGCCAGCCGCTCAGCGGCGTGCATGTGCAGCTTTCAGTGCCGAACCTCGGAAATAGAATTGCGGATGCCTACGGCGCGGTGAGCGGCGGCGACGGGCGGTTCTCGGTGGCGGGCATTCCGCCGGGCACCTACCTGCTGGTTGCCGAGCGCACTGGATTTGTCCATATGGTGACTGCCAGCGGGGTGATCCCGCTCCCCACCGTCACGCTAAGGGCAGGCGACCACGTGACGGATTTCAGATTGGAAATGACGCCGCGGGCAGTCATCCTCGGGCGCGTCGTCGATGAGTTTGGCGATCCGGTGGCAAATGTGAGGGTGGAAGCGAATCCGGTTAAGAACGGCGCTGCGATTGCGGCACGAGCGAACGTCGGGAGCCCCGCGGCGACGACCGACGACCGCGGCGAGTTCCGCATTAGCGGCGGACCCGGGACGTTCCATGTCAAGGCAACGCCGTCCGGCACTTCCGTCGCGGCTTACGGCCCAACGTGGTACCCTGCCGCGACGAGCGCCGACCGCGCCTCGGCAGTCGAGGCACAGGCCGGGGTGGACGTCGCAATCGAGATCCGGCTGACGGGATTGGGAGGGGCGCGCGCGACGACGATTAGCGGGACGGTATCCGGTATCCCGCCTGGCTATTCCGCGCGCATCGGTATGAGCATCGCCAGCAGCCCGGAGCGAAGAACGATTGCAGTGACAGCGGACGGCAAATTCACCATTCCCAACCTGCCCCAGGGCGTCTACCGTTTGACCGCGTATGCCACTGGGAGTGGTTTGGACCTGCAAAGCCAACCGGCGGAGGTGAGACCAGACGGTTCCGACAAAGCGGAGGTGGAGTTGGCCTTGAGCGCGGGAGTGGAAGTGATAGGCAAAGTGGAAATCTCCGGCGATCCACAGGGCAAGCCCGTGCAGAAGAGGACGGTGACTGTGGGCTCTTCAAGCGCAACGACCGAGCCGGACGGCTCTTTTCAGATCGGCGGCATTTTCCCGGACCGCTATCGCGTGAGTGTACAGCCACTGCCGGACAACGGGTATATCCAGAGCGTGGACCTCGACGGGATCACGACCTCGGAACCGGCAGTCGATTTCGCGCGCGTCACGCAAGGGTCGACGATAAAGATCACGCTGGGCGGCGACGGCGCTCAACTCTCTGGAATCGTGCGGGACAAGGACGGGCCGCTCGGTAACGCGATCGCGGCGGTGATCCTGGCGCCGGATCGCGAACATATCTTGCCCAACCAGGACGGTTTGGTAAAGGAGGGAGGCAAGTACAGCCTGAAGGGCATTCGGCCGGGCAAGTATCTTGTTTTTGCCATCGACGCGTTTCACTCCGGCCCGTTGAGCAATGAGGAGGATTTGAAGAAACTGGCGGGCGCCGCGGAAGAAATCGAAATCAAAGCGAACGAGAAGATCACCAAAGATCTGAAAGTGGTTCGGACGGAGGACGCCGATGCGGGTTTCCGGAAGTAACTGCTTGTGGCTGGCGGCCATGTTGGTGTGGGCGCAACCGCCATCCGAGACGGCTTCGGTGAGTGGCACAGTGACTCATGCGATCACAGGCGTCCCGATTCTGCGCGCACACATCGCCCTGCGAGGCGCCGGACCGGACGCGAAGAACTACGACTCACTGACTACGGCAGAGGGGAAGTTTTCGATCACCGGAATTGTTCCGGGCACCTATCAAGTCACTGCGGATCGAGTGGGATTCTACATGCCTGCGGAGCCCGGCGGACGCGCCGCGATGGAAGCGGTCCTGCGCGCCGGCGATGAGAAGGAAGGCTTGAAGTTTCGCCTGGCGCCGCTGGGATCGATTTCGGGGCGAGTGGTTGACGCCGAGGGCGAGCCGGTGGAAGGGGCCGCGGTGGCGATCTCGACAGGTCCCTCCTATTCCGGAAGCGGGGCGGTCACAACCGACACGGGACGATTCCGGCTGGGCGACCTGCGTCCCGGGAAGTATCGCGTGAGGGCTTTTGTACCGGCCGCACTGGTCACACTTCCAGAAGTCCGCACGGACGGCACGAGTCAGGTCCGTTACGTTCCGACTTACTACGGCGGCGTAACGGACTACAAATCGGCCGCCCGGATCGAACTTGGGACGGGAATCGAGCTGGACGGAATTGAAATTCGCCTGGTGCGCGCGCCGATGGTGCGAATATCCGGCAAAGTGCTGGGCGTGCCGCCGGGCCAGCGGGGCGTTGAACTGGCTTTCTCCCAAACCACCAGTTCGCCGGGGATAAGCGGGTTCAAGAACGACGGGACGTTCGAGGTGTGGAACGTGGACCCGGGCAGATACTTCCTTACCGCAAGGTGGGTCAGCGGCAACCAGCGCGTGCAGACGGCCCCGATGGAGGTTGAAGTCGGGCAGTCGAACATCGAGAACGTCGAGCTTCGCGTGATCCCGCCATCGGATATTTCAGGCCAGATCGTATTCGAAGACGACGAGGCGCGCCCGAAGCCCCCGCGGCAAAACCAGAACACGCAGCAGGCCAGCACGCGCCGGCCAAGGGTGGAATTACGGACCGTCGACCCCGGGATGTTTGCGGAGCCGGTGGCGTCGGACGTCGCCGAGGATGGATCGTTTCATTTGGCCGGAGTCAAGGCGGCGCGATACCGGGTCATGCTTTCCTGGGCTTCGGCCTATGTGAAAACGGTGACGCTCGGCTCGAAGGTGATGGATGGCAACGTCCTCAACCTTCGCAACGGCGCGGCAGGAGCCTCGCTATCGGTTCTCTTGAGTTCGGCGTTCGGAGCCGTTTCGGGGACGGTTACCGACGGCGATGCCCCTGTCGCCGGGGCACGGGTGGCACTGTTGCGGGACGATTTTGTGTCGCTCGGCGATGTGGCCTTCACGAATACGGATGGCGCGGGGTCGTACGTGATAGCCAACGTCCGGCCGGGCAAATATCGGATTGCCGCGGTCGAGGAGAACGATAACGGACCTCGTGCCGGCAACCTGGATGATTATGAAGACACCCTGGCGCGAATCGAGGTGGGACCGAAAGAGAGGCTCACGCAAGACCTGAAACGCCACCCTCCGGTCAAATAGTAAGTGAGGCAGCAGCCTTCGTGCGCAACAAGATTCGAAAGGCCAGAACATGAGTGATCAGAAGAAGAGGCACCAGGAGAATCACGACGAAATAGGCGGCGCCCAACACGCCCGGTGTGTCCGCGAGGTGCGTGCGGTTTCCCTGGTAAAAGGCGAATAGCAGGTCCGCCGTTCCGATCGTATTGAAAGTCCAGGCCGCGACTGTCCCCACGCGGGTTCCCAGTGTAGCCAGGGCGATCAACGCCAGAAAGGCGGCGGTGAGATCACCGTAAGCTGCCGGACGGGCAAATGCGGCAGATAGCTCGCCCGACACCACACCCGGCACCAAAAATGCCAGCCCGATGAACCTGAATCCATGCAGCAGCAGGATGGGCTTCAGTGCCTGCGTGGCGGTTCGCTCTTTCAGCGCCGGCCAAAAATAATACCGGGCCACTGATGCCCAGGCGAGAAAGCTGGTTGCTGCGCTAATTCCGAACAAAGCTGCTAACGGCATGATCTGCTCCTTCCAAGCGGCGATTTTGTACTTTCCAGCGCTCATTTGCCATGGCGAGGCGCGGCACGGGCGGCATGGGGAAACGCAACTCGCGGTCGAGCCGCTCCGGGTTGTAGCCAGGGCTCACAGGGGTCAGCATGAAGTCGGCGAAAGTACGTAGCCAGTTGCCGAAGTTCTTGCGGGCCTCCGGCCGCGCGGCATAGCGGCGTGCGGTCGTTTCGAAATCTTCGGCGGGACGGCCGGTTACTTCCAGAACGTCGGTGGTGGGCGCACTCCATGCGAACGCACCTTGCCGGTGATCTTCGAAGTAATAGCGCAGGCCGCTGAGCAGGAACTCACCGACGTTGGCCCTGCGCGCGGCCTTGAGGAACATCCACCATGGCAGGTCAACGCGACGGACTCCGCGGCCCAGCACCCGGCCCAGGATCTCCGCCATATCTCCGGCTGAAAGCAATGCGGGGCCGGTTGGCCGATACCGTTTGCCCGCATGTCTGTCCGGATCGAGGAGGACGGCCGCCACCACTCGCGCGATGTCTTCATTGGAAGGTGGCGCGTCCTGGCCATCGCCTGGAACGGTGGGGAAGACGCCGAGGTGAGCCGCATACGCAGTCAGCCGCAGATAATTGTCCGCAAAGTATCCGGGGTTCACTCTGATGTGGGCCACGCCGGACATCCGCGAGAAAACCTGATCCGCAAGCCACGCTTGCCGGGTCATGAGCGAGGGATGTACCGGACTGGCGAGCCACTGGCCCAAACTGACCACGGCTTCCAGTTTTGCTTCCTGCGCGGCGATGGCGAAGGTCGCGGCGCTCTGGATCATGTAAGGATCGTAGAAAGGGAGATAGTAGGCACGCTGTGTCCCGAGCATCGCGCCGAGCAACTGATCGAGATCGAACATATCGGCGACCACGGTTTCGACCCCGAGCCGTTCCAATGCCGTGCTGCGGGCATCTTGCGCGTGGACCACGGCCCGCACCGGAACTCCTTTCGCAAGCAGTTCATCGACCACCGCGCGCCCGGTCTTGCCGGTTGCGCCCGTTACCAGAATCTTTGGGTATTTCATGGGAGATCTCCTTATTCAGTTGAAAGATTACTTTCGTAATCCAAAACTCCAAAATTTTTAATTACGCTTCGTCGCGGGCAAACGCCTCCAGGTAGAATGACCGTGCGGCGGCCAGCGAGCGCTCACGGCTGTGCGGGTCCGCAATGGCCCGCGCGGCGACCAGTATGCCGGCCATTCCAGAGAACAAAATGAAGGCGCGGCCGCGCTTTTCTGCAACCGTGGCGCCCGGAATGTAGGGAAGCATGCGTTCGAGATAGGCCCGCATGGACTTGTTGATTCGCCTGCGAACCTCCAAAGGCTGCCGGGCGATCTCCGGCGCCAGGGCTGCAAGCGGGCAGCCGGCTCCGGGAGCGCTGAGATGTTTCGTGCTAAGGTATTGTTCGATCACGGCCCGCAATCCGGCGCCTTTCGGGGCGCTTTGCGCGATCGCCTCCAGCCGGTCGCCTTGCTCCTCAAAGGCGCGAGCGACCGCGGCTGCGAAAAGCTCCTCCTTACTCTCGAAGTGGCGATAGAAACCGCCCTTTGTCAGGCCCAGCTCTTTCATGACCGGGCCTATGCCGCTAATTTCAGACCCGTGCTCGCGGAAAGACCGGGCGGCGGCGGCGAGGATCTTTTCGTGGGTCTCGGCTTTTTGCTCCGCCGGGTATCTCATGCTCATAGGATTACAATAGTAATCTTATGGATGCAATTTTTTTGGTTGACTCTACAGGGGCTGTAGGCTGCATCCTGTAAGGAATGACTACGCGACTCCTGGCCGGATTTCTATTCCTGTTCACCTGGAACGTTTTGGCCCAGTCAACAGACGACGAGGCGGCGGTCGTCGAACTTGGCGGAGCCTTCAGCCGTAGTCTTAGCCAGAAGGAGTCGAGCTATGGAGCGGACGTGGCCGTTGAAGTTACGCCCATAGAGAAGTGGCTGGAGCTGGAGATGGGCACCACTCCGCTTTTCACCCGTCATTCGGTCGAATGGGACACGGACTTCCTGTTCAAGAAGCCCTGGACTCTCTCGTCGAAGGTGGAATTCATGTTCGGCGTTGGCCCGGAATGGATTCGAGCGAAAAGCTACGGCGTGACCACGAACGCGCTGGGCGCTGAAGCAGTTCTGGATTTTATGTTCTGGCCATCCGGGAAACACAAAATCGGCTGGTATCTGGAACCGGGTTACGACTACAGCTTCGCCCGCGGGCACGATCGTTCCATAGGCATTACCGCGGGTCTGTTGATTGCGATCCCGAAACGAGGCCACCGGTAGCGCCGGCGATTTCGTAGTGCTTCAGGATTTCGGCCCAGAGGCCCTGGGCGTGGAGGAGGAGTTCGACCACTTCGCGGACGGCGCCGGAGCCGCCGACGGCCTGGGTCACATAGTGCGCTTCCTTTTTGACTTCGGGGCGGGCGTTGGCGGTGGCGATGGCGAGGCCGACGCGGTGCATGATGACGATGTCGGTGAAATCGTCGCCGATATAGGCGACCTCGTCACGGGTCGACCTTGGCATCGGCGAGGATCTCTTCGAGGATGGGGATCTTTTCGATGTGGCCCTGGTAGACGTACGACATTTTGCACTGGCGCGCGCGTTCCGCGGTGGCCGGGGAGAGGCGGCCGCTGATGACGCCGGTTTTGATGCCTTTCCAACTGAGCCACTGCAGGCCGATGCCGTCCTGCGAATCGAAGCCCTTGGTTTCGACCATTTTGCCTTCGGGATCGGGCACATTGTAGAGCTGGCCGTCGGTAAGAACGCCGTCCACATCCATCAGCAGCAGCTTGATTTGGGAAGCGCGCGCCTGGGTATCCATCCGTTCTCCTAGACGGTGTAAGTGCCGGCGGACACGTTGCCGCCCTTGCCGGTCCAGTTGGTATGGAAGAACTTGCCGCGGGGCTGATCGACGCGCTCGTAGGTGTGGGCGCCGAAATAATCGCGCTGCGCCTGGAGCAGGTTGGCCGGCAGGCGTTCGCTGCGGTAGCCATCGTAGAAGGCCAGCGCGGTGGTGAACGCGGGAACCGGAACGCCGGCTTCGACGGCCTTCGACACGACGCGGCGCCAGGATTTCTGGCAGCGCTCGATGACGCCGGTGAAATACGGATCGAGCAGCAGGTTGCTCGAGGGCCGGGTTGCCGGTCGAAGGCTTCCTTGATCTTGCCCAGGAAGGCCGAGCGGATGATGCATCCGGCGCGCCACACCAGGGCGATGCCGCCGTAGTTGAGGTTCCACTTGATATTCCTTGGCGGCTTCGCGCAGGAGCATGAAGCCCTGCGCGTAGGAGACAATCTTGGAGGCGAGGAGCGCCTGGCGGATATCTTCGACGAAGGCCTTCTTGTCGCCATCGAACTGGAACTTGGGGCCGGAGAGAAGCTTGGATGCGGCCACGCGCTCTTCCTTCATGGCGCTGAGGCAGCGGGCATAGACGGCTTCGCCGATGAGCGTGAGGGGCATGCCCAGATCGAGCGAACTGACGCTGGTCCATTTGCCGGTGCCCTTCTGGCCGGCGGTGTCGAGAATCTTGTCCACCACGTACTCGCCCTGCTCGTCCTTGTAGGCCAGGATGTCGCGGGTGATTTCGATGAGATAGCTGTCCAGTTCGCCCTTGTTCCATTCGGTGAGGACGGCATTCATTTCCTCGTTCGAGAGCCCGAGCCCGCCCTTCATGACCTGGTAGGCTTCGCAGATGAGCTGCATGTCGCCGTACTCGATGCCGTTGTGGACCATCTTGACGTAGTGGCCGGCGCCGTCTTCGCCCATCCAGTCGCAGCACGGGCTCGCCATCGGGGGTCTTGGCGCAGATGGCCTGGAAAATGTCTTTGACCAGCGGCCAGGCCGCGGCGCTGCCGCCGGGCATCATGGAAGGGCCGAAGCGCGCGCCCTCTTCGCCGCCGGATACGCCCGTGCCGACATACAGCAGGCCCTTGCTTTCCAGGTACTTGGTGCGGCGGATGGTGTCGGGGAAGTGGGAGTTGCCGCCATCGATGATGCAGTCGCCGGCTTCCAGGTGCGGCAGCAGCAGCTCGATAAAATCGTCCACAGCCTGTCCGGCCTTGACCATGAGCATGATTTTGCGGGGCCGTTTCAGCAAGCCGGCCACCTCTTCGATGCTCTTGGCGCCAATGATGGTTTTCCGGCCCTTGGCGGCATCATTGAGAAATTCGTCCACTTTGGAGACAGTCCGGTTGTAGGCCACGACGGTGTAGCCGTGGTCGTTCATATTGAGGATCAGATTCTGGCCCATAACTGCCAATCCGATCAAAGCGATATCTGCTGTTTGTTCCATGAGAATGTACTCGCAGGGAGGATGATTCCAGACGAATCTCTCTTATAACATGCTGCCGCATGGAGCACAAAGCGGGCCGTTACAATGGCGTTGGTGACCGATCTGTTAGCGCGCATTGCCGGAACGATGGACCGGTACGGAATGGTTCGTCCGGGCCAGAGGGTGGGAGTGGCCGTTTCCGGCGGCGCGGATTCGGTGTGCCTGCTGCATTGCCTGTTGCTGCTGGCGCCGCGCTGGGAGTTGCGGCTGCACGTATTGCATCTGGACCACAATCTGCGAGGGGAGGAATCGCGGGAGGATGCGGAATTCGTGCGCCGCATGGCGGCGGAACTGGCGCTGCCGGTCACGATGGGGCGGGCCGACCTGAGTGCCCCGGCGGAGAACCTGGAACAGGCGGCGCGGCAGGCGCGGCTGGCCTTCTTTCGCGAGGCAATGGCGGCGGGGACGGTGGACCGGGTGGCGCTGGGCCATACGCGATCGGACCAGGCGGAGACGGTGCTGTTTCGGTTCCTGCGCGGGTCGGGCAGCGCGGGACTGGCGGGAATCCGTCCGGTGACGCGCGAGGGACTGATTCGTCCGCTGATCGAGGTAGAGCGTGCCGGGGTGGAAGAGTTTCTGCGGGCGCGATCGCTTCCGTGGCGGGAAGACTCTAGCAATGCCAGCGAGCGGTTCGCACGCAACAGGATTCGCCACGGGCTGATGCCGCTGCTGGCGCGCGAATGGAATCGGGGCATCGTGGCGACTCTGGCACATACGGCGGCATGGGCGGAGGCGGAAGAGTCGTATTGGGAAGAGGAACTGGACCGGGTGGCGGCCGGGCGAATCTCCGAACGGGACGGCGCAGTTCTGTTGCATGCCCCGTCGCTGGCCAGTATGCCGACGGCTGCCGCGCGGCGCTTGATCCGGCGCGCCGTGGAGCGGGCCAAGGGGGATTTGCGGGGCATCGAATTCCAGCACGTAGAGCAGGTGCTTGGTATGGCGATGGGGGAGCAAGGCCATGGCCATGTGGCAATTCCGGGCCTGGATGCGGTGCGTTCTTTCGAGTGGCTGCGGTTCGCGCGGCGTGCCTCGGGGGCTCCCGCGGCGCCATACTGTCTGCCGGTGGCGGTCCCCGGGACCGTTCGTCTGCCCGGCTCAGGTCTGGCTATTTCATTGGAACTAACTGAAAAACCGGAAACTTTTGAAGGAAGGGAATCCGTATATAATAGTGGGATGGGTTGTTTAGACTGGCGCCATCTGTCCAGTCCGCTCGAATTGCGAAGCTGGGGAGCCGGCGACAGGTACCAACCCTCAGGGAGCAGCGGGATAGAAAAAATCAAGACCCTATTCCAGCGTGCGCGTATTCCGGTTTGGGAAAGGCGCGGCTGGCCCGTCCTTTGGGGCGGCGAGGCAATTATTTGGACGCGTCGCTTTGGCCCGTCCGCTCTGGTTGCGGCAAATTCCAGCAGCAGCATAATCCTACGGGTTCGGGAATCAGAAGCCAGGTGAACGGAAATTGGAATCGGGAAGGCTAGAGGCGGCGTCTATGCAAGTAGGGCCGATACGGAGGTTTCGTGAATTCTAACATCAAGACCATTATTTTTTGGGTAATTCTGTTTTGCGTCGCCGGGCTGCTGTTTGCGGTGGTCCACAACAGCCAGGGGAAGAAAGATACGGAGTTCACGTTTAGCGACTTCCTGGCCAAGGTACAAGAAGGGCAGATCAAAACCGCGACCATTGACGGCGGTGACGTACACGGCGACATGTTGGGAGGATCCCCGTATCACACCACCGTACCGACCAATTACCCCGCGCTCTACGACAAGCTGAACGATAAAGGCGTGGCGACCACGATGAAGAACCAGAATTCCGGAAACTGGATCTCCATCCTGCTGAATGCCTCACCATTTATCGTGCTGATTGCGTTCTGGATTTTCATGATGCGCCAGATGCAGAGCGGCGGGAACAAAGCGTTGAGCTTTGGCAAGAGCCGGGCGCGCCTGCATTCCACGCAGCAGAAGAAGGTCACCTTTAAAGACGTGGCAGGCGTGGAAGAGGCCAAGGAAGAACTACAGGAGATTATCGAGTTCCTGCGCGAGCCGCAGAAATTCCAGAAACTGGGCGGCCGGATTCCTAAGGGCGTGCTGCTGATCGGGCCTCCGGGAACGGGCAAGACGCTATTGGCGCGGGCCATCGCCGGGGAAGCCAGCGTGCCGTTTTTCTCCATCTCGGGTTCGGACTTCGTGGAAATGTTTGTGGGCGTGGGCGCAAGCCGCGTGCGCGACCTGTTCGAGCAGGGCAAGAAGAACGCTCCCTGCATCATCTTCATCGATGAAATCGACGCAGTAGGCCGGCATCGCGGCGCGGGTCTGGGCGGCGGTCACGACGAGCGCGAGCAGACCCTGAACCAGTTGCTGGTGGAGATGGACGGATTCGAATCCAACGAAGGCGTGATCCTGGTGGCGGCTACCAACCGGCCGGACGTGCTGGACCCGGCGCTGTTGCGGCCGGGCCGTTTCGACCGCCGGGTGGTGGTGGGGCGTCCGGACGTGCAGGGGCGCGAAGCCATTCTGCGGGTCCACACCAAGAAGATTCCGCTTGGCGACAACGTCGATCTTTCCGTGCTGGCGCGCGGGACGCCGGGACTGGCGGGCGCCGATTTGGCGAACCTGGTGAACGAATCGGCCCTGAACGCGGCACGGCAGAATCGCAAAGTAGTGATGATGATAGATTTCGAACTGGCCAAGGACAAGATCCTGATGGGCGCGGAACGGAAATCTATGATCCTGAGCGACGCCGAGAAGCGCAATACGGCGTATCACGAAGCAGGACACGCGCTGGTGGCGGCGGTGCTGCCGAATGCCGACCCGCTGCACAAAGTCACGATCATTCCGCGCGGTATGGCACTGGGCGTGACCATGCAGTTACCCATCGACGATAAGCATTCCTATAACAAGGATTACCTGCTGTCGCAATTGACGATCCTGATGGCCGGCCGGATCGCCGAAGAGCGGTACATGCACCACATGACCACGGGCGCGGGCAACGATATCGAGCGTGCCACGGACCTGGCGCGCAAGATGGTCTGCGAGTGGGGCATGAGCGAACTGGGACCGCTGAGCTTCGGCAAGAAGGAAGAGCAGATCTTCCTGGGCCGCGAAATCGCGCAACACCGCGACTATAGCGAAGAGACGGCGATTCGCATCGACGAGCAGGTGAAGAAGCTGGTGCAGGGCGGATACGATTCGGCGACCGGCATTATCGAGCAGCACTCCGACGCGCTGGTGCAGATTGCCGAGGCGCTGCTGGTGCGGGAGATCCTGGACGGCGCCGAAGTGCTGGCTTTGATCAATCACCAAACGCTTCCTCCGATTTCCAAATCGGGCGGCAAGGATGCCGAGGATCACACGCAGCAGGTGCTGCGTCCGGAAGCGCCGCGCCGTGTGACGGGGCTCTCGGAAGGGGAGCGTCCACAGCCGGCGTGATTCCGCAGTTTCCTGTTTATCTGTTCGATATCGACGGCACACTGCTGGATTCCGCGCGGGATATATGCGGCGCGGTCCAGCAGGTGCTGGAAACCACCGATCGGGCCCCCGTCCCCTACGAATTCCTGAAAGGCTACATCGGCCTTCACCTGCTGGACCTCTTCCAGGACCTCTTTCCCCAATACACCGCGGAGCAGTACGATGAACTGATCCGGCAGTATCGCGCCTTTTATCCGGCGCGGGGGCATAAGCTGACGCAGATTTATCCGGGCGTGGCGGAGGGACTGGCGGCGCTGGGCGGGCGCAAATCCACCGCGACTACCAAAGGTTCGCCAACCACTCGCGTGATTCTGGAACAGTTCGGCCTGCTGCAATTTTTCGAGCACGTGCAGGGGACTGACGGCTTCCCGTGCAAGCCGGCGCCGGACGTGATCTTCACGGCTCTGGCGGCGTTGGGCGCGAGTCCCGAGGATTGCCTGTTCGTGGGCGATTCGCCGGCGGACATGGAGGCAGGGCGGCGCGCCAGCGTGAAGACCTGCGCGGTCCGCTACGGTTACGGCAAGGATGAAGAGATGGCGCGCTTCACGCCGGATTACTGGATCGACGACCTGCGCGACCTGGTAAGTGGAAACGCGTTCGATCAAAAGTGACTGGCAGGCGCGGGCGCAGGTTGACAGAGTTCGTGAAAATGCCAGCATTGATAGCAAAGCCGAAACCCTCGGTCCATGCCACAGATCGTGAAAAATCCCGCCGGAGTTCGTGGAAATATCGTACGGTTTTGCCATTATTCCTGAAATAATCCTACCTGGCGTCCGTTCCGTGGTGCCTGCGCACTGGCAGCGGCTCTGAGAAGAGTGCGTCGCTAAACGCTATTGGCGACCAGGCAGGAGAATTCCGACACCGCTTTGGCCACTCTCAGCAATGGGGACAATATGGCCAGGAGGGTTCCTTCCGGCTTGCCGACGGTCCGCTCGGAGGCGGTGCGATCTCCCCGCAGTGTCACGACTTGGGGGACGGATCGAAGCTGGGACCTCACGCCGCAGGGCGCAGGTTGGCCAGTGTGGCACTACCCAGACGCTTGCTGCATCAACCAAGGCAGGTAGTTATCGAGCGTCTGCTCAAACTTCGCCATTCCCCTGCCCTGAACGCCGCCGCTTGGGCGCTTCCTTTTGCACTCCGGTGATGGCGGTGCGACACACCGCTGACGCGTTCGTTATCACCCATCCCCCTCCGGCGACCATCGCGTCGAGGGATCGCAGGAGCGCTTCTCCATCCGTAGAGAAAAGAAAAGCGACCTGCACCGCAATCCCGAACTGCAGCCGGCTGTCACGTCCACTGGCCAGCAGTGTTAAGGTTGAAGAGACGGCCCTGCCATGGCTATTGAGCAACTCCAATTCGCGCCCGTGATTACGCCCCGAACTCTCGAGGAACTCGCTCGCATCCTGCGCGAACGGGAGCGGCAGGACATGGCAGATATCGTCTCGGACCTGGTACCGGTGGTCGAGAGAGTCGTCGACGAGCTGTTCCGACCGATCGGGGAGTTAAGAGCGGAGCACGAGTTCCAACCCGCATTTGACGCCAAAGCTCGTGAATTCGCGCCTTATCGCCTGTACATCAACCTGATGTTGCTCCAGATGATCGACGCGTCGAATTTCTTGAGGGTATATAGCGATGCGATTCTCCGTCTGACGATGAACCTTTTTCGGTCCGCGGACGAGAAACACCTCCCTGCAGAGCGGATTCAGGCTTCTATCGAAGGCTATTTCTCCACGTTCTCTTCACTTGTGCGCGCGCTCAGTGCTAGCGGCGTGCCACAGACGCCGCAGAGACTTGAAGAAGTGAATCTTGCGAATTGGATTCGAACATCAACGAATCTGGACTTCGCTCTGACCAGTTTGTTTCTGATCTTAGAAGATGCCATCAACACTCCGCCCAGGCCGATTTCCGAGCGCCTGATGGTTGCGATGGAAGAATCCCTGGAGGATTTCGCGGACCAATGCCGAATCCTGATTCGTGCATCTGAAGAGCGGGTAACATCTGTTGCCAGCCAAACCATCCGTAGTCGAATGCCCGAACTGGAATGGCTCAAGAACCATCGGAATGCCCTTTCCGAATTTGCAGGAAACTGGATCGTTATCGAAGGCGCTCGCCTGATTGCCAACCGCCCGAGCTACGAGGCCGCGAGGCAAGCGGCCCTCGACGCAGGTATCGTACGGCCCTTCATTACATTTGTCCCGGAACCAACCGAAGCAGCCTTTATGGGCCTATGACCCGACCGTTCAACCTCGAATTTGATAACGAATTCCAGTACCGCGAGATTCCGGGCCTTGATCCGTCTCTCGTGTTCCCGGCAGTGGTGGTGGGCATTGTCGGGCCGACGGGCGCCGAGGACTTATTGGCGATCGTTGATACCGGAGCGACATATTCCCTTTTCAACGGCAAGCGGGCCAGATCCATTGGACTCGACTT
This sequence comes from uncultured Solibacteraceae bacterium, assembly GCA_963853855.1. Classification (GTDB taxonomy): domain Bacteria; phylum Acidobacteriota; class Terriglobia; order Bryobacterales; family Bryobacteraceae; genus Sulfopaludibacter. Next base: position 12,239 of record CAWKYG010000049.1, on the reverse strand, counting down.
GCTGGCGGGCAAACCCATCCGCCTCGGCGGCCTTTCCGGATCACTATCCGCGCGGTTGCACCGCATCACCTTGGAGATTCTCGGCGCCAAGATCGATTGCGAAGTTGCGTTCAGCGAGTCGGAGATCCAACGAGAGCTATTGGGGCGGCACGAACTGTTCCCACGCGTGCGCTTTGGCTTCCGCGAGGGAATTTCCTCTGGCTACTTCCATCCTGAACCTTGAGTGGTATGAGGTGTGGCCTTGCGCCAGCCCCTGGCAGGCTCGCTGTTCCCTGTCCACTTGCCACTCTCCGCTCAAAAAGAAGTGAACGGTGGGCAGACAGAGCAGGGTCCGAGACTGTTTGTTCGGAAAAACCCGGCCAGGCGGGCTAAAAAGGCTGTCGATTCGCACGCCAAGCGCCAGGGCCGAGCTCTCAAGATTCTCCATAAGAGCAGCGCTTGTCCTGCGTCGATACGGTCATTAGAATTTGAATCGATATTCCACTGGAAGTAATGAACTACAAGGCTCGATTGTGAGCATTCCAAATGTGGGGCATCGCCCAAGAGATTACTCCATCTGTCTGGTGAACGCAAACGGGTCGAAGGGAGAGCATCGAACAACGAGCACGCGTAGCGTCTGCCGTGCGAGCGGCTTCGTTCAAACGGCGATGGGTTTACCTTCCTGCCAGCCGGGTTCGGAGGGAGAAAAAGGATCGGCATTCCGACCCAGGCTGGCAACGAATGAACGGAGGTCCAATCCCACTAAGCAATGCCTCTCTGCGGGCCGTGCAGGAAATCTTTTCACTTAACGTGGCAGATCTTTTCAAGAACTGTGGCAAGAATTTTCAACAATTCTGCCAACCTACAGCGGGCGTCAGCACTTACTCCAAAGGTATCTGGTACCGGTTCCGCGCGAGCCAGGTATCGAAACTCTGCAGTTCGGGATTGAGACTGCGCGAAAACTCCAGGCTGCGCGCACCGCAATAATATTCGTTGAAATCGCGCTTGAACTGGAACATATTGCCCAGGTCGTCGGCTCCCGGAAAGCCGAACGCGCGATATACTTCCGGCGCGACGGAATTGTAAATCACGTCCCGGCCCAGTGCCTTTGCGAAAGCCGCGGCCATTTCGTCGCCGGTCAAATGGCCGCCCGCGATGCCGATGGTTTTTCCGATGTAGCGGTCTCCGGCGGCAAACACGCCGAGGGCGCACTTGCCGATGTCTTCCGCCGCGATGCCGGGCAGTTTGCGATCGCGCATCGGAAGCGTGATGGCGAGTCTTCCGTCCGGTCCTTTCTTCGGCCCCATGCCGAAGTAGATGAAGTTATCCCAGTAGAAGGATGTCAACAGGTTAGTGGTGGGGACGCCGGCATCGGCGAAAAAGTGGTTGGCCTCGCCTTTCGCGTCGAAATGCGGGACCTTGTAATTCCCCATGAGCGTGGGCATGCGATCGTCGGTGAGTGGCACCCAATGGCGCGTGTCTTCCAGGGTGGACCAGATGACGTGAGACACCCCCGCGCGTTTCGCGGCCCGGGCCATGTTGCCGGCATTGGCAAGCTCCCTCTCCGGGGAGAAATGCGCCCAATAGAAGGTGACGCAGAATGCGCCGGCGGCGCCATCGAAGGCTCGTGCCAGGCTCTCCTCATCGTCCACATCGCCGGCGACTACTTCGGCGCCGAGCGCCGCAAGTTCCCGCGCCTTGGGAGAACTCGCATCCCGTGTGATGGCGCGGGCACGAAAGCCCTGCGCCGATTGATTCTGGATGGCGCGCACCAACCCGCCACCCTGCGCACCGGTGGCGCCGACAACGGCGATGATCGTGGAATCGGACATGCAGTTCAGTCTACCAGCCGGTTCATGGCATCCGCGGCAATTTCGAAGGAGCGCAGGCGGAGGGCGTGATCGTAGAGATCCGAAGTGAAGATCAATTCGTCCGCGCCGGTCTCCTGGAGCAGACGGGCCAGCTTACTTCGCACCGTATCCGGCCCGCCGACCACCGCGACCCGCAGGCGGGATTCCACCACGAATTTTTCCGCCTCGCTCCAGATGCCGTCCATGCTATCCACCGGCGGCGGCACAAAGACGGGCTGGCGGCGGATCAACTGTAGATGACGCTGCAGGGGAGAGGTGGCCAGCCGCGCGGCTTCCGCGTCGGACGCGGCGGCCACCAGCGGTACGCCCGCCATCACGTACGGCCGCTCCAGATATGGGGACGGCTGGAATTTGCCGCGGTAGGTTTCAATCGCTTCCATCAGGAGCGCGGGAGCGAAGTGGCTGGCAAAGGCGAACGGCAGCCCGAGAGTGGCGGCGAGTTCCGCGCTGTAGGTGGTGGAGCCCAGCAGCCACACGGGAACATTAGTGCCTGCGCCGGGGAAAGCGATGAGCCGCTGCCCCGGCCGGGCGGGCGCCAGGTAGGCGAGCAACTCACTGACCTGCGTCGGGGAAATTCGCTTCCACGCTGTCGTAGCGCAGCGCCCTGGCAGCGATATCGTCCGACCCGGGGGCGCGTCCCACGCCGAGGTCGATGCGCCCGGGATACAGGGTTTCGAGCGTGCCGAACTGCTCCGCCACCATCAGCGCGGCGTGATTGGGCAACATGACGCCGCCGGATCCCACACGAAGGGTCGCGGTTTGGGCCGCGACATAGCCGATCAAAATGGATGTGGCCGCGCTGGCTACGCCCGGCATATTGTGATGCTCGGCCATCCAGAAGCGCGTGAAGCCCCAGCGTTCGGCGTGGCGCGCGAGGTCCAGCGTGTGCGCCAGCGCTTCGGCAATGGTGCCTCCCACGGGCACGGGAGCGAGATCCAGCACGGAGTAACGTGGTTGACGGGTATGGGACATCATCTGGTTGGATGCCGCCGCGGCGGCGAAGGGTGCGGGCCTGGGCGGAAGCGATAAACTCGGGGAGAATGTCCCCACACAACCATGCTGTCGTTGAAGTAGATGTCCAGATTGAGACCCCGGAGGGAAACTGCGACGCCGCGTTCCTGCATCCCGGCACCGGCTCTCACCCGGCCGTGATCGTCTGGGCCGACGCCCTGGGCCTGCGCCCCTCCATGCGGGAAATCGGCAAGCGCGTGGCCGCCGAGGGGTATGCGGTGCTGGTACCGAACCTGTTCTATCGTGTGGCCCAAGCCCCGCTGCCGTTCGTTTCCCACTTCAATTTCAAGGATCCGGCCGATATCGCCAGACTCCAGCCCCTGATGGCCTCGGTCAATACACCCGGCGCCGTGGAGCGGGATGCCGAAGCGTTCGCGGCCTTCCTCGACCGGCAAAAGGAAGTCGATGCGTCCCGCAAGATGGGCGCCCAGGGATACTGCCTGGGCGGCAGGCTGGCGGTCAGGACCGCCGCGGCCCTGCCGGAGCGCATCGGCGCCGGCGCTTCCTTCCATGGCGGAGGCCTGGTCACCGATAAGCCCGACAGCCCGCATCTGCTGGCCCCAAAGATCAAAGCCCGGATGTACTTCGGTATCGCGGCGAGTGACGACGCGCGGCAGCCCGATGCCAAAGACAAGCTGAAGGAGGCATTCGCCGCCGCGGGCGTGCCGGCCGGGATCGAAGTGTATCCCGGAGCGCAGCATGGCTGGTGCGTGCGGGACATGCCCGCCTACAGCCAACCGGACGCCGAACGTGCCTGGGACCGGCTGATCGCGCTGTACCACGCCGCCCTGGGGTAGATTCGCTCTCAAAAAGTACCAGCAGTGCCAATTCCACCGGAAGGCACATGGGCGTACTGCCGGGGCGCATGAGTACGAACCGGACTTTCGCCGGAGGCCCCCATCGGGCATACTCAAGCCATGCCAGGGATTTTCGGACTGTCGAGAGAAGATGGAAACCAGCCACTCGATTATTACGAGGTGCTGCAGATCAACCGGAATGCCGACATGGAGACGGTGCACCGGGTGTACCGGTTCATGGCGATGCGGTTTCATCCCGACAATTCGAAAACCGGCGACCTGGAGCGCTTCCTCCTCCTGCGACAGGCGTACCAGGTGCTGTCGGACCCCGGGAAGCGCGAGCAGTACGACACCGCTACTGCCTCGGCAGACACCGAGCCCCTCGAAATCTTCGAACTGCAGGAATTCATCGACGGTACCGAGGGAGAAGTCAACCGCCGCCTGGGCGTGCTTTCCATCCTGTACCGCCGCCGCCGGCGCAACGATGGAAGCCCTACCATGTCTCTGCTGGACCTGGAAAAGCGGATGTCCCTGCCGCGCGAGTACCTGGATTTCACCTTGTGGTATCTGCGCGCCAAGGGGTATGTGAAGGCGGAGGACAATTCCGATTACGCGCTGACTGCCAACGGCGTGGACTATCTGGAGTCGATCTCGCCTCACAACAAGATGGCTCGCGAGCTGATGTGGCCACAAAGTGCTTCCATGGGTTCGGCCCGTCCGGTCCGGGAGCAGGCTGTGGCGGCTTGCGCGTAGCGCCCACCCTATAATCGTCGTATGCGACGACGGTCCCTTCTGCTGCTGGCCGCGGCCCCGCTGCGGGTCACGGCGAAGACGCCGGTCCTGGAGCAGGTGGATCTGTTCCACGCGGGAGATGGCGGCGTTCACACCTATCGCATTCCCGCCCTCCTGGAGACGCGTAAGGGCACCTTGCTGGCCATCGTGGATGCCCGCCACGACAGCGCGCGCGACATGCCGGCGCGCATTTCACTGGTGATGCGGAAGAGTTCAGACCGCGGCCGGACGTGGTCGGCGGTACGCACGGTTCGTGCCGTCAGCGAAGGCGGAGTGGGCGACGCATCGCTGCTTCTGGACCGCAAGAGCGGCCGCATCTGGTGTTTTCACAGCTACGGCCCCCCGGGGATCGGCTTCTTTACCGCCAGGCCGGGCGCGGTCACCGGCCCGGGCACCTTTCAGTTCCACGCCATCTGGAGCGACGACGATGGCGAAAGCTGGTCGCAGCCCGTGGACTTCACGCCGCAGGTGAAGGACCCTTCCTGGGAGGCCATGTTCGCTACTTCGGGCACACACTTCCAGACCTCTACCGGGCGCTACCTGGTCCCCATGGTGGTGCGCGACGCAAACAAACAGGTGGCGTCGCACAATGCCTAGTCCGGACGATGGCGGTAAGAGCTGGAAGATCGGGCCCGCCGATCGCGCCGGGGAGCGACGAAAGCAAAGCGGTGGAACTGGCCGGTGGAACGGTACTGCAGAACATGCGGGACGGAAAGTCGCGACTCGTGGCGCGCTCCAGCGACGGCGGCGTCACGTTCGGCGCTGCGGAGCACGACGACGCGCTGGTAGACCCGGGCTGCAATGCCGGCATGGCGCGCTACCGGGCAAAGGGGCGCGACCTGCTGATCTTCACCAACGCGGCCAGCACGCGGCGCGAAAATCTGACGGTCAAGGTGAGTGCCGACGGCGGCCGCACCTGGCCGCGGGCGCGCGCGCTCCACCCCGGACCGGCTGCCTATTCCACGGTAATCGTGCTGCGCGACGGAAGCATCGCGGTGCTGTACGAACGCGGGGAGAAGAATCCCTACGAAAAGCTCACGTTTGCGCGATTCCCGGTGGATTGGGCCTAGCCGTTTTCGACGCGCGCTTTTATATCCGCGTACGCCGTATCGATGAGCATGCGTAGAGCTGCTGTGTTCGCGGCCGTTCCGGGTCTGAGTTTCACATGGCGCATGTATTTGCCGGCGCCTTGCAACAAGCGCGCCGGATCCGGCAGCGTTGCGCCGCGAAAGAAACCCACGTTGACGTGAGAGCTGAATACGTTGACATAGCCGAACGGCACATCTCCAAAACATGCAACCGGACAGCCGTCATGCAAAAGTTCCCGGACTTCGTCCCCGCACTTTCGCATCCGTTCAAACCACTGATGCGCGATGGCTCCCAATTCGCCTGCGTGTTCTTTCATCCACGCATCGATGGCCGGATCCCGCTCGACAGCGCCGTTGAATCGCAGCAATCCCGTGATCTTCACAGATGCAATTATGACCCTTCTGGCCGCTTTCCGGCTGGCGCTCGCAAAGATTCATCGCGAGCAACTCCGATTTGAACGGCGAACCTGCGGGATGACCCACTGTGGAGTACACTGTGTAGTAGAGTCCACATATGGAAACGATTCAGGTCGTCCTCGATTCCAAGCTACTGCGGGCCACGGAAGTTGCAGCCCGGCGAACGAAGTTGAATCGCTCCGCGCTGATTCGGGAGGCGCTCCGCGCCCACCTGAAGAACCTCGAGATCAAGGAACGGGAACTGCGGGACCGAAAAGGCTATGAAGCCGGCCGGGGAGATGCCGGGAATCTGTCCAGTTGGGAGGGGGAGGCTATTTGGCCGGCGGAATAACCAGGGGTGATATTCGGCTTTACCGTTTTGCTCCTCCGGACAAAGCCAGACCGGTCGTAGTACTTACCCGCGGCAGCGCTCTGGAATACTTGTCGACAGCAACAGTCGCACCCATCACCTCCAGCATCCGAGGGGTTCCTTCGGAAGTGCGGTTGGACGAACAAGACGGCATGAAAGCCCCTTGTGCGGTCAACCTCCACAATGCGGTTACAGTGTCACAAGGGCGTTTGGGCAAGCGTGTGGCGCACCTTACTCTTTCACGAATGAGGGAGGTGTGCGCCGCCTTGCGTTTTTCCCTGGGGTGCGACGCAGACTAACGGCCGCTCGCTGACTGCGAGCTCGATAACGCGCGCTCCGCCACGCTGGCCGACTTATGGGGAGTAATCCGCGAGATGATAGAATCAGCCTCGCAGAATGCCAACAATCAGCAGGTTCTACGGCATATTTATCCGCATGTTCTTCAATGACCACCTCCTCCGCATTTCCATGCAAGATACGGGGAGTTCGAAGCGACCATCGACATCGCCACGCTGGACGTCCTCGAAGGGGAGTTGCCACGGCGCGCTTTGAACCTCGTCCAGGAATGGGCGAGGATACATAGAGAAGAGTTGGTGGAGGACTGGCGGCTCTGCCGTGAAAAGGCGCCGCCGCCGGATATCGAACCGCTGCCATGACTGGAGGCCTGCCGTGTATTGGGACGTCGTCGAAGTGATACCGGAACCAGACTACTGTCTTTTTGTACGGTTCAGAGATGGATTGAAGGGTCGTTTGCGGTTGAATCGTGAAGACTTGACGGGCGCGCTCGGGCCGCTGCTTGACCTGGATTTCTTCAGACGGGTCTATATCGATTCAGGCGCGGTCGCTTGGCCCGGCGAAATCGACCTGGCGCCAGACGCGATGTACGCCCAGGTAGCGCATGAACAAAGCGCGCAGGAGCAGGCGTCCTGAAGCACCTCGCCACTGGTCGGAAGCCGACTTATGGGAAGTAATCTGGAACAGCAGTGTCCATGAGCCAGCCCAGAACGAGGTAGAATCAATGGTGATGGAGAACTGGAGGGACCGAATCAGCGTCAACCTCGCCGTTTGTCATGGCAAGGCGTGCATTCGAGGCACTCGGGTTATGGTTTCGGTCGTTCTCGACAACATCGCAGCCGGCATCCCAAGGTCTGAGATTCTGGCCAGCTACCCATCGCTAAAGCCGCAGGACATCGAGGCCGCTCTTGCCTATGCAGCGGAATTGGTCCGAGAAGGCTCCATAGACCTACCGGCTGAACTCACCGCGTGAAATTCAAGATAGATGAAAACCTTCCCGTGGAGGCGGCTGAGACCCTACGCCAATCCGGATTCGTTGCAGACACGGTTGAGGACGAAAACCTGTCGGGATCGGATGATGAAACGGTGCTTGCCAGGAGTCGATCGGGGGAGCGAATCCTGTTGACGCTGGATCTGGACTTCGCAAACATTCGTGCCTACCCACCGGGCGAGCATTCCGGGATCATCATCCTGCGACTCAAGCGCCAAGATAAAGCGACAGTGCTCAGCTATACCCGGCGGTTGGCGACAGCACTCGCGAACCGAAGCCCGGTGGGCGAGTTGTGGATCATTGATGGCAATAGAATACGCTTTCGGCAGGGCAGTTGACCACCCCTGGCCGACTTATCGTTCCTAGCGTGGTTGGGGGCCGCCTTAGAGGTCCTCGAAGATGCGCTCCAGCGTCCAGTATGAGGGATCTCGCTCTTCTGCAGTTGACGGGATGTCCGGCTCGTCCTCGTCAGGTGGTTCAGGCCGTTCGACGATGCTGATGAGCTGTTCGAGTTCTTCCAAATCGTCTGGACGGTCATGTTTTGACCATTCGTAAAAGTCATCCGCGATCTTGGTGACGCCTTTGGTTTGTGATCGCCAATCATCGTACTCGTCTGGCGTCACATCATCGTCCGTCCTGATATGCTCGCCAACCCCGATGCTCTCGCGGAGTACTTCCACGATCGCATCATTCCAATCCTCAAGATGTTGATGCCTGATGCGCTGGTGCAATACCCGAATATCCATGCGGCTGAGGGCGTTGGCGAGGCGAATGCTGGATAGGAGGGGTGCGTCCTTCATGGCGAGAGCGCACAGCGCCGGGCCGTAGGAGAGGGTGGGGGGCGGGAGCAGATAGAGGCTAAGGTCATCGAAGGATTCGAGGATGCGCGTCCAGTCTGTCGTCGCATATCGGCGGTTGTGCTGGTACGTATCCTCGTGCGCGAGCGCATGGAGTATCCCAGCGAAGAGTTGCATCCGCGGCTGATTCCCAAGCGCCGCGAGATCCAGTTCGACTGGGTTGAGGCGTTTCCCGTCACGGCGGGGGAGGAGTGTTTCAGCGGCCGTGAGCAGGGTGTGCCATTCCCACGCAGTCATCACGGTCTTTGAAAGACCCTTGATACGTTCTGCCACGAGCGCGCGTTCCTCAATGGTTTGGGCGGCGATGTGGTGCGTGCTGAACATGGCCTTCTTAGCCTTCCTTTGTCGCTGCTTGTCCGCGGATGAGCGCCGCTATCCCGACCGGTGTGGTTAAGCTGATGTATCGTGCCCGTGCCTTGGGATCTTCGCGGAGTTCTTCCAGGAGCATGTCGCGCAGGCTGGGATGGCGAAAGTCGGCGGTGGGTGTGCCCGCGAACGTCCGGGAGACTTGAAGAAAGCTATGTTCTAATCGGGCCAATACCTGACGAAAGGGCAGGTGGCGGTCCCGTTCCTGCTGTGTCCGTTGTTCGTAGGCGCGCTGGACCATATTAAGTAGCGCGTCATCTTCGCAGTCGAGCATGGCCGTCAAGAGCAGTTGCTCTGATCGTGAAAGGTTGTTGTATGCTTTGCGCCAGCGCTGGGTGGGGTTCGTCATGAACCGGTTGATCAAGTCCCAGGTGGGCTTTTTCTCTTCCCGCAGGACGTCCTGGCAGAGTTGGCGCGTGCGTTCCGGCGTGAAGTTCGGATGCTGGATAATATTTCGGAATCGCGCTTTGATGATGTCGCGTGCTGGTGCCGGGAGACTGCCGAGCTTCGCGTGATTATAGAGGATTTCTGCGCGCTCAGGAATCGTGAGGTCGCCAACTTCTACAAGCACTTCGCGGGCACCAGGAAAGTTGTCGATGTTTTCGCCGAGGCGGGTTTCATTCAGTGCCTCCACGAGAATATAGTGACGCGCAGTCCAGATGAGAACGTGCTGCTTGTCCAGTTTTGTCAGGACGCCGGGCAGATCGCGGCTCCATGCGTCGCTCAGGTCGGCATTAAGGTTTATCGAGCCGATAGCGTCGTCGGCGACGTAGATCTGCCGCTGGGTTGAACTGTGTGCCTGAAAGAGATCGTCGGGGGTTCTGATGTCGATGACTTGGTAGCCGTCGGTAGCGTAGAGGAGTGCGACGGCGGCGGCGATCATGGTCTTACCGGCTTCTGGGGGACCGTCAAGGACGATGAAAGAGTGGTGTCGGAGGGTCTGGAGTGCTTTCAGGTAAGCCTTGTTTTGCACGAACATCGCGAGCCGCGGTTGCCATTGGTGGAGGTATGCTTCGCTTCGTGCGTAGAGTTTGCGATTGATGATCTGGTCAAGGTCCGCCAAGCCTAGGAGTGCGGGTAGCTGCGTCGGATCTCGGGATGTAGCGTCAGGTGTTCACAGACTTCGTGGCCGTCAATGATGTGGAAGTTGCCGCAGTGACCCACGTCGTGTGCGATCCTTGCGAATTCATCGCGATTGTTGGCGGTGAGTGGGATGTCGGTGATGAAGAGGTAATTGTCGATTGTCTCGTCGTGCCGAGCGACGATCATCTTGATTTCCTGCCCTAGGGTCGTCTTGAGTTGGGAGCGGGCCCCACGTGCACCGGTATCTTGAAGATCGATGTATTTAACTTGGAAAACCCAATAGCCCGACCAGCGTTCTTCCGTACTGGGGAATTTTGCGCTCCCGCGGTATGTGGCGTCGCGGCCTTTGTCCTTGGCGCCTCCAAAACTCGTAACACCGGGTGCGATAATGGCTTTTAACAGCGTGAGTGCGAGTCGTTCGAAGTTGTACCACCCGATCTGTGCAATCCGGTACTGCAAGCTCATAACGCTATTTTGGTCGCCCTTTGCACGGTGGCTTCTTGTATCGTACATCACCGTTCAGTGTTGAGGCTGTGCCCGGCCGCCTTTCTTCAGATCCCTGTCGTCCTCCGATTCCGGCGTGTGCCACCTGCGCGAGGAAAATGAGAGTCCTTTCCGACCCCGCCATTATTCACCCAAGCTGCTGATTCAAATGATATTCAACCTTCTTAGGCGCATAAGTAACGAAAAACGCGCTTGCATCAGTTGACAGTCCGTTCCGAGCCGATAGCCGAACTGGAAACCGGCGCCCGGGTCTAAGTCCAGATCGCCGTCAACGCGCGGCGCCAATTCTCGCCGAGGATCAAGCGAATCTGCTCATCGGTGTACTTCCGGCGGATGAAGCCGTCGGTCAGATCGTACATGCGTTTGGGATGATCCAGATGTGCCACGGCTTCGCGGCGATGCACGCGGTACTTGGGATTCATCCCGGCCATCATCTTGGCCAGTTGGTCCGCGGGCATGAAGTCGTTGCTCTCGATCCCCATGTCGCTGCCCACGCCCACGTGTTCCACGCCAACCAGGTCCCGCACGTGGTCGAAGTGATCGATCACGTCATCCACAGTGGTCGGCTCGTGGGCTTTCACCATGGAACTGATAAAGTTGATTCCGATCACGCCGCCGGTTCTGGCCATGGCTTTAATGGCCTCGTCGGTGACGCAGCGGGGATAGCCGGGGTACAGGGCGCGGCAATTGCCGTGCGAGATGATCACCGGCTTTTTGGAGAGCTCGAAGGCCTCCAGCATGGTGCGATCTCCGGCGTGCCCGCAGTCCACCGCCATGCCCACGCGGTTCATCCGCTCGATGATGGCCACGCCGAACTCACTGATGCCGTCGTCGTGCCGCTCGAATGCGCCGTTGCCGCTCAGCGTGCGGAAATTGTAAGTCAACTGGCCCGACCGCTGGCCCAGGCCGTAAAAGGTGTCGACGTCATCGGGACTCCGGAAGTGGGTCGAGTTTTGCATCCCGAAGAGTATTCCGTAGCGGCCCGATGTTTTCGCGCGCATAAAATCGGCGGCCGTACTGATGCGCAGGAGCCAGTCCGGATAGGCCGCCAGGAAGCTGTTCCACCGGGCGAAGAGCATCAGGCCAGATTCGTAGCTGTCGGCTCCCTCTCCAAAGCTGGCCGCATGGATTCCCGTGCCGCGGAAGCGCTCGAAATCGGACTGCGTAAACGCACCCGGCCGGCTGAACCACTCGCGCAGTTTCGCCTGCATATCGCGGCGGTAGAGAAACTGGTTCAACATGTCGATCACCAGGGACTCGCGCACCAGCCGCACAGCTCTTTCGGAATACTCCTGCGCCGATTGCGCCTCCAGGGCATAGCGATGGCGATTGAAGAAGGGCGCCGCGAAGGCAGCCACAGCGGCTTTCACCGCGGTTCGGCGGGTGGGCAGAGAGGCCGGCATGATTCTAGGATTTTAGCCGAAATCCCGGCCAGACTATAATTCGGAGATGCCTCGACTAGCGCTGCTTCTGGCGATTTCCGCGTTGTGCCTGGCCGGCTAGGAGAGCCGGTACAGCATCGTGGTCGCCGGGCGTACAGCGTCGACGGCAGCCTCATGCCGGTATCGATTACCCTGACCGGACAGGATTACAACCACTCGCCCGTGGACCAGCAATTCACCGGGGCCGCGGGGGCTGCCCGATGGAAGAGCCGGGCCGAATCCGGCGAATCGAAATCGCCGGGATGGTACCTTGCGGCGAACGGTCCGGCGGCGTAGATGGCGTGGCTGGCGCGCGCGATGCTGCAATCGGGGAAGACCTCCATGCGCCTGGAGCGCGGCCCCTCGGTGGAACTGAAGGGGCAGCGCGTCAGCATGTAGAGCATCGGCGGGCTGGATCT
>CAWKYG010000048.1:0-54974 GCA_963853855.1 uncultured Solibacteraceae bacterium | reverse complement strand
ATCCCGACGATCTGTCCGACGCCCTGCAGGCGCTGGCCGGTCCCGCGGCGCCGGTCCCAACGGCGGGCAGATCTACATCGATGGATTCAGCGGCGGCCAGCTTCCGCCCAAGGAATCGATCCGCGAAATCCGCATCAACCAGAACCCTTTCTCGGCGGAATACGACCGGCTGGGCTTCGGCCGCATCGAGATTCTGACCAAGCCGGGCACCGACAAACTGCGCGGCGCCGTCATGCCTCAAGCGACAGCGACGGCGTCTTCAACTCCCGCAATCCGTTCTCCAACAACAAGCCGGATTATTCCACGCGCATGTGGAGCGGCAATCTCGGCGGATCGCTCAGCAAGAAGGCCTCGTTCTTCATGGATTTCAACCGCCGCGACGTGCAGGACAACGCCGATCATCGTGGCGCAGTACTTCGATCCCAAGACGCTCACGCAGTCCGACATTCAACACCTCGGTGGTGACGCCTTCCACGCTTCACGATTCTCGCGCCGCGCGCTCGATTACGCCACTCAGCCCCAACAACACCCTGACCGTGCGCGTGGAAGAGCGCTTGAACTCGCAGGACAATGCCGGCCTCGGCGGCACCAGGCTGCCCGCGCCGTATTCCAACCTGGCCTACAACACCACCGGCGACGGGCAGAACGTGATGGTGACCGAGAGCGCCATCCTCAATCCCAAGGTGGTGAACGAGACCCGCTTTCAGTTCTTCCGCAACTGGAACGCCTCGCCCGGCAACCTGCTTCCGCAGATCAACGTGGCGGGCGCGTTCGTGACCGGCGGCAATGGCTTGGGCGATACGCACGACCTGACCCAGCCACTTGGAACTGCAGAACAACACTTCGGTCTCGCACGGCGCCCACACCATCCGCTTCGGCGTGCGCGTGCGGCGCGATAGCGACCAGAGCAATCAGCCCGAGCGGCTTCAACGGCACCTTCACCTTCCTGGGCGGCGTCGAGCCGGTGCTGGATGCGGCGAACCAGATGGTGACGGATACGAGCGGCAATCCGTCACGGCGAACCTTGACGTCGCTGCAGCAGTATGAGCGCAACGTGCTGTCTTTCGCAGGCCGGTTTCACCGGGGCGCAGATCCAGGCGCTGGGCGGCGGCCCTTCGCGCTTCACCATCCAGGCCGGACAGTCTTACATCAGCGCGCGCCGTTGGGATGCCGGCCCCTTTATTCAGGACGACTGGCGCGTGCGGCTCGAACCTCACCCTCAGCCCCGGACTGCGCTACGAAGTGCAGACCCTGGTCAGCGATCATCGCGATTGGGCTCCGCGGCTGGGCTTCGCCTGGGCGCCCGGAAGTTCCGCCAACGGCAACCGGCAAAAGACCGTGATTCGCGGCGGCTTCGGCATCTTCTACGACCGCTCGGCCTCGGGCTGTTCGAGACGGCCGCTGTTGAACAACGGCGTCAACCAGTTGCAATTACACGGTGTACAATCCGACGTTCTATCCGAACATTCCGCCGCTTTCGACGCTGAGCGCCGGCCAGAACACCATCTACCAGGTGGATCCCAATCTGCGCGCCGATTACAGCATGCAGTCCGCTATCGGCGTGGAGCGCCAGTTGCCGCGCAACACCACTGTGGCGGTGACCTACACCTTCAACCGGACGGTGCACATGGCTGCAAACCATCCCCATCAATACGCCGCTGCCCGGCACATTCAATCCGGCGCTGCCGCTGAGCGCCACCAACGGCGTTTTCCCGTATGGCTATTCGGCCGGCAACATCTTTCGAGACCGAATCCGGCGGCTATATGCGGCAGCACATGCTCATGGTCAACTTCAATACGCGGTTCAGCAGCAAGGTGTCGCTGTTCGGCAACTACTCGCTGGGCTATGCCAAAGACCTCCCCGGTTCGCCGACCGACCCTTACAATTTCGCGCAGGACTGGGGACGCTCGAATTTCGACCGGCGGCACAACTTCCAGTTGATCGGCAACGTGCTGGCGCCCGCGGGGATTCGCGTGTCGCCCTTCATCACCATGCGCTCGGGCCAGCCGTACGACGTCCTGGCCGGCGAAGACCTGTACGGCGACACCATGACCAACGCCCGCGCCGCATTCGTTTCCACGGCGAGTTGCGCCGGCGTGGTGCGGTCGGGCGACTCGGTCTGTTCTCCGTACGGCACCTTCAGTTCCGCCTACAGCGTGACGAATCCCGGGAATCTGGTGCCGCGCAACTATCTGACCATGCCCGGCCTGGTCTCCGTGAATATGCGGATCTCACGCACGTTTGGGTTCGGCGGTTCGCCGAAGAAAGCCCAGGCGAATTCGGGAATGCCGGGTATGCCGCAGCGCCGGGGTCATGGGCCTGTCCGGAGGCGGCGGCGGTGGGCACGGACCCGGCGGACCGGGCGGCGGTGGACCTCCCGGAGGCGGCATGGGCGGCCCCGGCGGCGGTCGCGGAATGGGCGGCATGATGGGCGGCGATTCCACCGAGCATCCGTATAACCTGACCCTCTCGGCCAATTTCGAGAACGTGCTTAACCACCTGAATCCCGGTGGCTACCAGGGCGTGATCACCAGCCCGTACTTCCTTCAGGCCACGGCGGTCAATACGGGATTCGGCGGAGGCGGTCCCGGCGGCGGCCCGGGAGGCTTTGGCGGCGCGGCCAACAATCGCCGCATCCAGCTTGGCCTGCGCTTCACGTTCTAACGGCGCGGTGCTGCAGCCGGGACGGGTTCCATCAACTCCGCCCGGCTGCCATCCGGGTCGTAGAGATTGAGCTGCCATTTCCCGTTGCGGCCGATCTTTGGCTTCGACTTGTCCTCGGGCGCCCCTCGGCCGATCGCTGTCTGGTAAGCCTTCTGGATGTCGGGGACTTCCAGCGCCACGTGTTCCATGGTGCCGAGTTCGCTCCGCGTGGGCGTGCCTTCGTAGAGCATCAGTTCGATGTAGTCGCCGCGCGTGCCGGGTGTGCGCAGGTTGATCCAATCGATCTCGCCGTCCTTGCGGCCGCCGCGCCAGAATTCGGTGAAGCCGAGCTTGTCGCGGTAGAAGGCCAGGGCCGCATCCAGCTTTTCACGTGGCACGGGAATGCCGGCGTGCAGCAGGTGGACCGAAATCCGCCGTGGATCTTCGAATTTGCCTCGCGCCTTGGCGTGCTCGCTGCCGGGAAGGTATTCGGTAAACTCCAGCGGGAAGCCGAAGGGATCGGTGACGCGGATACCGCGCGTGCCATCGCCGCCCGCCGGCCGCAGCGGCGTAGGCTCCAGACCGCGCGCCGCCAGCGCCGCGTGCAGCTTTTCGATGTCGGTGGTCACGAACGAGACGTGCGTCAGGCGCTGGTCCACGCCTTCCTTCAGGCCCGGCGAAATTTCGATGTACTGCTCGTCGTTCACCTTCAGATACGCCGTGCCCACCGTTCCGTTCCGGCCCGTGAAGAAGGCCTGCGGATAGCCCAGCAGTCCGGTGTAGAAGGCCCGCGCCTTCTCCAGGTCGGACACGCGGAAGTTGACATGGCTGATGCCTGTGAGAGGCAGTTCCTGTGCCTGGGAGGCGAAAGCAAACACGAATAGAGCGGCGAAGGCGCGCATGGCGACCAGTATATTACCTGTGATTGCCCGCAGGGTGGTTCGCGGCCTGAGCAGGCTCTTTCCCGCTGTAGTACGATACCCATAGGAGCGTGTTCTGACCAAGACCGATCTTACCGAATCACCTGAAACGCAAACCGCAACGCCAACCTGGCTCCTTGCCGTCCGCGCCGCCGAATCCAAGAAAGCCACCGATATCAGGGTTCTGGATCTGACCGGCATCACTTCATTCGCCGACTACTTTGTGATCTGCACCGGCGCCAACCAACGGCAGATTCAGGCCATCGCCGACGAAGTCGGGATCCGACTGAAAGAGAATGCCGGCGAGTTGCCCACCAGCGTCGAAGGCTACACCCAGGCCGAATGGGTGCTGGCGGATTACGGCGATCTGCTGATCCACATCTTCTCGCCGAAAGCGCGCGAATATTACGGGCTGGAACGGCTCTGGCGCAGCGCCCGCAGCGTTGAGATTCCCGCCGAGTGAAGATCTTCCTCTACTTCATCGGCAAACCGAAAGATCCCCATGCCAATGCCGTCGCGGAGGATTTTCTGGGGCGCGCCGCGCGCTACTGCCCGTCGGAGATGCGCGAAATCCGCCCCGATCGCGCCGACCTGTGGGGCAAACATCCCACCGCCCGCAAGATATTTCTCGACCCGGCGGGCAAGCCGATGGACTCGGCGGCCTTCGCCCGCCTTTTCGCCAAGGCCGAAATGGAAGGCCGCGACCTGGTCTTCCTGATCGGCGGCCACGACGGTCTGCCGCCCGGCTGGGCGGCGCGCGCGGACCTTCTGCTCTCGCTTTCCGCCATGACTTTTCCGCACGAATTGGCGCGCGCCATGCTCGCCGAGCAGATCTACCGTGCGTTTGCAACCTTGCGGGGCCATCCCTACCCGCGTTAACGTAGGACGTTGCATGTCTTGGTTCAAGCGGGACAAACCGACCGACGAAAAACTTCCCAAGCTCGAAGACGGCGAGCGGAAAGTCCGCACCGAGGGCCTCTGGCAGAAGTGCGACGGCTGCCGCCAGATCATCTGGAAGAAGGATCTGGAAGCCAACTGGAACGTCTGCCCCAAGTGCGGCCATCACTTCCGCATGGACGCGGCGGCGCGGCTCAAGCTGCTGCTGGACGACGGCGGTATACGAGACGCATCGACCACTGCCTCACGCTCGTCCGACCCGCTGCATTTCGTCGACAGCAAGCCGTACAGCGAGCGGCTGAAGGCATTCCAGGCGTCCACCGGCCTCTCCGACGCGCTGATCGCGGCCTCCGGCAGGCTGGACGGCCGCGCGGTGCAGATCTGCGTCATGGAGATCGCGGTTCATCGGCGGCAGCATGGGCTCGGTGGTGGGCGAGAAGATCGCGCGCGCCATCGAACGCGTCCATCGAGCGGTCATATGCCGCTGATCATCGTCTCGGCTTCCGGCGGCGCGCGCATGCAGGAGGGCGCCGTCAGCCTGATGCAGATGGCCAAGATCTCCGCCGGCCTGATGCGCCTGGACGAAGCCCGCCTGCCCTACATCAGCGTGCTCACCGACCCCACCACCGGCGGCGTCACCGCCAGCTACGCCATGCTGGGCGATCTGAATATCGCCGAACCGGGCGCGCTGATCGGATTCGCCGGGCCGCGCGTGATCGAGCAGACCATCCGCCAGAAGCTGCCCGAGGGCTTCCAGCGCAGCGAGTTCCTGCTGAAGCACGGCATGCTGGACGCCGTGGTGCCGCGCCTGGAAATGAAGCCGTACATTTCGCGGGCGCTGAAGTTCTTCATGGCGGCATGAACTATCCCGATTCGGTCCACTTCCTCTACGCGCTGGGCAACGAAATCAAGACCGCCAAGTTCGGCCTGGAGCGCATTCGCGCCGTTCTCGACGCGCTGGGGCGGCCGCAGGACCGCTGCCGTTTCGTGCATGTGGCCGGCACCAACGGCAAGGGCTCGGTCTGCGCCATGATGGAATCGGCCCTGCGCGCGCAGCGGCTGCGCACCGGGCCTGTTCACTTCGCCGCACCTCGCCGAGCCCACCGAGCGCATCCGCATCGATGGCCGGCCCATCGCGCACGAGCGCTTCACCGCCGCCTTCGACCGCGTCCACGCCTGCGCGGAACAGCTGCTGGCCGCCGGAGCGATCGATCTGCACACCACTTACTTTGAAACCGTCACCGCCATGGCGATGCTGGTCTTCGCCGAAGAGCGCGACCGGACATGGTGGTGCTCGAAGTCGGGCTGGGCGGCCGTCTGGACGCCACCAACGTGGTGCATCCCGAGTTCTGCGTGATCACGCCCGTGGATTTCGATCACGAAGCCTTTCTGGGCAAGAGCCTGGAATCCATCGCCGGCGAGAAGGCCGGCATTCTGAAGCCCGGTGTCCCGGCCGTGTTCGCGCGGCAGCGGCCGGAAGCGGCGCGCGTGCTGGAGCGGCGCGCCGCGGACCTGGGCGTCCCGGTGCGACGGACCGGCGATCTGGCCGGTTCACGACCTGGAACTCGATCGGCGCGCGGCAGTTCCGTTTCAGGTCGAATGGCCTGCGCATTCGCCTGTCCGCTCGCCGGCGAGCACCAGGTGGAGAACGCCGTCGACGGCGGCTGTGCGCACTGCAGGCACTCGGCGTGCCGGCGCCCGCCATCGAAGCCGGCATCGCGCAGCCCGATGGCCCGGCCGCCTGGAACATGCTGGCGGAGCATCCCGAGATCATCCTCGACGGCGCGCACAATCCGGCGGGCGCGCGCGCGCTGGCCGCATACATCGAGCGCTTCTACGCCGGGCGGCGCGTGCGCCTGATCTTCGGCGCCATGCGCGATAAGGCCGTTGCGGAAATGGCAGGCATTCTGTTTCCCGTGGCCCAACAGGTGATCGTCACCGCGCCGAGGCAGGCGCGCGCCCTTTCGCCGGAAGCCATGCGCGAATCTGATCGACCATCCGGACCTGACCGTGGTCCCCGACCTGGAGCAGGCGCTGGCGCTGGTCCGCGAATCTGCGCCGGGCGACGTGGTGTTCATCACAGGCTCGCTGTTTCTGGTGGCCGAAGCGCGCGCGTTGCTGGCGCCGGGCGTTACGCCTTGAACGCAAAGTAGGAGTTTTGTCATACTGAATCGGGTCAAATCGCGGTAACTGACGGGACAGTCGGTCTGGACCGGTTAGGCATTGAGCCGGCAATGGCGATCTTGCGAAACAGCGGTCGCGCGACGCGTGAACTCAAAGCTGAATCCACAGGAAACGTTGGCCGAATCGGCTGTCAATGCACTGCAGTGAGCGCGAAAGCGGGCGCGCCTCCTGCGGGGAGTCTGACAAAGTCTCAATCCCCTCTCATGGGTCAAGGTCTCACAGATTCCAGATTTATTGACTCTTGGTATCGCGGCTACTGAGGGCTCAGTCGGGACTACTCAAATCGCCCGCCTCGCGGCACACGATATAATCGACCGATGAAGCACTTACGCGTATTCGCCCTGATGGGCACGGCTGTGTTCCTGCTCGCGGCCGCCACGTATGATCCTGCTTTGTACAGCGGTTTGCAATGGCGCAGCGTCGGACCGAATCGCGGAGGCCGGTCCATCACTTCGTCCGGCAGTTCCGCCCGGCCCCTGGAATATTATTTCGGCGCCACTGGCGGCGGATTGTGGAAGACCACCGACGGCGGTATCTCCTGGCGGCCGGTCACCGATGGCCAGATCGACAGCTCGTCGGTGGGCGCGGTGGCGGTTTCGCAATCCAACCCCGACATCGTCTATATCGGCATGGGCGAAACCGAACTGCGCGGCAACATCATGCAGGGCGACGGCGTCTACAAATCCACCGACGCCGGGCGCACCTGGAAACACATGGGCCTGGAGAACACGCAGGCCATTTCGCGCATCCGCATCAACCCCACCAATCCCGATATCGTCTACGTGGCGGCGCTGGGCCATCCCTACGGGCCCAACGCCGAGCGCGGCGTTTTCCGCAGCAAGGACGGCGGCGCCACCTGGCAGAAGATCCTCTATCGCGACGACCACGCCGGCGCCGTCGATCTGTGCCTCGACCCGCACAACCCCGACGTGCTGTTCGCCGCCATCTGGGACGTCTACCGCACGCCGTGGAGCCTGTCCAGCGGCGGCCGCGCACCGGCCTTTTCAAATCCACCGACGGCGGCGACCATTGGACCGAGATCACGCGCAATCCCGGACTGCCCGCCGGCATCGACGGCAAGATCGGCGTCTCGATTTCCGGCGCGGATTCCAACCGCGTCTACGCCATCGTGGAAAACGAAAACGGCGGCGTGTTCGTCTCCGATGACGCCGGCGCCACCTGGAAACTGGTCAGCGACAATCGCGAAGTGCGCCAGCGCGCCTTCTATTACACCCGCATCTACGCCGATCCCAAAGTCAAGGACACCGTCTACGTGCTCAACGTCGGCTTCCACAAGTCCACCGACGGCGGCAAGACCTATCGCCAGCTTCGCCCGCCGCATGGCGACAATCACGACCTGTGGATCGACCCCGCCAATCCGCTGCGCATGATCGAGAGCAACGATGGCGGCGGCACCGTATCGATCAACGGCGGCCAGACGTGGACCAGCGAAGAGTATCCCACCGCGCAGCTCTATCACGTCGCCGTGACCAAGGACATTCCGTATCACGTTTGCGGCGCGC
Source organism: uncultured Solibacteraceae bacterium (assembly GCA_963853855.1). Lineage (GTDB taxonomy): Bacteria > Acidobacteriota > Terriglobia > Bryobacterales > Bryobacteraceae > Sulfopaludibacter. The sequence continues at coordinate 46,806 of CAWKYG010000048.1, read as the reverse complement.
AGCAGGACAGCTCCACCATCTGCGTTTCCGAGCGCGGGCGCGGGCGGTGCGCGGCGGGCGCGGCGGCACGCCCACGTACGGCGCGGGCGGCGGAGAAAGCGGCTACATCGCGCCCGATCCCGAAGAATCCCAATATCTTCTACGCCGGCAGCCAGGGCGCGCTGCTCACGCGTCTCGACCGGCGCACCAATTACTCGCAAGGACGTGCAGGTCTATCCGCTCTTCTTCTCCGGCGAAAACGCCGGATCGCTGCCCGAGCGCTGGCAGTGGACCTACCCCATCGTCTTCTCGCCGGTCAATCCCGATATCCTGTACACCTCGTCGCAGCACCTGTGGAAGACCACCGACGAGGGCCACACCTGGCAGCAGATCAGCCCCGATCTGACGCGCGCCGATCCCAAAACGCTGGGCGATTCCGGCGGCCCCATCACGCACGATCAGAACGGCCCCGAAATCTACGGCACCATCTTCACCATCGCGCCCTCGCGCAAGGACGTGAACACCATCTGGACCGGCTCCGACGACGGCCTGGTCTACATCACGCGCGATGGCGGCAAGACACTGGACCAAGATCACGCCGCCCGGCATGCCCGATTTCGGCCGCGTGAGCCTGATCGACGCCTCGCCGCACAATCCCGGCGGCGCCTATGTGGCGGTGAAGAATTATCAGAACGACGATCGCAAGCCCTACATCTTCAAGACCGCCGATTACGGCAAGACGTGGACCAAGATCGTCAACGGCATCCCCGATGACGATTTCGTGCACGCCGTGCGCGAAGATCCGGTGCAGCCCGGGCCTGCTGTTCGCCGGCACCGAGCACGGCATCTACGTTTCCTTCGACGATGGCGCGCCAGTGGCAATCCCTCCGCGCTGAATCTGCCCGACACGCAGGTTTCGCGATATCGCTGATCGAAGGCAACGACGTGGTGATCGCCACGCACGGCCGCTCGTTCTACGTGCTGGACGACATCACGCCGCTGCGCCAGTTGAAGCCCACGCTGTCCACCGAAGACTGCGCACCTGTTCGCGCCGCCCAAGGCGGAGCGCAATGTCGAGCCAGGCGCGCATCGACTACTACCTGGCGAAGCCCGCCGAGAAAGTCACCATCGATATTCTCGACGCCAAGGGCCAGGTGATCCGCACCTTCACCGGCACGCCCAACGACCAGGCAGGGCGGTCGCGGAGGGCGCGGCGGCGCGGCGGCGATACCGCGCGGCGAGCCGCGGCGTCCGCTGACGAGCGACGCAGCGGCGGCGGATTTGGCGGCGGCGGACGCGGCGGCCGCGGCGGCAACCGCACTGCGCCCGATAAAGCCGGCCTCAACCGCTTCACCTGGGACATGCGCTATCCGCCGGCGCCAAGACGTTCGAGGGCATGGTGCTCTGGAGCGGCAACACGCAGGGTCCGGTGGCCGTGCCCGGCACCTACTCAGGTGCGCCTCACCGCCGATGGCAAGACCTATCACCGAAAAGCTCGTAGTCGAAAAAGACCCGCGCCTCGACAGCGTCACCGTCGCCGATCTGGCCGAGCAGTTCACGCTGGCGCTGAAGATTCGCGACGACGTGACCGCAGGCCAACGAGATCGTCATCATGGTTCGCGAACTCAAACGGCAGATGGACGACCGCCTCAAATCCAATCAGCGACGCCGCGCTGAAGACTTCGCTCGATGCCGTTCCGCGACAAGCTGAGCGAGATCGAAGAGGATGTCTACCAGGTGCGCAATCGCAGCGGCCAGGACCCGCTGAACTTCCCCATCAAGCTGAACAACAAGATCGCCGCGCTGGGCTCCAGCGTCCAGCACGGCGACGGCAAGCCGACCACCGCATCCTACGAAGTCTACAAGCTGCTCCACGACCGGCTGCTCGACGAGCAGGCCAAACTCGACCACCTCCTGAAGCAGCGAGCTCCCGGCGGTCAACAAGAGCCTGACCGATCGCAAACTGGCAGCCCTGGTGCCAACCAAAATCGAAACGCCGCAGCCCAAGGCGCCGGCGCAATGAACAACACATCGCGGAGGCGCAGAGGCGCCGAGGAATACGCGGAGGAATACAGATTTCCCTCAGTCTTTCTCCGCGTCTTCCTCCGTGACTCCGCGTCTCCGCGATGAACAAGGAATCCTATGAACAGACGCAATTTCGTGCAGGCAACCGCGGCGGGCGCGTTGGCGGCAGCAGCGGCGCCGGCCGCCGGTTCCAAGATGATCGGCATTCAGGTAGGCGCGGTCTCCTTTGTCGATGAAGGCGTCGAGAAGGTGCTCGACGTTTTCCAGAAGGATGCCGCCGTCAACACGCTATTCATCGCCACCTTCACCTACGGCCGCGGCATCGCCGGCCGGCAGGTGCCGGGCCAGCCACTGCCCGATCACGGCAAGCAGCAATACGACAACGGCAGCGGACCGGGCACCTTCCAGGGCGGCAGCTTATACCAAGTATCCATCCCCAGTATTACAAAGACACCGTCCTCACGCAGTTCCGCGCGCCCGATTTCGGCGATTTCGACGTGCTGGAAGCCGTCATCCCGTCCGCCCGCAAACGCGGCATGAAGACCATCTGCTGGTTCGAAGACGTCTGGGGCGGGCCCGACCGCGTGCCCAATGTGGCCCAGGCGCAGGAGAGGCGCTTCGACGGGCGGAATGCCGGCACGCTCTGCTTCAACAATCCCAACTACCGCAACTGGCTGCTGGGCACGGTGGAGGATTACGCGCGCTCGTACGAAATCGACGGCATCATGTGGGGATCCGAGCGGCAGGGCGCGTTCGCCAACGCGCTCAGCGCGGCGCACGGCGGCACTCCGCAAAACCCCACGGGCGTCACCTGCTTCTGCGAGCTCTGCGAGCGCAAAGCGCGCGAGCGCGGCATCAACGTGGACGCGCCCGCGCCGGTTTTACCGCGCTCTGCGATTTCACCAGTGCGGCGCGTCGCGGCAAACGGCCGGTGGATGGCTATTATGTCGAGGTATGGCGCCTGATGCTGCGCTATCCGGAACTGCTGGCGTGGGAGATGCTCTGGACCGACAGCCTGCGCGAAACGTACGCCGCCATGCGCCAGAAGGTGAAAGCCGTCAAACCTTCCATCGGGATCGGCTGGCACATCTGGCACAACAATTCCTTCAGCCCCATTTACCGCGCCGAGCAGGATCTGTCCGAACTCAGCAAATACTCCGATTTCCTGAAGATGGTGATGTATCACAACTGCGGCGGCGAGCGCATGGCGAGCTACATCCGCCGCATGACCAGGACCATGTTCGGCGATGTGCCCGCACAGGAACTGCTGGATTTCCACTATCGCGTGCTGGATTACAAGCAGGAAAAGCCGCTCGCGACCCTGGCGCAAAGCGGCTTTTCCAGCGATTATGTTTTCCGCGAGGCCAAACGCGCGCGCGAAGCGCTCAATGGAACTACGACGCAACTGTGGCCGGGTATCGACATCGATATTCCCACCGGAGCGAACTCGAGCAAATCCACCCCGCAGGGAACGAAAGACGCCGTGCTGGCCGCTTTCCGCGCAGGCAGCGACGGCGTCCTGCTCTCGCGGAAATATTCCGAGATGCGGCTCCCGAATTTGCGGGGAGCCGGCGACGCCATCCGCGAACTCGGCTTCGCCTGATTACCTAACGCCGGCCGCCATGTCCGCCGCGAAAGTGCCCGCCGCCGTGGCCTTCGAAATGGCCGCCGCCGTAGTGTCCACCTTCAAAGTGGCCTTCGTGTTCGTAGCGTTCGTGTCCCCAGCCGCTTCCGAACCCTAAGCTAAACCCGCCGTACGGCACATATCCGTATCCCGGAGCGACGTACGGGTAGGAATAAACCGGAGGCGCGTAATAGTTCCCGTAGGCCCCGTAAGGGTACGAATAGTCATAGGGGTATGCAGGTACCGGGGCCGTATAAACAGGGCCTCCAATCCCTATGCCAAAATGGATTCGCGCATCCGCCTTGGGCGGCAGAGCGAAGGCTAGCATTCCCGCCAGCGCGATCATCGGAACTCCCAATTTTTTCAGCATCTTCCACCTCCAATTCATTAGACGGGAGGGGTCCCCGCATGAATGAAAATCTTTGTAAGCACAGGAAATGTGGATTTTAGAACAGTGTGCCGAAAACCTATGCTTTTTCATTTATTTGCCGCATTGCAATAATTTGCTTGACTCCACTCACCAGCCGAATATAGAATCGGTCCCAATCAGCAGATTTTTCACTGGCCTCATAGCGTTTTGCAGGGGTTTATCTACGATCAACAGGGAGGGGATATGAAGGGGAGCGTTCCCATCGCTCGATTCAGAGGGAATCGAATTTTTGCCGGCCTGGCAGTGCCAGTTCTGTGTTTCGTACTGGGTGCTGCATCCGTCTGGGCACAAACATCCACGGTCGGCACCGTGTCCGGGCAAGTCACCGACGAACAAAATGCAGCGGTGCCGGGTACCGAAATCAAGCTCGTTGAACCATCAACGAACGCCACTCAAACCACGGTCACGAACGATGCGGGCCGCTACACTTTTAGCTCGGTGAAGCCGGGTTCCTATAACCTCACATTCACCAAGGATGGGTTTAGCACCTACGAGGTCAATACGCAGAAGGTCGACATCGGTATGGTTTTGACCATCAATGCCAAGCTGAAAGTCGGCTCCACCTCCACCACCGTGGAAGTCACCGCCTCCAGCGGGCGCGGAATTGCAGACGATGAACGCCACGGTCGGCAACACTCTTGAGTGGCCAGGCCCTCTTGATGCTGCCCAACCTGGGCCGCGACGTGACCTCCATGGCCGTGCTGCAGCCGGCTCTACGCCCAGCGGGCATATGGCCGGGTTCCTACCAGGACGCGAACACCTACATGCTCGACGGCGCCAATATCACCGACGATATGGGCGGCAACACCGTCGAGCTATCAGACCAACTATTCCGGTCTCGGCGGAAGCCAGGGCGGCAGCCATTCCTTCCGGCGTGATTCCCACTCCCATCGAGAGCATCGAAGAATTCAAAGTATCGGTCAGCAACCAGACCTCGGACTTCAACAATTCCTCCGGCGCGCAGATTCAGATGGCCACCAAGCGCGGGACCAACCAGTTCCACGGCTCGGCGTACATGTTCTATTTCGACACCGCCCTCGGCGCGGCCAATACCTGGACCAACAACCACACCCCGTTCACCTTCGGCAGCGAGCACCTGCCCGTATACGCCGATCGATTTCCAAGAACCACCGCAACCGCTTCGGCGGCGCCCTCGGCGGCCCGCTGATCCCCAAGGCTTTCCTGGGCGGGAAATGGTATTTCTTCGTCAACTATGAAGGCCTGCGGTTCCCCAACGCAGCATCTTACTCGAGAACCGTGCCTTCGGCCCTGCTGCGCGCCGGGCGTGATCCAGGTGCCGAACGCGGCCGGCGTTTACCATGCCCTACAATCTGAATCCCAGCCCGGTGACGGTGGCTGGCGTCACTTACCCGCCGGCCGTCGTGCCCGGCGGGCGCCTGCGACCCGCGCGGCATCGGCATCAACCCCATCGTGAACCAGATCTGGAGCAAGCAGATGCCGCTGCCCAACAATCCGCTGGGCGGCGACACCTACAACACCCAGGGATTCCTCGGCACGCATCCGCGACGCCGCTGACCTCCAATAACTACGTGGCCCGCATCGATCACGATTTCAGCGATAAGTGGCACTTGTATGTCACCTATCGCGACTTCAAGCTGGTCAACCTGACCAGCAACCAGGTGGATATCGGCGGCGTGCTGCCGGGCGACACGTTCGGCATACCCGACGGCCACGGCGCCGCGGCCGCAGCAGCCTTCCGATCTGGACCAGCGGGCCTGACCACCACCATCACCCCGACCACCACCAATACTTTCGTGTTCAGCTACCTGCGCCAGTTCTGGCAGTGGGGCGAGCGACAACGGTCCGCCGCAGCTTCCCGGCTTGGGCGGCGCGCTGGAAATCGGCGGCGAAAGCACCAGCGCCCTGATTCCCTACAACGTGAACACGCAAAGCGTGCGCCAGCGCTTCTGGGACGGCCAGGATAAGTCCATCAAGGACGACCTGACCATGCTCAAGGGCAACCACCTGTTCGGCTTCGGCGGCACCTATCAGCGCAATTTCGATTACCACTCGCGCACGGACAACGGAGCCGGCGTGAACAACCAGATCAGCTACCTGTCCACCAGCTCGGGCTTCAACTGGACGTCGCCGGTCCAACTACATTCCCACCACGGTTCCGTCTTCGCAGTATTCCAGCTGGGAGACCAACTACGCCGAGGTCCTGGGCATGCTCAGCTCCACGCAGGTGATGTATACCCGCGCCGTGCTCGCACTGAACCTGCAGCCCGCTCGGCACCCCGGCTACGGACAAGTCGATCATCCCCTACTACACCACCTATTTCTACGACACCTGGCACGTGAAGCCGTCGCTTCACCCTGACTTACGGTCTGGGCTGGAACCTGGAAATGCCGCCCTACGAGTTCAACGGAACGCAGGTGGAGCTGGTGGACGCCAACAACGCAGCCGATCGTCGCCACGGACTTCATCGCCCAGCGCCAGCAAGCCGCCTTGCAGGGTCGGCCTACACTCCGCAGATCGGCTACGACGCTGGTGCGCAACGTAGGCGTCGGGGCTCAAGTATCCCGTACAATCCGTATTACGGCGAGTTCAGCCCGCGCGCCTCGTTCGCCTGGAACCCGCATTTCAGCGACGGCATTCTGGGCAAGCTGTTCGGCAACGGCAAGACCGTGGTCCGCGGCGGATACGGCCGCATCTTCGGCCGCCTGAACGGCGTCGACCTGGTGCTGGTGCCGCTGCTCGGCCCCGGCCTGCTGCAAGGCGTCACCTGCGTCAACCCGCTCATGAACGGTGCATGCGCCGGCAGCGGCGTCGCCGACTCCGACCAACTGCTTCCGCATCGGCACGGATGGCACTGACGGCTCCGCTGGCGGCGGCCAGCCCCACGCTTCGCAGCCTTCTATCCCGGCGTGGGAACGAATCCGGAGACCGTCGATCCCGACTCGCTCGATCCGAACTTCCGGCCGGACCGCACCGACAACTTCACCCTCACGGTGCAGCGCGAAATCAACTCAGCACATGCAGCCTCGAAGTGGGCTACATCGGCAAGATCCTGCGCAACGAATTCATGCTGATGAACCTGGATGCGGTTCCGTATATGACCACTCTGGGCGGCCAGTCGTTCGCCCAGGCTTACGCCCAGGTGTACCAGCAGATGTTCTTCAACGGCGTCAGCGCCGGCAACGTCACGCGCCCAGCCGTTCTTCGAAAACGCGCTGGGCGGAGCCAGCTCCGCTTACTGCAAGGGTTACGCCAGTTGCACCGCCGGCCGTGGCTTCCAAGAACACCACGCTCATCAAGGAAACCGCCGTCATCCGACCTGTGGAACGCCATGAACAAGGCGCCAACGCTGGACTCTGGGCCGCACCATGCTCAGCCAGCCGGTGCCCGGCGGCACCGTGGGCCAGAGCACCTCGCTCGGCACCAATACCAGCCTCGGGCTGGGGCAACTACAACGCCCTGTTCGTCACCTTCCGCACCACCGACTGGCACGGCCTGACCGCCATCTCCAACTTCACCTGGGGCCGCGTCGCTGGGCACCGCGCAGCTGGCCCAGCTACAACAGCTCCACCACGCCGCTGACGCCTTACAATCTGCAGCGCCAACTACGGCCCGCAGAACTTCGACTATCAAGTTCCTCTACAACCTTTCGATGTACTACGCAGCCCCGGTCTTCCGCGGACAGCACGGCATTCTCGGGCACGTGCTGGGCGGCTGGACCTTCTCTCCGCTGTTCACCGCGCAGAGCGGCGCCGGCACCGGCGTGAGTTACAGCGAAGGCAACTGCACAGGCTGCGAGGCGTTCGGCGAAGTGACCACGCCCGGAACCAGCGCCGTCAGCTCCACATCGCGAACACGCCGTCGGCTATCATGCCCTACACCGGCGGTACTCACGGCGCAACTACAACGTACGCGGGCGATACCGGTACCAACATCTGGCAGCGGCACCCAGACGACGTCGGCAGCCAAGACCGCCGCTCCTACGGCCTGCAACGTGTTCACCAATCCCGGCGCCGTGTACGGCGAATTCCGGCCCTGCGTTCTGGGATTACGACACCAGTTGCGGCGGCTACTACAACCTCCGCGGGCTTGCCCACCTGGAACCTGGATACGAACGTCATCAAGGATTTCGGCATCTACAAGGAGCGCGTGGGCGCGCAGTTGTTCATTCACGTTCACCAACATCCTGAACCACTTCCAGCCGAGCAATCCGAGCCTCAGCCTGACCAGCCCGACGGCGTTCGGCCAGATCACCAGCCAGGCGAACACGCCGCGGAACATGGAGTTCGGCCTCAGAATCCACTTCTAGCATCACTCGTTCCAGTACCTCCAACTCACGACGGAGCCGGGAAACCGGCTCCGTTTTTTTGTGTCGTAAGCCGTGAATTACCCTACGGTTACAAAGGTATTGACATTCCACCCCGGATAATCATAGAATCTACCCAATTTGCTTTAAGCTGTCACACGGAGTGGGCTCGTATTTTCTGCGCCCTGCGTAACGTCATTCTGAGGTGGGATACACATGATGGTAGGGAATTGCCTCGGTCCCCGGGGCTTTTATCGTTTATCCGGGCTTCTCGCGGCCGGGCTGTTGCTTCTTAGCATGGCCGCCATATCTGCCTGGGCACAATCAACGGCAACAGGAACCGTGTCCGGACAAGTCACCGACGCCCAAAAGGCGGCCGTGGCCGGAACCGAAGTAAAGCTGGCCGATACGGCCACCAACAATGTATTTACGACGGTTACCAACGACAACGGACGATATATTTTCCTCAACGTGAATCCGGGGAATTACAACGTCTCGTTCAACAAGGCCGGTTTTTCGGTGTATCAGGCTACCAACCAGGCGGTAAACGTGGGCCAGGTGCTCACTATTAACGCGCGGCTCGAGGTCGGCTCGACTACCACCACGGTAGAGGTCACCTCGGTGGTCGGGGCCGAGTTGCAGACCACCAACGCGACCGTGGGAACCACGCTCACCGGCACCTCGCTGATCAACCTGCCGAACATCGGACGCGACGCCTCCACGTTCGCCATCTTCCAGCCCGGCGTATCGCCGGAAGGCAGCGTGGCGGGCGCCATGTACGACCAGAATACCTTCCAACTCGATGGCGGCAACAACTCCAACGATATGGACGGCAGCAATAACGTCTATACCGGGAGCTACGCCTCCAACGGCGCGCCCACCGGCGCGGTGCCGACGCCCGTCGAGAGCATCGAGGAATTCAAGGTCAACACCGGCCAACCAGACGGCCGACTTTAACGGTTCCGAGGCAGCCAGGTCCAGATGGTGACCAAGCGCGGAACCAACCAGTTCCACGGCTCGGCGTACGAATACTACTTCGCGCAGAACGTCGCCAGCGGCAATACCTGGGATAACAACCACACGCCCCTGGGCAACCTGGGCTACACGCCGCTTGCCGATCACCCACAACAACCGCTTCGGCGCGCTCATTGGGCGGACCAACTGATCCCCGTGAAAGTCCTCGGCGGCAAGTCGTACTTCTTCGTCAACTACGAAGGCTTCCGCTTCCCCCAGATCGGCCATCTGAGGACAAGCCGGTGCCCACCGCGCTGTTGCGCGCGGGCGTGATTCAGATCAACCAGGGCGGCACGTGGACTCCGTACAACCTGAATCCCAGCCCGGTGACCGTGGGCGGGACGACTTATCCCGCCGGCCGTGTGCCCCGGCGGTGCGTGCGATCCCCGCGGCATTGGATTGAACCCGGTAGTCGTCAGCTTTGGTCAGAAGTACATGCCGCTGCCCAACGATCCGCTGGGCGGCGACCACTTCAATACCCAGGGCTTCCGCGGAAGCGCGCTGCTGCCCGTCACCTCCAACAATTATGTGGCGCGTGTCGATCACGATTTCAGCGACAAATGGCGGCTTCTTGGCCAGCTATCGCGACTATGTTTACAGGAGTGTGACCACCGGCCAACTGGATATCGGCGGCGGCATCGGCGGGCGACAAACTCGGGCAGTACTGCGGCCCTGACCGCGCGCCCGCAAGACCCCAGTTTCTGGGTGGCGGGTCTGACCACGATCATCACGCCCACCACCACCAACGACTTCCACTTCAGCTACCTGCGCAACTATCTGGGCAGTGGGGCAGCGTCGCTGGCGCCGCCGCAGTTGCCGGGACTTTCGACCGGCGCGCTCGAAATCGGCGGCGAAACCACCAGCGCCCTGATTCCCTACAACGTGAACACGCAGAGCGTCCGCCAGCGCTTCTGGGATGGTCAGGACAAGTCCCTCAAGGACGATGTCACCATGATCAAGGGCAACCACCTGATCACGTTCGGCGGCCTGTACCAGCGCAACTTCGATTATCACCAGCGCAACGATAACGGCCAGGGCATCATGAACCAACCGGTCTACCAGATCGGTTCCGGTCCTGGTATCGCGTATTCCAGCGCTTACGAGCCGGCCGGCCTGCCGTCCAGCCAGGTAAGCAACTGGACCAAGCTGTACTCGGAGGCACTGGGTATTGTGAACCAGCCGCAGGATCTGTTTACGCGCAGCGGCCCCCAGCTCACGCTGCTGCCCCTGGGAACGCCGATGTTCGACCAGAGCATCATTCCCTCGTACAACATCTACTTCACCGATACCTGGCACATCAAGCCGACCCTCACGCTCACCTACGGCATGGGTTACACGGTGGAAATGCCGCCGTACGAATTGAACGGCAAGCAGGTTGACCTGACCGACGCCAACGGCTAACCCGATTTCGATTCACGACTATCTGGATGCGCGAAAGGCTGCGGCATTGCAGGGACAGGTCTACAACCCGACACTTGGCTTCGCCACCATGAAGAATGTCGCCGGGGGCGAGCAAGTATCCGTACAATCCGTTCTACGGCGGTGTCAGCCCGCACGTGGCGGCAGCCTGGAATCCGCATTTTGACAGATGGAATTCTCGGCAAGGTGTTCGGCAACGGGAAGACCGTGGTCCGCGGCGGGTACGGCCGCATCTTCAGCCGTCTGAACGGTGTCGGACCTGGTGCTGGTCCCGCTGCTCGGCACCGGTCTGGGCCAGGCTGTTTCCTGCATTGGCGCCAGCCGCACAGGCCAGTGCCTGGGCAACGGCGGCGTGGACCAGACCAGCGCTTTCCGCATCGGCACTGACGGCGCCACGGCTCCGCTGCCGGCGGTTGGAAACACGCTGCCGCAACCCTACATTCCGGGCATCGGCGGCAATGCCGCGGCCGGTTCGGGTTCGGTGCTCGACCCGAATTTCCGTCCGGCGCGCACCGACAACTTCACCCTCAGCATCCAGCGCGAGCTCATCGCCGAAGGTCATCTTCGAAGTCGGCTACATCGGCCGCATCATCCGCAACGAGTGGCAGCAGGTCAACGTCGATGCTGTTCCGTATATGACCACGCTGGGCGGCCAGAGTTTCGCGCAGGCCTTCAACGCGATGTATTGGCCTATTACCGCGGGCGGCACGCCGGCGCCTCAGCCATTTTTCGAAAACGCGCTGGGCGGCGCCAATTCGGCCTTCTGCAAGGGCTTCACCAGTTGCACGGCGGCCGTTGCCACCAACGCAACCATGAACAACCAGATCGCCACCACCAGGTGTACGATCTGTGGGCGGCGCTGAACCGCACCAGTTCCTGGACTCTGGGCCGCACCATGCCCAGCAGTTCCTCCGCCGCGATTCCTTCCGGGCAGATTTCGGCCCTGTACCTCCAGGGCAGCACCGGCTTCGGCAACTATAACGCCGTGTACGCTACGCTGACCACGCAGGACTGGCACGGCCTTACCACCCGCTCCAACTTCACCTGGGGCCGCGCGCTCGGTACCGGCAACCAGGTCGCAGGCTACCAGTTCCTACAGCGTGCTGGACCCCTGGAACATGCAGGCCATGTACGGGCCGCAGTTCTTCGATTACAAGTTCATCTACAACATGACCATGGTGTGGGACGACCCCTTCTACCGCGGGCAGAAGGGAATCATCGGGCACCTGCTGGGCGGCTGGACGATCGCTCCGCTCTTCACCGCTCGCGGCGGAGCGACGATAGGCACCACGAACCTGAACGGCGATTGCCAGTCCTTCGGCGAAACCAACTGCTCGACGGGCAGCACCACGGACGGCGCGGTTCTCGCGGCCCCATACACCGGAGGCACGACCGCGCTCTATAACCAGAATGTGGCGAACAGTGCGAGCGGCGCGGGCACCGGCTCGAATTACGCAAACGGTGGCGTGGGAACGCAAATGTTCTCCAACCCCGCCCAGGTTTACAGCGAATTCCGCAACTGCGTGCTCGGATACGACACCAATTGCGGCGCGCAGGTGGCCGGTGGTATCCGAGGGATGCCTTTATGGAACCTGGATGCCACTCTCGCCAAGGACATTGGCATCTGGAAGGAAGGAAGGGTCGGCGCTACGATGACCTTCCAGTTCACCAACATCCTCAACCACGTGCAACTCGGCGATGGGGGCGTGGATATCAGCAACCCGTCCGGCTTCGGCGTGTTGGGCGGACCAGATCAACACGCCGCGCCAGTTGGAGTTCGGCTTGCGCGTCCACTTCTAAACGACCCTGTATCGGCAGTCAGAAAGGCGCGTCCTTCGGGGCGCGCCTTTTTATTTCACGGGGTTGAACCAGCGCAGGCCCGGGAAGCGGGAGAAATCGGCGTCGGCAGAGACTAGTTCGGCATCGTATTCGATGGCCAATGCGGCGAGATGAGCATCCGTTGTCAGATTCCCCGCGGTGCCCAGATGAGTCAGCAGATCGAAGAGGATTTCGGCGTGACGCTCGCCGGGTGTCACGATCTCTACCATGGGGTGCTCCAGCCAGGTGCAAACCGCTTTGACGGATTCCGTTACCGTCATCGGCTTCCGAAGAATCCGGCGATGCGTCATGATACGAATGAACCCCAGAACCACAAGCCACGGCATGCCCACCGGGTGGGTTCCCGATAACGTGTCTTCCAACCACGCCCGAGCGTCCTTGTGGTGGGGCGCGTCGGCGTCATAGGCATATACCAGGAGGTTGATGTCGGGTAGCAGCATCAACCCTGCCGGGATGCCTTCCTGAGGAACTCTTCCACCTCCAACTCATCCACGAGTTGGTTAAATCGAGGTCGGATCGATGCCAGGCTGGAAGCCACCTGAGTGAATCGGTTCCACCTTGAATCTGGCAACCGCCGGTTTGCCGGTATTCGCCAGGCCGGTGCGCAGGGCATCGTTCACCGCCTGTTTCATAGTCACCTTACGGCGAGCCATGACACGCTTCAGCTTTAGCGCCACGTCCGGCTCGAGCGTCAATGTCGTTCGCATAAGAACATCATAATACGTCTCGATATTGATGCCTAGGCATCAAATGCGACTCCTTGACGTCGCCAGCCTGTGAGATAATCTTCCCTGCTATGCGAGCATTTCTTTCAGCGGCTCTGTTGGCCGCAGTCGCTTTTGCCCAACCGCCCCAGTTCGGGCGCGGGGGCGGCAGCGAGACCATGCGCCAGGCCACCCAACTCGACCTGCAAGGCAAAGGCGCCGAGGCTCGCGCGCTGTTCCAGAAGGAGATCGATAACGCCGCCACTCCCGCGGCCAAGGCCAACGCGCAGCGCGCCATGGCGATGTCCTGGGCCTTCGAGGGCAACTGCAAAAAGACCGGCGATTACGAACAGATGGTGATCGATTACTGGGTCACCCAGGAAAGCGCCGAGCCCCACAACGCCTTTTACCAGGAGGGCGAGATGGCGGACGAAGCCGCGCGCGTCTGCATCGATGCCGGCGACCTGGATGCCGCCGCCGAATGGTACAAGAAAGGCCACGACCTCGGCATCAAAGAGCCCGACGCTCCGGCCGATCGCAAGCTCCTGTGGGACTATCGCTGGCAGCACGCCGAGGCCCGCATCGCGGCGCGCCGAGGGAATCGCGCCGAGGCGGAGAAGCACATCGCCGCCGCCCGCGCCGATCTCGACCGGATGACCGGCCTCAAAGCCCAGCAGGAGGCCTTCTTTCCCTACCTGACGGGCTACGTCGCGCTGTATCTGGGCGACTATCAGAAGGCCCTGGCAGACCTGCAAAAGGCCAATCAGAATGACGTGTTCATTCAATGCCTGCTGGGCATGACCTACGAAAAGCTGGGCGAAAAGGACAAAGCCATGGAGTGCTACAAGAGGGCCTATGCCACCAATGCGCACAATCCCCCGGCAGCGTTTGCCAAGCCTTTCGCGAGGAAGAAAATTGGTTAGAGCCACAGTCGCGCTGTTATTCGCCGCCGCCTGCTTCTCCGCCCAGATGCCGGACGTGAGTGGCAAGGTGGTGGATGCCGCCATCTTCCGCTACATCGACGTCCAGCAGGGCACGGGCGAGCCCGCCAAGCCCGGCCAGGAATACACCGTCCATTACACCGGCTGGCTGCGCGACGGCACCAAATTCGATTCGTCCGTGGGCAAAGATCCGCTCCATTTCATCCAGGGGCGCCGCCAGGTGATCGCCGGCTTCGACGTGGGCTTCGAAGGCATGAAAGTGGGAGGCAAGCGCCGCCTGTTCATCCCTTACCAATTCGCTTACGGCGAGCAGGGCAGGCGCTCCATTCCGCCTAAAGCGGAGTTGATCTTCGATGTGGAACTGGTGGCCGTGAAGGATGTGCCGCCCGCTCCCCCCGTGGCCCGCGATCTGCTTCAGCCGTTCACGGAACTCGAAAGCAAGGTGATGGCGCTGGCCAAGGCCGTTCCCGAAGAGAAGTACTCCTGGCGGCCCGGCCCGGGTGTGCGCTCCTTCAAGGAAGTGTTTCTGCACATCGCTTACGGCAACCGCCTGATGCTGAATATTGCCGACGGCGTGGACCTGAAAGAGATCGAGAAGCAGATCGAGAGCAATTCCCAGGCGGAAGGCGAAACGCTGACCAAGGACCAGGTGATCGCCAGGCTGACCGATGGATTCGCCATCATCCGCGAGGCTCTGGAAGGCGCCAACAACGCCACCTTGGGCCGCGACATCCAGTTCTTCCAGACCGCCACTACGCGCCGCGGCGTCCTGACGTTCGTTGACACGCACATCGCCGAACATCTGGGTCAGGCCATCGCCTATGCGCGCATGAACGGCATCGTGCCGCCGTGGTCGAAATAATCGCTAAAAAGACCGCTTACTAACGTGCGCGGCTCTGTAGATTCAGTACGGTTCGCGAACCGGGAGCACCTGGTCGCCCTTGACGTCGTGCAACTCCTGCACCCGCCCGCTGGGCCAGCGAATCTGCACGAGGCTTGCGACGGCCGAATCGCCCAGGCCGAAGCGCACCAGCGGCTCGCTGGAAGAAGCGTAGCCCACGCTCGTGGTGCAGTGGTTGTAAATCTTGCGTCCGCCGGCGAGTGTGACCGTCACGCTGGCGCCGATCCCGTCGCGATTGCTGCGCGTACCGGTCAGCTTCAGCGCCAGCCAGTGCCCGGCGTTCGCCGTGACGTTGTGGAACAGGCGCGCCGGTCCGTTCACGTTGGACACCACGGCGTCCAGGCGGCCATCGTTATCGAAGTCGGCAAAGGCAATACCGCGGTATTGGCCGGCAAGCTGAAAATCCGCACCGGCGGTTTTGGAGACGTCTTTGAACCGGCTATCGCCCTGGTTGCGAAGCACCGAATTCGGTAGCGAGACGTCCGTGGCCAGCAGTTGATCCATGGCGGGAAAGTGCGCGTTGGCCGCGAACACGTCTTTGAATCCGTCGTTGTCGAAATCCTGGATGCCGATGCCCCATCCGGTCAGCATCCGGGTCGCGACCGCCATGCCCGAGCGCGCCGTCACGTCTTCGAATGCCGGCGCTCCTGCCGGTATTGCGAAACACCGGATAGGTGTCGTTGAACATGGCGGTGAAGATCAGGTCCGCCCGGCCGTCATTGTCGAAATCGCGAAAATCCGCGCCCATGCCGGCGACGGGACGCCCATCGTCATTCAGAGCCACGCCGGCGAGCATGCCCACCTCCTCGAACTTTCCATGGCCCAGGTTGTGGAACAGAAAATTCGGCACGCTGTCGTTGGCCACGAAAATGTCCATCAGGCCATCGCCGTCATAATCCGCCACGGCCACGCCCATCCCCTTGCCGAGTTGCGCGCCCAGGCCGGAGGATTCGGTGATGTCGGTGAAGGTGCCGTCGTGGTTGTTGCGGAAGAGCTGGTTGGGCGTGTCGTGATAGGCTTTGGGGTGGCAGTAGAGCGGCTTTTGGGCCGTGCCGCAGGTGGGTTCCAGCTTGGGGTCCCATTGCACGTAGTTGGTGACCACCAGGTCCAGCCAGCCATCGTTATCGATGTCCACCCACGCGGCGGATACCGACCACAGCTTGCCGTAGCGCGGATCCACGCCTCCCAGGCGCGCCTTGGCGGTGACATCTTCGAACGTGCCGTCGCCGCGATTGTGGTACAGAATGTTGCGGTTCACGCCGGCGACGAAGATATCCGGATGGCCGTCGTTATCGTAATCGGCTACCGCGACTCCCATGGAGTAGCCTTCGCCCGCCACGCCGGCTTTTTCCGTAACGTCGGTGAAACGCGCCGTGGCAATCGTTGCGGAACAGGCGGTTGGAAAATTCCGGGCCGCTCTTTTTTAGCGATGGCATCTCCGCGCCGTTGGTGAAGAAAATGTCCATGCAGCCGTCGTTGTTGTAATCCAGCGCGGCCACGCCGCCCAGCATCAGTTCGGGCTGGTGAAACTTGCCGGAGGCGCCGTTGCGCAGTTGGAACTTCGGCCCGGTCTTGCCGGCAGTATCCTCGAACCGGATCTGTGCCTGCGCGCCGCCCGCCGCCAGAAGCCACAGCGTCAGTGCGATTGTGTGCGTCGTTGATAGTCGCGCAGCCATTCCGCCTGTTGCGCCGCCTCCTTGGTGCGGCCCTGCATCTGATAAATCCGGACCAGCAGATTGTGCGCCTCGGGAAGCTGCGGCTGCAGCCGGATGGATTCTTCGGCCGCGCCGGCCGCTTCGCTGGTGCGATGGAGTTCCAGCAGCACCTTGGCCTTCCAGAAGAATGCCATGGGGGAGTCGGGAACCGCCGCGATCACCTGGTCGATCCGCTTCTGCGCCTCCTCGGCGCGTCCGGTATCGGAGAGCAACTCGACGTAAGCCAGTTGCAGGTCCACGTCCTGACCCGCGGCGGCGTTGCCCAGCAGGGCCTGCATGGCGGCTTCGGCTTCCTCGGTGCGCGCCAGTTTCTCCAGGCACACGGCCCGTAGCATTCGCGCCTTTCCCGCCCACTCGGCCTGCGGGGCGAGTTTGAGCGCCTGCTCGAAATCCTGCAGCGCGGCCCCGTAATACTTATTTTGATATTTCACCTGGCCGTCCAGGAACAGTGCCTGGCCGCCGGCGCCGCCACCCTGACCTGCGATCCTGGCTTCCACTTCGGCAAGCAACTGCTGCGCCGCGGCGTACTGCGGGATCGTCGCGCGGAATCGCCTTCAGCATAGCTTGCGCGCCTGCGAACTCGCCTTTGGCCGCCAGGGACCGCGCCAGCAGGAACCGCGCGGGAAGCGAGGGATCCAGCTTCAAGGTGGCGCGCAAGGCCGCCGCGGCGCGATCCATATCGCCTGAAAGAAAGAAGAACCGGCCCGCGGCGAACTGCTGGTTGGCATCGTCGGAATCCAGCCTGGCGCGTGCGGCGTAGAGTTCCTTGGCGCGCTCGAAACGGGCGCCATCTTCGCCCGGAAACGGCCGCACCCCCATGGCCACCAGGCCGATCCCGGCACTCATCCGCACCGTCGAGCAGAGGATCTCTCAGCAGCGATACCAGGAGCGGCGCCAGGGCCTCCCGCTGGGCCGCGCGGGGGCGGATGGCGGAGGCGGCCGTCGCCCGCACCAGCGGCTCGGGATCGGTGAAGGCACGGAGCAGCGCGCCATAGGCGGTCGGGTCGTTGGGGAAACTGCCCAGGTATCCCGCCGCATTGGCGCGAATCCACGCGCCTTCCGAAGTGTCGGACAGAATCTCCAGCAGCGCCGGAATCGCCACCGCATTCTCCTGGCGCGCCTGCGTAAAAGCATCGGCGCGGCGGATCCACTTGTCGCGGGATTTGGCGCCGTACCACGCGGTCATCTGCCGCGCTGCCCAGGCCGCGTCCTTATCCTGGTGGCAGAGATTGCACGCGTTCGGAATGCCGTGCGCGATGGTATTCTCGGGCACCGGGATGCCGATCGAGTGATCGCGCATGTGTGCATTGAGGCCGGTCACCTCCGGCGGCATGTGGCACTCCACGCAGGAACTGCCGGCGCTTTTCGGAGCGTGATGGGTGTGCGCCGCAAGGCTCGCCGCTACAGCTTTGTGGCAGCCGGCGCAAACCGCATTCGCGTCGGCTCGCGGCTGCGGATTGTGGGATCCGCTGTGGCACGTGATACAAGTCGCTTTCCCCTTCAAGAAGCACTGGCTCTGCCACAGAGCCACCGCGTCGTTAGCGAACCAGCGCGGACGCCCGTCGGGCCAGAAGGCCGGGTCCTGCGATGCCGGCAGGCGATACTCCATCACCGGCATGAAGTGATCGTAGTAATCGGCGCCCGCTCGAAAGCCCTCCGCGTAGATGTCGCGCGAGGAATGGCATTGCGCGCAAACCATGGTGCTGCGCGCGGCATCCAGGCGCGCCGGATTGACGATATTGTCGCGCGCGGGCTTGGCGGCATGACGGCCTCCGGGGCCATGGCAGCTCTCGCAATCCACGCCCAGGCTTTGCCACGTGGTGCGATAACGCGGGCCCTCCGGGTCGAAATTCTTCTGCGCGCGGCTGACGTGGCAGGAGTAGCAGGTCTTGTTCCAGATGGGCACCACGTCATTGGGCGATTCTTCGGGGTTGGCCGCGTCCAGATCGTGAATCCACTTCTTGCCGAGCGCGTCCCACGTGGCCGGCAGCACCACGATGCTGCCATCGGGCATGGTAGTGAGGTACTGCTGCAAGCGCCGGCCGCCCAGCGTGTAATCGATGCGGTGTTCCCAGGGCTTGCGGGCCAGGTCGGACTCGGTGATGTAGTAGCTGCCGTCGCGCTGCGCGAGCAGGTAGGTGGACCCGCGGAGCACCACTTTGCCCACTCCAAAATCGCCGGTCACGCTGCTCTTCGTGGCGGGCTGCATCATTCTGGCGTGGCGGGATGCCGACCACGCCTGATGAATGGCGGCGTGGCATTTGGTGCAGGCCGCGGCGCCGGCATAGCCCTCCCCGGGCTGCGCATTAAGCTGGATTGCGCTGATGAGCAGGAGCAGGCCTCCCAGACTCCGCATCAATCCAGGATAGCTCGCTAGTCCGAAGGGTTGGCTACCGCTATGGTCACGCTCGTTGCCGTGGTGATGCCGTTGATCACGATCTGCAAGGACACGGCATCCCCGGACGGCGCTCCCGGCGGCACCCGCACGCCCACCTGGTATTCGCCCGCGAATTGCGGCGAGAGCACGGAATAAACGAAAGTCGCCGGTATGCCGCCAATCAGGACGGCCGGCTGCATAAGCGTATTCACGATCTGGCCTGCCGTATCCGCGCCATTGGCGACTGGCGCATCCACGGCGCCCAGGCCGGTACACCAGACCACCAGGTAAGCGCCGGTGGGGATGGGGTGCGCCGGCAAACTGGCCCCTGCCGTTCGCGCTGACCGCGAAGATTCAGTTTTGGTGACGACCACATCCACCGGACCCAGACCGAGGTTCCAGGGCACCTGCGCATTGATCTGGCCGGAGAGAAAATACAGCGGCGACTGCACGCCCCCAAAGGTGACCGATTCCACATTTCCAAGAGCGGTGGCCAGCGGGATGGCTGCGGCCGCAACGGTTTGCGAAGCCAGGTCGGTGCCGAACACCGATGCGGTGGAGCCCGGCGCCACGCCTTCGCCGGTATAATTGCCGGAGTTGACCACTCCGCTCGTGCTGATCGCAGGCGTTTGGGCCTGGGCCAGCCCACCGGTCCCGCGTTACGTGACGCTGCCCACAGAGACCTTGTTGCCGTCCACCAGGATGGGCCGCTTGATCAGGTTGGGGTGTTGGGACATCAGGCGCAGCGCCTCAGCGCGCGTAGGCGGGTTCTCTTTCATACCCATCTCGCGGTACAGTTCGTTACGGGAATTCAGGAACGGCAGATAATCGCGCTGCCCGATCAGACTTTCGAGTTCGGCGACCGAGAGTCCCTTGTTGAGGTCCACTTCCTCGAATTTGACGCCTCGTTCGCGAAGCAAACTCTTCGCTTTGCGGCAGGTGGTTCAGGTGGGCTTCAGGTAGAGTTTCATATACAGGGAGGACAGACCGGGAGGTCCGTCCTACAGCCAGTTTAGATCGGTATACCGCTCGCCGGTCAAGTGAAGGAACAGGGGCTCCAGCGCGCGGAATTCCCGGCCATCGTACTGGATGGCGCCCTCGTTCGCCAGCACCGTGATATCTCCCTGCCACACCAGCTTTCCGGGCTTGGTGACGATGGCCACCTCGGTACACAGGCGCTCCACGGTCTCCAGCACGTGGCTGGTGATGAAGACGGTGCGGCCCTGTTCGGTGAAGCGGCGCAGCCATTGCTTCATCAGCGCCACGCCCGCCGGGTCGATGCTTTCGAAGGGCTCGTCCAGGAAGAGGACTTCCGGCGCGTGGATGACGGCGGCGGCGAAGGCCACGCGCTTGCGCATGCCGGTGGAATACTCGGACAGCGTCTTAGAGGTGTCGGTCAATTCCAGCGCGGCCAGAAGTTCGGTGACGCGCTTGCGGGTGACGGCTTCATCCAGCCCGAACATGCGCCCCACAAAGCCCAGGAACTCGTGCGCGTACAGCGGATCGAACAGGCCGAGGGTTTCCGGCATGACCCCCATGCGCCGCTTGAGATCGGCGCTCTCGGTGGTGAAGGGCTGGCCCAGGATTTCGACCGTACCGCCGCTGGGGTCGAGCAGCCCGGTCAGGCATCCGATAGTGGTGCTCTTGCCGGACCCGTTGGGCCCCAGGAATCCGAACATGGCGCCGGCGCGCACGTTCAGCGAGAGGTTCTCCACGGCCAGCGTCTGCCCATACTTCTTCATCAGGTTGGTGACGCGGATGGCGTCGGATTGCGGATTCATTTATCTGACTCTTCCTTCCACCACGGCTAGCAGCTCTTCGCGCCTGCTGACAAACAGCGTGGTGGTAGCGCGTAGCGAAATTACGTAAAAGAGGAACGCCGCCGCGGCCAGTGGCAACATGTCCCACCAGTTCTCCGGCGCAATGGCGGCCGGCAGGACGCGTGCCAGGACCTGCGGTGTGAACAGCGCCCCCAACATGCCGGCAATGACGACGATATTGCCCATCAACGACATGTCGTTGCCCATAGCGGCGGTGTAACTGCCCTTGCGGGGGTTGTAGAGAGTCACCCACAAGCCGGCGCCGTTCAACAGGAAAAGGCCGGCAATGGCGCTGCACGCCAGCATCACCAGTTTGCGCGCGTCGAACGGGCCGCCGAAGGGAATCCACACCAGCAGGGCGACGGGAATCAGGACTCCGCCCACCAGCAGGGATGCATAGCTGCCGGCGCGCATACTGGCAGCCGGGTCCGTGGGCAGCAGGAAGAACCGGCGGAAGGCGCCACCGGCGTAGCCGTACTGATTCACGGCGAAGCGCGAAACCCCGAAGAACGAGACGACGAAAATGGCGCCCAGAGCGCCGACAAACAAACGATTGGGATCCAGCGGCTCCGAGATACCGCGCCTCGCGAAACCGTTACGGAAGTTGAAGGCCAGGAACGCCACCAGTGGCAGAGAGAGCCCATACAGCGCGCGGAAACGGTTATTGCGCACGTAGAAGCGCAGCCAGAAGGCCATGAGGGGTCCGTTTCGCGGGCCGAAGAAAGCGCCCACCCGGTCAAACAGGCTGTCCCATTTCAGGGTGCCGCCTTGAACGGCCCGCACCCTCGGAGGCCGCTGTTCCATGTACGCCAGGATGGCGGCAAAACCAATGAGCCAGGCGGCTACCAGGGCCAGTCCGGAAAGTGCCGCCGGGGCGGGCTGGGTCATGGCGGCTGCGGCGCCGAAGGGCGGGCTCCATCGCAGCACGCCCACCAGTTCCGCCAGGTTGGCCTTGTTTTTGACCAGCCTGGGAATGGCCAGTCCGGGCAGGAAAGCCAGGCACATCACCAGCACCATCAGGACGGCCGAGCCGGATTTGCGGCTGGCCACCCGTTCGATGGCCAGGCTGATTATACGGGCCAGCAGATAGTTGGACAGAAACAGCAGCAGAATGGCGGCCACCACCAGAACAATGTGGAAGTCACCCAGCACCCACAGCCCCACGCCCAGTCCCAGCTCCAATGCCAGAATCAGGAACCAGAAAGGGTCGGCGATACCGATCAGGTGGCGCGTGATGCGGCGCTCCCGCAGCGTAAGAGGATAGCGGCGCAATTCCCCATCGGTGAACACCGCGCCCATTCCAAAGCCCAGCATAACGGTGGCGAAGACCGCCTGCACATAAAGCGCGCCCAATACCGCCTCCGCCACCAGTTCCGCCTTACCCGACCGCACGGCGAGAATGGCGGCCCCCAACCCGCCCGCAGCCAGAAGGATGAGGATCAGGACCAGGAACAGGTACCCCACCACGAACAGCGCGATCTTGCCGTTGCGCGAACGGGTTTTGGCCCACATCAGTTTGTAGCGGAGGCGGATCAGGAGTCCCACGTTGTGCAGGTTCATAACGATTGTTCCTCCATCGTCCGGATGAGCGCTTCCAGCCGTTCCATCACGGCCCCGCATTCGCGCCGGAAGCGGAACGCGCGGATTTTCTGCCCCCATACGTAAGCGGCGAAGGGTAGCGCCGTGGCGGCCAGGTGGCGGGCGATTACCCTGGAAGCCGAAGCCTCGGGCCAGGCCAGCAACACAAGGTTGAAGCCCCCGCCTACGGTGATGACCAGCAGCCAGAAGACCCGGCGCATGGGATTTAACTGGTCTTGCAGCCGGGTGCGCGCCTGCCGGACAAACGCTACCGACGGCGCGGAGAAATCCAGGCGCGAAATGCCGACCTGATTGCGCCAGTCGAGTACCAGGTAGGTGGTCAGCCCGATGTACATCAGCACCGCCCCGGCAATCGTCAGAGGCGCCTCGCCGGTCCTGGTCACCATGCGTACGAAGGTGCCGACGAGCAAAATAGTCTTAAGTGAATTAAGCCAGGTCTGGTGACGGCCGAAGCGTTGCAGTTCCGCGGTGAGCCCGCGGACATCGAAGGCTGCCGGCGTCCGTGGCGGCTGGTTCTGCCACAACTCTTGCAGTTCCTCAAACCGCACCATGTGCCACCTCCATCATGAGTTGCTCCAGCGCCAGCTTGATGCGCGAAATTTTCACGCCCACATAATTGACCGTGAGCCCGGTGATCTCCGCGATCTCTCTGTAACTCAGGCCTTCCAGCAGCAGGGTCACGATCAGGCGGTCCTGGTCGGCCAGCCCGGCGATGGCGCGCCGCAGAGCTTCCAGGCGCTCCTCCTGCTCCAGGTTCTGGTGGGCGCCGACTCTGGCGTCGGCAAGATCCGGCAGTTGCTCGCCGCGCCGGATTTTCTTGCGGTACACCAGGGCCGTGTTCACCGCGATGCGGTAGACCCAGGTGTGAAGCGCGGATTCGGCGCGAAACGAAGGCAGGCTGTTCCAGACATTGGTCATGATCTCCTGAAACAGATCCTCCACCTCTTCGGGCGAGCCGAGGAATCCGCAGCACAAGCGCTGCAGGGCAGCCCTGCGGCCCTCAAACAGTTCGAGGAACAGCCGCTCTCGTTCCAGGATGGTCATGCAGTCACAACTATTAGTTCCCGCCGCGGCGGATTTCTTACAACTTCCGCGGGCGGATCACCTCTTCGTTCAGGTAGGGCCTCAGAGCTTCCGGTACCAGGACGGTGCCGTCCTTCTGCTGGTAATTCTCGACGATGGCGACCCAGGTGCGCCCCACGGCGAGGCCGCTGCCGTTCAGGGTATGGGCGAACTCCGACTTTTTGCCGCTCTTGAAGCGGATACCCGCCCGGCGCGCCTGAAACGCCTCGAAATTCGAGCAGGAGGATATCTCTTTATAACCGTTCTGTCCCGGCAGCCAGACTTCAATATCGTAGGTCTTGGCGGACGAAAAACCCATATCGCCGGTAGACAACACCACCGTGCGGAAGGGCAGGCACAGGCGGCGCAAAATATCCTCGGCGTCGGCCGTCAGCTTCTCCAGTTCGGCGTAGCTGTCCTCCGGGCGGGTGAATTTGACCAGTTCCACCTTCTGGAACTGGTGCGACGCGGATGATGCCGCGGACGTCCCGCCCGTAGGAGCCGGCCTCGCTGCGGAAACAGGGCGTATAGGCGCACAGGCGGATGGGCAGCGCGTCGCCATCCAGGGTTTCATCCCGGTAAATGTTAGTGACAGGGACTTCGGCCGTAGGGATGAGCCAGAAGTCCTGGCCTTCGCACTTGAACAGGTCCTCTTTGAATTTGGGGAGCTGGCCCGTACCGAAGAGGCTCTGGGAATTCACCAGGAAGGGCGGCAGCACTTCGGTATAACCGTGCTCGCGGGTGTGCACGTCGAGCATGAAGTTGATGAGGGCGCGCTCCAGTTTGGCGCCCATGTCCCAATACAGGGCGAAGCGGGCGCCGGTGATCTTGGCGGCGCGTTCCAGGTCCAGGATGCCGAGTTCCAGCCCCAGGTCCCAATGCGGCTTTGGGGGCGAAATCGTAGGTGCGCGGTTCGCCCACGCGGCGCACTTCCACATTGTCATCGGCGTCTTTGCCCACCGGCACGGATTCGTGCGGGATGTTGGGGATGCCGGCCAGCAGATCCTGAAACTGGGAGTCGACGCTCTTGACCTGCTCGTCCAGGGATGCGATCTCCGCCTTTAACACGCGGACCTGCTCCCGCTGTGCCGTAGCGTTCTTGCCCTCCCGCAGCAACGGTCCGATTTCGGCGCTGGCCTTATTGACGGCAGCCTTCAACTGCTCGGTCTGCGTGATCGCGGCACGGCGGCGCTGGTCCAGATCGCGGAACTGCTCAAGGCTCGGCGGATTGCTGCGCGTTGCGAGCCGTTCGGCCACCCGATCGAAATGGTTCCGGAAGTATGAGAGATCGTGCATTCCCTCCATGCTAACGCACGGAAGGCTATTCCTCTTCTTCCTCGACTTTCACGGGTTCAAGATCTTCAGCCTCGAAAATCTGGCGGCAATCCAGACACTCTACGTAGTCTACGCCGTCTCTCCGGGCGATCATCTGCGTACGGGTATGGTCACAAGCGGTCTGCATAACAACGCTTAGATGAAATTTATTCTAACCGGAGGCTGGCCCATGTCAAGCCCCCTCTTTAAGCAGTTACAATCGTGGGTAATGCCCTTCCCAATTCAACGCCTGCGCCGCCTGCGCGCTACTGAGTCTCTGCGAAGCCTGGTCCGCGAGACCCAGGTGCATCCGGGGCAGTTCATTTTGCCGCTTTTTGCGTGCCCGGGTGAAGGAATTCGGCGGGAAATCGGGTCGATGCCGGCAAACTACCAGATGTCGATCGACGAAATAGTGAAGGAATGCGTGGAGATCCGCGCGCTGGGGATCGGCGGCGTGATCCTGTTCGGTCTGCCGGAAAGCAAAGACGAAATGGCCACGGGCGCGTACGACGACGCGGGCATCGTGCAGCGGGCCATCCGGGCGATCCGCAAAGAAGTGCCGGGCCTGCTGATTATGACCGACGTCTGCAACTGCGAGTACACCAGCCACGGCCATTGCGGCTTCGTCAAAGATGGCGACGTGGACAACGACACCACTTTGCAGTGGCTGGCCAAGACGGCGCTTTCGCACGCGCGGGCGGGCGCGGATATCGTGGCGCCCTCGGACATGATGGATGGGCGGGTCTGGGCCATCCGGCAGGCTCTGGACGCCAACGGCTACGAGAAGGTTCCGATCCTGGCGTATGCCGCCAAGTTCGCGTCGGTGTTCTACGGGCCGTTCCGCGAGGCGGCCGAATCCACGCCGCAGTTCGGCGACCGGCGGAGCTATCAGATGGACCCGGCCAACGGCCGCGAGGCCATGCGCGAGATCGAACTGGATCTTCAGGAAGGCGCCGACATGGTCATGGTCAAGCCGGCCATGCCGTACCTGGACCTGATCTACCAGGCGCGCCAGCGGTTCGACGTGCCGATTGCGGCATACCAGGTGAGCGGGGAGTATTCCATGATTATGGCTGCGGTGCGCAACGGCTGGCTGGATCACGACCGGGCCATGATGGAGAGCCTGACATCCATCACCCGCGCGGGAGCGGGCATTATTCTGACGTATTTTGCCAAACCGGCAGCGCGTCTGCTGGCGTAGGACAGGCCTCCCGGCCTGTCCCCAAAGGAGCGACGAGTGTTCATGCGTTGTGCCTTACTGATTTTCCTCGCCGCGGCAGTGGCGAACGCCGCCGCGAATCCCTCCATGCTCGTCTCCACCGATTGGCTGGCGCAGCACCTGAAGGATGACTCGCTGGCGATTCTGCACGTCGGGTCACAAAAGGATTACGATGCCGGCCACATCCCCGGCGCGCGTCTGGTGACTCTGGCCGATATCTCGGTGACCGGCGCGACCGGCTTGCGCCTGGAACTGCCGCCCGTCGCGGACCTGGAAAAGGCGTTTGGACGCCTGGGCGTGGGCGATGGCACGCGCGTAGTGGTATACGCCGGGAACGATTCGGTACAGTCTGCCACGCGCGTCTGGTTCACGCTGGATTCCCTGGGGGCCGGGGAACGGGCATCCCTGCTGGATGGCGGACTGGCCGCATGGCGGAACGCCGGCCGCCCGCTCAGTACCGAGGCAGCGAAGGCGGAATCGCGTACCTTTATCGCGCATCCGGCGCAACGCGTGGTCACCGCCGAATGGGTGCGCGCGCACCTGGAAGATCGCGAGGTCCAACTGCTGGACGCGCGCCTGCCCGAATTCTATAACGGGACCAGCGCCGGAGGCATGCCCCGGGCCGGCCATATTCCCGGCGCCCGCAGCGTGCCTTACAACACCGTGTTGGATGCGGACGGCAAGTTGAAGCCTGCCGAGGAACTGCGATCGCTGGTGCGGCCGGCGCCGCTGACGGTTTCCTATTGCCACATCGGCCAGCAGGCCACGGTGCTGTATTTCGTGGCGCGCTACCTGGGACAGGACGCCAAGCTCTACGATGGCTCGTTTCAGGACTGGAGCCGGAGCCCGGAACTGCCGGTGGAATCCGCCGTGGCCCGTAAGATCGACGACATCTTTTCCCCGCTGGCAGACAAAAACTCGCCGGGTGTGGCGGTGCTGGTGCGCAGTCACGGCGGCACCGTGTTCCAACGTGGCTATGGAATTCGCGATGCCCGGACGCACGCGCCCATCGATGAACACACCGGGTTCCGGCTGGCGTCGTTCACCAAGCAGTTCACGGCCATGGCGGTGATGCTCCTGGTCCACGACGGCAAGCTGCAACTGGATCAGAGGCTGACGGGCATCTTTCCGGACTTCCCGGCGTACGGCGGAACCATCGCCATTCGCCACCTGCTAACGCATACCTCGGGGCTGCCGGATTACGAGGATCTGATGGGCCCCGGCTGGAGCCCGGTGCACCAGATTCAGGACGACGACGTGCTGGAGCTGCTGCGGCACCAGTCGGCCGGCAAATTCGCGCCGGGAACAAGCTGGGACTACAGCAATTCCGGCTACGTGATGCTGGGGCTGATCGTAGCGAAGGTCTCAGGCGAGCCCTTCGGTGAGTTCCTGCACCGGCGCATCTTCGCGCCGCTCCACATGGACGGGACGCTGGTCTACGTGAAGGGCGGCAGCAGCGTCCCCAATCGAGCCTATGGGCACTCGAAGGGCGCCGGCGGCTTCGAGGAGACTGACCAGAGCGCCACCTCGGCCACGCAGGGCGATGGCGGCGTGTATTCCAACCTGGCGGATCTGGCCAAATGGGACGAAGCTCTGGAGAAGAACACCCTGCTGAGCGAAGCGGAGATGAAAGCCGCGCTGACGCCGGTCACCCTTGCAGACGGCCAGCCCGCGAAATGGCCCGCCGCGCCGGGCAAGCCCGTCTCATATGGCTTCGGCTGGTTTCTGGACCCGTACCGCGCGCACCCGCGCATGTGGCACTTCGGCAGCACCATGGGATTCGGCACCGCCATCGAGCGCTTTCCGGCGGATCAGTTGAGCGTCATTGTGCTATGTAACCGCACAGACCTGGACCCCGGCAAGCTGGCGCTCCAGGCGGCCGACGTCATGTTCGAAAAGTAAGACAGACCTCCCGGTCTGTCTGTGCCGGCTTACTCAGTGTCTTCCGGAATCGCAGGTGGCGCATCCGCGTGAGCGCCACCAGGGGGCTCCACACGGCGTGCACCAGGTGATGCCGGATGAGCAGGCGCCACAGGCGGTTGGAGCGCTTGTAGAGGTACGACATGGCCAGGTACGGCGCCACGGCGCGCCAGTCTTCCGGACGGCGCCGCCAGATGGAGGGGTGCGAGAACAGGCGCTGGTAAATCCACTGGTAGCCTTCCTCCAATTGCTCCGGCGACATGTGTTTGGGACGGAATACCGCGTGCGCCGTATCGTAGAGGCTCCAATCGCGGTGCAACAGGCGGCCTTCGGCTTCCATTTGCCGGAACAGCGGCGTCCCCGGATACGGCGTGAGGATGTGAAACGTAGCGCACTCCAGGCGGTTTTCCTCGATCCACTCGGCGGTGCGCGCGAAAACGTCCGGGCGGTCGTGATCGAAGCCCAGGACGAAGGAAGCGTTCACCTGGATGCCGTTATCGTGCAGCATGCGCATGCGGCGGGCATAATCGGCGGTCTTCGGGGTCTTCTTGCGGGCATCGGCAAGGTTCTGGTCGGTGAGCGATTCGAGCCCCACGAACACGCCCGTGCACCCGGCCACGGCCATCGCGCGGATGAGCGAGGGGTCGTCGGTGACATCGATGGAGACGGCCGCGCTCCAGATCCGGTTCAGCGGCCGCAGCGCCTGGCAAAGCGCGCGCAGATACTCGCGGTTGGAGCCGAGGTTGTTGTCGATGAAGACGGCATACGGCTGGCCGTCCGCCGCGAATTCGGCGGCCACCTGGCTGGGGTCGCGCATACGGTACGGCATACGCAGGCCGTCGGTAGCCAGATAGCAGAAGCCGCACCGGTTGTGGCATCCGCGCGTGGCGATGAGGCTGGTGGTGGTCAGAAACCCGTGGCGCGGCAGCAGCGACCGGCGGGGCGCGGGATCGTCGCGGTAATCGGTTTCGTACATGGCGGCGTACCGCGGCTGCAGGCGGCCGGATTCGACGTCGGCCAGGATGCGCGGCCAAAGCTGCACGCCATCTCCGAGAGCCAGAGCGTCGGCGTGCGGGGCGCACTCATCAGGGCACGAGAGCACGTGCAGTCCGCCCAGAATGACCTTGCTCCCGCGCCTGCGATACCACTCGGCGAGCGCGAACGCGCGTTTGGCGAAGGTCAGGTGCACCGTGATCCCCACCACCTCGGGCATGGGATCGAAGGGCGGCCGCCCGTCGAGCAGGTTTTCGTCCCAATACCGCACCTGCCAGTGCTCCGGCGTAGTGGCGGCGAAACTGGTGAGGGCCAGCGTAGGGGTGAGCACATGCTTGCCGAAGCTGGCATTCGGATCCTTGGGGTAGAAGGGATTGATCAGCAGTGCGTACCGCGGTTCAACGGACCCCGCCCGGGTGTCGGGATCCAGAACAGGCGGCCGCGTCATATCGGCAGGCATCCAGGCTCGGCGCATGATCTTACTTTACAATATAAAGTTCTTTTTGAAAAGAGGTCGCCCGTCGATAGCCTGGGAACTTCGAGCCACCGCTGCCATGACTGATTCACCATCGAACCCACGTCCAGGCGGTTATGGGCGGGCTGTTTCTGGAGTCATTCGGCGTTGTCGTTCGGGTTGAATCCGTCGGCCTCGCAAGAT
This sequence comes from uncultured Solibacteraceae bacterium, assembly GCA_963853855.1. GTDB lineage: Bacteria > Acidobacteriota > Terriglobia > Bryobacterales > Bryobacteraceae > Sulfopaludibacter. The sequence goes on along the minus strand of CAWKYG010000048.1, from coordinate 16,967 downwards.
ACATTCTGATTCTTGACATCGCCGAGGACAGATCCCCCTGTGCCCAGGCTCGCATTGTTTCTCAAGGAATACCACCGCCCTCGGTCGCCGACCCCAGGCATGCCGGTTTCTTTATACATGTCGCGCTACGTCATTGCAGGTGACTCGCTGGACCCGCCTTTGCTCATGCCAAATTCAGCAACGCGGACCGAAGGCCGCGCCGACCTGGCTCTGGACGCATCCCTGCGTGGATTTCCGCAGCCCCAGAACATATTAGAGTTCTTCCGGACGACGTATACGACCGCTTGCTCTCGCTGCCGGCGCGGGTCGGAACAAATCCTGCCCCTTTGTCTATCCGGTGAACCCAAATGGGTAAAGAGCCGGGAATCTTCATGTTGAACTGGGTGGCTGATGAGTTTCTCGTGCGGCCGGAATGTTCGATATGTATTCCGTCCCTTCGGCATCATCTGCCGGGCCGGTACTGGATTACAAGTCGCGCTCCCTTTTGAGACCGCGGTTCAGCTACATTCCGCAGCAAGCTGAACGTGGATGTGGCAAATGCCTTTTGCCACACTTGCGACTTTTGCGGTGGGCGAAACTATGATCTTGCCGGCCGCAATTATGCCCCGATGGAACCATCAGCGCTACGGGGCCTCTCGTTCAAATCCAACCATGGTTCGGCGCCCTTCCACTCGATCGTTTATATGACCCCGGACCTGTATCGCGCGATTCAGGAATCCGGGTTTCGAGGCGCCTATTCGATTCCCTGCCCGGCGCAACCTTACCCTACCGTTCCCGGAATAACGCGAATTCGTTGAGGACCGGGGGCGCGGCAGCCTGAGTGATCCGCAGGCGCACGCGCGTGGCGCTCACGGGCTTTTCCAGGCGAATCAGCCGGCGGGCGCCGATGCTGGTGCACGCGGCGATCTGGTCCCACGAATGGCCGTTCCAATTGTCGATGGCGGCGGCATCCACCCGCTGACCCAGGCGGATGGCTTCGCGCAATCGGATGATATTGAACTCCACGGGATGGTTGAAGCGGAAGGTGGCGTCGGCCGTCAGCACGTCATCGTCGGTGGCCCAGTAGGTGTCGGCGTGGCCGTCCAGCATGTGCTTGGCCTCGTAATCGCTCTGCCGGGCACGCACGTTGGATGCGCTCACGTGGGCTTTGAGTGCCAGGTTGGCGGCGAAGGTGGCTTTGCGATAATCGCCGAATGCCTTGAGCGACGCCACGTCTTCCGCCTGCAGGATACCCTCGCGGTTGGGCGGCACGTTGAGCAGCAGATTGGCGCCGCGGCCCGACGGACTGGTAATAGAGATCGATCAACTGCTCGGCGTCTTCACGCGCGAGTTTTCGGCCTCGTGCCAGAACCAGCCCGGGCGAATGGAGACATCGCACTCCGCCGGCATCCAATGCGAGCCGTGCCGCGTGCCGGTGGGGGATTCGCGCTCGCGCACGTCGCCGGGCGAAGCCGGCCCGCCATCGGCGCCCACGGGATCGTAGGTGTCCCAGCAGGGGTCGCCGGCGATGCCGCGCTCATTGCCCACCCAGCGAATGTCCGGGCCGACGTCGCTGAAGATGCAGGCATCGGGCTGCAGCGAGCGGACCAGGTCCCACGTGCCCGGCCAATCGTAATAGGTGTTGCGGTCGATGGAGCGCTTCTCGCGGGCGCCGCCGTAGTAGCCATCGCCGCCGTTGGCGCCATCGTGCCAGACTTCGAAAATCGGCCCGTACGTGGTCAGCAGTTCCGTAAGCTGCTGGCGATAGATCTGATGTAGGCCGGGGTGCCGTAGGCGGCGTTGTTGCGGTCCCACGGCGAAAGGTAGACGCCGAATGTCAGTCCATGATTGCGGGCGGCGTCGGCGATATCGCCCACCACGTCGCCCATCGCCGATCTCCAGGAGCTGTTGCTGATGGAGTGCTCGGTGGTCTTGGTGGGCCAGAGGCAAAAGCCGTCGTGATGCTTGCAGGTGAGAATCACGCCGCGCATCCCGGCATCGGCAACCGCCTGGGCGATGGCGTCGGCGTCGAAAGCGGTGGGATTGAAGATATTGGGATCCTCGTCGCCGTAGCCCCATTCCTTATCGGTGAAGGTGTTGACGGTGAAGTGCAGAAATGCGTTGGTCTCCATCTCGTGCCAGCGAATCTGGCGGTTGGAGGGAAGGGCTCCGTAGGACTTGGGCGGCGCGATGGCTCGGGCGGGCGTAGCGGCCAGGGCCGCCGGCAGGGTGGCAAGGAAACCACGTCTGGTGATCACGCTTTTAACATATCAGACAGCGGAGGCCGGAAACCCGTCCTACTGAATTGTGAGTTTGGCCGGGGCGCTGGAGGCGTTGCCCACCGTCACCACCACAGGCTGCACGCCGGCGGGCACGCCGGAAGGAACGGTGAAATTGATTTGCGTCACCCCTACATACCCGGTGGGGATGCCAACAAAGGTTGTGGTGGCGGGAACTCCGCCCACCGTGACCGTAACCGCGACCCGCGGTTTGGGCAGACGGCTGGTGGGAGTGCCCGCGGCCGGCGCGCTGCCGGTGGACAGTGATGGACTCACCAGCCCATCGCCGGTGACGTACAGAGTGATGGTCTGGTTCTGGCTGGCGGTGGGGAAGGGCACCAGGGCGCCATCCGCGACTGGTAAAAATGCCGGGCGCCGTAGCCGCTATCTGGAACCTGTAATTGACGTTCACGTACGGGTTGCCCACCGTCAGGGTAGCGGGTCCAGGCTGCGTTTCGTAAGGAATCTGCAGATTCACCTGGGTGGGGGAGACGTAGTAGAGCGGCGCGGGCACGCCGTTCACCTCTGCCTCAAATCCGGCCAGGTATTGCGGCAAGGGAACCGTGCCGAAAGATTGCGCGAAATTGCCGAGCTGCGTTCCGAACACGCTGAGGATCATGCCGGGCGCGTACACCTGTTGGAACGACGCGCCGTTGGTGATTCCCGCGACGGTGAGCGGCACTTGCGGGCCCGTGAAGGGAATGGACAACTGCTGCGTCCACGGTGTGCCGCCGGAATCCACGCCGCTGGCGGCGAACGCCACGCTGGCGGGAACGGCCAGGTTCTTGAGCCCGATGGCCGCCGATTGTGACCCGTGGGCCGGCATCGACGTTTTGAAGCTCGCGAGGAAACTCACGCCATTGACGGTCAGGGCCGTGAGCGTGGTGGGAATGCCGGCCTCTTCGGTAAGCGTCAGGGTGAAGTGCCAGGGATTGCCCGCGGCGTCGGGGCTCTGCTGGAACACGGGATTCTGATCCAGCGACAACACCACCGCGGAATTGCGGGAGGGCTGGCTGCCCCAGCCGTGCACCAGGTTGGCGACATCCACCGAGCCCAGGCCGGTGGCCTGGTCGTATGCTGCGCCGGCATTGAAGCCCATCATCCCGGCCGCGCAGTCGGGCGAGCCGGTCACGCAGGGCACGCTGTTGTTCCCCGTGGTTACATCGTGAAAGATGCCGGTGGTGGATTGCGCCAGGCTGTACAGCATGGGGTTGATGTTGCCCAGCCCGGCGGCGGATTGCGCGCCCGTGGAAGATGAGGTATTGATTGAGCAGCGCGACCACGCCGGCCATGGTGGGCGCCGCCGCCGATGTGCCGCCTACGCCCCCGCCGCTGCCCTGGGTGTAAAAGTAGTACGCGTCATGTTCCGGGGAAGCGCTGAAGGAAATGTCCGGCACATGGCGGACTCCATCGGTAGGAACTCCGGGGCCGTTTTGCCAGATGGGCTGCGGAAAGAAAATGCTGCCGCCTCCGCCGCCGGCTGCCAGGCCGTACGCCAGCGAGGTGTCGTTCCAGACCTTCTCGGGGATGTATCCCAGTGCGGAGGCGTTACTCGCGCTGTTCGAGGAGGCCCAGTAAGAGGTTGCGCTCGCCAGCTACATAGTCGGTCTCAGCTACATCGCCCGTAAAGAAAGCACCGGCGCGTCTCTGCGCTACTGGCCCTGCCTGTTCATGGCCGTTCCCATAATTTGGGCGATGATTATGAACGCAACTCCGTTTCTGGAAAAAGCTCTTCTGGTTTCCGCCGTGCTGGCTTTATGGGGCGTACGTTGCTTGCGTTACACATTCGGCCCGGGCGAACGCAATATCGGACGCACCGTTTCCGGCCTGCTTGCTGGAATCGTCTGGGTGGATCTTCTCGCCGTCGCGGATGTTCCGAAAGCTTTCGCGTTCTGTTTTCTCGGGTTGTTCCTGCTTTCGCTCCTCTTTCAGCGCTTCGTCCCGGCGACTTGAGCACCACGACTCAGCCAGCGCCGAGTCTGCGCGGATGCGATGCTTCATTTTGGCCAGCATCTCCGCTCCCGAAAGGCAGAAAATCCGCTTCAATTCAAATCGCGGCGTCTGCGCGGTGTTAACGCCGAATTCCGTGGTGCAGGCGGTAACATATCCAGCTTCCTGCACTTGGTCGCGCACCATCGGCGTCCATTTTCCGCCTGGATAGGCAAAATGACGCACGGCAACTCCAAACGTGTCTTCCAGTTTTTTTTTGCTGCCCATAATTTGCTCGCGGGCTTCGGACTCGCTTAGCTTTGAGAGATTCCGGTGCGTCAGGCTGTGCGAGCCGATTTCCTGCCCCGCTGCCAACCATTCGCGTATTTCGCCCACGTCCATCAATGCCTCCGGCGTGTCCCCGTGCTTCACGTCCCACTCATTGCGCGTCCCCTATCAGCCCCGCCACGATATACTGGACCGCCCGAAACCGGTGCCGTGTCAGCGCCTCTAATCCGTTCCGCAGCACGTTTCGGTACCCGTCATCAAACGTAATCACTACCTTCTTGTCAGGGTTACCCTCGCGTCCCGCGTAATTTTCCAGTAATCCGGACGAAAAACCGTTTTCGACCAACATCGCCAGTTGCTCGCCAAACCGCGCCTTGCTCACGTAGAGAAACGGATCGCGCGCGCCCGGCGGAGCGTCCCCGATGTTGTGATACGTGAAAACCGGCAATCCTTGTTGGAAAAGCCTGCGCTGGGCCGGACCCAGAAAAAGTTGGGCGGAGAAATTTTGCAGCACAAACGTTCAGCCGTGATTGGTCTTGCAATTGCCCTTCCGTTTCATTTTACTCTCAAGACCTGTGTCCGGTGCGCAATCCGCGTCCGGCGCGGCAGGGCAGCATCCTTTTTATTTCAGAATGACCTGTGATTCCAGAGAATTCTTCAAGCTCTACTTTCAGGAGCTTGAAAACCGTTCCATTCCTTCCGTCATTCTCCATTCCTACCAGGACATGCCCGATAAAATTTCGTCGGACATCGACTACGCCGTTCCCGACTCCGCCCTGCGCCAGCTTAGTTTCGTGCAGATGGAACTCGCCCGGCGGCACGGCTGGGCGCTCGTCCAAACATTGCAACACGGCGTTTTCGCTTACTATGCTGTGCTCGCCAGCCTGGAGGATCCCACCCAGACGCTCCGGCTGGACGCCTGTTCCAACTACGCGCGAGTCCGCCGTTTTCTTGTTCCTGAAAATATTTTTCTCGCCAATCGCATCCCCTATCGTTGCTTCCATGTCCCGGCACCTGCCGGGGAATTCATGTACAGCGTCACCAAACTTTTTGACGCCAAAAACAAATCTCCCGCCAGATACATTCCCCACCTCAAGGAGCTTTGGGCCAAAGACCCGGTCAACATTCAAAAATATTTTAACGATGTTTTCGGCGACACCGGCCGCCCGCTTGAACAATGGTTTGAATCCCCGTCGGACGACTGGAACCGTCTGCGCGTAATCATGCTCGCCCGCAATCGCTTTGGTCCTGTTCTTATGGCCCGTGAAGGTGTCCGCGTGGTAAAACGTATCCTGCGTCCCACCGGCGTAAGTGTCGCTGTCCTCGGCTCTGACGGCTCAGGGAAATCTGACGCTCTTGAAACACATGCTGATGCTGCTGAGGCCCTGCTTCCGCCGTGAGCAAACCGATGCACTTCCGGCCGATGGGTATCTCTCGAAACGAACCCCCACGACGATGCCGCCGCCATCGCCACTCCCCACGCGCGGGCACCTCGCAACGTCTTCACAGTTGGCTGCGAGTTTGCTATTATTTTTTCGATTACTGGCTGGGCTGGCTTCTGAAAGTTTTTCCCGCCAAAACACAAAGCACTTTGCTCATCTTTGACCGGCATTTTGACGATATGCTGGTGGACGAACGCCGCTATCGCCTGCGCGGCACATCCTTTCTGGTCCGCTTCCTGCGCCGCCTCCTGCCCCGCAACGACTGCACCTTCATTCTGTCGGCTCCCGCCGCCATAATTCACCAGCGCAAACCCGAGATCTCTCTTGAAACACTGGAAAACCAGCGGCGTATTTTCCGGGAACTGGCCGCGCGCAATCCGCGCTTTAGCCTCGTTTCAGCGGAACAGTCCGCAGACCAGGTCGCGCACCAGGTCTGTCGCGAGGTGCTACGTTTCATGGCCGCGCGGGAGGAAAAACGGCACTGATTTACCCATGACTGCACCTTCGGCAATTACCTGGAAAGATTGTTCGTTTCGAGCACACCGCCTGATATCACCCTCGAATTGCGTGCCATAAAAAAATCCGGCCGTGCGTTTTTATTCGTGCCTGCATCCCCATCGCTGGCCTCCCTGGCTCTTTCGCTCATCCGGCCCAAACCAAGTTGGCGAAACTAGCGAAATCATTCCTGCGCACAGCGTTGCAAACCGGACTGCCGCTTGGTCTTGAAAAATCCTCTATGGCTTTATTCAGCAACGATGCCTTTCCCCGTTTTCTTGCCGGATTGGTTGACGGGCAATCCGGAACCGTTGCCCCCGTTCGCTATTCTGGCGGGCAATCCCAGTACCGCAGGCTGTCGTTTTCTTATCCTTCTTTTTAATCGGAAAAGCCAGCCGACTTTGGTTGTCAAAGCCGGTATGGGCGATTCCGCCCGCCAACTTGTCCGCCATGAAACTTCATTTCTTAATTCCGCGCCGCCCGGCACTCCCGGCCTGCCCCTGCTGCGCGCCACTTTGGACACCGGGCAAATTCCGCGTTTGCGCTGGATTTTGTAGCTGGTGACTCGCCGAAAACGGAAGCCTGGCCAGCCGTAGGCGAATTACTCTCCACCTGGGTGAACCGCGAAAAGCAAATCCAACTCCGTGACGTCCCCGCCTGGCTGGCAATCGAACAAATTAGCTCCGCTGACCCTTCGTTCGCGACAGTTCTCAGGAAAACTTGGGGATTTTTCCTTCCACCCCGCAATTTTCCACGGCGATTTCGCCCCCTGGAATATAAAAGTCCCGTTGCGCGGCAAAGTCTGGAATGTTTTGGATTGGGAACGCGGGACTTGACCGGCGTTCCCGGATGGGACTGGTTTCACTATGTCATTCAGTCCGGAATCTGGTCCACAAACAAACGCCCGAACGATTGTTCAAAAAATCGAGGAGTTGTTTGCCAGGACATCTTCCAGATTATGCAGACTTGGGCGGAATCAAGGCTCTGAACGCCCGGTTGGTGATCGCTTACCTCTTTTATCTCACAAAACTCATTCGTCCGTCAGAAGGCCTCGAAACAAACCAATCCCTGCTTACCCTGCTCTCCCAACGCTGGCTCTCATAAAGTGTATTTGCTAGCCTTGTTTACGCTTGGCTACCTGCCAGGTGTCGGTCACCAGCAAATCCTCTTTCGCATATTTGAAACTCCGCGGCCAGGCTGACCTTTTCCAAATCGCTGGCCAACCTGCTCGTGTTGACCTCCTTTACAATTTCAAAACCTCCCTGCGTTAGCAGCGCGCGGTAATCGGATATCCGCAATCGTGTCTGAGGAATCAACGGGCTGTCCAGCCAGCGCCATTGGGCCGCGGAATACTTCAGGTTGTTGAACGGCGTGATAGACGAGTCAAAATTCCAGTATTGGTCTTTCAGGTTGACGTATTGAATGAGCGCCGCGCCCGGCGTGGCCACGCGGCGAATTCTGCCAACAGCGCTGTCTGCACATCTGCCGGAACATATTCTAGCACCGCGTTGGAAAAAAAGAAATTAACCGTTCCCGGTTTCAGTCCCGTATTCGTGCATCGCGCACCAGTGCGTGAATATTGAATCTCGCCAGCAACGATTCCGCCGTCTCGCCTTCAATGTTTTTGAGCGCCGAAACCAGGGCCTCCATTCGTTCGGGCTTTATCTGCGGCAACCAGCTCCGCAATGCGCCCTTGGTGTCAAGTCCGCAAAAATAATTCAATAATAGTTTCAGCCGCTCCCGTCGCAATAATGATTCGATGTCAAAAGACCAGATGTCCCCCGCTCCGCAAAGATAGAGGCCGATGGGCACCGTGGGATACCAACCGGTGCCCAACTCCAGCGCGGTAAAGCCATCAGCGCATTCCGGGCTGCATTCGAGAAAATCCTCCAGAAACCGCCGCGTTTCCCTTATTTTGGCTTCAAAAGCACCGAACCCCGAGTTCCAACGATTTAGTCACGTGGACCTGAAACCACTCATTGCACTTCTGACTTGCCGGCAAGGCAGCTATGACATGATGGATTGCTGATTTTATCAGCCAGTGCGGCATAAATTGGCTTTCATTTTGTGCCGATTTGTCTGGAAAAGAAAAGAGGTACACAACCATTTGCGACCTGAAGCTTGAATTAAGCAGTGCTTTTATCCACCATAGCTGGGCCAAATGTCCAAAAGACTCAAAGTCCTCATGTCCGCTTACGCTTGCGAACCCAACAAGGGGTCCGAACCGGAAGTCGGCTGCAGTGGGCTTTGCAAATGGCCAGGTTTCATGACGTCACGGTCCTCACCCGCGCAAACAATCGGGTAAATATCGAAAAAGAACTGGCGTTGCTCCAGGGCACGGTGCCGCTCCCTCGCTTTGTTTATCATGATGAAGGACCGCTGTTGCTCTGGTTGAAAAAGCGTTTTCGGACTGTGCGGTTCTACTATGTCATGTGGCATGATTTCCGCATGGAAGGCCGTGCATCGCCTCCAGGCCGAAAACTCTTATGACCTGCTGCATCATGTTACCTTTGCCGGGTTTCGCTACCGCACCGCCATTTGGAACCACGGGGTCCCCACAGTTTGGGGGCCGGTCGGCGGCATCGAATCCATCCCTTGGCCCTTGCTCCCCTGGAAGCATCCAGTTTCCCTCTTCCCGGAAATACTTCGCAACCTGAATAATGTGATTCAGGCCGCCCCCTTTCACGTCCTGCCCAAGCGGGCACAGACCACTGCCATTACTATTGTTTCCACCCGGGAAATGGAACGCACCTTTCTGCAGCTTGGCTTCAAAACCATTCTCATGCCCACTATCGGGCTGCAAACCGCGCGTCTTGCCACCCGGCCACGGCAGATCCATACAGGGCCTTTGAGAATTCTCTTTGTCGGAAATATTATCACTCTCAAAGGAATTGATCTGGCCATCGAGGCGTTGCACAAATCCAATACCGACGCCACTTTCACCATCGTAGGCAGCGGTAACTTCATGGCTGCCGCCAAAAAACTTGCCGCCCGCCTCGGCCTGCAGGGACGGGTGCATTTCACCGGCCGCCTGCCCCGGCAGGAGACCCTGAATGTTTATCCCGATTATGATCTTTTCCTGTTTCCGACACTCCACGACACCGGCGGCTACGCCGTGATTGAGGCGATGTTTCACGGCCTTCCGGTCATTTGTCTGGATTGCGGGGGACCTCGCATCGCGGTCGAAGACGGAGCTGGCATCAGAGTCCCCCTTGGCCCACGTATTCAGGTAATTGCCCGTCTGGCTGAGGCCATTCGTGAATACGACCAGAACCGGAGCTTGCTTCTTGAACATGGCCGTGCTGCCCGAGAGGTCATTGCCAGTGATTATGATTGGGACAAGAAGGGCATCCGACTCGAACGCCCTTTACGAGCGGGCTGTCGCGGAAAAAACAGAGCGCGTTCCCGCAGTCGCCATTGCCCGGCCCGCGCACAATTACCTTAAAAATATTCTCCATCGGATGTTTCCAATCAGGGGGCTGGCCATCTCCGCTGTCATCTTGTTGATCATCGGCGCTGCCGGTTTTCTCAGCGTCAATCACCTTAAGGCCGACGCACAACTCATTGTCGAAGATACCCTCCCGGGGCTGTCGGATGCCGGGGCCGCCAATGCGAGCATGGCTGAATCCTTCAACCGCGTCCTCCTCTCGCTGATGGCTGAGACGCCACAGGAGCGCCAGCGATATCGCAATGAATTGAACGACTTCAGCCAGCGGACAAGCGAAGCTCTTGACGCCTACGGCAAGGCGATTTTTTCAGAGGATGATCGCGTTAATTACAAACATGTCCTCGAGTTAAGAAAAAAATACCATGGCATCCGGGAGCAGATCTTAACTTTGATTGACAGCCAAAAGCAGGCGCAAGCGCTGGCTCTCTATAAAAATTCTCTCGTCCCCGCTTATCAAGATTACAAGGCTGGCGTAGAGTTGCTGCTCGAATATAATACTCGCCAAAGCAAGACCCGCGGGGAAGCAATTCTGAAAATTTGCACGGGCACGCAATACGCGGTCGCCGGTATTGGCATCGTGCTCTTTATCGTCGGCTTTATTATCGGCCTTTTCAAGTGACCTTCGTCGTTTCAGTCATCCTGGGCTGCAAGCGGCTGATAGACTTTTTCACTCGTTGCCAGACTTCCTCTTCGCTGATGTTCCAGAGACAATGCGGCTGTTCAAAACGGCAATAATCCGAGCAGGGCTTGTAGGGGCACGCCTTGCCTTCGATAATCTCCGCCGCCGGATGCAACGGCTTGAACCACTCCGGCACCTGCGGTCCGAACAACGTGAACGTCGGGACGCCGCAAAAAGCCGCCAGATGGCCCGGCCCCGAATCGTTGCCGATAAACAACTCTGCCTCTTCCAGATAATGAAGCAATTCTGCTATGGTTCCCGGGGCCTTCACGTCCGTCTCGCCCGCTTTTTTCCACGAGCTTTGCTGCTCCGGATTGCAGAGCACTCTTACCTTATGTCCCTGTTCCCGCAATCGCCGAGCCAGATTCTGGAATCGTTCCAGCGGCCATACCCGCACTAATTGCGCCGCCCCTGTGTGCATCAGGATGATCCCGGTTTTCCGCCGGGAAGGGAAGGGGATCAGCTCGCTCGCCTCCATTTCCAGATTCAACGCCTGCCCCAAAATCCGCCAGCTCTCATAACGATGCGCCAGGGGGTCCGCCGGTTTCAATGGATGCGTCAGAAAGAGCTGGCTGCCCAGCCGCGGATAGCCCATCCGCTTCTTTGCGCCCGATAGTTTCATCAGAAAATGGTCCCGGGGATCCCACCGGGCGGAAGCCGCCATGTCAAATCGCTCCCGCATCAACCTCCTTGAAATCGAAAAAAATTCCCGCCACGGCCACCCGTAAAGCCGGTATTTGTCTTTGAATGCGAATGCCGTCCACGGCGCGCTGAAAGGAATCACCTTCACGTCCGGCCAGAACCGGTCGCGTAAATCGAGGGCGAACGGTTTGGCCAACAGGGTAACCTCGTACTCCTCGCAGGCCTTTTGCAACAAGGGCGTCCCGATGACCACATCCCCCACCGCCCACAGTTCTATGATTAACAACTTCGGTTTCACATCAACCCAATGCAGACACTGCCCGCATGATTATCCTAACCAAGGCCGAAACCTCTGTAAAGACCGGCATTCTGCCGCCAGCCCATGAAATAAACTTGCCAACCGTTCTTCGCCCGCCAAAATATGCTTGGTCTTGGGCCTTTTGCATAAAGCCGCCCCGGCCTGGTCGCCAATGTAGCTCAGTGGTAGAGCAACGGTTTCGTAAACCGTCGGTCGCCGGTTCAATCCCGGCCATTGGCTCCATCTCTTCGCAGTGGCTGTGCAAGCGAGTTATGGAGTCAGGATGGTCGAGCTTCCAGTAGAAAGTTCCAGTGATTTAGCCGCTTGTCAGGATTCTGTCATTGCTCACCTGCTGCCCTACCACTGCACCGGTAATCAATTGTCGTAGCCTCTTCAGACTGTTAACGTGAAATACAGTTATGAAGACAACAGTTCTCGACTGTTCCGCCGCAACAAAGGCGACCTTATTATCTTCAAAGAACCGACGGGCAAACAGGAGAGTCTGCATACCAGTGACCGCCGAAGGCAACCGGCTTTTGCACGCGCAGAACGAAGCCCAGCATCAACCGACGATCAATTTACAAATCGCCCGCGCTTATTTGGCGGCCACCGACCCGCTGATCCACCCGCACCTGGCAGTTCGTCATGGACGAGATGGCCAAGGGCAAACATGGGGTGACCAAAGCCGGTGGCTCACGCGGGATGCCCAAAAGCCGTTTGACCACATCCGGCACCTGAAACTGGTCGAGACGCGGGCGGAGCATTTGTGGCACGTGCTGACCACGGGAACAGTGTCCACCAACATCTTCCTGCGCCGCATGCACAATTTTGCCCTGGACATGAACTGGTTGCTCGCCGGGTTGGTCCCGCGTCGGCAGTGGCCAAAAATCCAGTTCCGCCCCGCGGCGCGCCATTACAAAGGAAGAGTATGAAAAGTATTGGCCGGTGAACGCAACACCCAGTGGCTGGTTTTCTATCAACTGTTGTGGCACTTGGGCGGCTCCCAAACCGACATCGCCACTCTCTGTGCCGAAAACGTGAACTGGGAAGACCGTTACCATTGTTCTCGACGCATGAAAAGCGGCAGTCCGGTGGTGATCACGTTTGGCGAGGCGGTGGCGCGGCTGCTTAAAGACTGTCCCGCCCAGGGGTATTTGATTCCCATGATCGCCCGGCAGACAGAATCGGATCGGGGTTCCCTATTTCTCGCGCCGCTGCCGCCTGGTCGGCGTCAAAGGCGTCTGCCTGCACAGTTTCAGATATGCCTGGGCAGAACGCGCCAAAACCTGCGGATTTCCCCAGCGCTTTGCCCAGGAAGCGCTCGGCCACAAAAGCCAGGCTGTCCACCGCGCCTATGCCAAACAGGCCGAGATGCGCGTGCCCTGCCTAGAGTACCGGGAACGGCACATGAAGGACAAGATTGTCCCGAATGGAATTCGCGGTGGCCTCTGGCCCAGGAACCGATGTCAGTATCGGCTCTGTTCATCCCGATGAGCACAAAGTTGCAACCAACCCCTGATTTAACATAATGGCGGGCAGTCGTGGACATTCCGTGCGCGTCTCCCCCACTGCGAGCCCTCCGCCCAGATTGTCCTCCACGGCTCAGGTGCTGTCCTGCCATGCCGGAACAATTGAATTGGTCGCCTGTGTCCACCGCCAGGACACTATCCGCGCAGCGCGCGCGCCATTTGCCCATGCCACAGACAAAACCAGTTTGCGTTCACCCGCCATTCCATTCCCGGCTACCACCAGCGGCTTGCCTGCCATGGCCACTGATTCCATGATGCCTGTGGTTGAAAGCAAAGCCGCCAGCAACAATTGCCGAAAGCCTTTCCGGGCTGATTGAGCGTGTCACTTTCTTCAATGAGGAAAATGGCTACGCCGTGTTCAAGGTCAAAGCCAAGGGCCACCGCGACAACGTCACGGTGGTTGGTTCCCTGCCATCCGTCAGTCCCGGGGAATGGGTGACGGCAGAAGGTCACTGGGTGCAGGACCGGGAATTTGGGCTTCAATTCCGCGCTGAGATGCTCAACGCCACCGCGCCCACCACCAAGGAAGGCATCGAAAAATATCTGGGCAGCGGCATGGTCAAGGGCATCGGGCCGGTTTATGCCAAGAAACTCGTGGAGAAATTCAGCGAGAAGATTTTCGACATCATTGAAAACGAGTCGGCGCGGCTGGAGGACGTTGACGGCATCGGCCCCAAACGCCGGAAGCGGATCAAGGACGCATGGGCGGAACAGAAAGTCATCCGGCAAATCATGGTGTTCCTGCATAGCAACGGCGTCAGCACGAGCCGGGCGGTGCGAATTTTCAAAACCTACGGCCAGGATGCTATTGAAAAAGTCCGGGGCAACCCCTACTCGCTCGCCAAGGACATTCACGGCATCGGCTTCAAGACCGCCGACCAGATCGCACAGAAAATCGGCATCCCCGTGGACTCCCTTATCCGCGCCTGTGCCGGCTTGAGCCATGTTCTGATGGAGGCGACCGGCGAGGGCCATTGCGCCTTGCCCGTCGAATTGCTCCGCGACGAGGCGGTCAAGCTCCTGTCTGGTGGAAGAAAAAATCGTGACCGAGGCGCTTGAACGCACCCTGGCCAACGAGGATTTGGTCAAGGAAATGATCGGCGGGCAGGAACTCATTTTTCTCCCGCACTTGAAACGGGCCGAGGAAATCATCGCCGGACGGATCAGGAGCCTTGCCAGTATGCAGCCCGCTTTCCCCGCCATTGATTTTGACAAGGCGGTTGTCTGGTGTCAGGAAAAGACCGGCAAGGAACTCGCTCCCAGCCAGCGCGACGCGCTCAAATTGGCGCTCACCAGCCGGGCACTCATCATCACGGGCGGGCCAGGCGTCGGAAAAACGACGCTCGTAAATGCCATCCTGCTGATTTTGCGGGCCAAGAAGGTGAAGTGCCTGCTTTGCGCCCCCACCGGCAGAGCCGCCAAACGCCTGTCGGAAACCACCGGCGTTGAAGCCAAGACCATCCACCGCCTGTTGGAAGTCCAGCCGGCCACCGGCAGCTTTGGGCGCAACGAAGCCAATCCCCTTGACTGTGATCTTCTGCGTGGTGGACGAAATGTCGATGGTGGATGTATCGCTCATGGCAAACCTGCTCCGCGCCCTGCCGCCCAAGGCCAGTCTGCTTTTGGTTGGCGACATTGACCAATTGCCGTCCGTCGGGCCGGGCATGGTGTTGCGGCATCTGATTGAATCCAAAGTCGTGCCGGTCGTGCGCCTGACCGAAGTTTTCCGGCAGGCCGCCAACAGCCGCATCATCATCAACGCCCACCGGATCTTCTGTGGCGCTGTCCGTTATGTTGTCTTGACCGTTCGCCGCCGCCTCGCTTCCTCATTGGATCACTTTCTTGCGCCACATAATATCGTGCCTCACCGTTGGACCTCGTTCTTTTCACAACTTATGGAGGTTCAACTATGTTTCAAAAATTATTCACACGTCCCACTGTTTTATCACGCCACAGCGAGGCTCCTTTAGCCAAGGAGAGAAGTGGCTATCTCGATCAACTCGCTGATCAAGGCTGGTGTCACCGGGTGATCAGGCAAACTGCAGCGTATTTGCTGGTGATCACCGATTTGCTCTGCCTTGGCGATCATCCCGACAGAATAATTTCTGTGGGTCAGATTGAAGAAGCAGCAAAGCACTGGGCCACCCGCCGTGAAAAACGGAAAAACTATAAACCCGGCCGCAATTCAAAGCGGACATTCATTTCAAAGGCGATTTGTTGGCTTGAATTCATCGGGCGTCTCGAACGCCGGTCTGATCGTGTAAGTCGTTTCGAACCCTGGCTCATGGACTTCGACGATTACATGCTCAAAGAGCGAGGATTGTCGATTGCCACAAGGCTTTCTCGTCGCTGGTTCATCAATCGCTTTCTCACCAAAATGGTTGCGGTTGGTGATTCATTGACCGGAATCACCATCACGGACATTGACTCATGTCTCCAGTCGCTCGGAAAACACGACGGCTATTCACGACTCACGTTACAGGGGGTCGTGGGCTGCTTGCGCCCATTTTTCCGATATGGCGCAACACGCGGTTGGTGCCGCAAAGGCTTGGCCGAGGCCATTAGAAGTCCTCGTGTTTATCGCTTGGCTTCGTTGCCAACTGGCCCCTCGTGGGAAGACGTAAAACGGTTGCTTGCTCTAACCGAGGGCAACAAACGGAAGGACATTCGGGACCGGGCGATCCTGATGCTGCTGGCCATCTATGGCCTTCGGGCGGGCGAAGTAAAGCGGCTGCGGCTGGAAGATTTTGACTGGAAGGCTGAACTTTTATCCGTAGCCTGCACCAAGACACGAAAAAAGCGCATTTTCCCGCTATCCCGTCCCGTGGGCGATGCCGTTCTGCGCTACATTACACAGGTGCGTCCGCGCACGCCTTACCGGGAAGTGTTTCTGTCCCTGTCCGCCCCGATTCAACCTGTGGGCGATCTGGGGCCAATCGTTCGCGAACGCCTTCGACGGCTGGGTGTGGTGACCGCCCACTATGGACCACACGCCTTGCGTCACGCATGTGCGACGCATCTGCTTGCTGAGGGGCTGTCGCTCAAACAGATCGGCGACCACCTCGGCCATAGTCATCCCGGCACAACTAGCGTCTACGCTAAGGTGGATATTGCTGGCCTTCGACAGGTGGCGGATCTGAACCTGGGAGAACTTCTATGAATCTTCAACTACTCATTGAGCAATACATTGCATACCGCCAGTCTCTGGGAGAACAGCAGAAATCAAACGGCTGTACCCTGCGGGCATTTGGACACTTCATTGGCGCAGGCGTCCAGATCGCCGATGTGCATCCAGATCAGGTGAAGGTCTTTCTGGCGGGCACGGGACCGATTACCGTCAATTGGCATATCAAGCTCAGCGTGTTGCGAAACTTTTACCAATATGCCGTCAGCCGAGGGTATGCAGCCGAAGCACCGCTGCCCACCGTTATACCCAAGCGCCCGCCTGTCTTTGTTCCCCACATCTACTCGCTGGAAGAAATGCGGCGTCTCCTGCACACCGCGAAATCCGACAACCCGTATCGGACAGATATTCGACCAGACACGATGCACACAATTCTGTTGGTGTTTTACAGGTACAGGATTGCGGATACAAGAGTTGATCAACCTGGATCGAGTTGATGTCAATTTCACGGAGTCAACCATGAAGGTGATTCAGAGCAAGTTTGGCAAAACCAGACTGGTCCCATTCGGGCCGCAATTGCATCAGGCATTGCAGGACTACTGCAAACGACGCCCGGCGTCTCCTGGCGAAAGCCCGTTTTTCATGACATGCCACGGACGCCGCATCATAAAGGTCACGCTTCAGCACACTTTCCGGGTGCTCTGCGACCGCGCTGGCATCCGCCGCACCGATGGTGCGCGTTACCAACCGCGAATTCATGATCTGCGGCATACGGCTGCCGTTCATCGGCTCACCTCGTGGTATCGGCAGGGTGCAGATGTGCAGAAGTTGCTTC
>CAWKYG010000047.1:0-15749 GCA_963853855.1 uncultured Solibacteraceae bacterium | reverse complement strand
AAGACGGCGTGGTCTTTCGCAGCGAAGATCTGTTTCGGGCCGTGGGGATGGCCGCGGGCCGTTCACTCAGCGATGCCACATGTGGCCCGTGGTAGAGCCGAGAACTCTCGCTCCGGTTGCCATGTCGCGATTTTCCGCGGCTCGGCGGCGTGCGGCGGCCATGTACTCGTCCGCTGTGGAGGAAGGTGCCGGCCTGGAAATCGCAGGGGCCTGCGGGGCGGCCGCCGTGACCACCTGGCGAGGAGCCACGTTCCAGAATCGCAAGAGGGTCACTACGGCGGTGATGCCGATGAAGGCGCCGGCAATCACGGCCAGGGGCTTATCCAACCACGTGCCATAGCGCCATGCGAGCGCCGCAAAGCGATACCCGACAGGAACGAATATAAGGAACGCTACTGTATAAAACCAATCACGCAGACGGCGTTGTTCAAAGAGCCGAAAGACAAATATCCGGAAAGAGGTCATTTCCAATAGTAGATTTGACTAGGCCGCCGGAACATCCATTCGAAATAGTAGTCTGCGGCACAAAGGAGAGTAGGCGGGTTCGCCTTTCAGAAGCTACTCAGGCCGCCGCTCAATCCCAGGCATCGAATCCGCGCTTGACCTCGCTGGGGACTTGCGACTGCGGGACGATGCGTTCGGTTTCCAGATACCGTTTGACCGCTCCGGACATGGAGCGCGGCCCATTGCGCACGCGCGAGAATTCCCATCGCACGATTACGACCAGGGCGGCAACCAGGGCGAGGAACAACGCGACACCGATGGCATCCAGGGCCTGATGCTCGGTCGCGAACTGGAGCTGTGGGTGCAGGCCGGGATTCCACCGGAACAGGTGCTGCGCATGGCAACCATGGGAGCGGCGCGCGTTGCCCGTGCCGCTCCGGAGCTGGGCAGCATCACGCCGGGAAAACTCGCAGACGTTGCACTGTTCGAAGGAAATCCGGCGCGCACCATCTCCGATATTCGCAATCCGCGGGTGGTAATTAAAGACGGCGTGGTCTTCCGCAGCTAACTAGATCTGTTTCGGGCCGCTAACTCAGTGATGCCACATGTGGCCCGTGGTAGACCCGAGAACTCTCGCTCCGGTTGCCATGTCGCGATTTTCCGCGGCTCGGCGGCGTGTGGCGGCCATGTACTCGTCCGCCGTGGAGGAAGCTGCCGGCCTGGAAATCGCAGGGGCCTGCAGGGTGGCCGCCGTGACCACCTGGCGAGGCTCCACGTTCCAGAATCGCAGGAGGGTCACTACGGCGGTGATGCCGATGAAGACGCCGGCAATCACGGCCAGGGGCTTATCCGACCACGTGCCATAGCCATGCGAGCGCCGCAAAGCGGTACCCGACAGGAACGAATTTAAGGAACGCTACTGTATAAAATTCATAAGTAGACAAACTGTAGCCCGAGGGGCATCCCTTTCTGGAGTATTGAGTCCGTCTTCCCTACAGCCGAAGATCGTGGTTTGAGACCAACGATGCGACGTTCGGAAATACTCGTGTCAATGACCCTGTTATGGGTTGTAACCACGCCGCGTGCCATCGGTCAGTTTCTGCAGCAGGGAGCAAAACTGGTAGGCGATGGCGGTATCAGTGCAACCGACCAGGGCGCAGCGGTCGCGGTGTCGGCGGACGGGAATACTGCGGTTGTCGGCGGACCTGACGACAACGACGCCATTGGCGCAGTCTGGGTGTTCACTCGTACGGGCGGCGCATGGAATCAACAAGGCGGGAAGCTGGTGGGAAACGGCGGTGCCAATGACAGTTTCGGCCTCCTTCAACAAGGGACTTCAGTTGCAATCTCTGCCGACGGCAACACGATCATTTCCGGCGCCCCGTATGACAACAACGATATGGGTGCGGTCTGGGTCTTCAACCGATCAAACGGCGTATGGAGCCAGCAAGGCATGAAATTGGTCGGTACGGGAGGCAGCGCTGAATCCAAACAAGGAACTTCGGTAGCTCTCTCGGCCGACGGTAATATGGCCATCGTGGGTGGGACGGGAGACAACTCTGTTTGGACGTTCATCCGCGTCAACGGCACCTGGAGTCAAAGAGGATCGAAGCTCAGTGAATCCTTCGACTGTTTCGGGTCCGCCGCGGCGCTTTCGGCCGACGGGAACACGGCGCTCGTCGGGTCGTTTTGTGAGGGCACCGTCGGAGCGGCCTGGGTATTCACGCAATCAGGCGGCGGATGGATCCAGGACACGAAACTCGTGGGCAGCGGCGCCATCGGGGATGCCTTCGAGGGGCTTGCCGTCGCGCTTTCGTCAGACGGCAATACGGCGCTGGTGGGTGGGTATTTCGACGACAATTTTGTTGGTGCTGCATGGGTCTTCACGCGAGTGAACGGCATCTGGAGCCAACAGGTCGTCAAGCTGACACCGGGCGGCACGACAGGCGGTGCGCCTCAATTTGGGCAGTCAGTGGCTTTGTCTGGCGACGGGAATACAGCGTTTGTGGGCGGCCCCGCGGACAACAATTTCGCCGGGGCCACGTGGATATTCACTCGAACCAACGGAGTGTGGACCGGACAATCGAAACTTTCGGGCAGCAGCGGAGCGGAGTTAGGTTCTGCGGTGGCCGTGTCGGCTGATGGCAGTACTGCAATCGTCGGAGGTACCAGTTATCCCGCGGGAGCGTGGGTCTTCTCCAAAGCCCTCGTTCAGGATCAGAGTTTCGGGGTATTTCGGAATGGCGGATGGTTCGTCGATTGGAACGGCAATGACCAATGGGACGCTACCGATGCCGCCCACATATTCTACTTCGGTCTGACGGGTGACCTGCCCGTGATTGGCGACTGGAGCGGAGACGGCCGGCTGAAGCCAGGGGTGTACCGCAGCGGGGTCTGGTTCGTGGATTGGAACGGAAATAATCAGTGGGATGCCGCGGATGCCGCGCACGTCTTCTACTTTGGCCTGACTGGAGACTTGCCAGTGATGGGGGACTGGAACGGCGATGGGCATCTCAAAGCTGGCGTGTACCGGAATGGCGTATGGTACGTGGATTGGAACGGGAATAATCAATGGGATAGCACGGACGCGGCTCACCTCGTTATCTTCGGCTTACCGGGCGATTTGCCGGTAATGGGCGATTGGAATGGCGACGGCCGCCTAAAGGTCGGCGTCTATCGGAATGGGGCTTGGTTTGTTGATTGGAATGGTAATAATCAGTGGGACGCTGAGGACGCCGCGCACATTATCTATTTTGGCTTGCCGGGTGACCTGCCGGTCATGGGTGACTGGAACGGTGATGGTCGCCTCAAGATCGGCATCTATCGCAACGGCGCTTGGTATGTAGATTGGAATGGTAACTACCAGTGGGACAGCGTGGATGCCGCCCATGTCTCTTTCTTTGGGTTGCCTGGGGACCGGCCAGTGATTGGGCAATGGAACGCCAGTCCACAGAGCTCGCCGAATGCGGCCGCGCTTGTGTCTTCTTTGCAACTGGTGCCAGACGCCGCCACCGATCAATCTCCACAACGATTTGACCTGACGCGGTATCTCGCCGCATGGCAGAGTACGCTCAGTTTGTTGGACAACAATGCCGAGCTCAAGGCCACCGTGGAACAGATGGAGCGCGACCAGAACGCGATCATGCAAGGTCCAGAATTCCAGCGACGACAATTGGATATGCAAAGGGACGTTACGGAGATTGAAAGTAGACCCGAGGTGCAACTTGAATTGCTTCGTATGCGCACCGGGATGGAGCAAATTCGACGGCAGCCGCGGCCGAGGTAGTGCGCGGCACACGACCCACTTAATCCAAGCATCCCAGAGAACGCTGCGGCAATAGCGTCCGGAAAGAGCCGACAGACAAATCTCCCGAATGGGGTCATTTCCAGTGGTAGAACCGGGTGGAGCAACGGAACATCCATTCGAAGTAGTAGTCTGCGGCACAAAGGAGAGTAGGCGGGTTCGCCTTTCAGAAGCTACTCAGGCCGCCGCTCAATCCCAGGCATCGAATCCGCGCTTGACCTCGCTGGGGACTTGCGACTGCGGAACGATGCGTTCGGTTTCCAGATACCGTTTGACCGCTCCGGACATGGAGCGCGGCCCGTTGCGCACGCGCGAGAATTCCCATCGCACGATTACAACCAGGGCGGCAACCAGGGCGAGGAACAACGCGACAATCAACCAATGCGGCATTGCCCAGCGTAAACGGTCCGCCGGCATAATACAACGATCTCTTCGGTGGATGGGTACCGCCGGCCGCACCCGCGTGAAACGGGTGCTAAAATACATCACGAAATGGCATGGTGGCCTCGCACTCAGTAGTAGCAGCCGTGTTGGCGATGGCGCTGGAATTGTCGGCGGCCCCATCGAAAACGCTGCCTGACGGCTACACGCGGCGAGTCTGGCAGACTCAGGACGGGCTACCCGAGAACACCATTCAGGCATTCGCACAGACCCCCGACCATTACCTGTGGATCGGCGCCAGCGGCGGCCTGGTACGGTTCGACGGTGCGGGCTTTGTTCTCTACGACCGCGACAACACTCCGGCCATTCGCGAGAACAGCATGTTCTGCCTGACGGTGGGCCGCGACGGCAGCCTTTGGGCGGGAACGGACGGGGGCGGTCTGCTGCGATACCGCGGCGGGGTGTTCCGATCCTACGGCGTAGCGCAAGGCCTGACCAACGAGTTCGTCCGCGCGGTGATTGAAAGCCGCGACGGCGTGCTGTGGGTGGGCACCGACGACGGCCTTTTCCGCCTGGAGGGCGACCGCCTGCATCGCGTGGACGGCGTGGGGAAGGTGCCCCGCATGGCGGTGCATGCGATACGCGAGGACCGGGCGGGTAACGTGTGGGTAGGCGGATCCACCGTCCTGATGCTGCGCGGGCTGGAATTCAAGGAATACCATCTGGAGGGGTACGGCAGCGCCAACCGGGTTAAGTCGATCGTGGAAACCGCGGATGGCACCATCTGGGTGGGCACCGTCTCGGGTTTGCAGCGGATAGCCCTGGCAGCGCGCGACAGCGGGCGTTTCGAGAGAGTCCCGAACATCGCCAGCACGGTCCGCGCGCTGCTGGAGGATCGCGCCGGAGCGCTCTGGATCGGCAGTATCGGCGACGGCCTGATCCGTTACTCCGGCGGGCGTTTCACCCACGTGGCGACGCAGGACAATCCGCCGAGCAGCACGGTGCTGGCGCTATTCAACGATAACGAGCAGAATATCTGGGCCGGGATGCAGACGGGTCTGCTGCGGCTGAGCCGCGCCGCCATCAGCACGTTCCCGCTGCCGGACGCCGCCAACGCGGATTTCGGAACGGTCTACTCGGATCCCGATGGCTCGCTGTGGGTGGCCAGCACGCACCTGTACCGGATCAACGCGGCGCGTGACGGCTCGCAACTGGTACCCGCGCCCGCCCCGGGGATCCGTGTGCGCAGCGTGATGCGCGACAGCGCCGGCGCGCTGTGGATCGGCACCGAGGGGGATGGCGTGTTCCGGTCATGGAAAGGCCGGCAGGTGCAATACACCAAGCGCACGGGGCTGGTGAACGATTTTGTGCGCGCCCTCCTCGAGAGCCGCGACGGCAGCGTCTGGATCGGCACCGACGAGGGCATCAGCCGCTGGCATGACGGCACGCTGACCAACTACCTGGAGCCGCAGGGCCTGGCATACTTCAGCATTCGGACGCTGGCGGAAACGCGCGCCGGCGATATCTGGATCGGCACCGAGCGCGGCGTGAGCCACTGGCGCGAAGGCCGTTTCGTCCAGGACGAGGTGACCACGCGCCTGCGGACCGAGAAGATCTGGGCGATTCACGAGGATCGCGACGGCGGGCTCTGGTTCGGCACGCGGGGAGCCGGACTGTTTCGCTGGCGCGACGGAAAGCTGACGGTCTTCGGCGCGCTTCAGGGCCTGGCCGGCAACAGCATTTACCAGATTCTGGAGGATGCGCAGGGCACATTCTGGATGAGCGGCCCCAATGCGATTTCGGCCGTCTCCCGGCGCGACCTGGACCGGCTGGCGGATCAACCGGGCTTCCACCCGGCGGTGACCCTCTACGGGATTTCCGATGGCGTGGAGGCGACCCAAATCTATGGCGGCGTGGCGCCGGCGGGGTGTCTGACTCCCAGCGGCGAGGTGTGGTTTCCAAGCAATCGCGGGCCGGTGCGCATTGTGCCGCTGGAGACGCGGCCCGGAACGCTGCCTCAGGTAGTTCTCGACCGGGTGCTGGTAGACGGGCGGGAGATGCCCGCCTCCGGCCGCCTGATGGTGCCGCCCGGCGAGGGACGCTTGCAGATATCGTATGCCGCGGTCCGGTTGCGCTCCCAGGAGCGAATCCGCTTCCGGTACATGCTGGAGCCATTCGACCACGATTGGAACGAGGCGCTACAGCGGCGCACGGCGTTCTATACGAATGTTCCGCCGGGCGAGTATCGCTTCCGGGTGCAGGCATTCGAAATGAACATGCCGGAGAGCGTCACCGAAGCCGCGCTGGCCATTGAGTGGCGTCCTCACCTGTACCGGACACCCTGGTTCCTGGCGCTTTGCGGACTGCTGGTTCTGGGTGGCGTGCTGGCCGCCCACCGTCTACGGTTGCGCCAGGTGCACGCGCGGTTCCGGGCGGTGCTGGAAGAACGGAACCGGGTGGCGCGCGAGATGCACGATACGGTGATCCAGGGCTGCGCCAGTGTCTCGGCGCTGCTCGAGGCAGTGGTCGCGGTAGAGCAGGAGCACGCCGGCTCGGGCAGGGAGTTGCTGGACTACGCGCGCAAGCAGGTGCGCGCCACGGTGGACGAGGCGCGGCGCGCAGTCTGGAATCTGCGGCAGAGCGGGACGGCTTCTCCCGAGTTCGGTCCCCTGCTGGACCAGATGGCACAGCAGGCCAGCAATGCCTCGCGCGTACCGGTTTGCTGCGAGACTTCGGGGCGGCCGGTGGTTCTGGATCCCGCCGTGGAACACGATATTCTGATGGTGGCGCGAGAGGCCGTCTATAATTCCGTGAAGCACGCGCAGCCGAAGGAGGTGCGCATCCTGGTGCAGTTTGCCGACGACCGGATTCAAATGCGCGTGGTGGACGACGGTTGCGGATTCGACCCGGGCAAAGCGCTCTCGGCGGTTGGGGAGCACTTCGGACTGGTGGGAATGCGGGAACGGACGGAACGCCTGGGCGGCCGCTTCGAGATTCGGAGCACGCCGGGAAAAGGGACGGAATTGCTGGTGGAAGTGCCGGTGCGGTCGGCGGCGGCGGAGAAATTGGGAATCGTTCTCAACTCGTGAGCGACACGCAAAAATTCGGGGTTCTGGTGGTGGATGACCACCCGATCATGCGCCTGGGGATCGTGGCGATCATCAACGCGCAGCGGGATATGAAGGTCCGCGGCCAGGCCGGCTCGGGAGAAGATGCCGTGCGCCTGTTTCACCAGAAACGGCCGGATGTAACGCTGATGGATTTGCGCTTGCCGGGCATGAGCGGCCTGGAAGCGCTGCGCGTGATCCGGCGCGAGGACCCCGGAGCGCGCTGCGTGGTGCTGACCACCTACGAAGGCGACGAGGACATCCATCAGGCGCTGGCAGCCGGCGCGGCCGGGTATCTGATCAAAGCCATGTCCAACGACACGCTGGTGGATGCCTTGCGCCGGGTTCATGCGGGAAACCGCTTTCTGCCCGCGCCGGTGGCGGAGAGCCTGGCCGCGCGCACGCCGAATTCCGACCTGAGCCCGCGCGAACGCGAAGTGCTTTCGCTGATTGTCCACGGCAAGAGCAATAAGGATATCGCCGTTTCTCTGCATATCACCGAAGCCACGGTGAAGTGCCACGTGAGTGTCATTCTGGAACGGCTGGGCGTCAGCGACCGCACCCAGGCTGTGATTGCGGCTCTGCAGCGCGGGTTGGAACATCTGTAAATGTAGTGGCCGGCGATTGCGCCCGGTGATTCGCGCGAACGGGAGTTCCAGATGTCCTCTGCTCTGGTGCAAATGCCGACGTATAGGTCGCTTGTAAGGCGAACGCGCGACCTAGGCAGTCTGGCCAGCGGGAGCCTGTCTGGTGCTTCCCACGGCAAATCCCGCTTCAAGACTAGTAATGGAACAGACGTCGGCAACACCGTTTGAGAGAAGCTCAAGCATTCTAAACGGTTCGGCCTCTTCCATCGTTAATTCCTTTGAGGAGGGTATTCCGCACGAAACCGCTGGCCGCGTTCGTTTTCGTCGCAGCTCTGGCTCCGGCCGATCAACCCGCTTTTGATGTCGTATCCGTGAAAGTTAGCGACTCACCGTCAACCGGCATCGGTGGAGATGACTTTATCCGTCCGGGCGGAACAATTTCTCTTAGGAATGTCACGCTGCATTTCCTTATCGGAATGGCTTATGAACTGCCGGATTATCGGCTCGAGGGCGGTTCCGCCTGGATCGACACCCTTCGGTATAACGTAGACGCTAAGCCGTCATCGAGAGTATCTAGGATCTAGGCCGGTGGCGCTCCAGATGATGCAAAACCTCCTGGCCGACAGGTTCCGATTGCAGGTACACCACGAAAACAAGACCGTAGGCGGATACCGTCTGACCGCTCCCAAGGGCGATACCAAGATGGTGAAGCTGTCTCCGAATGATCCCATCGGCTTCCGCGTGGTGCAGCCAGGGCGGATCGAAGGGCATGGTACCATTGCTATGCTGGTAAAGATACTACCGTCGCTAGTGCGAGCACCGATTGATGATGCCACTGGTCTCAAGGGAGCCTACGACATGTCTCTCGAATGGACCCTCGACGAGACCTCCGATGACGGAAAGCCTTCGATCTTTTCGGCCCTTAGCGAGCGTCTCGGGCTAATTTTGAAGGCCGAAAGGGTCCCGATAGATGTGCTCGTCATCGACCATGCAGAAAAGCCCGATGCCAACTAGGTCGCCGGAACAGTTCGTTTAGGTACGCGGGAGGGTGTTTTCGTACCGACGCGCCGGGCCTATGATGAGATCCCGGCGTATGATTGAGCCATGCCCGGCGCGTTTGCGGTCTCGCGGCGAGTCCTGCCCTGGCTGGTGGTGTTGTCAGGCGTTCTCACGTTGCGAATCGCGGGGCAGAGGGCCGTCCGCCGTGAGAGGGTGCAGGATTGGCCGCAATTCGGGTGGGACGCGGCGAGTTCCGGATCGTTTCCCGGAGTGACTGGCATCACCGCGGCGAATGCCGGGTCGCTGACGCGGCGCCAGGTTCCCCTGGATGGCACCGTGGACGCGTCCGTGATCTATCTCCATGCCGTCACGGTGAGCGGATCGAACCACGACGTGTTCTTCGCGACCACCAGCTACGGCAAGACGATCGCGGTGGATGCCGATAGCGGCGCGATTCTTTGGGAGTACACGCCCGACGGCTTCGCCGCGCTGGGCCGGTTCGGCGCAGATCACCAATAGCACTCCCGCGGCCGATCCGGACCGGCAGAACATCTATGCCGCGGCGCCCGATGGCGCGGCTCGCAAACTCGCCATCGCGGACGGCCACGCGGTCTGGACAACCGCGATCACGCTGCTGCCGGGCAGCGAGAAGATCGCCTCGCCGCTGAAGGTGTACCGCGGCCGCGTCGTGGCGGTGACCGGCGGCTACATCGGCGATGCGCCGCCTTACCAGGGGCATGTCGCCGTGATTGACGCGCAGACCGGCACTTTGCTGCACGTGTGGAATTCGCTTTGCAGCGACCGCGCCGGGTTGATCCAACCGGCATCCTGCCAGTCCACCCGGTCGGCGATTTGGGGGCGCGCCGGGGCGGTGATCGACCCGGCCACCGGCAACATTTTCGTGGCTACCGGGAACGGCCCCTATAACGGATCCACCGATTGGGGCGATTCGGTCATCGAACTGGATCCCGATGCCACTCAGGTGCTGGCGAACTATACTCCGGCGGACAACGCCACGCTGGACACGCGCGACCTCGACCTGGGATCCACCTCGCCCGTGTTGCTAGGGGCGGACGCTCTGGCGCAGGGCGGCAAGGATGCCCTGATCCGCTTGCTCGGTATCGGGTCCATTGCCGGTACCGATCCGCACATGGGTGGCGAATTGCAGAACGTGTCTACACCCTCGCAGAGCCTGCTGTACACGGCGCCGGCGGTCTGGCGGGATCGGACGGAGACCTGGATGTTCGCCGCCGATGGCGGGGGAACCGCCGCCTGGACCATCGGCAACGGGACCCTGACGCAGATGTGGACCCACCCGGTGCCGGGGACGAGCCCGGTGGTCGCCGACGGCCTGCTCTACGTTTATAATCCGAACGGCGGCTTGCACATTTACGATCCGCGGAGTCTTCTGAGGTAGTCCGTCAAGAGAAAGTTTAGTAATTCTTTGGAGTGCTCGGGAGGGGTGACACGGGAAGTGAGTGTTTGGGTTGGATCGAGCTCCGATAGTGGGTTCAGCTTGCGCGCAGTAAGATACTCAGCGGTCGGCGATTACGATGATGCCGGCCGTCTTTGGTTCACGTGGATGAATACGGATCGGTTGGTGGAAGTGTGGGTGAGCGCAACGCGCTTCATCCAGGTGGATCCACCGGGTCAGGCGTGTGGAACCATCTCAGAGAGGATCGGATCCAATCGGAAAGGTTCGCGAGTGGTGGCCGGTTAAGACTGTTTGACGATGAGTTTTGTGAGACCCGCTTGAGTTTTGCCCGGCCCAGCCGCAGCAGCTACCAGATCGCGGCCCAGGAAGTGGCGGCTGCGGCGTTGGTAGTCGAGGAAGATGCGCTCGTCATAGGGTTGACGATCCTTCCAGCAACGGTAGAGAATGCGCATCCATTTGAAGGCCAGTGCCCGCACGGCAGCGTGATGGTGTGCTTTGTTGCCGTCGAGGTGGCGCTCATAAAAAGCCTTGGCCCATTGCGAATAGGGGATGGATTGGCCGGCGAACTCGTGAAAGGTCTGCCTGAGAAATTTAGGGCAAGCCCTGCGCATGTGGATTACCGAGTAGTTGCCACTGGCGATTTTGGCAGGGGCAATGCCACTGAGGCGTTGCAGGTCGCTGGCACTGGTATAGGCATCGCGGCAGGTGCCGAAGGCGGCAATCAGGCGCGGAACGGTAGCCGCGCCAGCTCCCGGGAAGGAAGCGAAGATGGGCGCATCGGGGTGTTCGGCCACCAGTTCCTGAATGCGTTTTTCCACTTCGGCGATCTGTTCGTGGAGCACGCTCAGGAGGCGAAGCAAGCTGCCGGTTTTGCGGGTGCAGGCCTCGATCACTACCTGGTCGGTCACTGCTGGTGGAGCGGCATAGATAGCCTGAATGCGTTGCTGGATGACTGATTCGTTACGGCAGTTGTGGTCGACAAAGAACTTGTGCAAGGTGCCGGGATGAGCGTGCTGCAGGTCGGGCAGCACGGGCCAGCGTTGCAGCAGGGCGGCAGGCAGAGGGGTATCCAGACGGCCAAACCATTTGCGGACTTGGGGAAAGTATTGCTGCAAGCAGTCGGTGAGCCGTAAGACGCAATCGACTCTTTGTTGGACGAATTGGCGGCGCAGTTCGGTCAAGAACTGAAGCAGGCGGGTCTCGGGCGTATCGGGTTGCCGCGGGCGGAGCTGTTCGCGATGGTGCAGCAGAATGTTCAGCAGGAGTTTGGCATCGCCGGGGTCACTCTTGGCGCCCGAGGGGAAGAAGGCCTTGCGATAGGACGCGGACATAGAAGGGGGCACGGGGTAGAGGACCAGGTGGTTGTATTTACTGAGCATATAGAAGACGGCGCCGCGCTTCTGTTCCAGACAAACGGCAATCGGGCGAGCGGCGAAGCGCTGATGCAAACCCATAGCCCAAAGCTCGACGGCTTCAGGGGTGTTTTCCAAAACACCATTTTCGGCGGGGCCGCCGGTACTGGGGGGCAGAGACCAGGAATGCTTCCCGGACCCCCAGTCGATGGCCGCCAAGGCGGCCCAATCGGGTTCGGCAGGCGAAGAGGCGAGAATCGACATGCAACACCTCCATGAGGCGGGCTGGCCTGGTTCCCCCGAAAGTCTTATAGTGAGTCTTAGCTTAGAAAGCTTCTGAGAATTCGTTCAGGAGCCAGGCGCACCTCGCCGCCGGAAGTACTCCGTGTAGGCATCTTTTGCCGGCAACGGAAATTCCTGACGGCGAGGTGCCCGCTTCAGTTCATCAATAGCAGAATTGAGGAGAGCGGAAAACCGGTACACCCTTAGCTGGTGAACGCCGAACAACTCTCCTTCAAAGTTATATATTGGATCCGGACCTACTATAAGCAACGGAGAACACGGAGAAAGCACGGAGAGGAAATCAGTTGAGGCTGGGGGATTTTCACCACGGAGTCTTCTGAGGTAGTCCGTCAAGAGAAAGTTTAGTAATTCTTTGGAGTGCTCGGGAGGGGTGACACGGGAAGTGAGTGTTTGGGTTGGATCGAGCTCCGATAGTGGGTTCAGCTTGCGCGCAGTAAGATACTCAGCGGTCGGCGATTACGATGATGCCGGCCGTCTTTGGTTCACGTGGATGAATACGGATCGGTTGGTGGAAGTGTGGGTGAGCACAACGCGCTTCATCCAGGCGGATCCACCGGGTCAGGCGTGTGGAACCATCTCAGAGAGGATCGGATCCAATCGGAAAGGTTCGCGAATGGTGGCCGGTTAAGACTGTTTGACGATGAGTTTTGTGAGACCCGCTTGAGTTTTGCCCGGCCCAGCCGCAGCAGCTACCAGATCGCGGCCCAGGAAGTGGCGGCTGCGGCGTTGGTAGTCGAGGAAGATGCGCTCGTCATAGGGTTGACGATCCTTCCAGCAACGGTAGAGAATGCGCATCCATTTGAAGGCCAGTGCCCGCACGGCAGCGTGATGGTGTGCTTTGTTGCCGTCGAGGTGGCGCTCATAAAAAGCCTTGGCCCATTGCGAATAGGGGATGGATTGGCCAGCGAACTCGTGAAAGGTCTGCCTGAGAAATTTAGGGCAAGCCCTGCGCATGTGGATTACCGAGTAGTTGCCACTGGCGATTTTGGCAGGGGCAATGCCACTGAGGCGTTGCAGGTCGCTGGCACTGGTATAGGCATCGCGGCAGGTGCCGAAGGCGGCAATCAGGCGCGGAACGGTAGCCGCGCCAGCTCCCGGGAAGGAAGCGAAGATGGGCGCATCGGGGTGTTCGGCCACCAGTTCCTGAATGCGTTTTTCCACTTCGGCGATCTGTTCGTGGAGCACGCTCAGGAGGCGAAGCAAGCTGCCGGTTTTGCGGGTGCAGGCCTCGATCACTACCTGGTCGGTCACTGCTGGTGGAGCGGCATAGATAGCCTGAATGCGTTGCTGGATGACTGATTCGTTACGGCAGTTGTGGTCGACAAAGAACTTGTGCAAGGTGCCGGGATGAGCGTGCTGCAGGTCGGGCAGCACGGGCCAGCGTTGCAGCAGGGCGGCAGGCAGAGGGGTATCCAGACGGCCAAACCATTTGCGGACTTGGGGAAAGTATTGCTGCAAGCAGTCGGTGAGCCGTAAGACGCAATCGACTCTTTGTTGGACGAATTGGCGGCGCAGTTCGGTCAAGAACTGAAGCAGGCGGGTCTCGGGCGTATCGGGTTGCCGCGGGCGGAGCTGTTCGCGATGGTGCAGCAGAATGTTCAGCAGGAGTTTGGCATCGCCGGGGTCACTCTTGGCGCCCGAGGGGAAGAAGGCCTTGCGATAGGACGCGGACATAGAAGGGGGCACGGGGTAGAGGACCAGGTGGTTGTATTTACTGAGCATATAGAAGACGGCGCCGCGCTTCTGTTCCAGAAAAACGGCAATCGGGCGAGCGGCGAAGCGCTGATGCAAACCCATAGCCCAAAGCTCGACGGCTTCAGGGGTGTTTTCCAAAACACCATTTTCGGCGGGGCCGCCGGTACTGGGGAGCAGAGACCAGGAATGCTTCCCGAACCCCCAGTCGATGGCCGCCAAGGCGGCCCAATCGGGTTCGGCAGGCGAAGAGACGAGAATCGACATGCAACACCTCCATGAGGCGGGCTGGCCTGGTTCCCCCGAAAGTCTTATAGTGAGTCTTAGCTTAGAAAGCTTCTGAGAATTCGTTCAGGAGCCAGGCGCACCTCGCCGCCGGAAGTACTCCGTGTAGGCATCTTTTGCCGGCAACGGAAATTCCTGACGGCGAGGTGCCCGCTTCAGTTCATCAATAGCAGAATTGAGGAGAGCGGAAAACCGGTACACCCTTAGCTGGTGAACGCCGAACAACTCTCCTTCAAAGTTATATATTGGATCCGGACCTACTATAAGCGGGACGGAGGTCGCGAACCTGGCCTGCGGCGGCGGCCATTGGAACAGCCCGATTGTGGCCGATGAGAGAATCGCGCTGCCCGAAGGAAGCGCCAATCAGCACGCCGCCACGGGCGTGCTGGACATCTGGAAGGCGCCCGCACGGCAATAGTTGCGCTTTCGCATGTTTCATTTCACAAACGGACAGGGCGGGGTTCGTTGCGTCATTTGGATTACGATTCGACCATTGTTGCGATGTGCCGCGGCGCGCTTCAGAGCCTGTCGCATGGGCTCGAGTTCGAACGGCACCGTCGAATCTATCGGGGGAAGCACACTCCCCCATCCCTAACTAACCCCGCACGCGAAGCGTGCCCGCGCGCCGCCAGTTGTACCGCCATTCCGCCGATACCGCCTGTGGCCCCTACGATTACAAGCCGCGAACCGGCGCCCAATTTAAAAGCTTTGATTCCCGGACTTGCCGCGAAGGCCGGGATGCCGGCTCTGTATTCTCGCTAACCAAATCGGAAAATGGCCAGTCACGTGCACTTTGCACCATCATGGAAACTGTTGCCGGTGTATTTCGCTCTCGTGAAATGGCCCGAACGGCAGCCGCGGAACTGAGCAGTTCCGGGTTCCGGGCGGAACAGGTCAGCTTACTATATCCAGGTTCTACCGAGCAGGAGATTCACTCCATCCCCACCTCGGATACCGAGCAGCCCGGCGTGGGCGCGGCGATTGGCGGAGTGGTGGGCGCCGCCGTCGGCTTGGCTGGCGGGTTCGAACTCGGCGTGGCGGCCACGGCCCTGATTCCGGGCGTCGGTCCGGTGGTCGCGGCCGGCATCGCCGGAGCGGCCCTGCTGGGTGTCGGCGGCCTCGCGGCCGGCGTCGAACTCGGCGGTAAGCAGGATGCCCAGGACACCGAAGGCATCCCCGCCGATGAGTTGTATTTCTATGAGGACGCGCTACGCCAGGGGCGTTCCGTGCTGGTTGCCTTGCCGGCGACGATAAGGAAAAGCAGCGCGCGCAAACCGTCATGCAGGAGGCGGGAGCGGAGAGCGTCGACGCCGCCCGTGAAGACTGGTGGCTGGGCCTGCGCGATGACGAGAAGGAGCATTATCAGGCGCTGGGCGAGAACTTCGAACGCGACCAGGGCCCTTACCGCCAGGGCTTCGAAGCGGCCCTCCGCCGCCCCTGCCGCGGCATGGGCGCAGACGAAGCCGCCGATTGCCTCAAATGGTGGTATCCGGATACCTGGGATTCCAAAGCCTTTCGCCACGGCTACGAGCGCGGCCGGAACTTCCTCGCCCGCCCTAGTGAGTCATCGCGTAAATAATGTAATTGACGCCCAGGCGGATCGCCTCGTCGGAGAAGTTCGCCGGATAGCGCGGGTCATCGGCGTATTCCCAGGCATCCCCCACGTCGGAATTGTACGAAATGGCGACCATTAGCCGTCCTTTGTCATCGTAGATCCCACGCCAGTGGGCACCCTTCCCGCTCAGATCGTTATAAATGCCCAGGATTGGGACGCTGTCCTTATAACCCCGGCGCAGGTGCGACCATCCCGGAGCAATACGACTTTATGTTCATCTACTTGGGACCGAGTACGTATTGCTG
>CAWKYG010000046.1:0-110602 GCA_963853855.1 uncultured Solibacteraceae bacterium | reverse complement strand
AGTAACGATTCCACGGCTCACGGTTTGCTCGAGTGGCAGCCCGGCTCGCGATGCCAGGTCTGAGCCATCCGCTTGGGCGACCGCCGGCAGAGAGCCATTCAGCAGGAGCGTTGCGAGAATGCAGTATGAAAAGAATCTCATTGATCTCGGGTCCGCCGTCATTCTCCCATACTCGCGACCTCGGCGAATGCCCGTGCCGCGTGCCAGGCATTCGACAGTTCGACATCGCAGCGCCACCATAGGAGTTTCGGAAATGCTTTTGCTTCAGCAGATAGGGGCGTGAGGCCAAGTTGGCGGGCTGCTTGCCGTACAGGGGGATGACAGACGGCCAATGGAAGGACCGTAAACGGAATGGGGGTATGCGCAATGAAATGCAAAACGATGGCGATGATTGCGGCGATCACGGGAGTGCTCGCCATGGGCGGCTGGGCCATTGCCGCGCAGGACAAGTACACGGTGAAAGTGCCGAACGGGCTCGCGTTCTCCGAGTTCAAGGGATACGAAGACTGGCAGGCTGTCGGCCCGAGTCAGACCGACGCCCAAAACGTGATCAGACTCATCCTTGCGAATCCCGTGATGATCGAGGCATACAAGGAAGGTGCTCCCGGCAATGGCAAGCCCTTCCCCGAGGGCTCCAAGATTGCAAAGATTGAGTGGAGACCAAAAAAGTTAACCGCTCCCCCTTTTTCTGCGAGCGTCCCGGACACGGTGCCTGGTGACCTTACTGAGGTCGAGTTCATCGAGAAGGACAGCAAGAGATTCCCGGACACGCACGGGTGGGGATACGCCATGTTCGACTATGACGCCGCATCCGGTACGTTTGCGGCTGCCACCTCGGCCAGCAAGCCGCCGCAGGGGCACGATGCCAAGTGCGGCGCCGCATGTCACACGCTGGCGGCGTCAAAGGATTACATTTTCACGGCATACGCGAAAAGGTGAACCCCGGGCCGACGACGCTTACAATTATTTCTACCCGCTCATCGAGCCCAGGAATTCGCCGTTGCTGCGAGTCTTGCCCAGCTTGTCGAGCAGCAGTTCCATGGTCTCCACCGGCGAGAGCGGATTCAGCACCTTGCGCAGAATCCAGACGCGATTGAGTTCGTCCTTCGGCAGCAGCAGCTCTTCCTTGCGGGTGCCGCTCTTGTTGATGTCGATGGCCGGGAAGACGCGCTTGTCGACCAGCTTGCGCTCCAGGTGGATTTCCATGTTGCCGGTGCCCTTGAACTCTTCGAAAATCACGTCGTCCATGCGGCTGCCGGTATCGATCAGGGCGGTGGCGATGATGGTCAGCGATCCGCCTTCTTCGATGTTGCGCGCCGCGCCGAAGAAGCGCTTGGGGCGCTGCAGGGCGTTGGAATCGACGCCGCCCGAGAGCACCTTGCCGCGAGGGCGGAACGATGGTGTTGTAGGCGCGCGCCAGGCGGGTGATGGAATCGAGCAGGATCACCACGTCGCGCTTGTGCTCGACCAGGCGCTTGGCCTTTTCGATCACCATTTCGGCCACCTGCACGTGGCGCGTGGCGGGCTCGTCGAAGGTGGAGCTGATGACTTCGCCGCGCACGCTGCGCTGCATGTCGGTGACTTCCTCGGGGCGCTCGTCGATCAGCAGCACGATGAGCGAGACTTCCGGATGGTTGGTGGTGATCGAGTTGGCGATGCTCTGCAGCAGCATCGTCTTGCCGGTGCGCGGCGGCGAGACGATCAGGCCGCGCTGGCCCTTGCCGATGGGCGTAAGCAGATCCATCACGCGGCCGGAATAGTTGTCGCGCACGGTTTCGAGCTTGAGCCGCTCGTTGGGATAGAGCGGCGTCAGGTTGTCGAAGAAGATCTTGTTGCGGGCTTCCTCGGGCGGCTCGAAGTTGATGGCGTCGACCTTGATCAGCGCGAAGTAGCGCTCGCCTTCCTTGGGCGGGCGGATCTGGCCGGAGATGGTGTCGCCGGTGCGCAGGTCGAAGCGGCGGATCTGCGAGGGCGAGACGTACACGTCGTCGGGCCCGGGCAGGTAGTTGTACTCGGGCGCGCGCAGGAAGCCGAAGCCGTCGGGCAGGCATTCGAGCACGCCTTCGGAGAAGATGAGGCCGCTCTTTTCGGCCTGGGTCTGCAGGATCTTGAAGATCAGTTCCTGCTTGCGCAGGCCGGCGGCGCCCGCGATGCCCATGTCCTTGGCCACCTGGTTGAGCTTCTGGATGCTCATGTCCTTGAGCTCCACCAGGTCGAGCGTGGGCGTGCCGTTCTTGGCGCTCTGGGCGGCCTGTTGCTTGCGCCGCTGGTGCACCCGGACTGGCCGGCTCGGTGCGGCAGAGGCACCTCGGCAGCAATGGGCAGCGCGGAGGCGGACTCCACGGCGAGCGGCGCCGGTTTGACCTCAGGCGGGCGCCGCGGCCTCGACCGGCTTGGACTCCGACGCGGCTTCGGCTCCATGGGCGGTTTCACTTCCGCCACCGGAGTTGGGCTCGGCGGCGCGGCGTGGCCGGCGCGTCGGCTTTCGGCTCGGCGGCTCGTTCCGCCGCTTTCGGCCTGGCATCGCCAGCCACGCTGGTGCGAGGAGCGCGCTCGGTGTGTCTGACTGGTCTTTTCGACTTGTCGGTCTTGGCCGGTTTTTCGTGTTCGGCGGGCGGCAGGCTGTTTTTCGAGCCGCGATTGTCGGTGGGTTTGTCGGATTTTTCCTGCGGCGGTTGTTTCCTACCGTGGTTGAAGTGTTGTCGCTATTGCTTGCCAAATTTCCCTCACTCCCCGGCCGGTGAGGGCCGAGAACGGCAACGGCTCCACGCCTTCCTGGCGGATGGCGCGCAAGCGCGTGCTCTAACTCAGATTGATTCAACTTGTCGATCTTTGTGGCGATCACCAGGTACGGCCTGCCGTGATCCTCGAGCCACCGCTTCAGGTCCAGATCCTTGTCCATCCATCCGCGGCGGGCATCCAGAATCAGGCAGGATAAGCTTCAGGGTCTCCCTCTTCTGCAAATACTGCTCGATCAGCTTCTTCCATTCCAGCGCGAAGCTTTTGCGGCACCCGGGCGTATCCATATCCGGGAAGATCGACGAAATAGAACGTCCCGTCGATCCGATAAAAATTGATCGTTTGTGTGCGACCCGGGGTGTTGCTGGTAAATGCCAACCCTTTCTGCCCGGCGAGAGCGTTGATCAGGCTGGATTTCCCTACGTTACTTCTTCCTAAAAATGCGATCTCCGGCAGCCGGTCAGCGGGGAACATCTCCGGCTTGCCGGAACTTGTTACAAATTCTGCTCGCAAAAACAGCACCGCAGCCGCGCCTCTAATGCGCCACGGTCTCATCTACGCGGTCTGCACATCCACTGCCGGATTACCCGCCGGCATGGGGAGCGCCACCAATTCCCGCTCCAGGGCGATCTTGAGCACTTCGTCCATGATTATCCACGAAGTGCAGCTTCATGGTTTTCTTGATTGCGTCGGGAATGTCGGGAAGATCCTTCTCATTCTCCCGCGGCATGATCGCTTCCAGGATGCCATGGCGGTGCGCCGCCATCAACTTTTCTTTCAGGCCGCCGATGGGCAGCACCTTGCCGCGCAGGGTGATTTCGCCGGTCATGGCGATGTCGCCGCGCACCGGAATGCGGGTCAGCGCGCTGCAGATGGTGGTGGCCAGGGTGATGCCGGCCGAGGGTCCATCCTTGGGAATGGCGCCTTCGGGAATGTGAATGTGGACATCCAGGTTGCGGTAGAAATCGCGCGGCAGGCCGAACAGGTGCGCGCGCGAGCGGATATAGCTCATGGCCGCCTGCGCCGATTCCTGCATCACGTCGCCCAGCTTGCCGGTGATGGTGAGCTTGCCCTTGCCTTCCATCAGGGTGCATTCCACGGTGAGAATCTGGCCGCCGACTTCGGTCCACGCCAGACCGGTGGCCGCGCCGACTTCGTTCTTCTTATCGGTTTCCAGGTCGCGGAATTTCCACGGACCCAGCAAGTTCGGGCAGCTTGTCGCCATCGATCACAGCCTTGGGCAGCTTCTTCTTGTCCTTGCCGATTCGCTGTTGACCACCTGGCGGGCCACCTTGCGGCAGACGTTGCCGATCTCGCGCTCCAGGTTGCGGACGCCGGCCTCGCGGCGTGTAGTACTGAATCAGGCCGGCGAGGCCCTCATCGGTGAATTCGATCTGTTCCGCCGTGAGCCCGGTCGCTTCCATCTGCTTGCGCACCAGGAACCGCTTGGCGATTTCCATTTTCTCCAGCTCGGTGTAGCCCGAAAGCCGGATCACTTCCATGCGGTCCTGCAAGGCCGGCGGAATGGTGTGCAGCACGTTGGCGGTGGCGATGAAGAACACCTGGCTCAGGTCGTACTCCACGTCCAGGTAATGATCCACGAACATGAAGTTCTGCTCGGGATCGAGCACTTCGAGCAGCGCCGCCGAAGGATCGCCGCGGAAATCCATGGACATCTTGTCCACTTCGTCCAGCATGAAGACGGGGTTGCGGGTGCCGGCCTTCTTCATCATCTGGATGATCTGGCCGGGCAGCGCGCCGATGTAGGTGCGGCGGTGGCCGCGGATTTCGGCCTCATCGCGCACGCCGCCGAGCGACAGGCGGACGAACTTGCGGCCGGTGGCCTTGGCGATCGACATTCCGAGCGAAGTCTTGCCCACGCCCGGAGGCCCGACGAAGCAGAGAATGGAGCCCTTGGGATTCTTCACCAGGCGGCGCACCGCCAGGAATTCGAGGATGCGCTCCTTGATTTTTTCCAGGCCGTAGTGGTCGGATTCCAGCACCTCTTCGGCGAACTTGAGGTCGCGGATTTCCTTGGATTTCTTCTTCCACGGCACCGCCAGCAGCCAGTCCAGGTAGTTGCGCGAGACGGTGGATTCGGCCGACATGGGCGGCATGTTTTCCAGCCGCTTCAGCTCGGCCATGGCCTTTTCCTGCGCGTCCGTGGTCATGCCGGCGGTTTCGATGCGCTTCTTCAGCTCATCGATTTCGCTCTTTTCGCCGCGGCCCAGTTCCTTCTGGATGGCCTTGATCTTCTCGTTGAGGTAGTACTCTTTTTGCGCCTTTTCCATCTGGCGCTTCACGCGGCCCTGAATGGTGCGGTCGACATTGAGCTTTTCGATCTCGATGTCGAGCATTTCGGCCACGCGCGTGAGGCGGTCGATGGGATCGAAGATTTCCAGCAGTTCCTGCTTCTCTTCGATGGTGAGCTGCAGATTGGCGCCCACGGTGTCGGCCAGTTTGCCGGGATCGTCCACCCGGATGGCCGCGATCATGGTCTCGTAGTTCAGGTTCTGGCTGAGCTTGACGTACTGCTCGAACAGGCCGGTGACCCGGCTGACCAGCGCATCCAGTTGCGGCCCGGCTTCCACCTTGAAAGCGGAGGTGCGCACCACGGCGCGGAAGAAGCCTTCGTCGTCGGCGACCGAAACCACCTTGGCGCGCTCCACGCCCTCCACCAGCACCTTGATGTTGCCGTCCGGCAGCTTGAGGCTCTGGACGATGTTGACGATGGTGCCGACGCTATAGATTTCGTTGGGCTTGGGCTCGTCGATGGAAGCATCGTGCTGGGTGGCGAGAAAGATCTTCTTGTCGCCCGGCCATGGCCTCTTCGAGAGCGCGGACGCTCGATTCCCGCCCCACCACGAACGGGGTCATCATGTACGGAAAGATGACCACGTCCCGGATGGGCATCATCGGCAGACGTTTTGTATCGGATTTTTCCTTTGAAGTAAGCATTGTTCTCCCCAGGGGGTGACGCGTCCCTGGACCCAGACGCGGCGGGCGGAAGCCGCGATTCGTCTCCTGCAACCAGCCGGAAAAGCCGGCAAGACCTGCGCCGGCTCAAGAACCAGCGAGGCTCCTAACCGGCCTTTTCTAATATTGTAAGACTGATTTTCTGCGACAGCACCATCTCTTTGGTGACCTGGAATTCCCGCACCTTCTTGTAAGAAGGCAGATAATACATCAGATCGAGCATCAGGTCTTCGAGAATCATGCGCAGGCCGCGCGCCCCCACCTTGCGCTCCATGGCCAGATCGGCGATGGCTTCCAGGGCGTCGTCGCTGAACTTCAGGCGCACATTCTCGAACTCGAACAGCTTCTGATACTGCTTGATGATGGCGTTTTTGGGCCGGCTCAGAATCTGGATCAGCGCCGAGCGGTCCAGATCTTCCAGCACCGCCGATCACCGGCAGACGGCCGATGAATTCCGGAATGAAACCGAACTTGATCAGGTCGATCGGCTGCAGCCTGCGACAGCAGGTCGATATCCCGCCGGCCGCTGATGCTGCTGCCGCGTCATGCCCTTGTCCTCTTCCTGCAGGAAGCCCATGGACTTCTTGCCGGTGCGCCGCGCGATCACCTTCTCCAGCCCCACGAAAGCGCCGCCGCAGATGAACAGGATGTTGGTGGTGTCGACCGGCGTGAATTCCTGGTGCGGGTGCTTGCGTCCGCCCTGCGGCGGAACGTTGGCCACGGTGCCTTCCAGGATCTTCAGCAGCGCCTGCTGCACGCCCTTCGCCCGAGACGTCGCGGGTGATCGACGGGTTCTCGTCCTTGCGGCAGATCTTGTCGATCTCGTCGATGTAGATGATGCCCTGCTGGCACTTCTGCACATCGCCATCGGCCGCCTGCAGCAGCTTCAGGATGATGTTCTCGACATCCTCGCCCACGTAGCCGGCTTCGGTCAGGGTGGTGGCGTCCACGATGGCGAACGGCACGTCCAGGATCTTCGCCAGGGTCTGCGCCATCAGGGTCTTGCCGGTGCCGGTGGGGCCGATCAGCAGAATGTTGGACTTCTGCAGCTCCACCTCGGTGTTGCGCATGCGGTTCATGTGGATCCGCTTGCAGTGGTTGTAGACCGCCACCGCCAGTTTCTTCTTGGTGGCTTCCTGGCCGATCACGTACTGATCCAGAAACTCCTTTACTTCCAGCGGCTTGGGGATCTTGTTGGGAGTTCCGGAGGGCGGCTCGACCTTGTCGTCCTCCAAAATCGAGTTGCAGACCGCGATGCACTCGTCGCAGATGTACGCGCGCGGATAGTCGCTGGGGGAAGAGATCAGCTTTCCGACTACGTCCTGGCTCTTATGGCAAAAAGAACACCGCAAAGCATCATCGGATCCGGCTCGCTTCAAGCAGTTTTCTCCTGTTCCGCCTTCGGCTCTATTAGGGAAACCACCTC
Source organism: uncultured Solibacteraceae bacterium (assembly GCA_963853855.1). GTDB lineage: Bacteria > Acidobacteriota > Terriglobia > Bryobacterales > Bryobacteraceae > Sulfopaludibacter. The sequence continues at coordinate 103,461 of CAWKYG010000046.1, read as the reverse complement.
GGCCTCGGGGGTAGAGAACCTCAATCGATTTCGTCTCTATTATCACCTGAACACGCGCTCCTTAGCAATGTATTCCAAAGTTGGCGGCGGCGCACTAGTACCTCGAGTTTGCTAACCCTGGATAACTCTTACGATTCCGTGGTCTTGCGGGCGTGTTCGAACAGAAAATTCAGCGTTTTTTCGGTTTGGATGTGGGTGGCGATTCGGCCCAGCGTGCCATCCTTTTCAAACCGCATCTGCAGGGCGGCCACCGGTTCGCGCTGCTGCCGGGCCAGCCGCTCCACTTCCCGGTCGACTTCATCGCGCGTGGCGTGGATGGCCTCCCGCTCGGCAATCCGGGAGAGCAGCATGGAAGCCTTCACCTCGCGCACGGCCTTGTCGCGCTGCGTCTCCTTCACCTTTGTCCCAGTCCAGCTTGACTGGCGCGGGTCGATGCCCTCGGCTGCCATGGCGCGCAGGCTCTGCTCCACGCGGTTCTTGATCTGCCGCTCGACGAACACTTCGGGCACCGGGAACTCGTGCTGCTCCACCAGTTTGTCGACGATCCTGTTCTTGGCTTCCTGCTGCGCCTCGTACTGCCGCTGGCGCGAAGATGCCCTTGCGGATCGGCCTCGCGCAGTTCGTCCACGGTCGCGGTAATCGCCCAGATCCTGGGCGAACTCGTCGTTCAGCTTCGGGCAGTTCCTTCTTGCGGACGCCCTTCACGGTGGCGTGGAACTTCGACCGTCTTGCCCGCCAGGCTTGGCGCGCCGTAGTCTTCGGGATAGGTGACTTCGAATTCCTTCTCGTCGCCCGGGACTGAGGCCGCGGAGGTTTTCGGTGAAGGCTTCGAACGTGTCCGGCGCCGCCGATTTCGAGCACCATTTCGTCCTGCTTGACGGGCTCGCCTTCGACGCCGGCGATGCTTTCCAGCGCCACCACGGCGTGATCGCCATCTTCCAGCGGCCGCGGATCGATGTTGACGTACTGGGCCTTCTGCTCGCGAATCTCCTCGATGCGCTTGTCCACGTCCTCGTCGGTGACTTCGGGATCGTGGTAGGGCACCTCGACGTCCTTGTATTCGCCCAGCTCGATTTCGGGAACCACTTCGAACTCGGCCTTGAAGCGCAGCGGCTCGCCCTCGTGGAAATGCACGTCGGTGATGTCGGGCGTGCCGACCACGTTCAGGTTTTCGGCCTCGAACTGCTTGCTGCAGGAAGCTTGGGAATCAGGCTTTCCAGCACCTTCTGCCGGATATCGCCGGCGAACTGTCTTGCGAATGATCGACGCAGGGCACCTTGCCCGGACGGAAGCCCGGGAGCTTGGCGCGCTTTTGCACGTCCTCAGTGACCCGGCCGGTCTCGCTTTCCACCTCCTCGACAGGGATGGAGATTTCGAGCGAGTGCTTGCAACCTTCTACTAACGCCAAGTGGATTTGACCTCGGGAAAGAAATGATGGTGTAAATCTCATGATACCACGTACAATGGCTCTATCGGCCCATGGTCGCGGTCATCGTAGCTGTGGCGGCGTTCCTCTGTTTGTGGGCCGCCGTGATTCCGCCAGTCGCGAAATGCATCTCCAAATCCAAGAAGCCGTCCTGAACGTCCTACTGCTGTGGCTGCTCACTACCCCGCACGAATTCGCGCATGCCTGGGTAGCCACCCGACTGGGCGACGATACGCCGCGCCTGCAGGGCCGGTTGACGCTGAATCCGCTGGCGCATGTGGACTGGCTCGGCACCACCATCCTGCCCTTCGTCACCACGCTGCTTTCCGGCGGATTCCTGGGATGGGGGAAGCCCGTCTTTACCCAGACCGCCAAACTGCGGGGCGGCTTGAACGGCCTCGCGCTGGTGGCGCTGGCCGGCCCGGCGAGCAACGTGGTGATGGCGGTGATTCTGGCGATTCTGGCGGTGGTCACGCCGGTCCCGGCGGTCGCCAACTTTCTGCGCCAGGGAGTCCTGCTGAGCCTGTACCTGGCGATCTTTAATCTGCTGCCGGTGCCGCCCCTGGACGGCTCCAAACTTCTGCTGGCGGCGCGCATTCCCCCAGTGATCTACAACGAAATTGCGCGCGCCGGCTTCATGCTCCTGATCGTGCTGGTGGCCTTCACGCGCATCGGCGAATACATGAGCGTCTGGGCGTACGATGGCGCCCGCGCGATTTTTGCCGCACTGCCGTGACCGGCGCTGTGTGGCTGCTGGCGACGGCGGCCGGCATCATCGACTTTTTCGGCTACCAAGGCATCGATGTCGCGGCGGTCCGCGCCGCCCTTCCCATCCATGAGGGCGGAGCCTTCGACCCGGAACACTTCGATGAGAAGGCAGCCACCGACGCGGTAAAGAAAGTGACCGGGCACGCCCCCACGGACCTCGGCGTGGTCTGCTGCGACTCGGGCGGAAACTGGATGCTGTATTTCGGACTCGGCGGCGCATCCTAACCATCCGGTGGCTTTCCACGCGGCGCCCACGGGAAAGGCCAGTCTGTCGCCGGCCTTGCAACGCGCCCACGATGAGGCCATGGAGGCGTGGGGCCAGGCGGTCCAGAAAGGTAATTCGGGTGAAGACCGGTCCCGAGGTTACTCGCTATTGGAGGATCCGGCGGCGCGCGCCAAACAACTCGCCTTTCGGGAGGTGGTGCTGCGCGAAGAGAAGAATGTCCTGACAGTGCTCGCGACATCGTCCAACAGCGAGCAGCGTGCCATGGCCGCGGAAGCCCTGGGGTATGCCCACCGCTCGGAGCGGCAGGTCGCGGCACTGGTGAGGGCGGGACTCGATCCGGATGCCAGCGTGCGTAACAACGCCACACGGGCGCTCATGGTGCTGGTCACGGCCTATCCCAAAGTCGGGCGCAGGATTCCGCCGGGGCCGTTTATCTCCCTCCTTTCGGATGGCTCCTGGGAAGACCACAATAAGGCGTCGTTGCTGTTCGAGGCCACGACGCGGTCGCGCGACCCGCAACTTCTAGGCGAGCATCGTGCTCAGGCCCTGGATTCCCTGGTGGAGATGGCCCGCTGGCGCAATCCCGGGCACGCCTACGCGGCAAAATTGATTCTGGGACGGATCGGCGGCATTGCTGAGAGCGAAGTGGAGAAGATCGACACGGACGCGGTTATCGCGGCAGCGATGCGGAAGAAGTGAAGAGAATGGGCCGCCGATGAACGCCGATCAACGCCGATAAAAATCATTCGCTATCTGCGTTGATGCCAGGAAAAACGCTCCCTTACGGTCGCGTCTCCGGGTCGCGGCACACGATGGGATTATTCGTTTCGCAACGCCTCCAGGGGGGCGACGCGGGCCGCGCGATACGCCGGGATACCACATGCCAGAAGGGCGACTCCGACGAGCAGTGCGGCAACGGCCAAGAGCGTTGAAGGATCTCCCGGTTGCACCCCGAACAGGAGGCCGGCGATCCAACGCGTGACGTATAACGTCACCACCATGCCGAGGGCCGCACCGATCAGGACCAGTTTCAGTCCCTGGCCAATCACAAGGCGCAGCACATCGCCGCGTTGCGCGCCGAGAGCGATGCGGATTCCGAACTCGTGGGAACGCTGGCCGGCGGAGTAGGCCACCACTCCGTACAGCCCGACGGCGGACAGCAGCAGCGCCAGACCGGCGAAGAGTTCGAACAGAAAGAGGTTCAAGCGCCGGGACGCGACGGTCTGATCGATCCGCTGCGTCATGGTTTGGACCTTGTCGATCAGCACTCCGGGAGCGAGTTGGCGTAAGGCGCCCTGGACCGCGGCGAGGACGCTGCCGGGATCGCCGGCGGTGCGCACCGCCAGTTCGACGCGCGACTCCGGACTGGATGCCAGGAGCTGATAGGTGGAAAAGGGAGCCGGAGAATCGAGCCCGATCTGGCGGACGTCGCCGACCACGCCGACGATAGTCAGCCATGGCGCCCTTTCTCGCGGACCCACTTTGAAGCGCTTGCCGATGGGATCCGCACCGGGCCAGAAGCGCCGCGCAAACCCCTCGTTGATGAGTACCGGATTGAGGCTGGAGGCTTCGTCGCGTTCCTCCAGCGCACGGCCGCGCACCAGCGGGATGCCCATCACATCGAAATAATTGGGCAACACATTGCGGAAGGTGCTGGCGCCGAGTTCGCCTTCGGCGGAGGGCCGGCCTTCGATGGCAATATCGCCATTTCCTTCGCCTCCGGTGATGGGGAGTTGGCTGGCGATGGTGGCGGCGCTGACTCCGGGCAGGGCGGAGAGCTTTTCCTGCGCCTGCCGGTAGAAGCGTTTGACCGCCGCGTCCGAATCGTAGTTCAGAGGCAGCGCGGCTCTGAGGGTGACCATGCGCTCGGTGCGAAAGCCCGGGTTGACGGCGAACAGGCGGTGAAAGCTCTTCAGCAGGAGACCCGCGCCGGCGAGCAAAGTAAGACAAAGGGCGACTTCCAGCATTACCAGGGTCTGTTGCGCCAGCGCGTGTTTCCGGGAGCCGGCCGTGCGGGTTCCGCTGCGGAGCGCTTCGGCGGCGCCGGCGCGCACGGCGCTGATGGCCGGCACGATTCCGAAGAGAATGGTGGTGGCCACCGTGATGGCGGCGGCGAAGGCCAGCACGGAACCATTGATGGGCACACTCTGCAAGCGGGAATCGCGGGTCAGGAGTGCGAGCGACCGGGTAGCAAGAAACGCGAGTCCGATACCCAGGGCGCCTCCGGCGACGGCGAGAACGGCGCTTTCGGTGAGCAGTTGACGGAGCAGGCGGGCGTATCCGACGCCGAGCGCGCGGCGGATGGCCATCTCCCGGGCGCGGGCCGTTCCACGCACCAGCATCAGGCCGGCAATGTTCCCGCAGGCGATGAGGAGCAGGCAGCCCACGGCGCCCAGCAGGACGAGAAGGGCGGGGCGAAGGTCGCGGCTCAATGCATCGGGCAGAGTCAGGGCGCGGACCACGAGGCCGCGGCGGGTCTCGGGGTGGTCCTGGCGGATCTGCACGGAAATGGCTTCGACTTCCCGGGCCGCGGCGGCGGCTGAGACTCCGGGGCGGAGGCGGCCCACGGGATCCAGCACCCAAATATTGCGGTGGGTGCGGAGACCGTCACCCACCTCCTGTTGCAGCGGCGTCCAGAATTCGGCCTCGCGATACTCGAAGCCCGAAGGCATGACGCCGATCACGGTGTAGGGAGTCTTGCCGAAACGGAGGGCGCGGCCGATGACGGCGGGGTCGGCGCCGAGCAGGTCGGTCCACATGCGGTGGCTGATCACGATCACAGCGGGCACGCCCGGGCGGTCTTCGGCTTGGCCGAAGAAGCGTCCCATGAGCGGGGCGACACCCATGGTCTGGAAGTAGTCTGAAGAGACCGCGGCGCCGGGGATACTGACCGGGTTGGCGCCTTCACGCAGAATGTGCTGGATGTTCATGACGCCGGCAAGATGCTCGAAGGAGGTGGCGCGGCTGCGCCAGTCCTGGAGGTTCGGCAGGGAGGCGCCCCAGTAATTGTCGGGATCGTGAGCATCCACTTCGCCGATCATCACCAGGCGGTCGGGATGGGGATACGGAAAAGCGCGCCAGAGCACGGCGTGGGCGACACTGAACATGGCGGTATTGACGCCGATTCCGAGCGCCAGAGTGAGCAGCGCGACGGCGGTGAAGCCGGGGCTGCGGAAGAGTGTGCGGACGGCGAAGCGTAGATCCTGAAGCAAAATCGTCATGACCTTGTCTCCTTTGGGTTGGGGAGCGGGAGTAGCGCGGCCGGCGAACCGTACCTGGGCGGCGGCGGATACCAGATCCAGCGCGGTGCGCGCCGCGAGGCGCCAGGAGGGCTGTTCGCTGCCACCGCGCGTCGAAGGTGGCCAGCATTTCGGAGCCAAACCTGCGGCGGAATGCAGCCGGAAAAAGGAGCAGCAGGGCGGCCACCAACCGGTGCATCAGGCGCGGCCCTCAGGCAGCAGTTTGCGCGCACGGGAGAGCTCGACCAGGCCGGCAAGGCGCTTCGCTTCCGCCTGGAGGACGCGGCGGCCCTGGCGGCTGAGGCGATAGAAGCGGCGGCGCTCATCCTCGTCAGCCTCTTCAATCAGGCCGCTATCGAGCAGGCGGGCGAGCAGGCGGTAGAGAGAACCGATCTCGAGCCGGACGCCGCCGCGGGATTCGCGCTCGACCTCTTTCATGAGTCCGTAGCCGTGGCGGGGGCCCTGGGTGAGCGCCAGAAGTATGTGAAAGTCGGCGGGCTTGAGGGCGTCCGGCATATAAGTATTTCGAGTATATGTATTTTGCCTGCATTCCGTCAAGCGCGCCGGAGTTCTCACTCGTTGGCGGTGGGATCTTTCTCTACGTGGTCGATGACCATGACTGCGGCGGGCGCGGTTTTGCGTTCGAGGCGGAGTCCGAGCTCTTTGGGGAGAGCCTGAATGAGAGCGACCTCTTCATCGATGGCTCCGCGGGCATCCAGAATCGCCTTGCCGGTTTGAGGATCGATGACGTAGGGAGCGAGGTTGAGGGTGAAATCGTAAATGCCGGGGAGTCCGGTTTGGTCCACGACGTGGCGCGAGGTCCAGGGAGGGTCCATGGTGAGGACGAACTGAGCCATGGAGACGCGCTCGAACCTGGTGGAGTACATACCGGCGGATTTCATGGACGGGTCTCCCGCGGTATGCCGACTTCTGAAACTTAGGGCCGCCGCGATCCACCACCAGGGCGTAGACGGGGAGGTTTCTGGTCTCCAGATGGAACGCGAGCGAGAGGCGCGCGCGCAGCAGGTTCTGGAACATCTGTTTGATTTCGGCTTCGGAGGCGGGCTTGCCGGTTTTGGCGGCGATGTTGTATACGGCGTCGGTGGGAAAATCGCGCCAGTCCGGCCCCACGACGCGAAAATTCTCGTAGCCGAAAGCCCAGAGAATGCTGTTGCCGAGCGTGGCATTGCGGATGGTCAGGCTGGTGGGAGTGACTTCGCGTGCGGTAGGGCCGTGGCGCGTGCCGGGAGGAATTCTTGTGAAAGATGCCACATCGAAAGTCTGGGCAGAGGCGCAGGCGCAGCAGAGCGCGATGGCGGCCAACTTCATCCGGGGTCCTCCCTGGTCCGGATGACGCATTTGTGGGGAGAAACGTGCAAACTGAAAACCATGAGGGTTCTCATCTCGGGCGCGGGCATCGCCGGACCCACGCTGGCGTACTGGCTGGCACATTACGGATTCCAGCCGACGCTGGTGGAGAGGGCTCCGCGGTTGCGGACCGGCGGCTACATCATCGACTTCTGGGGAGCGGGTTTCGAGGTGGCCGATCGTATGGGGCTGCTGCCGGAACTGCACCGCCAGGGCTATCTGGTAGCAGGAGGTACGCGTGGTGAACCGGGAGGGCGCGCGCGTTGCCGGGTTTCCCGTGAGCGCGTTCGCGCGGATCGCCAAAGGCCGTTACATGAGCCTGCCGCGCGGCGACCTGGCCGCATCGATTTTCCGCGGGATCGAAGGCACGGTCGAAACGATTTTCGGTGACAGCGTAGCTGGAATCGAGCAGACGCAGGGCGCCGTTCAGGTGGTTTTCGAAAGCGGAGCGAAACGCGAGTTCGACCTGGTAGTGGGGGCGGACGGACTGCATTCGCGCGTCCGCGAGTTGGTGTTCGGTCCGGAGAGCCGCTTCGAAAAATACCTGGGCTACCAGGTGGCGGCGTTTGCGGCGGAGGGGTATCGCCCCAGGGACGAACTGGTCTACGTGATGTACACGCAAGTGCGGCAGCAGGTGGCGCGTTTCGCCATGCGCGGCGACCGCACCATGTTCCTGTTCAGCTTTGCCGACGATGACCCGCACGCCGCTCTGACCGGCGACATGCGCGCGCAGAAGGCACTGTTACGGGAGCGTTTCAGCGAGAGCGGGTGGGAGTGCCCGCGCATTCTGGACGCGCTGGATGCGGCCGGCGACCTGTATTTCGACCGGGTGAGCCAGATTCGCATGGACGGCGAACCGGAGCTGTGGACGCAGGGGCGCGTGGTGCTGCTGGGCGACGCGGCGTTCTGCGTGTCTGTGCTGGCCGGACAGGGTTCGGCGCTGGCCATGGTGGCGGCATACATTCTGGCGGGGGAATTGTACCGCTCGGGCGGCGATTGGCGGATAGGGCTGGCCCGGTACCAGGAGCTGTTCGCCCCGTTTGTACGGGACAAGCAGAAAGCGGCCCTGCGATTCGCCGGGCTGCTCGCGCCGAAATCGAAGATGGCACTTTTCGTCCGCAACCAGGTGATGAACCTTCTGCGGATTCCGTGGGTGGCCGACCGGAGCTTCGCCAGCGACCTCACCGACAGGCTGGCGCTGCCCGACTACTGACACTCCTTGACAACCGGCGCGCGGGAACTCTAGACTAACAGCATTCGTAATCGAATGTCGAAATCGAAATCAGAGAGGGAAAGCGCGGCGGCGGATCGCGATCTGTATTCGGGCCTGATCCGGCTGCACGTGCTGCATCACGCCGCCGAAGAGCCCGATCTTCGGCCTGGGCATGATCGAGGAACTGGCGCGGCACGGGTATCGCATCAGTCCGGGCAGCCTGTATCCGCTGCTGCAGGGACTGGAAAAGAAGGGCTATCTGCGCTCGACCGAGCAGCGCAACGGCAAATCGCTGCGCCGGGTGTACCGCGCGACTGCCGCTGGGCCGCAAGGCTCTGGCCGCGGCGAAAAGCAAGGTGCGGGAACTGTTTCATGAACTTATCGAAGGCGATTAGCGCTCTGCGGATGCTTCTCGCTGTTCGCCGGACCTGCGCGCGCAGCAGCCGGCGCCTGACGCTCGGCCAGGCGGTCGGAGGCGGCGCTCAAGAACTATCCTTCGATCCGCGTCTCGCAGGAGCAGATCAACGCCGCGGCCGCGGCGATTCAACTGGCGCGCACCGCCTACCTGCCGCGCGTCGACGCTGCTGGCGCAGGTCAATCGCGCCACGCGCAACAACGTCTTCGGCCTGCTGCTGCCGCAGAGCGTGATCCCCTCCATGTCCGGTCCGGTGATCGGCACCAACAATTTGGGACGGCGTGGGGCAGCGCCATCGGCAGCCTGGTGAGCTGGGAGCCCTTCGATTTCGGCCTGCGCGCAGGCGAATGTCGCGGCCGCCGCGGCGCCGCGCGCGCAATCAGGAAGCCGACGCTGAAGCGGACGCGAATTCGAAGTCGCGCGTGGCCACGGCCGACGCGTATCTGACCCTGGTCGCGGCGCAGGAGACCGTGCGCGCGGCGCAGGCGGGCGTGGACCGCGCCGAGGTGCTTGCGCGGACGATCACGGCGCTGGTGAACGCGCGAACTGCGGCCCGGCGCGGACGCTTCGCGCGCCGAGGCGGAACTCGCGGCCGCGCGGACCGCAATTGATCCAGGCGCGAGCAGGCCGTCGAGGTCGCGCGCGCGACCCTCTCGCAGTTCGTCGGGCTGGAGCCGGCGCAAATCGCGGTCGCCGCGCCGCAGGCTTGCTGCAGTTGCCGCCGGAGCCCGCGGCGCGCCGCTGAATACCGCAGCCAATCCGGTGGCGGTGGAGCAGAACGCGGTGGTCGAACAGGCGCGGGCGCAACTCCGCGCGCTGGAGCGGTCGTATTTCCCGCGGTTCTATCTGCAAGGCGCGGCGTACGCGCGCGGCACCGGCGCCGAACCAACGGCGACCGCCTGGGCGGCCTCAATGGCCTGGCTCCCAACTTACCAGAACTACGCGCTGGGCTTCACCGTGACCTTCCCGGTCATGGATCTGCCGGCGATCCGCGCGAGCGAAGCCGCGCAAGTCGGCCACCATCCGCGCGCAGAGCCGCGCGTACCGAGCAGATCGCCGCCGATCTGCAAGCGCAGCTGGAACGCGCGCCGTCGCCACGCTGCAACGGCGCGCGCAGCGTGGCCGCCAACACGCCGATTCAGGTGCCGCGGCGCGCGCGCGCCGCTACAGACCAGGCCACCGCGCGCTACCAATCGGGGCTGGGCAATATCGACGAAGTGGCGGAAGCGCAGCGGCTGCTGACGCAGGCGGAAATCGACGATGCGCTGGCGCGGCTGGGTGTCTGGCGCGCCCTGCTGCAGATCGCCGACCGCCGCCGGCGACATTCAGCCCTTCGTGGCGGAGGCGAGCCGGTGACATGAGACTCGTGCTCTGTCGCGCTCTCGGCCGGCCGGTCACGGTGGTCGTCGCGCTGGTCGCCATCGCGCTGTGCGCCGTGCCTGGCGCGTGCAGCGCATGCCCGTCGACATCTTCCCGCAAGTGGGCGACCCCGCCATCTACGTGGCGCAGCCCTACGGCGGCATGGACCCGGCGCAGATGGAAGGCTACCTGACGTACTACTACGAGTATCACTTCCTCTACATCACCGGAATCGATCACGTGGAAAGCAAGAGCATTCAGGGCGCGGCGCTCATGAAGCTGGTCTTCCACGAAGGCACCGACATGGCGCAGGCGATGGCGGAGACCGTCGGCTACGTGAACCGCGCCCGCGCCTTCATGCCGCCGGGCACGGTGCCGCCGTTCATCACGCGCTTCGACGCGGGCAGCGTGGCGGTGGGCCAACTGGTCTTCAGCAGCGCCACGCGCACGCAAGGCGAGTTGCAGGATTTCGCGCTCAACCGCGTGCGTCCGCTGTTCGCGACGCTGCCCGGCGTTTCCGCGCCGCCGCCGTTCGGCGGCAATCAGCGGACCATCGTGATCACGCTCGATCCCGACAAGCTGCAGCAGTACCAGCATCTCGCCGCGAGGAAGCGATCGCGGCGGTCAGCAAATCCACGCTGGTGATGCCCTCGGGCAATATGTGGACCGGCAAGATCGAGCGCATCGCCCGCACCAACGCCGCGCTGGGCGGCAATCTGGCCGAGCTGCTGAGCACGCCCATCCGGCCGGTCTCCGGCACCACGCGTCTATCTGCGCGACATCGGCACCATCGAAAACGGAACCGACATCGTCACCGCCTACGCGCACGTCAACGGCAAGCGCACGGTCTACATCCCGGTCACCAAGCGCGCGGACGCTTCCACGCTGGCGGTGATCAACGCCGTGAAAGCGGCGATTCCGGATTTCAAGAAAGCGGTGCCCGACGATGTGGACGTGCGCCTGGAATTCGACCAATCGCCGTTCGTCACCAATTCGCATCCGCGGCCTGGTCATCGAAGGACTGCTGGGCGCGGCGCTCACCGGCCTGATGGTGCTGATCTTCCTGCGCGACTGGCGCAGCGCGCTGATCGTGGTTATGAACATTCCGTTCGCGCTGCTGGCGCGCGGTGGTCCTGCTGTGGGCCACCGGCCAGACCATCAACATCATGACGCTGGGCGGGCTGGCGCTGGCGGTGGGCGTGCTGGTGGATGAAGCCACGGTGGAGATCGAGAACATCCACACGCAGATGCTGCCCGGCGTTTCGCGGGCGCGCGCGGTGGTGGAAGCGTGCAGCCGCACCGCCATGCGCGCGCCTGCTTTCGATGTTCTGCATTCTGGCGGTGTTCGTGCCTTCGTTCTTCATGGTCGGCGTGGGCCGGCAGCTGTTCGTGCCGCTGTCGCTGGCGGTGGCGTTTTCGATGATCGCGTCGTACCTGCTGTCGAGCAGCCTGGTGCCGGTGTTCTCCACCTGGCTGATGCAGGAAGGCGCATCGCGGCGAAGAGCACGAAGGGCTGTTCGGCCGGCTGCGGTCGCTTTACGAGCGCTATCTGCGGCTGGTGCTGCGGCTGCGCTGGCCGCTGGTGCTTGGTTTATCTGGCGAGCGCGTTCGGGCTGCTCTATGTGCTGTTGCCGCGCATGGGAACGGAAATCTTTCCCGACGCCAATGCTCCGCTGCTGCGCATCCGCCTGCGCGCGCCCGCGGGCACGCGCATCGAAGAGACCGAACGCATCGTGCTGCGCGCGCTCGACATCATTCAGCAGCGATGCGGGCGAGAACAATGTCGACCATCACCAGCGATTTCGTGGGCGTGGTGCCCTCCAGCTATCCGGTCGACCTGATCCATCTGTTCACCAGCGGCCCGCAGGAGGCCATCATCCAGGTCGCGCTCAAGCCCGACACGCCGCGCGGCGAAGCGCTGCGCGAGCGCATCGCGGCAGGATCTGCGGCGCGAACTGCCCGAGTGCCAGGTCTCCTTCGAAGCCGGCGATATCGTCACGCCAGGTGATGAGCTTCGGATCGCCCACGCCGATCGAAGTCGCCGTGCAGGGCGCCAGCCTGGCGGACGATTACGCCTACGCGCAGAAGGTGCGGGCGCAAATGGCGAAGCTGAGCTTCCTGCGCGACCTGCAATTCGCGCAGGAGTCCAACTACCCCACGCTCGATATCAATATCGACCGCGACCGCGCCGGACAGTTCGGCCTGACCATGGCGGACGTGGTGCGCTCGGTGGTGCCGGCCACTTCCTCTTCGCGCTTCACCGAGCCGAACTACTGGCGCGATCCGAACTCCGGCAACGCGTTTCAGATTCAGGTGGAGCTGCCGCAGAACCGCATGCAGAGCGTGGAAGCGGTCGGCGACGTCTGCCGGTCATGCCGAACGGACGCACCGAGCCGCAGCTCGACGATATCGCGACGCTGAAACTGGGCACCATGCCCGGGCTGATCGAGCGCTACAACGGGCAGCACGTCGTCAGCCTCACGGCCAATATTCACGGCCTGACGCTGGGGCGAAGCGGCGCCGGAATTGAATCGGGCGCTGGCCGGCGCGGGCGCGCCGCCGCGCGGCGTCAACGTCGTCATGCGCGGCGAGATCCCGCCGCTGGAGCAGACCATCAGCGGGCTGCGCACCGGCCTGCTGCTGGCGGTGGTGGTGATCTTTCTGCTGCTGGCGGCGAATTTCCAATCGCTGCGGCTGGCGCTGGCGATCGTGCTGACCATTCCCGCGGTGCTGTGCGGCGTGCTGCTGATGCTGCTGGCCACGGGCACCACGCTCAACATTCAATCGTTCATGGGCGCGATCATGGCCATCGGCATCGCGGTGGCGAATTCGATTCTGCTGATCACGTTCGCCGAGCGCTTCGCGGCACGAGCGCGTGCCGCTCGATGGACGCGGCGCGCGAGGGCGCGGCCAGCCGGCTGCGCGCCATCCTGATGACCGCCGCGGCGATGATCTTCGGCATGGTGCCGATGGCGATCGGGTTCGGCGAAGGCGGATCGCAATCGGCGCCGCTGGGCCGCGCCGTGATCGGCGGGCTGCTGGTTTCCACGTTCGCCACGCTGACCATTCTGCCGTCGATTTACGCCATTCTGCAGGGACGCGCGCCGGTCACTTCGCCATCGCTGAACCCGATGGATCCCGAGAGCCGATATTATGAAGCGCAATAAACTGCTCGTGCTGTCGCCTTTGTGCTCGTGGCTGCGATGGCGCAGACCAGCGGCCTGGCGCCGGTGGTGTCGCAGGACGGTCTCCCGCACGGTCGACCTGCCCGGCGAATTCCTGCCGTTCCTCAGCGTGCCCTTGCATGCCAAGGTCCGCGGCTATGTGGAACGGGTGCTGGTGGACCGCGGCAGCGCCGTGAAGCAGGGCGACCTGCTGGTGCGAATTGAGCGCGCCGGAGATGGCCGCGCGCATCGCCGAGGCCGAATCGAAAGTGCAGGCGGCGGAAGCGGACCGGCTGCAGGCCGAAGCGCAGCTCGCCGCCGCACAGGCTACCAGCGACCGCATGAAGAAGGCCGCGGAGACGCCGGGCGCGATCGCCGGCAACGAAGTGATCCAGGCGGAGAAACAGGTGGACGCCGCGAAGGCGCTGGTGAATTCGCGGCAGCAGGCCACGCTCGTGGCGCAGTCCGCGGTGCGGTCGCTGCAGGATCTGGAGGCCTACCTGAAAATCACGGCGCCGTTCGAAGGCGTGGTCACCGATCGCCTGGTGCATCCGGGCGCGCTGGTGGGGCCGGGGAACGACGTGCCGCTGCTGGTGATCCAGCAGGTGTCGCATCTTCGCCTGGTGGTGCCGGTGCCGGAAGAGGACGTCAGCGGGATCGTGAACGGCGCCGCGGTCCCGTTCCAGGTGCCGGCGTGGCCCGAGCGGACGTACTCCGGGACAGATCGCGCGCATCGCTCACGCGCTGGATGCGAAGACGCGCACCGATGGCGGTGGAACTCGACGTTTTCAATCGCGATGGCTCGCTGGCGCCAGGCATGTATCCCACGGTGAAATGGCCCGTGCGGCGGACGCGCCCCTCGCTGTTCGTGCCGCAGACCAGCGTGGTCACTACCACCGAGCGGACATTTGTAATTCGCGACCAGGATGGCAAAGCCGAATGGGTGGACGTCAGGAAGGGCGTCAGCGATGGAGACCTGGTAGAGGTGATGGGCGAGTTGAAGGCGGGCGACCAGGTGCTGCGGCGGGGCACTGACGAAATCCGCCCAGGGGCGGCGGTGCGGTAGGACGGAGCTTGCCAGAAGTCGGGAAAAAATCAATTTGGCCGCGGATAAACGCGGATGAACGCGGATAGGAAAAAGTTATGGTCACAGGTATGGATCGGTGCCTTCAAGCCGGCTGGCGGTGGTCCGCGCTGCCGCTCCGGTGCGCCCACGCTTGATCCTGACTTCGCCGCGGATGTGGAAGGGATCGTCCGCAATCGCAAGCCGTGGAATCCGCCCGCGTGGGACTAATACTCGATTCCAGTGTGGTCATCGCCGCTGAGCGTTAGGGCCACACTGTGCGACAGACGGAGCCAATTGACCTGGTAGTTTTCTGACGACCACTAAGTGAACGGCCCTTGCTTTCCGGACTAAATCGTCGCATACTTCCCATAAATCGATTATGGGAGGCAGGCGATGTTGGAAATTCGCTCCTTAAGCAAACGCTACGGCCACCTGATGGCGGTGCAGGAGGTCAGCTTCCGAATCGCGCCGGGGGAGGTGCTGGGCTATGTGGGGCCGAACGGCGCGGGCAAGAGCACCACCGTCAAGATGATCATCGGACTGCTGGAGCCGACCTCCGGGCAGGTGCTGTTCCACGGGCGGAGCGTGATCGACGATCTTCCGGCGTTTCAATCGCGCCTGGGCTATGTCCCGGAAGAGCCGCACCTGTATCCACACCTTTCGGGACGCGAGTACCTGCAGCTTTCCGGGCGGCTATACAGCATGAAGCGGAAAGTGCTGGAACCGAAGATCGACGAATTCCTGCACCTGTTCTCGCTGTGGGACGACCAGCACACGCCGCTCTCGGCCTACTCCAAGGGCATGCGCCAGAAGATCCTGCTCTCGGCGGCGCTGCTGCACAATCCGGAGGTTCTGCTGTTCGATGAGCCGCTGTCCGGGCTGGATGTAACCACGTCGCTGATTTTTCGCGATCTGATTCAGGGGCTGGCGGCGCAGGGGCGCATCATCTTTTATAGCTCGCACGTGCTCGAAGTGGTGGAGAAGGTCTGCTCGCAGGTGCTGATTCTGTGCAAGGGGCGGGTGGCCGCGCACGATTCCATCGCGAACCTGCGCACCCTGATGCACCAGCCCTCGCTGGAGGGCATCTTCGCCGAACTGACCGAGGAGCGCGACCACCGGGCAGTAGCGCATCACATTCTGGAGGTGATGCAGGCATGACGTGGTTCCGGGAAACGCGCGGCGTGCAGTTCGAACTGGTGCGCCATTTTCTGGGCCGGATGTTCGATGGCGAATGGGGCGCGCCGGGCCAGTGGCAGAACGTAGCCGTGGGGGCGATCTCGCTGCTGCTGCCGGCGGGCATTCTGCTGATCCGCGAAGGGTATCTGGATCCGCGGGCGGCCGCCAAGTATCGCGCGCTGGCGGCGCATGCCGAAGCGCTGCGCGCGGCCACGGTCGCCGATGAGCTTTCGCTGGTGACGCTGGTGTTCTGCATTACGGGACTGGTGGCGCTGCTGGAATGGCAGTCGCTGTTTCCGAGCGGGCGCGATTACCTGGCGCTGGCGGGCAAACCGATTCTCTCGCGGCAGATTTTCACGGCGCGATTCCTGAGCGTGCTGATCTTCTCCACGGCCATCATCGCGGCGATGAACCTGCTGCCGAGCATCATCGCGCCGATCGAATTCACCGGCCGATGGCAGGAGCACGCATCGTTTCTTTTTCACATGGGCGCGCAGGCGGCGGCTTCGGGGCTGGCCTGCTTCTTCGTGTTCTTCGCCATCCTGGCGCTGCAAGGGGCGCTGTTGAACGTGCTGCCGGCGCGCTGGTTCGCGCGGTTTCGGTGTACGTGCAGGGCGCGCTGATCGCTGTACTGCTGCTGGGCGGCTGTATAGTTGGTCGATCAAAGAATGGCAGCCGGCGACGATCGCGCGGCTGGCGCAATTCGGCGCATGGCTGCCGCCGGTGTGGTTCACCGGGCTGCATGAAAACCTGGCCGGCGACGCCAGCCCGTTCTATGCGGCGATGGCACACCGGGCACTGGCCGCGTGCGGTGTGGCGGCGGTGCTCAGCGTATTGACGTACCTTCTGAGCTACCGGCGCTACCGCAAACTGCTGCTGGAAACGCCGGTGCAATTGACGGCGCCGCGCGTCGCGGCGGTTCAGCCTGCTGCGCCTGCTGGCGCGCGATCCGCAGCAGGAGGCGGTGATGCAGTTCATGGCCAAGACGCTGGCGCGAAGCCGCAGTCACCGCATTTTATGGCTGGCATATATCGGCGGCGCGGTGGCCATCATGCTGAACAGCTCGATTATCGATGGCGCCGTTTTTGCCCGTCACGGCGGGTTAAAGGCGGTGCGGTTTCTGGTGCTCTTCTGGCCGCTGGCCTGCTCGGTGGTGATTCTGAGCGGCATCCGGCACGTGATGTCGGTGCCCAGCGAACTGCGGGCCAACTGGATGTTCCAGATCACCGAGAGCCTGGGGCGCAAGCAGTGGATGCAGGCGATGGAGCGATTCGTAATGGCCTACGCGGTGCTGCCGGTCTACGCGGTGCTGACGCCGGTTTCCGTGGTGATTCTGGGCTGGGGAATGACGCTGCGCATGACCATTTTGCAGGTGCTGGTATCGCTGTTCATCTTCGAGGTGCGCTTTCATAGCTGGCAGCAACTGCCCTTCACGTGCTCCTACCGGCCGGGGCAAAAACCGCTGGTAGCCGTGCTGGGCGGCTACTTCGGGGTGCTGTGCGTGATCATCCCGCTGGTCTCGGGGATGATTGCCGCGGCGGCTGAGATTCCTTTCCTGTTTCCGGTGTACCTGGTGTGGTTCACGTTCGACTATGTGTGGGCGCGCAAGCTTCGGCGCGACGGCTGGGGCGAATCCAAACTGCTGTACGAAGACCTGGCGGATTCCTACGACCTGGGGCTGGGAGTGTAGCCATGGCAGATAAAAAAGCAGGCGAACTGATGCAGGGCACGCTGGATATGCTGATCCTCAAAACGCTGGCGCGCGGCGCGATGCACGGGTACGCGATTGTGGAGCACATTCAGAGCCGGAGCGAAGAAGTGCTGCGGGTGGAGGAAGGCGCGCTGTATCCGGCGCTGCACCGCCTGGAATTGCGCGGGCTGCTGGCGGCCGAGTGGGGCACATCCGATAACAATCGCCGCGCCAAGTATTACCGGCTGACCGCGGCGGGGCGCAGGCAACTGGCGGACGAGGCGGCGTACTGGGCGCGGATGGCGGCGGCGATCGGACGAATCATGGAGACGGCATGAGGGAGCGGCTTACCAACCTGTGGCTTCGTTTGAAGGCACTGGCGCGGCGCGGCCAACTGGAGCGCGACCTGGAAGACGAAATGAATTTCCACCTGGCCATGCGCGAAGCCAAGTTGGGCGGTGCACTGCCGGCGCGGCGTGCGTTCGGCAATGCCGGATTCGTCAGGGAGCAGTGCCGGGACCTGTGGACGTTTGGCTGGCTGGAGACGCTGGCGCAGGATGTGCGTTACGCGGTGCGGCAGATGCGGCGCGATCCGGGATTCGCGGCCGTTTCGGCACTGACGCTGGCGCTGGGCATCGGCGCGACGACTTCCATTTTCACGATGTTCGACGCGGTGCTCCGGCAATCGCTGCCGCTGCCGCGCGAGGATACCATCGCCAGCGTGCTGCAGGCGACTCCGGGCAATCCGCATCGTGGCGTCGGCGATTTCGCCCGGCGACCTGGAGGAGATTCTTGCAAACACCACCACGCTGGACAGCCTGACCGGATGGAAGACCGTGCAGGCCAGTATTGTGGACGCGGGCGGAGAGCCGGTGCGCGTGGAAGCGGCGCGGGTGCTGCTGAACTTTTTCGATGTGGCGGGCGTGCAGCCCTCAATGGGGCGCGGCTTCCAGGCGGGCGAGGACCAGCCCGGGCGCGACCGGGTGGTGGTGATCAGTGACGACCTGTGGCGCCACCATTTCGGCGCCGACCCGCGCATTGTGGGGCGCACGGTGCGGGTAGACGGAAGAGATTGCACGGTGGTGGGAGTGATGCCGGCGCGGTTCAAGTTTCCGCGCGGCTGGCGGGACTTGTGGCAGCCCATGGCCCTGACGCCGGAGCAGCGGCATTCGCGGGCCACCTCGGTTTTCGAAACCGCGGGACGGCTGAGGCCGGGGCGCACCCTGGGCAACCTGGCGAGCGAACTGAATACCATGGGGCCGCGGATGGAGAAGGAATATCCGGCTACCAATCAATCGCGGCGGTTCGTGGCATGGTCGCTGGACCGCGCCATGCTGGGCGACTACTTTCCGGTGTTCGCGATGATGCTGGCGGGCGCATCGATGTTCGTGCTGTTGATCTGTTGCGTGAATGTGGCCAACCTGCAATTCGCGCGCGCCACCGGCCGCTGGCGGGAAGTGGCGGTGCGCGCCGCGCTGGGCGCCGGACGCGGGCGAATTGTGCGACAACTGGTGACGGAGAACATGGTGCTGGCAGTGGCGGGTGCACTGCTGGGGCTGGTGGCGGCCCGCTGGAGCCTGGCAGCGATCAAATGGTCGATCCCGCTGGAAATCCGGCGTTACATGGCGGGATGGGCCGAAATCGAACTCAACGGGCGCGCGCTGGCTTTCGCGTTGGGCGCGGCGGCGGCCAGCGGAATTCTCTCGGGCCTGGCGCCGGCGTGGCGCTGCTCGCGCAGCCTCTGGCAGAACCGCTTTGCGCCGCCGGCGCGGCATCGTTTGCGGTCGGCGCTGGTGGCCGTGGAGATCGCACTGGCTCTGGTGCTGCTGACGGGCGCGGGTCTCACGGTGCGCGGCTTCCGCACCCTGGTGGGCGCAGCGCCGGAGCGGCAACCGGCTTCCCTGCTCACGCTGCGGCTGGTGCTGAACCAGGAAAAATATCGGGAGAACCGGCAGGTGGCGGGCTTTTACGATAGCGTGCTGGCGCGAATCGGCGGGCTGCCCGGGGTGCGCTCGGCCGCGGCGGTCACGGCGCTACCTTATAGCCGGCACGCCAGTTCGGAGCGGTTGGCGATTGAGAACCGGCAGATGCCGGCGGGACCCGAGACCACGGTGCGGGTGCAGGCCGTGAGCCTGAATTATTTTCAGACGCTGGTCATTGCGCTGCGCTCCGGCCGGCCGCTGAATGGCGATGCGCAGCCGCAGGCGGTGATCAGCGAATACATGGCGCGGCGCTGGTGGCCGAACGAATCGCCGCTCGGCAGGCGCCTGAGGTTGGGCAACGCGGGGCATCCGTGGATCACCATCGCGGGAGTGGTGGCCGATATTCCGTACAGCGCGCTGGACCGCGACCCGCACTCCATGGTGTATGTGCCATACGCCCAGTTTCCGGAGCGCGAAATGAACATCGCGGTGCGGACTGCCGGCGACCCGATGACGCTGGCGCCGGCGGTATCGGCGGCCATCCGCTCGGTGGACCGGGAACAGCCCATCGACAATCTGGCGACCATGGCGGTGCTGGTCCGGCAGGAGGCTTTCGGCTGGCATTACCTGGCGTGGCTGATGGGCAGCTTCGGAGTGCTGGCGCTGGCGCTTTCGGTGATCGGGGTGTACGGCGTGATGTCGTACGTGGTGTCGCAGCAGACTCACGAGATCGGGATCCGGCTGGCGCTGGGCGCGGGGCAGACGGGCGTGCTGCGCATGATCTTCGGGCACGGGATGCGGACCGCGGCGGTGGGCGTGGCGCTGGGACTGCTGCCGGCATTCGGCATGGCGAGGGTGGTGGCGTTCGTCTTCTGGGGCGTGAGTTCGCACGATTCGCTGACTCTGGCGGGCGTGCCCCTGGGATTGATCGCGGTGGCCGCGCTGGCGATCCTGATTCCGGCGCGGCGGGCGATGCGGACCGATCCCATGGCGGCTCTGCGGCAGGAGTAGACTACTGCCTGGGCTTTTCGGCGATGACCATCCAGAGAGTGCCGAACTGGTCTCGCAGCATGGCGAAACGCTCGGCGAAGAAGGTTTCCTGCATGGGCATGAACACTTCTCCGCCGTCGGACAGAGCGGCGAAGACGCGCTCGGCTTCTTGGGCTCCGTCGAGCGAGAGCGAAAGATACGCGCTGCGCATGGGCTGGTGGCGCTCGGGCGGGACGTCCGCTGCCAGCAATTCGGTATCGCCCAGGTCCATGCGGGCGTGCATGATCATCGGTCCCCATTCCGGAGCGGGCGGCGGGAAGGGTGCATCGGCATGGGTCATCATCATAGTGGTTTTGCCGCCCAGGTGCTTTTCATAGTAGGCGAAGGCGGCGCGGCAGTTTCCGTTGAAATTGAGGTAAGTATGCAGTTGCATGGGTTGGCTTCAGTGTAACTAAGCGGGTCAGCCGCCCGGCAAACGCTCCCTCACGGTCGCGTCCCGGAAAGGCAGATTTGCGGGAGGGCGCGCTCGATCCCGGCGCAGCGCCCCCGCACTTCCACCGATGGTCGAGGTCCGAGGCCGCGCCGCCTCTCTGGCTTGCCCAACGGTCATTCGTAGTGCAAGGCGCGCAGGGGATCGACGCGCGACGCACGGGCGGCCGGGAGGTAGCCGGCCAGCAAAGCGACGGCGGCGAGCACGGTCATGGCGACGGCGATGACGGCCGGATCGTCCGGACGGATTCCGTACAGCAGGCTGGCGACCAGGCGGGCAGACAGCCATGCCACCGGCAGACCGACGGCAAAGCCGACGCCGACCATCGCCACCACTTCCTTCATCACCAGCCAGACCACGTTGCCGCGGCTGGCGCCCAAGGCCACGCGAATGCCGATCTCGCGGGTGCGCTGCTCCACCGTGTAGGCCATCACGCCGTAGAGCCCGATCATGGCGAGCAGAGTGGCCAGCGCACCGAAGAGCGCCGAAAGAGAGGCCACCAGGCGTTCATTCAACAACGATGCGTCGATGGTGCTTTCGAGCGTGCGCATGTTGTACACCGGCAGGTTGCGGTCCAGGCCGGCAACCACGCGGCGGATCAGGTTGAAGGCCTGTTCGGGCGGCATAGCGGTGCGGACGTACGAGGTCATGTTTCTGGCGAAGGGGAGGCCGAGGTACGGGATGAAGGCCTGGCGGGATATTTCGTCGCGGAGGCCCATATATTTGAAGTCCTTGACCACGCCAATGATCTCCATGTCGGCGATGGCGCCGGGTTCGTTGCCGAATCCGATGTGCCTGCCGATGGCGCTGCGGTTGCCGAAATACCGTTTGGCCAGCTTTTCGTTGACGATAATCACGTTGGGAACGGGGAACGGGATGCCGGGATGCTTGAGGGTGCCGGTATCGCGATCGTCGAAATCGCGGCCTTCCAGCAGGGGCACACCGAGGGTAGCGAAGTAGCCCGGAGAGATTCCGTTGAATTGCGGATTCATATCCTCGCCCGGTTTGGAGGTGTAGCCTTCCAGGTTGATGGTGCTGTCCCACTCGTCATTTTCGAGGATGGCTTCCATGGCCATAGAGGCGGACTGCACACCCGGCGATGCGGCCAGACGGCGGTCCAACTCGCGGAAGAATGCGATCGAACGCGCGCCGTCGTAGCCGTTCAGGGAGGGATCGGCGGTGAAGGCGATCAGGTGGCTGGCAGGGAATCCGGGGCCCACGTCGCGCAGGTTCTGAAGACTGCGAATGAACAGTCCGGCGCCGATCAACAGCAGGAGAGAGAGCATCACCTGCGCAACTACCAGGGATTTGCGAAGGCGCCCCTGACTGGTGCCGGCCACCGCGCCCGCCTGTTCTTTGAGTGTAGGCGCGACGGCGGGGTTGGTGGCTTGCAGTGCGGGGACCAGGCCGAAGGCCAGTCCGGTGATGAGAGCCACGCCAAAGTTGAACAGCAGAACGCGCGCGTCGGGCGTGGCCGCGAGGCCCAGCGGAGTGCTGCCCTGCGGCAGGAAGCCGAGCAGACTTCTGGCGCCGGCATAGGCCACGCCGATGCCCAGCACGCCTCCGGTCAGCGAGAGAAGCATGCTTTCCACCAGCAACTGGCGCATGATTTGCCAGCGGCTCGCGCCCAGCGCCAGACGCACAGCGATCTCACGCTGCCTTCCGGCGGCACGCACCAGCAGAAGGTTGGCCACATTGCCGCAGGCGATCAGCAGCACTAACACCACGATGGCCATGAGCACTTCAAGGGGCCGGGCCATCTGTTGACGCAGGAAAGAGCGGCCCGTGGCGGCCGGCAAGAGATGGATGGTGGATTTGAGGAACTCGCGGCGGTCGTACTCCGAAGCGCGGGAGATTTGCGGGTCCTTGGCTTCCAGTTCGATGATCTGATGGAAGAGCACCTGCATGGACGCCTGGGCCTGTTGGGGCGTGACGCCGGGCTTCAGGCGCCCGATGATCTGCAGCCAGGTACTGCGGCGGTCGTTCAGGTCCTCGAGGCCGGCGCCGTTGGGATTCATCCAGGCTTTCATGGTGACGGGGACGAACAACTGGGTGACGGAGCCGGGCTCGATGCCATCGAACCCGCGGCCGGCGATACCGATGACAGTGAAATTGTGGCCGTTCAGCACCATGGTCTGGTTGAGAATAGAGGGATCGCCGGCGAACCTGCCCTGCCAGTAGCGGTAGCTCAGCACCACCACGGGGTGACCCAGGACGGAGTTATCGTCATCCGGGGCGATGGTGCGGCCCACCGCCGCGCCCACGCCCAGGACCTGAAAGTAGGTGCCCGACACCATCTCGCCGGACGCGCGCTCGGTCTGCCCGCTGAAACTCATGCTGACGGGCGTGGCGACACGGGCCATGATGCCGCTGAACACCTGGTTGTGCGCGGCAAAATCCTGGTACATGGGATACGAGAAGCTGTTGGCGCCGCGATTGTTCCCCATGTGGTTGCCGCGGCTATCGAGCAGGACGAGTTCGGTGGGATTCCGCACAGGGAGCAGGCGCAGCATCAACTGATCGATCAGCGAGAAGATGGCGGTGTTGGCGCCGATGCCGAGTGCCAGGGAAAGCACGGCGACGGCGGTGAACAGGGGGGCCTTCGAAAGACTCCGAAGCGCCAGGCGGACGTCGGATGCAAAATTCATGGGAGGTCTCTAAGGGTTTATACGAACAGGCGGGCCAGGAGTTCGCATTCTTTTTCCGGCGCCGGGCGGGGAGGGCGGCCCGATTCAGAGACGCGACCGTAAGGGAGCGTTTTCCGCCGCCTTTCATGAAAGATCGTGAGACTCGAAGACGCTCATGGCGTCCCCCTGCTCGGCCAAGACGTACTGCATGGCCGCCGAGACATGCTGCGGTTTCCACAACCATCGTGTGCTGCCATGGCGTGCCCATCGCTTTCGGTCCGGTCCATCCAAGCCCATCCGATTCAGCCGGCGGCTGGCATAAGCCTTGAAATCGTTCATCACCCGCTCTGGCGCAATCTCCGCTTCCACCACCGTATGCACGTGAT
This sequence comes from uncultured Solibacteraceae bacterium, assembly GCA_963853855.1. Lineage (GTDB taxonomy): Bacteria > Acidobacteriota > Terriglobia > Bryobacterales > Bryobacteraceae > Sulfopaludibacter. The sequence continues at coordinate 79,936 of CAWKYG010000046.1, read as the reverse complement.
TGCTTCGTACATGGGCCGCCAGCAGGTTCCAACCACGATGCCCGCATACGTCCTGAATCGCTTCCAAAACCGCGTCGCGACGGATCCGGTCCAGGTAATAGGGAGGCTGATCCATGAGTTGCTTCTCCCAGGCGGCACGAACGGAATTGGGTTCCAAAATCGGGGTTCCAGGTACATGATGAGCGGGATCGACCGAGCCGGATTCTTCGCCGTGCAGGTGGCCGCCGTAGCAGGCGAACGTGATCAGGTACGTCACCAACGTCACCCCAATTCTAACGCTCCCTAACGGTCGCGTCTCTGAATCGGGCACTTGACCGGGCGGCCGGGCGTTACCGGCCTGATAGAATAAAAAGGTCCCATGCCAAAACCAATACCGGAACTTCAAGACATCGCCAAGCGTATCCGCCGCGAGATTATTGAGATGATTGGGGACGCGAAATCGGGCCACCCGGGTGGTTCGCTTTCCGCCGTGGAGATGGTGGTCGAACTCTTTTTCGACTACATGAAGATCGATCCGAAGAACCCCAAGTGGGCGGATCGCGACCGCTTTATACTTTCCAAGGGCCACGCCGCGCCCGTGCTCTATTGCGCCATGGCGGAAGCCGGATATCCGGATACGCCGAAGGATCAGCTCAACACGCTGCGCAAACTGGGCTCGGTCTACCAGGGGCACCCCGACGTGCGCTTCATCCATAGCCTTGAGGCATCCACCGGCTCGCTGGGCGGCGGGGTTTCGCTGGCCATCGGGATGGGCCTCGCGGCGCGCCTGAACGGCAGTCCGTCGCGCACGTACGTGATGCTGGGCGATGGCGAATCTCAGGAAGGGCAGGTGTGGGAAGGCGCGATGGCGGCGGCTTTCCACAAGATGGACAATATCGTCGTGTTCACGGATTACAACCAGATTCAGCTTGACGGTTTTGTCAAAGACATCATGGAGGTGGCTCCGCTGGCGGACAAATGGCGCGCATTCGGGTGGCACACCCTGGAGATCAACGGCCACGACCTGGTGGCCATCCGGAAGGCACTCGAGGAAGCGGAAGCCACGAAGGGCAAACCGACCGCCATTGTGGCTCACACGATCAAGGGCAAGGGTGTTTCGTTCATGGAGAACAACCCGAAATTCCACGGTACGGCTCCCACGCCGGCCGAGGTGGTACTGGCTTTACAGGAGCTGAGATAACATGCCGGCGAAAACCAAATTCGAAATCAAACTTGGCGCGGCCACGCGGGAAGCATTCGGCCGGACGCTATTGGAACTGGGCCGTGAGAACAAAGACATCGTGGTGTGCGACGCGGACCTTTCCAAGTCCACCATGACCTCGTATTTCGCGAAGGAGTTTCCCGACCGCTTTGTGGAGGTGGGCATTGCGGAAGGCGACATGGTGGGAATCGGCGCGGGCCTGGCCTATGCGGGCAAGATTCCGTTCGTTTCCAGCTTCTCGGTGTTCGTGATGAACAAGGGATTCGAGCAGCTCCGGGTTTCAGTAGCGTATCCCAATTTGAACGTGAAAGTGGTGGGGACGCACAGCGGCATTTCGATTGGCGAAGACGGGCCTTCGCAGATGAGCGTGGAAGAGATTTCGCTGGCCTGCTCGCTGCCGGGATTCGTAGTGATCGCGCCGGCCGACGAGAATTCGTGCAAGGCGCTGATTCGCGAGGCGGCAGCGCATGTGGGTCCGGTATTTGTGCGCACGGGCCGGCCGAAATGCCCCATCGTATACAACGGGGACCAGAAGTTCGAAATCGGCAAGGCCATTGAAGTAGCCGAAGGCAAGGATGTGACGGTAATCGCCAACGGGCTGCTGGTGGCCCAGGCTTTGCTGGCGGCGGACGTGCTGGACGCGGAGGGCATTTCGGTTCGCGTGCTCGATATGCACACGGTGAAACCGATGGACCGGGACGCGATCCGCAAGGCGGCAACCGAGACCGGCGCGATCGTGGTGGCCGAAGAGCACCTGGTGGACGGCGGAATGGGCGTACGGGTGGCACAGGTAGTGGCGGAGACCGTTCCGGTTCCCATGGAGTTCGTAGGCATTCAGAACACCTATGCGGAATCCGGCCAGCCCGATGAACTGCTGGAGAAGTACGGCCTGGTTGCCGTGAATGTGGCCGCCGCGGTGCGCAAGGTAGTCGCGCGAAAGCGCTAAGGCCTAAGCCGTGGCCGATCCCCAATCTCTTGCCGAGCTGGTGCTCGATCAGAGTCCGGCTTGCCATTGGGTAGTCACCGCGGCAGGCGTTTTTCACCGGGTTTACGGCGATACGTCGTGTATTCTGGGCAAACCGGGCGCGGAGTTGCTGGGACGCAAGGTGTCCGAGGCCCTGGATGCGGACGTGGCAGCCACATGGAAGGCGCGCTTCGCGCAGGCGCTGCGCGGTGAAACCCTGATTCTGCGGGAGCGCTGCCGCGATACCAGTTGGAGCGTTTCGGTATTCCCCGTTCGCATTGAGGGCAAGATCAAGTATGCCGCCTGCATGGCCCGCGAGAGCACCCAGTGGGCCAAGGCCGAACGCGAACTGCGCAACGCCGTACTGGGCGCACTGAAGGCCCAGGAATTCGAACGCGCCATGGTTTCCAAGTTCCTGCACGATGCCGTGGGCCAGAATTTGACCGCGCTGGGGCTGCAACTGGATTTAGTACGAATGGACCTGGAAAGCATTTCTCCGGAAGGTTGCGCGCGCATTGCGGAAGTGCAGAAACTGCTCGAAACCATGATGGAACAGGTCCGCGAGTACAGCTATGAATTGAATCCTTCCACGGTGGAACGGGCGGGCCTGCGCCCGGCGCTGGACCGGCTGGCGGCGCGGGTTCGGGAACGTTTTACCGGATCGATCCGGCTGAACGTGGACCCGTCACTCAAAATAGATCCGAAACTGGCCCTGGCGCTTTACCAGATTGCGCAGGAGGCCGTAGAGAACGCGGTACAACATTCCAGTTGCTCTATGATTGAAATCGCGGTAAAGTCCACACGTAATGCGCCGGTCTTAGAGGTGCGCGACAATGGACGAGGGTTCGACCCGGGCGATGTGGCGGGAGGGTGCCGCGGGCTGGGGCTATTGAGCATGGAACATTACGCCGCACAGGCCGGGCTGGACTTTTCCATCACAAGCAATCGGAGTACGGGTACCAACGTGCGCGCCGCCGCCGCGGAAGGTGTTTGAGAAAACTATGCCATTCGACGTGGTTCTCGTCGATGATCACAAACTGGTCCGCGACGGTGTGAAGACGATCCTGGAGCGCGGGAGCGACTACCGGGTCGTGGGCGAAGCGGAAAACGGCGGCGACGCCGTGCAACTGTGTAAGAAGACCAACCCCGATATCGTTCTGATGGACATAGGGCTGCCAGGAATGAATGGGATCGAGGCCACCACGGAACTGCTGCGTCACTGCCCCAAGGTGAAGGTGGTGATCCTTTCGATGTACGACGACGAGAACTCGGTAGTGAGCGCGATTCGGAGCGGGGCTCGCGCGTTCGTGCTGAAGAAGGCGTCGTCGACCGAACTTTTGGATGCGTTGCGTACGGTGGCGCGCGGCGGCAGCTATCTGAGCTCGCAAGTCTCCGACCGGCTGCTGCAACGCATTCAGCGCGGCGACCTGGAGACGCACGACCGCAGTCCGCTGGAATCGCTCTCGCCGCGCGAACTGCAGGTGCTCCGGCTGGTGGCCGAAGGGAAGACCAGCAAGGACATCGCGGCCCTGCTGGATCTGGGGCTGCAGACCGTGCGCAGCTATCGTAAGACCATGATGAAGAAGCTGGGCGTGAACAACGTGGCGGGGCTGACCCAACTGGCGCTGGCCGCGGGCATCACGCACTGGAACAAACCGGATGCAAACTCCGTGGGGTAACTGCGACGTCGCCGACGCGCACGTACATTTCTTTTCCCGCCGCTTTTTCGAATCGCTGGCTTCGCAATGCGGCAAGGACGATCACGAGGTGGCGGCCGCGGTGGGCTGGGACTTCCCCGGCAACTCCGAAGATCTGGCGTTGCGCTGGCGCGACGAACTGGGCCAGTACGGCGTGGCGCAGGCGGCGCTGATCGCCAGCGTTCCCGGCGATGAGCCTTCGGTGATCGCCGCGCAGGCAGCGGTGCCCGGCCGGTTTTTCGCATACGCGATGGTCAACCCCCTGACGCAGAACACCATCAATCCCAGTCTGAACGCCATCTGCCTGTTTCCGGCCATGCATGGGTATTCGCTGCACGACCCTTGTGTGGATGGATTGCTGCAACAGGCGTCGGCTCAACGGCAGGCGGTGTTCGTGCATCGCGGCGTTCTCACCGTGGGCGTGCGCAAGAAACTGGGATTGCCTTCGGCGTTCGATATGCGCAACTCCAATCCGCTGGAATTGCACGCGGCGGCGCAACGGTATCCGCAGGTGCGCTTTGTGGTACCGCATTTCGGAGCGGGCTTCTTTCGGGAGGCGCTGATGCTGGCGGACCTCTGTCCCAACGTCTACCTGGACACGTCCAGCAGCAATTCCTGGATGCGTTACGAGGGCCTGGATCTGAAGACGGTGTTTCACCGGGCGATGGACGTGGCGGGAGCGGCGCGCCTGCTGTTCGGCACCGACTCTTCGTTCTTTCCGCGCGGCTGGAACTACGAAGTCTACGAGGCGCAAACCCGGACCCTTTCCGATTTGGGGATCAGCGCGTCGGATGCGCGGCTCATTCTGGGTGAGAATCTACAGCGGATTTTTGCGGCGTAGCGGAAAGCTCTACGGCGCGGCGCAGGCCGAGGAGCGGCAACTCCGGCAGGAATGCGTCGAAGAGATCCTCCTCCTCGAACAGGCGTCCGAAGCCTCCGGTTCCTAATACCACTGGCGGATCCTGCGCGAAATGGCGAAGGGTGACGGCCGCCACCAGCGATCGCACCGCGGCCAGGGTGCCGTAATACAGGCCCGCCTGAATGCTCTCCACAGTGGAACGGCCCAGGATTTCCGCGGGCCGGACGATCTCCACCACGGGCAGGCGCGCGGTGTTGGATTCCAGGGCGGCCATGGAGGTGTGGATGCCCGGGGTGATGACGCCGCCCAGGTACTCCTTGTCCCTGGTGACGGCGCAGAGCGTGGTGGCGGTGCCGAAATCCACGATCAGGAGATTGCGGCCAGGGTGTAGTTCGACGGCTCCGATGGCATTGGCGATCTTGTCCGCGCCCACTTCGAGCGGATTGCGGTAGCGGATCTTGAGGCCGGTCTTAACGCCGGGCTGAAGGAGGAACGGGTCCAGGCGGAAGTATTTGCGGAAGCCGTTGCGGAGAGAGTGGACGACATCGGGGACCACCGAGCAGATGGCGCCGCCATCGATGTGTTCCGGATCGATGCCGTTTTCGCGCAGGACGGTGCGGAGGAAGGTGCCGTACTCGTCGGAGGAGGCACGGATTTGGGAGGTGCTGCGGAAGGTGGTCTTCAGTTCAGCGCCATCAAAGACGCCGCCGAAGATCTGGGAATTGCCGACATCGAGACATAAGAGCATGTTAGTTCGAACTCATCGCGGAGTCGCGGAGACGCGGAGGAAGACGCGGAGAGAACGAGGAAGAGAGACGGATACATTTATTGTCCTCCAGATGGGTTGCCAGTCTGCCGGACAACTTCCGCCGAGCGCCGCTCGCAGGGAAAACATCCAGCTTTCTCCGCGTCTTCCTCTGCGTCTCCGCGCCTCCGCGATGAAATGGGACCCGGCTCATGGATCCACTCTCGCCAGCGGGACGTTATCGATGAGGCGGACGCCTTCGAGGAAGGCGGCGGCGAAACGGCGGTCCCAATGGTCTTCTACGTAATCCACGGTGAAGCCCGCGGCGGCGAGGGCGGCGGAGGCTTCGGCAGGATGGGACGAGGTGGTGAGGGCGCGGAAGATCAGGGCGGCCTTGTCGCGCCCGGCTTCCGACAGCAGCGCGTTGCGCGAGCTTTCGGCCAGGCCGGAGGCGGCGCGAACGGTGGGACAGGCGACGATCTCTGTGGGGATAAAGAAGTCGCTCCCCATCTCGCGGATGGCCTGGAGCTGTTGAAAATCCTTCTCGCCGAAATAGGCGCGGCGGGCACGCACCAGTTGGAGCAGCTTCATCACGACGGTCATGACGCCTTGCAGAAAGCCGGGGCGGTGGGCGCCTTCCATCGCGGCGGTGAGGCAGTCGGCTTCAATGCGAAAGCGGTAGCCGTGGGGGTAGAGGTCGTGCGCGGCGGGCACGAGGACATCGTCAACGCCAAGGCTTTCGAGAAGGGCGAGGTCGCGGTCCAGCGTGCGGGGGTAGCGGTCCAGGTCGCGGGGATCGTTGAACTGCGAGGGGTTCACGAAAATGCTGGCCACGGCGACCTGGTTTTCGGCGCGGCAGCGTTCGACCAGCGAGGCGTGGCCGCGGTGCAGGGCGCCCATGGTAGGGACGAAGCCGACATCCTGTTCGCTTATGGCGCGGCGGCGTTCGTGCCACTGGTCGAGCCGGCGCCAGACGCGCATCATTGGTAGCTCTCCTCGCCGGCGGGAAAGGCGCCGCTTTTGATGGCAGCGTCGAAGCGGCCAATGGCGTCGTGGATGCTGCCGGCGCCATCCCAGAAAGAGCGCACGAACCGGGGCCGGAAGTCGCGGTTCATGCCGAGGAGGTCCTGGAGAACAAGGATCTGGCCGTCGCAATCCGCGCCGGCACCAATCCCGATGGTGGGGATGCGCAGCGCGGCGGTAACCTCGCGGGCGAGGGGCGCGGGGATACATTCGAGAACGACGGCGAAGGCGCCGAGTTCCTCCAGCGCCAGAGCCTGGCGCAGGATCTCGCGGCCGGCCTCTTCGCCGCGGCCTTGAATTTTGAATCCGCCATAACTGCGGACGGACTGCGGCTGAAGCCCGAGGTGGCCCATTACCGGAATGCCGCTTTCGGTCATGCGCCGGATGACGTCCTCGTGACCGTCCACGCCTTCCAGTTTCAGGGCGTGCGCGCCGGCGCCGAGGAGCGCGTGGGCCGCATCGAGCGCCGCGGGAATGCCCTTGCGATAGGAGAGAAACGGCAGGTCGGCGACGAGGAATTTGCCCGGCGCGCCGCGCGCGACCGCCTCGGTGTGGAGGCGCATGAGGTCCACCGTGGCGGAAAGGGTGGAGGGGTGGCCGTACATCACCATGACGGCGCTATCGCCCACCAGGATGCCATCGATGGCGGTTTCGGAGAGCAGGCGCGCGAAGGTGTAATCGTAGCAGGTCACCATGGAGAGCCTGCGTGCGGCTGCTTTGGCGTAGAGAAAATCGTTCGCGGATGCGGCGGGTTGGAGCAAATTGTCGAGCATAGCCTTGGTACCTGTCAGACCTCGATCAAGTCCCGGACTTACATGCAGCCTGGAAAAGGCGGCGAGAGTTCGAGTCGCTGCGTTTCCGTCAGCGCTACTTGGATTGTATCAAGCTCTGTCGTCGCACCGCCACAGAGTTGACGTATGTACGTCGCGTACGTACAATAGGGTCGTGGGCTTTGAGTGGGACGAAGAGAGCAAAGCCGGAATCAACTTTCGCAAGCATGGCGTCCGCTTGCCTGAAGCGATTCCCGTGTTTGATGACCCTTACGCCATCACGATCCCGGATGAGGAGTCTGACCCGGGCGAGCAGCGATTCGTGACGATTGGTATGGGAGCGGCAGGCCGCTTGCTCGTGGTCGTGTACACGTGGCGGGGCGAGAACATTCGAATTATCTCTGCGCGGCTTGGTGAAACCCACGAACTCGAGCAGTACGAGGCAGAATGATGAAAGATCGATACGATTTCAGCAAGGGTAAGCGGGGCAGAGTACGCCTGCCTGAGCCTGAGCCCGAGGGTAAGACCCGGATCACCATTCGACTGGACCAGGATATTGTGGACCGCTTCTTTCGAATGGCGGAGGAATCGGGCGGAGCGAACGGCTATCAGACCCTCATCAATGCAGCGCTTCGGGAATACCTCGACGGCAAAGCCCCGAGGTTCGAGGAAACGCTGCGCCGAATCATCCGTGAGGAACTGAAGTCGAACGCGGCGTGACTTTGATCGTTGACGGTTCCTCAGCCGTTGAGGATCGGCGCAGCCTCGCTTACACATTGCACGCAGGTAGCCATGGATTACGACCAGGGATCGGATGCCCCTAAGACTGCGGAGGAGTTGTTTTCAGACTCGTTCCAGGGCGACTATGACGATGATCTGCCTTGGGGCGCGGTTCGTGCACTTCGTCGCGGCAACGTGGATGAAGTGTTCCATCTCGCGGTGGCATACTCTCAGTCCGTAACCCCGATACATCGTGCGCGGGCTTTGGACGTACTCGCGCAATTGGGCGCGGGAACTTCGGCGCCAGAGCGTGCTCATTTCAGTGAGAGCGTCGCTGTGACTTGAACCATAAAATGGCCGTTTTGAATCATAAAGTGGCCAGTAATTTCTGAGCACCTACGACCGAAGGCAAACCAGAAGTGAACTGGATCGGTAGACGGTGGGCAGAATTGATCGCACGGAACGCGGGATTTTGGAGCGATCATTGAGCCAAAGTCCAGGTCGTCTACGCGGCCAGCGGAATTGGGCAGTTACTGGTATCGTTTGCCAACCATTGTCGGAAAGCCAGCGGTCCCTGTCGTTAATGCGGGCGAAGTGGTCGCCCAAACGAGGCAAAGGAAATTAGTTCTCAGTCGGATTCTTTTCCGCCTTGTCGAAGACCAGAACTTGCACTGGCCTTTTCTCCCTCTTCAGCTTTAGGCCGAGCTGGGCCGAGATCGCGGTATCCAAGGTCGGAGTGTCATCGGCAATCCCGTTCGAGGGGGACCAGCCGACTCTCCCCTGCCATTCTTCCGTCGGTATGAAATCAAGAGTAAAATCATACTCGCCGTTAAGGCCGGTTTCATCGATCACATCACTCCAAAACAGAGTCTCCAGGTTCCCTGCCAGATCTTTGAGGAGCGTGTTGTGGCACGCCCAGTGGAAATGGTTCTTGACCATGGACGTGGCGCAACGCGGACCGGGAGGTGCCGGAGAAGAGGAGAGAATAAGCTTCGGCTTGCCTGTGCCGGGAACCAATGAATAGACTGGGAGTTCCCTGCTTTCACGATGCACCACGAGGTGAAAGCGGTCGGCCAGCAGGCGTTGCAGCATGAGCCTGTAGTCTGCCTTCGACGTACCCGGCGGGATCTTGGCGCTGACATCGTAGCCGGACTGACTCCCACCGTGGATGACCCAGTCGGGCGATATGAGCTTGTACCATTTCAGGTCGTAAGCCTGCAAGATAAACAGAGCAAGCGAGCTATTCGTGCAGTGGAGCATTCCGGGGTCCGCCGTGCCGGGGCCGCCCGTACATGCGTTTGGGCCGCTCCTCGAGTTCGGGTCAGAGTGCTTTACCGATGCCGCCTCGAAGTTGGGGAGATCGTCCCCGAGCCCCGAGGAAGCCAAAAGGGTCAGCACGGCAACTAGCGATGGAAGCACACGAAGCATTCCTTTAAGACACCGGAACACGCGAGCCGGTTCCCGCTAAAGTGACATGGTTTTGCTTTGGGGTCCCAATTGGTGGCTTATCCGATGGTGGCTGACTGACCTCTTGGAGTATTGCGCCCCGACGTGCCGTCTGCAGTTCTGAGATTACTCCATTCAAGCACTTGCCGAGCATTCTCCGCGCCTTCACAGGGTCCGCGCTAAGCATCTTTCGTACACGAGCCTGAACTGGGTGCTCGCCACGATCGAGCATGTTTTTCACGATAGCGACGACCTCGCTGCGCAATCCTTCACGGCGTTGCTCCATCGATTCGGCGCGTTGTCGTAAATGTCTGGCGGCAATGGCGCGGGCCAAGTCCCTATGTTGGCAGTAAACCCAACTCGTGGAGATTCCAAGCCGCTCGCATACAGCAGGGACAGTCGGCGCCGGATTCTCTGATAGCGCAGAGATCAGGGCAGAGTGCAGCTGCTTTCTTTTCGCTTTTTCGTAAACGTTTCTTCGCTCAAGAAGCGCCGCGTATAAGGTGGGGAAATTTCGGGCCAGAACTTCCTGCCCCGCGAAACCCAACCTGCTGGCCAGTTGGCCCGCCGTAGGCGGAGGATCTTCCTGCAGCGCAGCTTTCATGATCTCTCCATTTGCGTTCATTTCGGCTTTCTTCAGTTGGGCGATCTTCCGGCCGATGGCCCGAGAAGGGTCGGGGAACTCCAGCCTGATGCAACCGGCATTCGCGTATCCATTCTGTGCGGCAATCTCCTTTATCGATATGGGATACTGACGAGCCAGCGACTCCTCCAATATGCGCTTCATCTGAGGCCTCTCACATTTCCGGGGCGCCCGTGGTCTTGGCTCTAGCGCTCGCATAGCATCGCGATGCCTTGACGCCAGCCGCGAAGCTTTGGCGCGATCGATCTGATACAGGCGCTCTCCCCGTGCAAAATGCAGACGCCGCGCAACCTCGGAAACACTTGGCGGCGGATCTTCCGTTAGAGCGCGATCCATGGCGATTCTGACTTCGTCTCCATGACGCCGTAACTGAATGCCCCGATCGTCGCGGAGCGGAAGAATGGCGAAACTGGTGGACGCGGGATCGCCAAGCAACTGGATAGTAGGAACGCCGATCGCGTAACACATCCGCAAAAGAGCGCCAATCTCCGGCCGGTGCACGCCCGATACCCAGTACCGCAAAGCGCTACGCGAAGTCCGTGTGATAGCCGCGAATGCAAGCAAGTTGCCGCCTGTGGCAGCATCAACGCAAGTGGAGAGATTGATACGCAGGCGTTGCCTGAGCGGAGAGCTTTTCAGGTTTGGTGCTGCAGCGAGCAAATCGCCGATCGATTGCGCGATCCAAATCTCACGTTCCAAATCCGAATCGTTTATCGATTTCTCCACTGGTCCTCCGGCGCCACCCAGCCAGCCCCCGCACCGGCAACAGTGGCCAGGCCGGGCATGAGCACCCAGTGGCCGCGACCGGCGCCGGCAATGGGGGCAAATATCTTCGAGAGGTTGCCTATGAAAGGGGCATACTTTCACTGTCTCAATAGTCCACAAAAGAGATTCGTACGGGATGCCGTGGCGCCGTCGGCCTTCAAAACAGCTTGGACACCATGCGCTCACATTCCTGAACAGGTGCGATTCGGAAAACAGGTCCGCAAACGTCAGGAGCGTCAAATCGGAAAGGCCCCGCCGTAATGTGGCCGCTTCCAGAACGTCGACCCACCTCCCGGGGGCATCCGCGATTCCGTTTATCGAGTAGGACTGGACGTAGAAGAAATTCGAGCGGTCTTTGCGGCTGTATGGGTTGAATAAGGGAGACGAAGATGCGGGGTCGGACAGTTCGGCTCCGACCAGATCGGAGACGGATACGCAATGCGCTTCGGCGATTCGCGCCACGTATCCTGTGAGACTTTCCACTTCGGCCGTACCGACATTCATCGGCTCGAGCGAATACAGCCGGCTCCGTCTGGGAATCTCCGGAATCGTCACTTGCCAGCAGTCAGATAGTTCCACTGGTCGCATATGCAAGCACCGGCGCCCCGATTGGATCTCGTTTGGCGTGCCGCTGGCCAGGCAGCCCTCGCTGCAGAACGGGAGCCTTCGGCTTATCTGGATCGCTCTCCAAGGCCGGCAGCCCGAGCGCCAAGCGGAAACGCGAGCGCGTTCCGTCGCTCTCCGTCAATCGCGCTTCGCCTTCTGTTGCCTCCGCCAGGATCTTCTCGCACTGGGAGACGGTCAGCGCCTGTGCCGCCAAATCGCGCAAAGTGAGTTTCGCGGCGCTTCGGCTTAAGGCGACGGCGAGTGCTCTCACAAGCCATTCTTTCAATACGCCCACACAGCCTATGCTGCGTTCGTATAAAAACTCCCAGTTGGCTACCAGTTCTGGAGCCTCAGGAAGCGGCATCTGCCGCTCGAACGAACCGAGAATATTCAGGAACATTCTGCGATCCTCGGCGTTTCCGGCGCGATAGCGGCAAAAGTGCACGTCGACGCTGCGGCGGCTCAGTTGGCCGCTGAGGTTTCTGAACGCCAGCAGATCGTAGGTGCCAAACAGAACATGCACGGTTCCCGTGCGGTTCGCGATGGACTTGATGACATCTAGCTGGTCCAACAACCGCCTTCCGGATGCCATCTTAGCCAGATGCTGTGCCTCGTCGATCAGAACGGCGCGTGGCCGGCGGTAGCGCAGCGCTTGCTCCACAGCGTAATGGTACTGTTCGCCATGCGCCTTAATGCCAGGCATGAAATGGACGTCCACATCGCAACCTTCCATTTTGCGTTTTTTATCGATGAGCGGCTCGTTCATTTCGTACAGCATTCGTCTGAAGTGATCGCGCCAGTTGAAGTTGCCGGATGGCGGCGCAACCGCCTCGACGCTGACTACCGGCAGTTGCGCCGGGTCGGCCTGCAAATCCGCGAGCGACTCCGCAGTGAGGAGTTGCTCGACGCGCGTCCGTAGCGTCGTCTTGCCTACTCCCGTTGGTCCGAGAACCAGGATTACCGAGTTCGGCGCGCACTCTCGAATGGCGGCGAGAAGCCGGTCCTTGGCATCGACCAGTCGGGGATGCGCGACCGTGAAATCCTGGAAGTATTTCAGTCTGACTGGCCCTGGCGAACTCAACAACGCCGCCGGAAATTCAGATGGCTTCACCATCAGAATTCCCCATAGATCTCACAGCTGGTTGGAGCGTTCTCTCTTGGTTCCATTCCATCCTCCACTGGCGCCTGGAGACCGTCGTCGGGCCTATACCGATCGCCGGCAGGTATGACGGCAGCACGGTTGCGCACATCGCAGCTTTCCCTGTCGCGTTGTCTTTGCAGGAGGAGCGCTTCCTCAGACTCGACCGACGCGAGGAACGCGGCCAGTTTCTTGGCGGTGATGTCGAGTCCCTGAGAATGGCATTGTTGCTGCCTTCGCAGCTCCGCGCTTGCCAGTGCGATTTCCTTTTCGGATCGGCCCCGAAATGCGAGATAGTATTCCGAGTGGCATTGCGCCCAATGGCCGCCCGTAAAAACGTAGGCGACGCCGGCGTCGAATGGGTCGTACCGCACACCGATCTGGCTGTGCTCAATGGTGGGATCGCGCAGAGACTCCGCCCAATAATAAACATGATTGATCTTGACGCCGCGCCCGGGCGATACTTTGGCCGTGCCCTTCGCGGTAGTCGGCAGGGTCCACATCTGAAATTCCAGATCGTCGGAAATTTGCCGATGCGGGCGGGACCCAGTCGCCGCCAAGCCACGCTGGTACGCATCTCGCGGCGCCAGCCCGAGCGCTGGGTGCTCGATCGTATCGTAGATCTCGTAGAGATAATCCGATAAATAGTCGTGCAGCTCTGGCAATGCCCAGGTTGCGTGCTCCTTCGGATTTACCGACTTGGTCACCTGGCGGACGTTGCGCGTCATCTGAGTATTGCCGGCGAGGTTATGAATGAAACGCGTGTTCGTGATCCCGAACAGGCGCTCGCACACGGACCCGAATCTCGCTTTTGCCGGTGGCCGAGTCTTTTTTGTGCATTCGTAACGGGCCAGCAACGTTTCGAAGTAGACACTATCAAACTCGCGCCCTCCATCGAGCACGACGATCTGCGGCAGTCTCCGGTGACGGTGCACGCATTCTCGCAGAATCATCATGCAGGAACGATAACTGGGCGGGTCGAAGGTCACGTAGAATGCGAGAACGCGCCGGCTGAAGGCGTCCATCAAGAGAGTCATCCATGGCCGTCCGAGAACCTGACCTGTGTGGGCTGAAATCATTTCCACATCCAGCTCGGTGTGATCGATGTGCCCGATCTCGAATGGACGGTCCCCATGCCGCGGCGTCTTCATGTCGAGTTCGATGTAGAAGGGCTCCTGCACGTAGGCCGCTCTCCGCCCTTGCCGTTTCAGCGTCTGCCGAAAACCTGCCTTTGCGCGAACCGCAAGGCTGAATGTTTTGTAGCTCGGAGCCTGGGTATTCAACGCTTCGCACGCTCGTTTCAATCCAATCCAAGAAATGTACATGGACTTCTGCTTCAGCGTTTCGTAGTCGCCGGCAATGAACTCGTTCATCAAGAGCCGAGTGTTTTCGGGCAGGCGTTGGGTCGAGTTTCCGCGATCGTGCGACCGCGGCAGCAGTCCCAGATATCCGTTGCGATACTTTGTTTCCGCGGCGCGATAGCTGGCATTCCAGCGCCGCAGAGTACGGGCCGGAACGGAAGGGTCCGAGGCACACGGGCCGTTCTGAAGGCGCCCGCGGACGATGCGACAGCGCAAGTTTGCTATCCGCAAATCTTGCTCGTCCGCGTTGGACAGCATTTTCGATATCTCAGGATCCATCGCCTGACGGATAGTCAGAGGAGCATTAAGCGAAGCATCCGTCCGCCCGGTGATTTTTTGCAGGTGCTCGTCACCAGGTGCAAACACCAGCACTCGGCCAGGTTCGCGGAGGGAGGCGCTGCGGATGTCTACCGACAGTGCGCCTGTGGCAATTAGCAGATAGATCTCATCGCGCGTTGCAAAGTCCTGCATCGCATCGAACAGCATCTCCAGCGAAAGCCCCTGAGTTGCGAGGATATAGCCGACCAATCTTTCGTATACGGCCGGCGCACAGGCCGGACAGTCCGCCCGCAGATAGTCATCGAGAAACTGTATGTTCCGTTGAAAGACCCAATCGATCTCTTGCGCCGAGCGGACTCGATAGTAAAGTCCCGACTGCGAGGCATAGGCTTCGCCTGGCGGACAGCGCCATCCACCTGTCTCATCGCGTTGGTACCTGTTCGGGTTATGTTCGCCGAGCCGGTTAAGGTCCTCCTCCGTCTTCCACTCCTCCCAGCCAACGGCGTCGTCACGGAGCACGAGGAAGTCAGGCGTGTGGAGCACCCCCATACTTTTGCCATTCGCACTGTCGTAGAGCAGCTTTATCGACGGAGGCTGATCGAAAAACTCCAACACATGCGCATCGTGTTCCATCTCGTAGATGGCGGCCAGTTCGACCCGATGACTTTCGAACTGGATCGTCACACCCATCTTTTTGCTTGGATATCGCCCACTCACGTTGCCGCGGCCGCTACGGACCCGGCGTGCGGGATCGGAACAACGAACCTGGTCGATTATCGATCGGGCCTCGTCAGAGAGACCCAGCCGCTGGAACAGCGTCAACAGATCGTCCCGGCTCAGCACTGTTGCCTCCTTTCGATCCGGCGCGATGGCGCCAAATCAAGGTTTGCGATGCGCCGTCTTCAACGCGTTTACGTAACGCACTCCCGCCTCACTCATCAACTGCTGGAGTTCCCGGCCATTGTCGATAGCCGTCTGAACCTGCTGCGCCAGGGCCTCCGGCACATACACGGACGACCGCCGGCCTTCACTTCGGCCATAGAGGATGTAGCTTTGATGCCCCTCACCCTTGGCGCATGCTTTGCAGTTCTTTCGAACGCATGGGCTTTTGCGAAGCGAGAGCGAACCTTCGGCGACAGGCCACATCTTCTGGACAGTTGAGAGGAACCACCGTTTGACTTCGTCCGGAGTTTCGTCCTTCTGCATTGTATGTGCGCATTATGACGCACATACGGCACGAATGCAATGGTTTTGTTGGTGGGCGGGTATCGGATCTACGACGGCTCGGCAGGATGCGGGCGACTGGCGGCCATCTTATGCTTCCAAATGAGTACTCGCGGCCACGTTATGATTCAATGGCACCCGAACTCTGCAGACGGCCAACGCAAACACAGGGGTTGTGACTGGACTTCGGCCACTTTATGATTCAAACTCCGGCCACTTTATGGTTCAAGTGACAGTCGCCATCGCTCTTGCGCGGTTTCACGAAGACAATCCGCTCGTTGCCCGTTCCGCGGCTTGGGCATTGGCACACCTTCAAGGCGATGCCGCGATCTCTGCTCTGATCGACGCGCGGAAATGTTCCGACGCGCAAGTGAGGTTGGCGATTGCGTTCGGGATGGCCGGTAACGAAGGGCTCGACGCAATTCAGACCCTCATAGAGCTGACCGGCGATGATGATGGGGAAGTCCGGAACTGGGCCACGTTCGGACTTGCGAACGCCGGAGCAGAACAGGGCCCTCCCGTGAGGCTCGGCGCCGTGGATTCGCCTGCCATTCGCGATGCCCTGCGGAAGCGTTTGACTGATTCTCTCCGGGAGGTGCGTGATGAAGCAATCTGGGGTCTCGCGCTTCGCAGAGACCCGGTTGCACTCCGTCTCCTCGTGGACCGTCTGAGTTCGAAAGAGTGGGTCGCCGGCGACGAGACCGCTGCGGCCGAAGTGCTCGGAGTGGATTACGAGACCCCGTTGGACACCCTACGGGCTGGGCTACGGAACCTCATGCGCGATTAGCAATTCAACGGTTCCACCCGAACTTCAGACTTAAGCAGGCCGACATCCTTCAGGCCTTGAGCGCTTCGGCCAAAGCTTCCAGGATGAAGGCTACGTTGTCTTCAGTGGAGCCGTAGCCCATGGTTCCGATGCGGAAGACTTTGCCGGCGAGGGGGCCGAAGCCGCCGGCGATTTCGATGCCGCGACTCTGGAGAAGCCAGTTGCGGACCTTGGCGTCGTCCACGCCATCGGGCACGCGCGGCGTGTTGAGGGTCCACAGGCGGTCGGCGGGATTCTGCACGTGCATGCAGAGGCCCATGGCCTCGATGCCCTGGACGAAGGCCTGGTGATTGCGCTGGTGGCGCTCCCAACGCGCTTCGCGGCCTTCTTCGGCGATGATGGCGAGGCCTTCGCGGAGGGCATAGAAGAGGGTGGCCGAGGCGGTGTGGTGATACTTGTGGCCGGTGTAGAAGCTGTCCAGCAACTGGAGATCGAGATACCAGGACTGCACCGGAGATTCTGCGCGCTTTGAGGCGATCGAGCGCGCGCGGGGAGACGGTCATGGGCGCGAGTCCGGGCGGGCAGCCGAGACCCTTCTGGGTGCAACTGTAGGCGATATCGATGCCGTTATCGTCAACCAGGACGGGCATACCGCCGAGCGAGGTGACGCAATCGGCGATGGTGACGGCGTCGACTTCGTGGGCCGCTTCGCAGATGGGTTTGGCCTGATTAAACATGCCGGTGGAGGTTTCGGCTTGCACAAACGCCACCACCTGGGGCCGTTCGCGCCGGATGAACTCGCGGACTTCCTGCGGATCGAAGGTTTCGCCCCAGGCTTTGGCGAGGCGCACCACTTCCCCGCCCTGCCGCCTGGCCATCTCGCCCAGGCGGTCGGCGAAGAATCCGTTGCTGAGGAGGGCGAACTTCACGCCCGGTTCGGTGAAATTGGCGACGGCGGTCTCCATGCCCGCACTGCCGGTTCCCGAGACGGCCAGGTTGAACTGGTTGCCGGTGGAATAGGCATATCCCAGAAGCGAGCGGATTTCATCGACCACCTGAAAGAAGAAAGGATCCAGGTGACCTACTACGTTCTGCGACATGGCGGCGTAGACCCGGGGCGCCACCATACTGGGTCCGGGGCCGAACAGCAGGCGTTTCGGCGCCTGCAAGGGAGGATAAGTTTGGGGCATAAACGATTAGTGTAACCTTGTTCCGATGGTCAAATTGGTTGTGGCTTTGCTGGCGACGGTGGCCGCACAGGCGGCCGATTACGATATCCTGATTCGCAACGCCCGGGTGATCGACGGCAGCGGCAACGCCTGGTTCCGCGCCGATGTGGCGGTGAAGGACGGGCGCATCGCCGCCGTGGGCCGCCTGGCCGGCGCGAGCGCGGACCGCACGATCGACGCCCGCGAGCGCGTGGTCTCTCCGGGATTCATCGATGTGCACACGCACGTGGAAGGCGGTGTGGAGCGGAATCCGCGCGGCGATAATTTCCTGCTGGATGGCGTGACCACGGTCATCACCGGCAATTGCGGGGGCTCGGAGTTGAACCTGGCGGCGTGGTTCGACAAGCTGGACAAGCTCGGGCTGGGACTGAACGTGGCTTCGCTGGTGGGTCACAACTCGGTGCGGCGCGAGGTGATGGGGACGGCCAACCGGCTGGCCACGCCCGATGAGATTCGCAAGATGCAGGCGCTGGTGGACCGCGCCATGCGCGAAGGCGCAGTGGGCTTCTCCACGGGCCTCGAATACGTGCCGGGAACGTATTCGAATACCGCGGAGGTGGTGGCACTGGCCAAGGCCGCGGCGGCACACGGCGGCGTCTACACCAGCCACATGCGCGACGAGGGCATCCACGAAATCGAAGCCATCACCGAAGCCGTAAATGTGGGTAAGGAAGCCGGGATGCCGGTAGAGATCTCGCACCTGAAGATCGACCGGCGCAGCGTGTGGGGCGCGAGCGATCAATCGCTGGCGCTGATCGAGCGGTACCGGCGCGAGGGCGTGGACGTGGTGGTGGACCAGTATCCGTACGACCGCGCCAGCACCAACCTCGGGATCCGGCTGCCCACCTGGGCGCTGGCCGAGGGCAAGATCAAGGAGCGGCTGGCGGATGCGGCCACGCGGCGCAAAATCGCCGGCGAAATGAAGCAGAACCTGGCGGAGATGGGCGAGCCGGATTACGGCTTCGCCACCGTGGCGCGCTTCACACCCAACGCGGCGTACGAAGGCAAGACGATTCCCGAAATCAGCGCCGCCATGGGGCACGCGCCGGGACTGGACGGGCAGATCGAGGCGATCTTCGAGCTGATGAATGCCGGCGGAGCGTCGATGATCTACCAGCTGATGGGCGATGTGGATATCGATCGGATCATGCGCTACCCGTTCACGGCAATCGCCAGCGATGGCGGCGTCACGGAACTGGGGGTGGGCAATCCGCACCCGCGCTCGTACGGCACCAATGCGCGCGTGCTGGGGGAGTATGTGCGGTCGCGCGGCGTGCTTACGCTGGAGGACGCCATCCGGCGGATGACCTCGCTGCCGGCGCGCACCTTCAGCCTGCGGGACCGCGGGTTGGTGCGGGAAGGCATGGCGGCGGACCTGGTGGTGTTCGATCCGGCGCGTGTGGAGGACAAGGCGACCTTCGCCAGGCCTCATCAGTATTCGGCGGGGTTCGATTTCGTGCTGGTCAACGGCAGGATCGCGGTGGACGAGGGACACCTTACGGCCGCCCGCGGCGGGCGAACGCTAAGGCACACGGATAAATAACAACGCGGGCGGCCGTTACCCGATCTTCTGAATCTGTTCCTGGATCTTGTCCCGCTCGGCTTTGGGCGGATTGTCCTTGAGCGCGGTCTGGAATTCGCGGAGGGCGGCAGGCTTATCGCCCTTCTGCGCCAGCGCCATTCCCAGATGGTAGCGATAGGTGGAAGCGTGCGGCTGTTTGTTCACCAGGTCGCGGAACGTATCGATGGCGCTGTCCATCATGCCCTTCTTCAGGTAGATCCAGCCGATGGTATCGGACACCTCGGCGAGGTTCGGGTAGATCTGCTTGGCCTTTTGAGCCATGGTCAGCGCGGAGTCAAGGTCCCCGCCGTGCTCGGCGATGATGAAGGCTGCGTTGTTCAGCGATATGCCGTTGTTCGGATCCATCTTGATGGTGGTCTGGTACACCTGCTCGGCATCGGTCCACCGGCCGGCGCCATCCAGCACCACGGCCAGCATCCCCAGGACCAGCGGGTCCTCCGGGAGCACTTCGCGCGCCTTCTGCAAGTAGGCCACAGCGTTCTGCGGGTCGCCCTTGAGCCGGTAGGTTTCACCGATGCGCATCAGCACATTGCCGCGCTGTTTGGAGTTTTTGTCGAGCGAGGCGAGCACCCTTTGAAAATAGGCAATACCTTCATCGAACCTGCCGGCGCGCACGGCAGTGTTACCCAGTTGCGTCACCAGTTCCATGTTGCCGGGCGTCTTATCCGATTCGGTTTTCAGCAGCTTCATGGCGTCGTCGGTCTTGTTCTGGGCCATATCGGTTTCCACCATGCCCATCAAGCCGCGCGGATTGGTCGGGTTCAGCTCATAAGTCTTGCGGAACGCAGTATCGGCTTCTTTGTATTTGGCCTCCGCGAGATTCAGTAGACCCAGTTGGAAGTAGACGTCGGGCGCGCTGGGGTTGGTCGTCAGCATGGTCTCCAGCAACTGGCGCGAATCGTTATATTTTTTCTGGCCCATCATGGCGGCCGATTGAATCAGCTTGGCGGTCACATTGTTGGGATCGATTTTCAGAATCTCCTGGGAACTCTTCAGGGCGGAATCGAATTCGTTGTGGAATATCTGCAGTTGGGCCAGCGCCATGCGGGCCGGGAGGTAGTCCGGACGCTGTTCAATTACCTTGGTGAATGCCTGGCGGGCCTGTTCCGGCTGCCTGTTAAGGTTGTACGCGCGCCCCAGGTTAAAGCGGGCCACAAAATTATCGGGAGAGCGCGTGACTACCGACTGCAGCTCGGAGAGGGCCTTGGCAATTTCACCCTTATCGAGGAGGAGGGTGGCTGCCAAACCTTTGGCGTCATTGTCGTTGGGGTATTCCTTCAGAAGCTGCTGGTTCAGGTCCGCGGCCTCGGCCCGCTTGCCCTGGCCCATGAGGACTTCGATTTTGCGCTTCTCGTACTGGGGCTTTCGCTTGGCGTCCTTGTCTTTCTGAAGGCCTTCGTTATATTCCCGGATGGCCGAGTCGCCATCGCCCAACCGCAAGTAGAAGTCACCCACTTTCATGTAAGCTTCGGGATAATCCTTGGCGTGGCTCTTGATTTCCTGGAGAACCTTTTCCATGTCGTCGCGCCGATGCAGGACCGCGAAATGCGCCGCCAAAGCCGTGAGGAAACCGTACTGCTTGGGATTATTCTGTGCCGCCAGCCGGAGAATTTTCTCACCCTCATCCGGCTTGTTCTGGAACATGTAGAGCTTGTACAGCTCGGAATAGGCCACCTGGAAGGTTTTGTCCCGGTCAATCACCTGACGGTAGAGTTGCTCGGCAGCGGGCAAATCGCCGCTGGATGCCACGGCGCGGGCCAGTTGCATTTCCACACTCACCTGGCCGGGCTTAATGGATTCAGCCTTGCGGTATTCGGACTGGGCCAGATCGGTCTGCTTCTTGAGCTCGTCTTTGTTGGCAGTTTGATACGCCTGAAGGGCATGAACAAATGCCAGGTCGCCCTTGAGGCGATGACCGTCCCACGAATTGGGGTCGCGAGCCAATAAATCCTTGACGTTCTGATCGACTTCGGCCAGCAGCATGGGATCCCGCGTACCAGCCAGGTAGATTTCCGAGAGCTTCACCACCGAATCCCAATGAGCTTCCACCACCGCGGGAGCAGGATCATTCGGCTTGTTGAGTTCGACGGACCGGCGCAACGAGTTCACCGCCGGCGAAATCTGGCCGAGCTCCAATTGCGCCAGCGCCAGCTTGTAATACGCGGGACCGTACCGCTTGTCCTTTTCCAGAGCATTCCGGTACATAATTACGGCAGCTTTGTAGTTCTTCTTGGCGAAATACTTGTTGCCGGTCTCCAGGTAATGCTTCTTGGCGACGTTCGGGTCGCGCGTACACGAAACGAAACTCGCAAGTACGAACAAAACCAGGGACAGTACACGAATGGAACGCATGGAATTCCTCACGATCTCTTACACTGTAAGCCACATACAGGCATTACGCCATAGGGCGTGCATCGCAGACAATGGTGTCCAGTGTTAGCACCAGTACTAGTATCACAATTAAAGTTAACAATTGAACAACAGAACCGGGAACCTCAAAAGAACCTGTTTTCTACACCTGTAGAGATTAGCATGCTTTCGAGGGGACGGAAGGCCTGCCCTACTGCGGGGAGGCCAATACCTTCACCAGTTGGTACAAAAACGTCTGGCCCTCGTAGAAGGACCGCACCATCATGCGTTCATCGCGGCCGTGGGCGCGGACATCGTCGCGGTCCTGGAAGAAGCCCTGCACCCCGTATGTAGGGATGCCGGCGCTGCGCAGGTAGCGGCCGTCCGACGCCGCCGACGGCCATGGTGGGGAGCGTGATGACGCCGGGCCACATGGTATCGGTGACGCGTGCGAAGGCCTTCATGATGTCGGGGCGCATGGGGGAGGCGGGGCTGGGCCCTTCGTTGGTTTTCACGGTGACGATCACCTGGTCGTCCGCGACCACTTTCTTCAGGGCGTCGAGGACGTGCTCCACGGAATCCTCCTGGAGGATGCGGCAATTCACGTTGGCGGCGGCGAGTTGCGGCAGGGCGTTGGTGGCGTGGCCGCCTTCCAGTTGGGTGGCCACGCAGGTGGTGCGCATCATGGCATTCATGGGAGGAGAAGCGGCGGCGACGCGGCGCATGGCGTCCTGATCGCCTCGCGCCACCTTCGCCAGGTCCGCGGCCAGGGGCCCCTTTTCGATCCGGGCCATCTGCTGGAAATACGCGCGGGTGACCTCATTGAGTTGAAACGGAAAGGTGAACGTGGAGAGGCGATAGAGCGCGCCGGCCAGGTGATAGATGGCGTTATCGGGTACCGGGCGGGCGCTATGGCCCCCCTTGTTGCGGACCTCCAGGCGGAAATCGGCGTACTGTTTTTCGCTAAGGCCGATGTCGTTGGAAACGCGCTTGCCGTCGATCGATTCGCCGCGCGCGCCTTCGTTGAGGGCATATTCGGAGTCGATGAGGTTGCGGTGATTCTTCAGCAGCCAGTCCACGCCGTTATAGGGGCCGCCGCCTTCTTCATCGGCGGTGAGCGCCAGGATCAGGTCGCGATCGGGACGGAAGCCTTCCCGTTTGTAGCGCAGCAGCGTGGCGACCCAGACGGCGGCCTGCGCCTTATCGTCGGCGGTGCCGCGGCCGTAGAAGTAGCCGTCCTTTTCGAGAAAACTGAAGGGGTCGGTGGTCCAGTCTTCGCGTTTGGCCTCCACCACGTCAATGTGGGCCAGCAGCAGGATGGGCTTGCGCGCGCCGGTGCCATGGTAGCGGACCACCACGTTGGCCTTGCGTGGAATGGCGCCGCCCAGATAAATGTCGGACGCGGGAAACCCGGCAGCCTTGAAGCGCGCGGCCACGGACTCGGCGATGGGCGTGGTGGCGCCGGTGGTGAAGCCGGACTTCACCTCGATCATCTCCTTGTAGATCTCGCGCGCCAGCCGCTGTTCGGCGTCGGGAGGAAGCGTGTCCGCGGCGAATGCGGCAAACGCAACCAGAAGGAGAGCGAAACGATGCATCTGGCTATTTTGTCATGGAATCCTGGCCCGGGCCGCGTTCACGCCGCCACGGCCTCAACCAGGTGCGACATCTGGCGGGCCATTTCCGCGGGCGGAAAATGGGCACGCTCGCCATGGCCGGGCAGGATCCATTCGAAGGAATAGGTCTTCAGGCGGCGCACCGAGGCAACCTGTTCGCGCCAGGAGTACCAGCAGACGTCGGGCGACGCGTTGAGGCGGCCGCGATTGCGGCTCCACCAGATGTGATCTCCGGAGAAAAGAAAGCGCCCTTCGGCCAGCAGCACACAGTGGCCGCGGGTGTGGCCCGGCGTGGGAATGGCGAGGAAACCGGGGGCCAGTTCTACCGGGTCGAAGCCGTCGAGGACACGCTCCGCATCCGGCTGCGCGGCCAGTTCCAGGCGATGGATGATGCGCTCCGCCTTAAAGCGTTCGGCGTACTTTGCGGCGTCGGCCACATCGTCGCGATGCGTCAGGAAGATGTAGCGGATGCCGCCCATCTCCGCGAACCGCCGCGCCAGGTGTTCCACGAAGCGCGGCGAATCGACGAGCCAGTTGCCGCTTGGGTGCTCCAGAAAATAGCTGTTGCCGCCGAAAGATTTGCGCGAATTGAAGCCGCAGTAAGAAAGGCGCGGCGCCAGCGGAAAGGGAAACTGGCGGACCGCGTCGGGAAGGCCGGTTTTATCGGCCGCACCGATGGATCCGGTGGGACAGGCCACCAGCGCACGGCGCGCGGCCTCGAGTTCGTCCGGCGACCGGGGCTGGAGTTTGACGAAAGAAAAATCGCCGGTTTCGCCGAAGGTGGCGGGGGCGATCTGCCGGCAGGTGTCGCAATCGATGCAAGTAGTATCGACGAAGAATGGACCTTCGACGTTTTCGGTCAGCCGCCGGGAGAGGTCTGCCATACCTTCAGTATGCCAGCGCTATGCGGCGGTCAATAAAACCGGCTCTGTGCGAGTAATTACAATTGTGTGTTCGTAATGGGCGGAGAGGCTGCCATCTGCGGTGCGAATGGTCCAGCGATCGTTTTGCAGGACGCCTCGCCCGCTGCCCGCGGCGATTATGGGTTCGATGGTAATCACCAGTCCCTCGGTGAGGCGGGTGCGATAGCGCGGGTCGGGATAATTCGGCACGCTGGGCGGTTCGTGAATGGTGCGGCCTACGCCGTGGCCGCACAAATCGCGCATTACGGAGAATCCGCAGCGGCGGGTTTCGCGCTCGACGGCGCGGCCGATTTCGTAGACGCGGTTGCCGGCTCGGGCGGCGGGGAGGGCCTGGTAGAAAGCCGTTTCGGCGCAGCGGGCCAGTGCTTCGGCCTGCGGAGCGGCCGCACCCGCGGACACGGTGACGGCGGCATCGGCGAAAAAGCCGTCCTTTTCGGCCACCAGGTCCAGTTTGACCAGGTCGCCGGATTGTACGATGCGTCCGCCGGGGATGCCGTGAATGGCTTCGTCGTTCACGCTGATGCACAGCGCTCCGGGGAAGCCGTAGACTTTGGGCGGCGCCGACTCCGCGCCCCTTGCGGCCAGGACTTGGGCGCCGATGGCGTCCAGTTCCGCCGTGGAAATGCCCGCGCGCACCGCGGCGGCGGCGTGGTCCAGGGCTTCGCGCACGATTTTCCCGATGGCCCGCAGTTTGTCGAACTGACCTTGCGACTTGATGGACATACGCGGCAATTATGTCACAGCGGCGCGTCTTTTTCCGCGCCCGGCTTCGCTCGCGGGACATCGTTGTTCCGGGCGCGTCTATTCGTTATGATCCTCACAAGATTCGCCGTTGGCCTGGCCGCCGCCGCGCTGGCCACCGGGCAGACGCTTGACAAGCTGGAACTGCACAACGTGCAGGGCAATTCCGTCACGTACCGGCAAAGGCCGGCAGTCCATCTGCGGCCGGCCTCAGACGGGGATCCCACCCTGGCGATTGTCAAGGGTACGTCTTTTCAGGACGGCACCATCGAAGCCGAGGTGGCCGGCGCCCCCGCTCCGGGGGCCAACGAGGCGGCCCGCGGTTTCATCGGGATCGCTTTCCGGGTGCAGGCGGGCGGCTCGAAGCTGGAGCTGTTTTACATTCGTCCCACCAACGGCCGCGCCGACGATCAACTGCGGCGCAATCATTCGGCGCAGTACGAATCGTTTCCGGACTGGCCCTGGAACCGTCTGCGCCAGGAGGCGCCGGGAGTTTACGAATCGTACACCGACCTGGAAACGGGAGCATGGACGGGAATCAAGATCGCCGTCGCCGGCGCCAAGGCGAAGCTTTACGTCAACGGTGCGGCGCAGCCTTGCCTGTTTGTCAACGATTTGAAACTGGCGCCCGCCAAAGGTGCGGTGGCGTTATGGGTCGGCCCGGGAACCGATGGATACTTCAGTAACCTGCGGGTAACCTCGCAGTAGGTTAATGGACCGGCGCCTCGGGGTTGCCGGGGCCGAAATGTTTCAGCATCACCAGGTTTTCGGTGTCGCTGCGGTTGCGGATGGTCACTCCCTGGCGCGCGGCTTCGGCGGTGATAAACAGTTCGTCCTTAGTCATCTGGCCATACCGGATCAGGGTGGGCGTTTCCACTTCGTGCTTGCCGATATTCCCGTAACCCTGGGTAACAATGGTGCCGTAAGCTTCGGCGTCGGTAACGGTCACGCTCCGGCCCGGGAACACCGTGAGCTCCTTGGCAGAGTAGAATCTGGTCGAGTAGACCACCCAGTTCTCGGCGTAGCCGGCTTCGGCCATGGCGCCGGGCTCGCGGACGGGAGTGGGATGGAAACGGCGATGTTTGGCGAATTCCGGATCGGTGTTGGCTTCCCAGTCCAGCATGTCCAGCAGATAGTCCAGATCGTGGTGGTATTCCTCCGGCACGTCCTTGACTAATAAGTCCCAGGGCACGGTACGTCCTTCGACTAAGGACTGGTACATGGCAAATACATCGGAATTTACTTGCGGCTCGTAAGTCACTAAGGAACCGGGCGCATGCAAGATACCGGGATTGACCTGCCAGCCGGTGCCCGGCTGCAGCCGGTAGGCGCGGGAGTGGTACAAAATTCCGTTGTCGCCTTCGTTCCAGCGCTCCAGGCAGCGGCGCACGTCATCGCGCGTGGTACCGGGCTCCAGGCCCATAAATGTGTAGGGGAAGTTATTGTCTTTGAAATTGTATTGAGGCGGAAAGTAGTAAGCTTCCGGCTTGCCCTTTTGACCCGTGCGGGCGGCGAATTCGTCGGTCTGATGCAGGTGGTGAGGGATGGGACCAAGGTTATCGAAGAACTTACAAAAGAAGTTCCATCCGCCTTCCCGCTGCATAACTTCGGAACTCAGGAACAGGTCGCCCGCGGTCTCGATACCTTCCTTCAGGAGGACCTTCCTGCCATGAAACTCGATATAACTCAAACCTTCATCCTGGGCGGTAAATGGTCCGTTGGCAGCCTTGGTGGTGGAAGAGAACCAGCGTTCGTCGATACCCCCACGGTGACCGCCGAGAATGTACAGATCGCGCGGGTCCAGTTTGAGGCGGCCGCCGGGCATGAGAAAAGAGCGGGGCACCCAGCAGGGCGCGAGGCGCACCACGCCATCTCCGGCAGCGAGCGCCTCGCGAATCAGGCTGAGGTTGGAAGATGGATGGTTGCCAGAAGCAGAATGAAGACCGGTGGATTTTTCTACCTGCGGGGTCATTGGTTGTGTCCCACTCCTCTCTAGGGCTCGCGCGGCTTCGCAAGCGGAGTCGAATGAGCTTTTGTAGGCTACCGCCGTGTTACCGATTGTGTCAAGAGTTTTAACGATTGGCTGAATTTTACCGCTTGACTTCGGAAGACGCCGGATATATTCTAGACACACTCTGGGCCATTGATACGTTTCAAGAAGGGGACTAATGAACGCGACCGTGACGTCGCCAATTCACCACGCATCGCGCCGGCACGCGGAACGCTGCCGTCCGGGGATTCGCCGTCAACTGTTTTACTCTCGCCATTTCTATCCGGCCCAATCCAACACCTATCCGGTCTTATCGGGCACTCAGGGGAAAGTCTTTGGAGGGAAACCATGAAAAAGCTTTGGGTGATTTTTACCGTCTTTTGCGTTTTGGCCGCGCTGCCAACCGTCAGCGGCCAAAGCATAACGGGGCAAATCAGCGGCACCGTCGTCGATTCCGCGGGAGGGGTGATCCCGGGCGCGTCGGTGCAGTTGACGCATGAACTTTCGCAGCAGTCGAACTCGTTTACCACCGATTCGAACGGATCCTTCACCTTCGTGGATCTGGTACCGGGGACGTACAGCATCCGCGTCACCAAGCCCGGATTCAAGGTGTTCGTGCAGGCCGGAGTCACGGTGGCCGCGCAGGAACGCGTGGCGTTGCGCCAGATCCGGCTGGAAGTAGGCGAAGTCACCAGCACGGTCACGGTGCAAGCCGAGGCGGTACACGTGGCCAGCGACAGCTCCGACCGGTCCATCGACATCGGCCTGCGGCAGATTGAAGACACTCCCACGCGCGGACGAAATCCGCTTTCGCTGATCATGACGCTTCCCGGCGTGCAGACGCTGCAGAGCCTGGACTACCGCGGCTGGTCCGGCGGCGGCATCCCCGGCGTGAACGGCGGGCAGACCGGGCAGATCATCATGAACATGGACGGCGTAGCCAGCCAGGATTCCGGAAACCTGAATCCCGGTTACATTTCCCCCAGCGTGGACACAATCAGCGAAGTAAAACTGCTGGTATCCAACTACACGGCGGAATACGGCGGACGCACGGGCGGCCAGTTGACCTTCACCACCAAGAACGGCACTCCGCAGTTTCACGGCACCGCCTACTATTACTTCCGGCACGAGATGTTCGACGCCAACGAGTGGTTCAACAACAAAACCAACGTGCAGAAGCCGAAGTATCGCTATCAGAATCCCGGCGGCACCATCGGCGGCCCGCTGATCATCCCGGGTACCCGTTTCAACAAGAGCCGCCAAAAGCTGTTCTTCTTCTTCTCCTACGACAAGCTGTACAACGCCAATACCATCAACAACACGTACACCATGCCTTCGGCGCTGGAGCGTCAGGGCGATTTTTCACAGAGCGTCACCACCCAGGGCGTGCTGATTCCCATTACCGACCCCACAACCGGCGCACCCTTTCCGGGTAACAAGATTCCCACCAACCGGATCAGCGCCGCCGGCCTGGCGATGATGAATCTGTTCCCGCTACCGAGTCCCCTCGGGCTGGCGCTGGACCCGACCGGCAACCGGCAATACAACTTCCGCGCCATTCTCCCCCAGCAAAGGCCGCTGGACGACAAAGTGCTGCGCGTCGACTACAACGTTTCCTCGAAGATCCAGACCTTCGTGAAACTGCTGCAGGACTACCAGGCGGTGAACGGGTACGGCGGAACGGTGAACCCGGTGGGCGGAGCCTGGGGGCAGTTCCCGGCCAGCTATCACGTGCAGGCAGCGGGCGCCGTAGCTACGATGGTGTACACCGTCAAGCCAAATCTGATCAATGAATTCTCCTGGGGCATCAATCGCGGCAAGCAGGGCGTAGATCCTCTGGACAGCACCTCGGCGGATACGGCCACAGGCGGCGTGAAGACCTATGCGCAAAACCTGTTGCCGCTGAAAGATGCCAGTGGCAACGCCCTTGCGCTGCCGAACATTTTTCAGGGCAGCCAACGTGTTGAACCTTCTCCCGCAGGTGAATTTCGGCTTCCCCTCGGGCATCAGCGCGCAGTCGGCCGGCCAAAGCATTAACCAGGGGCCCACCTTCGGGCACGATCCCCGCTGGCCGTTCACGGGCACCGATCAGCTTCAATCCATCAGCGATAAAGCCACCTGGGTGAAGGGCTCGCACACCGTGAAGGCCGGCGTGTATATCGAGCGCATGGCGCGCAACGTGAGCGTTTACTCGGTGTACAATACCGCCGGAACTTACTATTTCGGCTCGGACCGCGCGGCTTCGCTCGATGCCGGATATCCGTACGCCAACGCGCTTCTGGGCAGCATTTTTGCGTATGGCCAGGACAACAAGAAGCAGGTCAACCACGCACGCTATACCCAGGCGGAGTGGTTCCTGCAGGACACCTGGAAGGTAAGCCGCCGGATCACCCTTGACATTGGTATGCGATTTACCCACGTGGGCGACCTCTACTCGCAAGGCGCTACGCTGGGACTCTTCAGCGCGCAGGCCTTCAACCCCAGCCAGGCGGGGCAACTGCTGTTTCCGGCCTGCTCCATCCAGACCAGCGGAACCTGTCCCACAGCGGACAAGATTGCGATCAATCCGGTGACCCATGCAACATTCCCGTACGTGCGGCAGGGGACTTTCGACACAGCGTCGTACTCCGCCAGTGCCGGACCCTTCTCCGGGATCAAGCAGTACAACAGCCATTTCTTCAAGGACCCGCTGGTCTCTCTGGGTCCGCGCATCGGCTTTGCCTGGGACATTTTCGGGGACGGCAAGACGGCCCTGCGCGGCGGATTTGGAATTATCGTGGGCCGCAACTGGACGGTGGATTACATCGGCGCGCAGAGTGCCGGCCAAGGGCCGATGATGGCGCCGCCCAACTTCCAGGCGCCGACCATCCTCTACACGAATTTCGCCAACCTGGCATCGGCGCAGCCCTACTTCACGCCGCAGAACCTGATCGGCGGACCGCAGGATGAAATTCCACAATCCACTTACAACTGGAGTCTCGGAATTCAGCGCGACTTGACGCACGGGCTGATTCTGGACGTGTCCTACGTGGGCAACGCGCTGCGCCACGGATACGGCCAGGCAATCGACGTCAACGCCGTGGCGCCTTACACCACCTGGACTCCCACCGGGGGCGCCGTCTCCAGGTTCCAGGATCCCACCAGCAGCGGATTCTACTCGACGAACCTGATCCGCGATATGGTGGGTTACGCCGGATTGGGCCAGATCCCCATCTGGACCTACAACGGCACCAACAATTACAATGCCCTTCAGGTACAGGTGAATCGGCGCATGGGCCGGTTCCAGTGGAACGCCAACTACACCTACTCGCGAACGATCACTTACTCCTTCAACCAGTGGGTCAATACGCAACTGGGTAAGAATGTTACCAACCGCCCGCAAGCCGTCAATTTCAACCTGGGATATGACATTCCCGACGGCAGCCGCCTCTGGAAAAATGCCGTTACCACGGCGGCACTGGACGGCTGGCACATCAACGGAAACGGCGCCATCTACGACGGCACTCCGTTTACCGTAGGCTGCTCCGCCCAGAGCGCGCCTCCCGGATACTGGACCGGCACGCCCACCGGCGGCGTCCCGTTCCGCTGCCAGATGGGCACCAACATCTTCCTCCCGGCGGGACAGTACCCGTCCAAGACGGAAGATCCGCGGCTGCAGTGGGCTCTGAATTCCGCCAACTTCACGCTGCCGGCCGCCAATTCTCTGGGTATCGGCAACACGCCGCCGTCCCTGTTCTACGGGCCGGGCGTCTTCAACCTGGATTTCTCGCTGGCCAAGGAAACCAGAATCAAAGAACGCTACACCCTGGAACTGAGAATCGAGACGTTCAACACGCTCAACCATTTCAATCCCAACAACCCGAACACGTCGCTGAACTACAACTACACGACCGGGGCGCAGACTAATGCCAATTTCGGGGTAATCACCGGCGCGCAGGTTCAGGCTCGCCACTCAGCGCTATCATTGCGGCTGAGGTTTTAAGAAATGCGAAGGGGTGGGACCGGCGGGGACTCCGGACCCACCCAAGTAGTTTTATCCTAGGGATACGAGGTCAGGGATGCGACGATTACGGGTTCTGTTAGGAATTTTGTCAGGCTGCGCGCTGCTATTCGGAGCCGACTGGCTCACCGACGGCGGCAATCCACAGCGAACCGCGTGGCAGAAGGACGAGAAGATCTTCACCCCCGACAACGTCAAGGAACATGAAGCTGCTCTGGAAGCTTCACCTGGATAACGAACCGCGGCAGATGCACTCGCTGTTCCCGCCGCTGATCATCGAGCACGCGAACACGCCCAGCGGCGTCAAGCAGATCGCCATCGAGGCCGGCGTCTCGGACAACATCTACGCCATCGACGTGGAGACGGGCGCAGTTGCTGTGGAAGAAGCATTTCGTCAGCACCTGGACGCCGCCGGCCAACGGCGGCCGGGGCGGCGGCATCCTCTGCCCCGGCGGCATCACCGCGACGCCGGTGATCGCGCCCACCGGCACGCCCGGCAAGTACACCATCTATGCGGCTTCCTGGGACGGCATGCTGCACCAGTTGAATGCGGCCGATGGCGAAGACGTCGCGCCGCCTTCGAAGTTCATGCCGCCCAACGGCAAGCCGTACGCCCTGAACCTGTGGAACAACGTGATCTACACGCACACCGCGCAGGGCTGCGGCGGCAATCCCAACATCGTTTACTCGTACGACCTCGCCACCAATAAAGTGGGCACCTGGGGACCGTCGGGCGGCGGCATGTGGGGACGCACCGGCCCGGCCATCAGCGCCGACGGGACGATGTACACCGGCACCGGCGACGGACGCTGGGATCCGGAAAACGGCATCTACGGCAACGGCATCATCGGGGTGAAGCAGAATCCGCGAGACCAAAGTCGCTCGACCTGGTGGACTACTACGGCCCGTCGAACGCCGAGTGGCTGGTGAAGCGCGACCTCGACATGCAGGTGACGCCGGTGATCTTCAACTACAAGGGCAAGGAACTGATGGTGGACGCCGGCAAGGAATGCCGCATGTACCTGATGGACACCAAGAGCGATCGGCGGCGACGACCATCGCACGCCGCTGTACCGCAGCCCGCTGCTCTGCAACGAGGACGTCAACTTCGCGTCGGCGGGCATCTGGGGATCGCTGGCCAGTTGGGAAGATTCCAAGGGAACGCGCTGGGTGCTCACCCCTATCTGGGGACCCAAGCATTCGCAGTTCAAGGCGCCCATCGAAAACGGCGCAGTGAAGGATGGCGCCATCGTGGCATTCAAAGTGGAAGAGAAGAACGGCAGTCTGCAACTGACGCCGGCCTGGATTTCGCGCGATATGAACCGCGCCGAGCCGCCGGTGATCGCCAATGGCGTCGTCTTCGCTTACGGCAACGGCGAAGATACCGACCAGGCGTACGAAGATGTGGGTCTGGACGATGTCGCCAATCGCGCGCATTCCGGGCTCCACGCATGCCGTGCTGTACGCGCTGGACGCGCAGACCGGCAAGGAACTGTGGTCCAGCGGCGACCAGATCACGTCGTGGAATCACTGGAGCGGACTCTCCATCGCCAACGGCCGGGTGTACATCGGCACCTTCGACAGCATCCTATACTGCTTCGGCATCAAGAAATAGCGCTTCCATGAGACCCCTGGTTAGCGGAGCGGTGGCGCTGCTCCTTCTGTATAGTCCTTGCCGGGCGCAGAGCCAAGATCAGGCACAAACCATACAAGCGCTGGAGAAGCGGCTGGATTTCGCGCGCCATCTGCTGGTCGATTGGGCCGGCCTGGATCGTTATGGGAGCGAGGATACGGAACTGAAGCCGCCCGCACCGGGGCAGGTTCGCGTGGTGTTCCTGGGCGACCAGATCACAGAGCGGTGGGGCGAGGGCGAAGAGAAATTCTTCCCGGGCAAAGCGTATGTGAACCGGGGCATCGCCAATCAGACCACGCCGCAAATGCTGATGCGGTTCCGCCAGGATGTAATCGAGCTGCAGCCCAAAGTGGTGGTGATCCAGGGAGGCACGAACGATCTGGCCGCCGTGATAGGACCGATGACCGAAGGCACCATGGCGGAGAACTTCATGTCGATGGTCGAACTGGCGAAGGTCCACGGTATCCGCGTGGTGCTGGCCTCGGTGACGCCTGTCAGCGATGCGTACAAGAAGCAGACTGGGCTGCGCCCGCAGGGAAAAATTATCGGGCTGAACGGGTGGATCCGCGACTATGCGGCGCAGAGCGGATCGGTCTACTTGAATTATTATTCCGCCCTGGCGAATGGGCGCGACTTCAAAAAGGATTTGACCAGCGACGGCCTGGTGCCCAACGATGCCGGATACCGCGCGATGGCGCCGCTGGCGGAGAAGGCCATCGCCGAGGCGTTAGCCAAACCATGAGCGCGAAAGGAACTGCGTAATGCGAAGAATGTCGGCGTGTCTCACACTTTTGGGAGGATTCGTAATCCTGGGGGTCAGTCCGGTTTATGCCCAGGGAGGGCGCGGCGCCGGGGGCGATTGGATGACCAGCGGCGGCGATGCCCAACGCTCCGGATGGACGAAGTCCGACCCGAAGATCTCGCCGGCCAACATGCAAAAGCCGGGCTTCGCCCTGGACTGGAAGATCAAGCTGGCGAATGAGCCCACCACGCCGGTCACGCTGGATCGCTATATCGGCTATCGCGGATTCCGCGCGCTCGCCTTCATGGGTTCCAGTGCCGGCAGCATCGTGGCCGTGGATACAGACCTGGGACGGGTGGAATGGCAGAAGGCGCTCTCCGGGAGCGCTCCGCACCCTGCCAGTGGGAATTGCTCGGGCGGCATGACGGCCAATGTCACGCGGCCCACGCTCTTCGGAATGTCGAGCGCGCCCTCGGGGCGCTTCGGCGGCGGTCCGGGCCGCGGCAACGCCGCAAAGAGTGAAGTGGGAGCGCCCGGCGAGGGCGCCCCGATGATCGCGGAACTGGCCGCCCGCGCCGCCATGGCGGGACGAGGGCCGGGACGGGGACCGGGGGCGGGACGCGGGCGCGCCGCCTTTAACCCCAATGACATTTTCAGCCCGCGGATCTCCCTGGTGAACGCTCTATCCAGCGACGGAATGCTGCACCTGATGTTCGTGGCCAGCGGCAAGGAACCCGAACCGGCCATCCCGTTTCTGCCGGCCAACGCCAATGCGCGCGGCTTGATCGTGCTCGACAAGGTGGCGTATGCGACTACGTCTCAGGGCTGCGGCGGCGCGGCCAACGGCGTTTGGGCACTGGACCTGGAATCCAAGGAAGTCTCCAGTTGGAAAGCTAGCGGCGATGTCGCGGGAACCGAGGGACCGGCTTTCGACGGCGATGGGACGCTGTACGTGGCTACCACCGCGGGCGATTTGACCGCTCTCGAACCCAAGACCCTGAAAGTGAAAGCTTCCTACCATTCCGGCGGCGCCGGGTTTGCTTCGTCGCCGGTGATTTTCGAATACAAGGGTAAGACGCTGATCGCGGTGGCGGCGAAAGATGGCAGCCTGCAGGTGCTGGATACGGCCGCGCTGGATGGCGCGCCGGTGGCCAAATCGCAGCCATCGAGCGACCTGAACCCGGGCGCGCTGACCAGTTGGCAGGATCCCAGCGGCACGCGTTGGATTCTGGCCGCTTCCAAAGGCGCGATTGTGAGCTGGAAACTGGCGGACCAGGGAGGCGCTCCGGCATTGCAGCCGGGCTGGGTCTCGCGCGATATCTTCGCGCCGCAGACGCCCCTGGTGATCAATGGCGTGGTGTTCGCGGTCTCGGCCGGGGACCGCTCCCGGCCCGCGGTGCTTTATGCGCTGGATGGCGAAGGGGGAAAAGAATTCTGGAACAGCGGCAAAACCATCACGTCGTATGTGCATAGCGGCGGCTTCTCCGCCAGCGGAAGCCAGGTATATTTAGGAACGAACGATGGAACGATCTATGCGTTTGGTTTCCCGATTGAGCATTAAGATTCTGGCGGTGTGCGCGCTGTTTGGCGCCTCCGCCTTCGCGCAACTTCCCGACGGCCCGGGCAAGGCCGAGACCGAGCGGATTTGCAGCCAGTGCCATGAACTGGCGCGGTCCATTTCTCTGCGGCAGGATCACGCCGGATGGCAGGCGACCATGGACAAGATGGTCACGCTGGGCGCCAAGGGCACGGATCAGGAATTTCAGACCGTGGTCAATTACCTGTCCGCGCACTATCCCGCCGACGAGGTGCCGCGCATCAACGTGAATAAAGCACGCGCCATCGAACTGGAGGCCGGCCTGACGCTGCGGCGGTCGCAGGCGGCAGCCATTATCGAGTACCGCACCAAGAACGGGCCGTTCAAATCCATTGAAGACCTGGAGAAAGTGCCTGGCGTCGATGTGGCCCGGATCGAGGCGAAAAAGGACCGGCTGACGTTCCAATAGCCAATGAGTTATCGCGGCCGGCAGTCGGCGTCCATCGAAAACGAGCAGGTCCGCGTGACCGTGCTGCGGGAGGGCGGGCACATCGCCGAGATCCTGCACAAGGCCAGCGGGGTGAACCCGCTGTGGAAGCCGCCCTGGCCCTCGATGGAACCTTCCGCGTTCCACGAATCCGGAGCGGCGGTGGATGCGCGCCTGCTGGCGGGAATCATGGGGCACAACGTGTGCCTGGATATTTTCGGCGGCCCTTCGGAGGAGGAGGCTGCCGCCGGCTTCGGGGTGCACGGCGAGGGGCCCGTGGCGCCCTACGAAATCGAGACGGCCGGAGCGCGCCTGGCCATGAAGGCGACTTTGCCTCTGGCGCAAATTCTGTTCGAGCGCACCATCGAACTGCACGAGAGTACGCTGGAGATCCGCGAAACGGTCGCGAGCCTGGCGGCGTTCGACCGGCCCATCGGCTGGACTCAGCATGTGACGCTCGGGCCGCCGTTCCTGGAGCGCGGCGTCACCGAATTCCAGTTCCCGGCCACGCGCGCGAAGACGTTCGAGACGGCGTTTGGGGCGGACGATTACCTGGAGCCTGACACGGAGTTCGCACCGGCGGCGCACGTCTTCACGAACGCAGCGAAGTCCAGCGCATTTACCACGCACCTCATGGATCCCGCGAGCGAGCAGGCATACTTCACGGCCCGGCATCCCGCGCTGGGATTGGAATTCGGCTACAGGTGGCGGCGCGCCGATTTTCCATGGCTCGGCATCTGGGAGGAGAATCACAGCCGCCTGGCTGCTCCGTGGAACGGCGAGACATTGGCGCGCGGCATGGAGTTCGGTGTATCGCCGTTTCCGGAAACGCGCCGGCAGATGGTGGATCGCGGAACGCTGTTCGGCGTGCCTACGTATCGATGGCTTCCGGCCGGCGGGCGGTTGGAAGCGCGATACTCGGCGTTCGTCAGAGCGCTTTGACCTGAATGCCGATCAGGCCGTCCATTTTGCGGCCGACGGGATCGTCGTCGATCAACATGCTCATCACGCGGCCATTGAGGATCTGGATCAGCGTATTCCCGCGCGCGCCCGCTCTTCGTAATCTGGCCGGTGTACTGTTAATTATTCGCCATCCATATCGAACTATTGAGGCTCGCATATTACGGTGACACACTGCGGGGCTGAAGCCCCGCGCAGCGTGAACCCTGCCCCACCTTCGCTGTCACTCAAGTCTGTGAGACTCAGTAGTAGTCTTCAGAGCGTTTTGAGGCGGATGTTCTTCACCTCAATTTTCATGGGCGGGCCTTTGTGCACCTGAATGCCGATCAGACCGTCCATTTTGCGGCCGGCGGTGTCGTCGTCGATCAACATGCTCATCACGCGGCCGTTGAGGATCTGGATCAGCGTATTGCCGCGCGCGATCAAGTGGACGTCGTTCCAGCCATCGGCGTGAATCAGTTTTTTCAGCTCTTCGTCACTGCCGAGTGACCCCACCAGCGGCGGGCTTTGCCGTCGCTGCCGATATAGGTGAACTGGCCGCGCATGGCCAGGAAGCCGCGCGCCCGCTCCTCGTAAATCTGGCCGGTGTATTGCTGCTCGCCATCCATATCGAACTGGTAGCCCTTCATGGCCCACTTGATATCGGGCAGTTCGATACTGCGGTATTGGATGCCGCTGTTGAAGCCGGTCAGCCGGTACTGGAGGCGCAATTCGAAATCGGCCGGACTGCCGCCGCGCCAGATGAGGAACGTGTTCTGCTGGGGCTGCTTGCTCGGTGGTGGTCTCTCCGACGAGCGCACCGTCTTCCACGCGCCAGAACTCGGGATCGCCATCCCAGCCGCTCATGGATTTGCCGTCGAAGATGGCTTTGAAGCCGGACTCGTGGATGGGCGGAATCGTTTCTGGCGCCAATCCCACCAGCGCGGAACACAAGCCGAGGCGATGAGCGCTGCTACGCGTTGGCATCTCTTCCCCCTCTCGGCGCGCGAACGTCGACCCAACGCCGGTCCGCGGCGGATGCCAGCACCGCGTCCGTCACATAGTCCGTCAGCAGGGCATCGGGAAGGTGGGCGCGGCAGCGGTTGCCTTCGCCGAGCGCCTTGAGGAAATCGGCCGCCTGGTGAATGAAGGTGTGCTCGTAGCCGATCTGCAGGCCGGGCACCCACCAGTTCTTCATATACGGATGGTCGCTATCGGTGATGTGGATGCTGCGCCAGCCGCGCGTCGCGCCTTCATCGCGATGATCGA
This sequence comes from uncultured Solibacteraceae bacterium, assembly GCA_963853855.1. Classification (GTDB taxonomy): domain Bacteria; phylum Acidobacteriota; class Terriglobia; order Bryobacterales; family Bryobacteraceae; genus Sulfopaludibacter. The sequence continues at coordinate 42,695 of CAWKYG010000046.1, read as the reverse complement.
AATACTGCAGCCGGTGCAGGTCGTGCAGGTCCCAGAAGATGGAGGCGTGCTCGCCGTTGATTTCGAACGTGTACAGGGCCTTGTGGCCGCGGGCGTAGCGGGTGGCTTCGAAAGTGGCCAGAGAGCCGTTGCGGAAGCGCGCCAGGAACGCGCTGGCATCGTCGATGCCCACCGGCTCCACCTTGCCGGTGAGATTGTGCTTGCGGCTTTTGATGAAGGTCTCGGTCATGGCCGAGACCTCGGCGATGCCGCCGTTCAGCCAGAGCGCGGTATCGATGCAGTGCGCCAGCAGGTCGCCGGTGACGCCGCTTCCGGCGACGTCGACATCCAGCCGCCACAGCCCTTCGCCGCCCTGCGGCAGATCGCTCGAGATGGTCCAGTCCTGCAGGAATTTGGCGCGGTAGTGAAAGATTTTGCCCAGCCGGCCCTCGTCGATCCACTGCTTCGCCAGGGTGACGGCGGGAACGCGGCGGTAGTTGTACCAGACCATGTTCGGCACGCCTGGCGGCCTCCACGGCGTCGACCATGGCCTCCGATTCGGCGGCGTTGCGGCCCAGCGGCTTCTCGCACATCACCATCTTGCCCGCCTGGGCGGCGGCGATGGCGATTTCGGCGTGGGTATCGTTGGGGCTGGCGATATCGACCAGGTCGATCTCGGGCGACTCCACCACCTTCGCGCCAATCGGTCTCCACGGATTCATAGCCCCATTGCGCGGCGAACGCCCGGCGCGGTCACGATTGCGCGCGCAAACCGTCTTCAGCACCGGCCGGTAGGGAACATCGAAAAAGTGATTCACCTGGGAGAAGGCGTTGGAGTGGGTCCGCCCCATGAAGCCGTAGCCGATCATGCCCACGTTGAGTTTCTTGCATGTCAGTTCCACCCGTGCGCGTTGCGAACGGCGATCATCACGCGCAGGACGTCCTGCCAGGTCTTGGGATCGAGCATCACCGAATTGGGGAACATGCAGCCGTCCCAGCAGATGTGCTGGAAGGCGCGCGTGGGCTGCCCGTCGGCCGCCGCGCATCCAGGCGCCCGCATCGCGGACGATATCGAGCTTGCCGTTGGGGTCGCAAGGCTGGCAGTGCCGGCCGGTCTTATCGTGCGAGCCGGCGCCTTTTACCGTGCCGTCGTTCTGGGCCACGTGGAAATCCATGGTCCAGGGCCGCAGCGCCGCCGGCCATTTGGGCGTAGGCCTGGGCCAGCCGTTCGGATTGCGACCAGTCGAAATCATCCGGCAGCAGGCGGTCTTCGGGCGCGTTGTAGCCCATGGTGAACAGCATGGTGTGGGCCATGTCGGCCTGGAAACCCAGGGTCTGCGGGCGGCCCACCATCTCCAGCAACTCCACATTGCGCCGCCAGCTATGCATGCCGGCCCAGCAGATCTCGCCCTCGGCGGCGAGCCGCTCTCCGAAATCCTCGGCGATGGCGCAGGCTTCGCGGAAGGTCTGCGCGATGCGCTTGGTGTTCCCGGCGGGATCCTTCGCCCATTCGGCGGGACTGGCCGCCGAATCGATGCGGATGATGCCGTATTGGCGGATGCCCAGGTCGCGCAGCTTCTTCCCGATGCGGCAGGCCTTGCGGACTTGTGTCAGGAACCGGCCGCGCTCCGTTTCATCTCCCATGGCCGAGCCGCCGCCGGTGGGCGGCCACACGGGCGCGACCAGCGATCCGGCGCGCAGGCCCTTGCCGGTAATCTTGTCGGCCAGGCGCGCGAGGTCGTCATCGGACGAATCGATATCGGTGTGGGGCAGCGAGAGGAACAGGTCGACGCCGTCGAAACGGACGCCATCCACTTCGGCGGCGGCCGTGAGGTTGAGCATGGTGTCCAGGTCGATGGGCGGCTCCGAATCGGGTCCTTTCCCGACAAGACCGGGCCACATGGCGTTGTGAAGGGCTGGATAGGCGTTGGTGGTTGACTCCATGGTCATATCAATTCCTTGAGTTTTGAAACGTCTCAGAGTATATCGAAATCCTCGCGCGTCCGGAAGTACGGAATCAGGCCTCCTGCGGAAACGATCGCAAGCATGATGGCCGGCAGGGGTTCCGTGGGGAGAGACTCGCCGGTGGTCTGGTTATAGACGACACCGTCCTCGATCCGCACGCGGTGGCCTTCGGCGATTCTGGAGGTATCGCAGACCACTGGCAGGAGGCCGTTGTTGACCGCGTTGCGATAGTAGGTGCGGGAAAAACTGCGGGCGAGGACGGCGCAGATACCGGCGCCGATGACAGCGGTCACCGCGACCTCCATGGCGGAGCCGCAGCCGAAGTTGGAGCCCGCGACGATCAGGTCGCCTGGCGCCACTGTGGCGGCGAACGCAGGATCGATCTCTTCAAACAGGTAGTGGCGCAGGTACTGCGGGTCGAGGCTCTCGCGCTTGCGCCGCGAGGTGATGATGTAGTCGGTGTTGATATCGTCGCCGAAGACGCGGGCGCGTCCTTCGATCGGGGTCACGGCGTCACCTCGCGCGGGTCGGCGATGCGTCCGCGAACGGCGGCGGCGGCGCAGGCGGCGGGGGACGCAAGGTAGATGGCCGCGGTGCTGTTGCCCATGCGGCCTTTGAAATTCCGGTTGGCGGTGGAGATGACGTTCACGCCGTCCCCGGGGATGACGCCGCAGGTGCCGCAACAGGAACCGCACCCGGGCGTCCCGATCACTGCGCCCATGGCGCTGAATTCGGCCAGCGAGCCATCGCGCGCCAGCGTTTCCAGTTCGGTCCGCGATGCAGGAGTCACCACGAGTTGAACGCCCGGCGCGGGTCCGCCGCCTGCCCGGAGCACCGCCAGCGCCTGGTGAAAATCGCGGACACGTCCGCCGGTGCAGGTGCCCAGGTACACCATGTGGACCGGGGTTCCCGCCGCGTCTTCCACAGGCGTGACGCAATCCACGCGGTGAGGAAGGGCCACCAGGGGAACCAGGCGATCGAGGGCGATGTGTACGCGCCGGGCATACCGCGCGTCTGAATCGGAAGCGACCGGCGAGTAGGAATTACACGTGCGGCCGCGCAGATACCCGGCCGTTCGGGAGTCGAACGGAAAGACTCCGTTCTTGGCGCCCATCTCCACGCTGAGATTACTCAGTACGAGGCGATCTTCCAGTTCCAGCGAATCCAGTCCGTCGCCCGTGAATTCGAGCGCCTGATACGCGGCGCCATCCGCGCCGAGCTCGCGAGCCAGCGCCAGGGCGATATCTTTGGGGTACACGCCGGGCGGCAGTGCGCCGGTCAACTCCACACGGATCGATTGCGGAACACGCAGCCAGACGCGGCCGCATTTCATGATGGCCGCAAGGTCCGAAGAGCCGATGCCGGTAGCGAAGCAGTTCAGCGCACCATAAGTGACCGCGTGGCTGTCCGCGCCCACCACCAGGGCTCCCGGCCAGGCGCGGCCGGATTCCACCATCAACTGGTGGCCGATGCCTTCTCCGGCTTCCCACAGGGCGATACCCTGATCGCGCGCAAAGTCGCGCATGCGCAGGTGAAGCAGCGCGGTAGCGCGCGTGAGCGGCGGGGCGTAATGATCCAGCGCGAAGGCCAGGCGGGAAGAGTCGGATACGCGAATGCCGCCCATCGCCTGAAAATAGTCCAGGGCCATGGGGACGGAGCCATCCGTGCCCATGGCGGAATCTACAGTGCAGACCACTACATCGCCGGCTGTGGCATTGCGGCCGGATTTGCTGGATAGAATTTTCTCAGTGATGGTTTGGCCGGCCACTGGCTACAGCATAGCAGCGGCCTGTACGCGCGGAACAGCACAGAGGGTGGCGCAGTCCAGAATCTCACGGAGTTGAGTGAGGCGCGATTCAAGACGCCGCCGTTCGGCGGAACTGATGCCATGCAGAAGGGGCAGGAGCCTGGCTACCTCGGTATATAATTTTTCCGCCCGGGCAGCAAATTCATCGGTACTGGACCAACGCTCCCGCGCCTCTTCATCGAGGAGCAGTTTAGCGAAAGACAGGCCGCGCTCCAGTTTCGTGGAGATTAACGCGTGGAGCTGCTGGTCGGTTCTGGCGCGAAATTCCGCTAGCTTGGCAACTTCTGCTCGTGTCGTCATAATCTGATCGTCCTGGGTTCTATTCCTTAGACGTTTCACGAGGCCAAATCGACCACAAAAGTTCGTAGAATTTCATGTCAAGAAGTGTAAGGAAAACGAATGCAACAAAAAGGGACATGGCCGAGGAGCGGCCGCTGTCCCTTTTCGCGGCCGGTTCACTGCACCTGGATCGTGTCTACCTTAATGATGTTGCCTTCAGCGGTACCGCTTATTTTGGCCGAAACCGCAGTTGCTGTTGGGGGAGCATTGGGAGCGGAGCGGTCGGCCCGGTTCTTCAAGGCCTCCATGGCTTTGGTATTGCCTTCATCGTCGAGCTTGTAAGCTTTTCCGCTCACCACGACCAGGAACGCGGTGGTGCCGCTATTGGGAATGCAGGCTTGCATGCTCTTTTGTTGGCTCATACATGTGGCGTCAAATAGCTGGCCGCTCCAAGTCTCTGCGAGGCCAAGAGCTGCGAATAACGCTACAGAAGCTGCGATTGTGAGAAGTCTACGCATTTTGGTTCCCTTTTCCGAATTCAAAATTCGTTGAACTGGCGCTTGACGCTTGAGCTAGCAAGCGGGATACCAAATAAGACGGCCGGCGCGATAGACGGCGCGGGCTGTTTCGCGGCCGAAGAAATACGGGATCTCCCGATAGTCGCTGCAATCGTGAATGGCGAAATCGGCGGATTTCCCGGCTTCCAGAGAACCGATTTCGGCGCTGAGTCCCAGGCTGCAAGCGGCGTTGAAAGTAGCGGCTACAATCCCTTCGGCGGGCGTCATTTTCATTTGCGTGGATGCCAGGGAGAGGACCATGGGCATGGAGGCGGTGGGTGAGGAACCGGGATTGAAATCCGTGGCCAGGACCACCGCCAGGCCGAGATCGATCATGCGGCGCGCGGCGGGATAGCGCGTGGAACCGAGATTGTATACGGATGCCGGCAGAAGCACGGGCTGCACGCCGGCGGCCTTGAGGGCCTCCAGCCCCGCGGGTGTAGTTGCTTCCAGATGGTCCGCGGTGGCTGCCCGAAATTCGGCAGCGAGGCGCGCGCCTTCATCGGGCGTGAATTGATCGGCGTGAAGGCGCAGTCCGAATCCCAATTGCGCAGCGGCGCGAAGCACGATGCGCGCTTTCTCCGCGGGAAAAACGAACGGTTCGACGAAAATATCGCAATAGCGCGCCAGATTTTCGGCAGCCACGCGCGGGAGCATTTCGTTGACTATGACTGCGATGTAATCGTCGATCCGGCCGCGGAACTCATCGGGGACTTCGTGCGCGCCAAGAAATGTGGGGACGCAACGAAGCGGCCCCCCCTCATCCATCTGACGGATGACGCGTAAAATCTTTAGCTCGGCCTCCAAAGATAGCCCGTATCCGGATTTCGCTTCGATAGTGGTAGTGCCCCCGCGCAGGAACCACTCCTGGTATTTGCGCGCGGCTGCAAGCAAGTCGCTTTCGGAAGCTTCGCGGGTCTGGCGCACAGTGGAACGGATGCCACCGCCCTGGGCGGCGATCTCCCGATAGGAAACGCCGGAGGCGCGGAGTTCGTACTCACTCGCGCGATTGCCGGCAAATACCGGATGGGTGTGCGCGTCCACGAACCCGGGGAGCACGGTGCGTCCTCCGGCGTCCACCACTTCGCAATCGGCGGCGAGGAGCGGCTCGATGTGCGCGCGCGTTCCGACGGCCGCAAGCCGTCCGTCGCGCACCAGCAGAGCGCCGTCAGGAATCAGGCCGAGTTCCCGCAACTCCCCGCCGGTTCGCGGGCGCGGCGGGCCAGCCACGGTCACCAGTTGCGAGATGTTGAGTACCGCGAGATCAGGCATGCGCAGGACGCCCGAGAATGCCGGCCGCGAACTCCAGCAGACAAGAGGCCGCGGTCATGGCAGTGATATCGGCCACGTCGCGCGTGGGATCGAGTTCAGTAAGGTCTAAGACGCGCACTTTGGGATGCAGACCGCAGAGGTGCGCGGCGCGCCGCATCTGGCCGGGGAAGAGACCGCCGGGCAGCGAATCGTTGGCCGCAGGCGCGTGGATGCGATCCAGAACATCCATATCGACGCTCACGTAAATGCGATCGACATGCATGTGCAGATGGCCCAGCGCGGTGTGGACCGCCTTGGTGATGCCCAGGTCCATCACCTGGTCGCTGGTGATGAAGTGGATTCCGGCGGAACGGGCGACCCGGGCATAGGTATCGGAATTGGCGAAGCGCTGCAGGCCGATCTTGAAGACGTGGTCGCCTTGGAGGCCGTCGCGCAGCAGGGCGCGGGTGAAATTGCGATTGTTCAGGCCGTCGTCCAGGTCACCGATATCGAAGTGGGCGTCGAAGCTGACCAGGCCGCAACGGTCCATGGGAACGCCGAGGCCATGGACGCCGGCCGCCGAGATGCTGCTATTGCCGCCCAGCAGGACGGCGGCGTTCATGTCTTCGAGTTGCTTGGCGACGGCGTCGCGGATGGGCTGAAACGCTTCCTGGGGAGAGAGGGCCACAACGGGCAGATCGCCGGCATCGCGCACGCGCAGGTGGCGGAGATCGCGGGCGGCCGAGAGATCGTAGGTGCTGAAGTGGTGGAGCATGTTGCGGACCACCTGGGGCGCCAGGTCACACTGCGCCGGCGGCAGCGAACCCTTGGTAGCCGGAACACCCAGCACGGCGAGCCCCCGGGTGGCCCGGGCCAGATAGTCGCCGGCCAGCCAGTCGCGCGCACAAGGCCAATGCGGATCGTAGTAAGGATCTTCCTGATGGCTCATTGGTCTCCCATAGGACGCTTCAAATGATGTTCGGCGGCGAACCGCACGGCTTCGTGGTATCCCGCGTCGGCATGGCGGATCACGCCGATGCCGGGATCGGTGGTGAGCACGCGCTCGAGGCGGCGTTCGCTTTCGTCGGAGCCATCGGCCACCACCACCATGCCGGCATGCTGCGAGTAGCCGATGCCCACGCCGCCGCCGTTGTGAATGGACACCCACGAGGCGCCCGCGGCGGTATTGACCAGGGCGTTCAGCAGCGGCCAATCGGCAATGGCGTCGGAGCCATCGAGCATGCCCTCGGTTTCGCGGAAGGGCGATGCCACCGAGCCGGCGTCCAGGTGATCGCGGCCGATTACGATGGGGGCGGTGATTTCGCCGGAGCGCACCAGGCGGTTCATGGCCACGCCGAATTCGGCGCGCTCGCCGTAGCCGAGCCAGCAGATGCGCGCCGGCAGGCCCTGGAAGTGGATGCGCTGCTGCGCCAGCGGGATCCAGCGCGCCAGCGTTTCGTTGTGCGGGAAGAGTTCGAGGACCAGCCGGTCGGTGCGGTGGATGTCGTCGGGATCGCCGGACAAAGCGACCCAGCGGAACGGCCCGCGGCCTTCGCAAAACAGCGGGCGGATGTATTCGGGCACGAAGCCGGGAATGCGATAGGCATCTTCGACGCCGGCCTTCTTGGCCTGTGTGCGGATGTTGTTGCCGTAATCGAAGGTGACGGCGCCGCGCGCCTGCAACGCCAGCATGGCTTCCACGTGGCGGCCCATGGCTGCAACGGAGCGTGCCACGTATTCGCCGGGATTGGCGGCGCGCAGGGCGCGCGCCTGCTCCAGCGTCATGCCGTTGGGGACGTAGCCGTTGAGCGGATCGTGGGCGCTGGTCTGGTCGGTGAGGACGTCGGGGACGAAGCCGCGGCGCACCAGCTCGGGGATCACGTCGGCGCAGTTGCCCACCAGGGCCACGGAAATTGCGGCGCCGGTGCGCTGGGCTTCGGCGAGCATGGCGAGGGCGTCGTCGAGGCTGGCGGCGAGGCGGTCGCAATAGCCCGTATCGAGGCGGCGCTGGATGCGGTGCGGGTCCACGTCGATGCCCAGGAAGCAGGCGCCGCTCATGGTGGCGGCGAGCGGCTGCGCGCCGCCCATCCCGCCCATGCCGCCGGAGACGACCAGCTTGCCGCGCCAGCGATCCGCCGAAGTGCCGGCGCGCCAAGGCGGCGAAGGTCTCGTAGGTGCCCTGCACGATGCCCTGGCTGCCGATGTAGATCCACGAGCCGGCGGTCATCTGGCCGTACATGGTGAGGCCCATGCGCTCCAGCCGGTTGAATTCGTCCCAATTGGACCAGTGGCCCACCAGGTTGGAATTGGCGATGAGCACGCGCGGCGCTTCCGGATGGGTGCGGAAGATGCCCACCGGCCGTCCGGATTGCACCAGCAGCGTCTCGTCGTTTTCGAGCGATCGCAAGCGCGCGCACGATGGCGTGAAAGCGACGGCCAATCGCGCGCGGCGCGGCCGGTGCCGCCGTAGACGATCAAGCTCGTCGGGATTCTCGGCCACTTCCGGATCGAGATTGTTGTGCAGCATGCGCAGGGCGGCTTCCTGGTGCCAGCCCTTGCAGGTGATGGTGCGGCCTCGCGGGGCCTGAATTGCGGTGGTGAGGCTCATAGGATGCTCCGTCGCAAATGATATCTCAATGCGCGCCGGCGGCTTGGAGGCGCGCTTCCACCGAGTGTTTGAAGTCTGCATCCTGGATGGAATCCAGGTTGATGCGAACGTTCTCCAGGGCTCCTTCCTTCGCCGCCGTGGTAAGGGCCTTGGCTACGGCCAGGTCCGAACCGAAGCGCGCCGGAATCTCCAGCAGAAGGAGCCGGCAGTGCATGGCGCAGGCGCGTTCATAGACCTGTAAGGGGACCTCGGCGGCGCCGTGGAGCGATTCCTCGACGTAGGGTCCACGTTCGTCTTTGGGGCGCTTGTAGGCGGCCATGACGCGCTGGAAGGCGGCGGCATCGCGGTCCACGGCTTCGGTAAAGAAGCGGCGATCGTCTTCGAACGGCGCGGCATCCTGTTTGGACATACGGGTGACCATGGAGCCCAAGGCGGCGGCCATGGCGGCAGCCGCGGCACTGGCGCTGCCACCGCCGGGAGTGGCGGTAGGCGCGGCCAGGGCATCCAAAAAGTCCGGGAGGCCGCCGCGCGAGGCCATGGCCTCAGCGATGCGATTCTCGAGCACCAGCTCCGGCCGGAAATTTTCGAAGCGCAGGAAGTACTCGGCCGACATTTCGATGGATTTCTTAGGGATCAGTCCGACGATCTCGCTGCCCACCACCGGAACGCCGTAGCGCTCGGCTTCACGGCGCACGGTCTCGTAGACCAGGTGCATGGCGGTCTGTTCGAAATCGGTGAGATTGATGGAGACCTGCGCCATGTTGCGCGAGCCGAGCATGACCCCCATGCTCTTGACGTAGCGGAAGCCGCCGGAGGAGAAGCGAATGGTCTTAGCGATCTTTTTGGCGATGGCGAGATCGGGCGTGCCCAGATTGACGTTGTAGGCGATCAGGAATTTGCGCGCGCCTACGACGGTGGCGCCGGCGGTGGGATGGCAGCGGTCGCCGCAATCCGGCAGGCGATCGGGCACGACTCCGATTTCCTTGTATCAGGGCTTCGAACTGGCCGCGGCGGATGTTTTCCAGGTTTACGCGGTCGGGCCGTTTGGCCGCGGCTTCGTAGAAATAGACCGGCACGTGCAACTTGTTCCAGATGTCATGACCGAGGCGCTCGGCCAGTTTGACGCACTCTTCGAGGGTGACGCCTTCAATGGGGATGAACGGGACCACGTCGGCGGCTCCGATGCGCGGATGGGCGCCCTGGTGGGTGGTGAGGTCGATGAGCGCGACGGCCTTTTCCACGCCCCGGAAAGCGGCATCGGCAACAGCGGCGGGAGGGCCGGCGAAGGTGAGCACGCAGCGATTGTGATCCGCATCGGATTCGCGATCGAGCAGCACGACTTCGGGGACGGCGAGGATGGCCTGCACGATGGCGTCGATGCGGGCGGGGTCGCGCCCTTCGGAGAAATTCGGGACGCACTCTACAAGTTGTCTCGGCATAGCGTTCTTCAACGTATCATGGCGCGGCGGCCCCACCGGTAGATCATAATCCCGAGCATGTTGCTGATGACGACGACCGCGCAGATTTTCGTAGCGTAGGCATTGCGGCTGACGACGTCGACGATGGGGTAGACGGCAATGAAGAGCGAAACGAGGCTGGTGAGCAGGCCGGCGGCTGACGCGATTTTGAGCCATAGGGGCAGGCGGCCCCGCAACACGCGATAGCCCACCAGCGGGATCAGAAACAGGGCGACGTAGGTGATGGCGTAATGGACATCCGAAGCCACCAGCAGGGTCTGGGCGGCTTCCTGCTCGTGCACGCCGGTCATACTCAGCAGGATGAGACTCATGACCAGCGCGGCCACAAACAGGATGGAGTTGCGGGGGGTGCGCCAGCGGGGGTGGAGCTGCGAGAACCAGCGCGGCACGAGGTTGTCCCAGCCGGCGGTCATGGGCAGGCGCGTGAGGCCGGTGAAGATGAGGCTGGAGCTGGCGATGGCGCGGGCGATCAGCAGGAAGATGGCGAAGGGGGCGGCGAATCCGGCGCGTCCGGTGGTGCCCATGGCGGCGCGCATGGTTTGGGGGATGGGGCCGATGACGTTGATGGGCTGCCCGCCGATAAAGGCCAGGACGACGCTGGTGCCCAGGATGAACATCAGGGAGATGATGGGGGCGGAGATCACCACGGACTGGCCCACGGTGCGCGCGGCGCTGCGGCATTCGCCGGCCATGATGGCGACATATTCGAAGCCGCTCAAGGCGCCCACGGACATCTGGCCGAAGACGGCGAGGCTGAAGAGGTTGGCCTTGGGCCACTCCCAGGGGATGGCATCGAAATGATGCAGGGAACCGCGCCACAGCGCCCAGACGGGGAGGGCCAGCAGAACGGCGTAAGCTAGCAGGATCATGACGCTGCCGGTGTTGTGCAGCCATCTGCCGAGGTTGAGTCCGCGGATGGCGACCAGGGTGATGGCGGCCAGCACCACTCCGGTGATGGCGAAGGTGGCGGGCTTGCTGCCGGCCACCCAGGCGCCGGAGGGCCCGAGCATGTAAGAAACGTCGGTGGGGATCTGGAAAATGATGGCGCCCACGCACACTACGGCGTATACCCAGAGGTTCCAGGCGGTGAGGAAGCCGGCCATTTCGCCGAAGCCGGCTTTGGCCCATTGATAGAGGCCGCCTTCGAGCGGCATGAGGCGATTGAGATGGATGACGACGGCGGCCAGGGGCAGGTAGAACATGAGCATGGCCGCGAGCCAGAAGACCACGTGGGCGCGGCCCAGTTTGGCGGCGACGCCGACCCAGGAAGAGCCGACGACGCAGAGCACCTGGGCGAGCACCAGGTCGCCGAGTCCCATTTCCTGGCGGAGGTTTTTTTCCTGGGTGGGCGCGCTGGTCAAGGATCTATTGTACGGGGACCGGGCGCGCTTCGCGCGCGGGGGCCAGGGGCCGGGGGCCAGGGGCCGGGGGCCGGGGGCCAGGGGCCGGGGGCCAGGGGCCGGGGGCCGGGGGCCGGGGGCCGGGGGCCGGGGGCCAGGGGCCGGGGGCCGGGGATTTGTGGCTCGCTTTGCTTGCATTTTGGGCTTTAGGCGGCCCTCCGGGTGGGTTTGCGGACGGATTCGAGGCGTTTGTGGTGGGCGGCGAGGCGGTGGATTTGAGGGAGTGAATAAACAAAGTTGGGGGGTAAGGCTTCGGGGGGAAAGTCGTATGTTTCGCCTAGGATAGCGGCTTCTTCTACGATTTGCTGGAGGGCGGCTTTGCGGTCCTGCTGGAGTTGGCGGACGAGGGCGATGTTCTTTTCGATGCGGCGCTGGATGCGGTTTTCGTAGAGGGTGAGGAGGTTGAGGTCCTTTTTCTGTTCGTTCCAGACGCGGCCCTGGGCGAGAGCGACATCGACCTGCTCATTGCCGGAGATGGCGTCGTCGGGATTGTTCAGGCCGCGGACGAGGACGGCGCTTTCGATGGCGGAGGCGCGCTTCATGCGCCAACAGTCGTCGGCGATCTGCTGGACGAGACCGGTTTCCAAGCCTCCCACGGGGGCCATGGACTGGTGAATGCTCCGGCAGTGGTCTTTGTAGGGCTGCTCATCGGACGGCGCGATGACGAGGACCTGGCCTGTCAGGCCATGGCGGTACGCATTAAAGGCGCGTTTGTCGCGCGGCTTGGGATCTGTAGAATTCTGTTCTGGAGACATAGTGTCCCCCCTTTCACTTCCATGAGTAACATGCGAGCTTCGGGGAATCTGTGTAAGTTGGTGATTGGATTGAGTAACTATGGAGTGACTGGATTAGTGTAGCTTAGTGTACAAGGTCAATGCGCGGTCTGCGGAGCCGGGGTTCCATCGGACCATTTGCTGACCCAGACCATGAAAATAGTTACCCGTTCCTCAGGGTCGTCTGCCGCGATAACTGGCGAGCCCGGCAGATCGGCTCCCCAGCTTTTCGCCACGTTACCTGCAACAAAAAACATCAGATGGGGATGCCAGTTCCTGCCGCTGTCATTTAAGTACTGCTGCTTCGAGAGCATGTAGCACATCGCTCCAGGCTCCAGCGCGGGCAGTTCTTTCTTTTCCAGTGCAGATGCGGTCGCCTGAAGGATCTCCGCCTTCGATTTTCCCGCCAGCACTAGTTTGGTTTTCATCAGGAAGATGGGTGCAAAGGTCCTTGCGGCCGCGGGATTGAAGCAAATAGGGGCGCGCACTTTGGGATTCCAGAAACCCGGTTCAGTGGTAGAGGCGCCCCATGACCGTTCCACGAGACAGAGAAAGCCATTGCTCCCCTTCACCGCGGTTGCGTATCCGTTTCGTCCCAGCACCATCACTTCAGCGGCGTCCGAAATGGATGCGGGAGCAGCAGTTCGAGCCAGCGCGACTTCGGAGTTCCTGTCGGGCGCCAAATACCGATCGAGAGGAGCCATGGCAGGATAGGGAGCCTTCTCCGCCTGCGCCTGTGCCGGGCAGGTTGCGCCTGAGAAAATGACTTGCACGAGGAATACGACAGAAAGGAAACCGAGCGTCTTCTGCATTGAAATCTCCGATACGCGCACTTACCGGCGCCGCGAGACGAAATTGTTGGGTCGATTAGATCACAGAAAGGCGGAGGGGTCAATGCGCTGTCGTCCCAAACGCCCACGCCACCATCAGTGGGAACTCTGCTCGCCACAGCGCGTCGCCGTGGGACGCGACCCGTTCGCTCATCACGACGTCCGCACCGGCATCGCGCAACGCGACCGCCCACCGGATCGCGTTGTTGAGGAAGAACGGCTCCAACGTGCCGGCGACGAGGTACGTGCGCGGAATCGAACCCGGCATCGCACCGCCCGGTTTGTAACCCCCGCCCGGCGAGCCGGAGAAGATCGCACCGTAGATATCCGGATGCCGAAGCCCAAGGGCGAGCGCGAGCTCTCCACCCGCCGAGACACCGAACACCGCGCTGCGATCGGTGGGCAGCGCGACTCCGAACCGCGACCGCACCCATCGGCGGACATCCTCGACGAAGAACCGCTCATGAGCCGCGAACCGCTCCGCGTCAAAGACCGGTGAGTACTCCTTGAGCCGCGGCATCTCATCGGCCAGCCCGTGTACACCGACGATCATCGTGGACGGTACGCCGGCCGCTTCGAGGAACCCGCCCCACTGCGAGATTCCCTGACCGTCACCGGCGAACACGACTGCCTGGGGCGGATCCGGCGGGACATACACCGTGACCTGCCGACCACCGTCGTATTCGAGCGTCCCGGTCACGAGCTCTCCCGCTATCGGGTCGGGGCCGCCCGCGCCGCCGGCTGTTTGGTCATCCATAAGCAGAATCGCCGCAAAACCAGAGCTTGAGGCGCAGCCGCAAGCTTTCCCGCCGATTCGTTTGATAGCACGCTGCGATGACCGATTTCGTGCGGGCGGTTTCGTCAATCAGCGCGGCCAATTCCGTGAGAGTGAAGCTTTCGGCCCTCCCTTGGATGTGCGATCGGCTTCGGTAGCCTCCGAGCCAGATGGCGCGACGTAACAACTCCAGGTTTCTTCGCCGGCCGAAGACGACCCTGATGAGGTCCTGGTCTGCCGCGGCGAATACGCACTGCGCAAGGCTTTGCCGCTCCAGAACGATGGTCCTGCCGCAGGGCAGGGTCACCGTCAGGAGAGGTTCCGATTGCGGAATCGCGAGCCACGGTTGCTCGTCTTCCACTGTTTCGGCAGGTGGTGGCGTTGACGGCGGGAAAAGAGCAGGCGCGAAGATCCAAAGGACAAACCAAGTCATCTCGATGCCGGCAAGGGCAGGAAATGAAAAGCGTGGGAAGAGCAACGCACACAGACAGTAATTCGCAAGACCGAGAGAAAAACTCTGGTGCGCTGCCAGCGCCATGATCGTCGACCTTGGCGCGGGACCTTCCACGGCACAGTACATCCGTTTCAGATTGGGTCTCGATGTCCCAACCACGAGCCGGCTTACCAAACACGCGTACCCCGCATAACCGAACTGCAGCAGCAGCCACACCCCGAACTTCATCCTGTCGGAGACGTACAACGCAGGCGGAGAATTCCTCGACCAGAGCGTCAGAGTGACCACAAATTGGGCCACATACGCCGCGCTGAGCGCTAACAGATAAGGCCGAAGCTCTCTGCCGCTGTTGGCGATACCGTTGGCAACCACGACCAAAGTCTGGCGCCAATACCAGGCCGCAGACCGGCCGCTGCGGAATTCCTCCAGGAGATCTCCAGCGAGCGCCGCGTTTTGCCGGGCATAACCCAGACGGTCGAGCAGCCAGTTGGCGAGAGCGGGCGGCCGTCGGAACATCATGCCAGTCCCCGGTCGGGTTCGGGGAGTCCGCGCCAAAGGTTCATCAGTGCCCGCTGGGTTTGCCGGACGTCGCGCATCCCTTGGGCGGTTACGCGGAAATAACGCTTCGCGCGGCCTCCGCGCACAGCCGTGGGGTCGCCTAGCCGCGACGTTACGAGGCCTTTTCCCTCGAGGCGCTCCAATGCTGCGTAGACGCTTCCAAGGGCCGCCTCGCGCCCACTCCGCTTCTCGATTTCGTGACAGATGGGGACACCGTACGCGTCATCTCCGAGCCGTATGAGGGCCAGGAGGACCATCAATTCGAATTCACCAAGATATGTGCCTCGGACCATTTATTCAACTATACTGAATAAACTATGGGGGGCGCAAGCTTTTCGCCAATTTGCATGCCTGGCCTACCGGCAATTCCAGTCCGGTCGATAACAGGTGCATCGATGCCATGAACATCGCAAGCACGACGTCGTTTCGGTGATGTGATTCACTCCGACCGGAGGGCCTGGACTACATCGACCCGGGCGGCGCGGGCCGCGGGGAGGAGCGAGGCTACCATGGCGGCGGCGACGAGGACCACGGCGGAGCCGGCGACTACCAAGGCTCCGGGCATACGCACCACCTGGAAATAGCTGCCGGCGAGGCGCGCGAGAACGAATCCGCCGAGCGCGCCCGCCACCACGCCATGCACCGCGATGGCGGCTCCCTGGCCGATGACGCCGCGCACCAGGTCGCGCGGCTGGGAGCCGATGGCCAGGCGGATGCCGAACTCCCTCGTGCGGCCACTTACCGAGAACGCCAGCACGCCGGCGACGCCGACCACGGCAATGGCGAGCGCGACGAATGCGAAACCGCCGAACACGAGGGTATTGAGCCGGTCGGGCGTGAGCACTTCGGCGCGGATGTCTGCGAGCGTGGCGGCGCGCTCGACGGGCTGGTCGGCGGAGAGGTCGCGGATGATGCGGCGGACGGGCGTCACCAGGGCGTAGGGATCGCCATGCGTATGAACAAACAAACGGCCGCCCCAGATCTGTTCCTGGCCGAAGGGTTGATAGACGGTGAGGGCCGGGCCGGGCACCACGTTCTCATCGTCCACATCGGCCACGACGCCGACGATGCGGCGGGGCTGCGGGCTGACGTCGATGAACTTCATGACCGGGTCGGTCCACATGAGGTGGCGGTTGACGGCGTCCTGGTTGGGGAACATGCGCTGGGCGAGGCTCTGGCTGACGATGACGACGGGCTCGGAGCCGCGGCGGTCGAGGTCGTTGAAGTCGCGGCCGGCGATCACCGGCACACCGAGGGACGCGAAAAATCCGGGGGATACGTTGCGGAAGCGGGCGCGCGGATCTTCTTCGCCCGGGGCGCGCACGTGGCCTTCGACGGAGAACTCGAAGCCCGGGCCAAAGCTGCCGGCGTCGCGCCAGGGAATCTGCGTGCCCACGGCCACGCGGTCCACGTTGGGCAGTTCCTGGATGCGGCGCATGGCTTCGCGATAGAAAGCGACGACCTGATCGTTGCGTGCGTCCATAGGACATCACGGGGACGTTGAGCGCGAGCACGTGGCGGGTATCGAAGCCGGTCTGCGCGGCTTGCAGCGCGAGCAGGGTCTTGAGCAGCATGGTGGCGCCGGCCAGCAGCACGAACGAGGCGGCGATCTGGGTGATGGCGAAGACGCGCAGGCGGCGGGTGGCGCTGCCGGTGATCGCGGGCTTCCGCTTGCCTTGCCCGAGTCCGCGCGGCGTTCCGGCGGCGGGCAGGCGGGGAACGAAGGCCAGCAGCACGGCGGCGACGACGGCCAGCAGGGCGCCGACCCACAGCATGCTGGAATCGACCGTGAGATCGAGCGCGCGGACGCGAGAAGCGCGAAGCGTAGCGCGCCAGGATGGCGACCATGGGCTGCGCGATGAGCACGCCGACGGCGGCGCCCGGCGCCGCACAGCAGCAGGCTTTCGGCGAGCAGGGTCCGGCGCAGTGCGCCCGGCGCTGGCGCCCAAGAGCGGCGCGAATCGGCCAGTTCGCCTTCACGCCGGATGGTGCGGGCGAGCACCAGGTTGGCGACGTTCGAGCAGGCGATGATGAAGACCAGGCCGGAGGCGGCGAGCAGCACCAGCAGCACGGTCCGGGCCTTGGAGGTGATCTGGTCGCGCAGGCGGACGGCGTTGATGCGGACATCGGCTTTGGGCGAGTAGGCTTCGGGATGCTGCCGCACCATGGAGGCGTGGGCGGCGCGCAGATCGGCGCAGGGCCATTTCCAGGGTCACGCCGGGGGCGAGGCGGCCGAACAACTCGGTCATGCGATGGACGCGGCCCTGCACCATGGTGGCCGAGAGATGATGCGGGCTGGTGACGACGTTGGCGATGATCTCGGTCTCGGCGGGATACGGAACCGAGGGTTCGAGCACGCCCACGATGGTGGCGGTGCGCGGTCGCCGAGCCGGACGGTCTTGCCGACGACGGAGGGATCGCCTTTCAGCGCAGTGGTCCAGAAGCGATAGGTCAGGACGACGGCGCCGGCGGCGCTGGGTCCGTCGTCGCGCGGGCCGAGCAGGCGGCCGAGCACCGGGTGCAGTCCCATGACGTCGAAATAGGATCCGCCGACCACGCCGGCGCGCACTTCGCGCGGCTCGCCGAGCCCGACCATGGTGAAGCCGATGGTGGAGAAATCGCCGAAGGCGCTGATGGTCTTGACGCGCGAGCGCAGGTCCTGGATCTCCGGCACGGAGAAGGTGGTGTTCTCGATACCGATGCCGGGCGCGCTCTGGCGGATGTAGATGAGGCGGTCCTCATCGCGGTTGACCAGCGGCCGCAGCAGCACGCCGCGCACCAGGCTGAAGATGGCGGCGTTGGCGCCGATGCCGAGCGCGAGGGTCAGGATCACGGTGAAGGCGAGCCCCTTGGTGCGCGCCAGGGAACGGAATGCGAATTTCACTTCACGCAGGAACGTCATAACCAAAACTCCTCCGACATGGGTTAGTCGAAATGCGGGCGTTGAAATCGACACAGCGCCCGCGAATTTTTTTATGGCTCCGCGAGCAAATCGCCGAGGCGATCCAGCTTCCGCTCCCATTCCGAACGGCGATCGCGGATCCAGTGTTCCGCCGCGGAAAGCCCCTGGGGTTCGATGCGGCAGGTTCGCACCCTTCCTACCTTTTCAGTGCGGATGAGGCCGCTTTCCTCGAGCACTTGCAGGTGCTGCACCACGGCGGCGAGGGTGATGGCGAGCGGCGCGGCCAGGCGGGACACCGAGATGGGGCCTTGGCTGACCTTTTGCACGATGGCGCGGCGGGTGGGATCGCCGAGTGCGTGGAAGACCCGGTCGATGTCAATCTTTAAGCGCGGCATGGGCGGGCTCGGACTCGGGTTGGCGGGCCAGGTGGGCGGCCAGGTTTTCCAGCAGTTTGCGCCATCCCTGTTCGCGCATTTGGGGACCGTCGGAGCCCTCGAAGAAGGCGCCCTGGTCGGTGAAAATCAGGTCTGTGCCGGTGGCCGTGGCGACGAACACGAAGGTCGCGAGGGATGCGGAGAAGCAGCGGCCGTCCATACTCATGGTGTAGGCGTAGACCAGGCGCTGGTTGGGGACGATGTCCTGAAAATGAATGTGGCTGCTGAGTTCCTTGCCGGGAAAGGGCGAGCCAGGTTTGAAGGTGGAGCGCATGTCGCTGTTGCCTTCGACGCGAAAATCCATGGTGAATTCTTCGACCTCGCGGCCGGCGCTTTCGGCGAACCAGCGGCGTTTTTTGGCGGGGTCGGAAAATGCGGCGAAGACGCGCTCCGGGGGGACCGGGTAGCTGCGCTCGATGACGAATGTGCTGTGAAGTACGGTGCGTTCTTGCATGGTGTTTGCTCCTCTCTGAAATACGAAACGACTACCGGCGCGAGCAGCGGGTCCAGGGGGACCCGCGCGGACGGGGGCGTCCGCCCCACACAGATTTAGACCCGGGAGATGAAAACTAAACCCATGACTTAAGTATCGGCGAGGCGCGCGGAATTGTCAAGTGGATACTTAAGTATTTTTCAGAGGGAAATCAGTAGAGGCCTTTGACGATTCCGCCGTCCACCTGAATGGAGACGCCGGTGATGTAGCTGGCGCGTTCGCTGGCCAGGAAGACGACGAGGTTGGCGAATTCCTCGGGCTGTCCGATGCGGCGGAGGGGAGCCTGGCGGGCCCAGCGGTCCTGGATTTCGGCGGAGGTCACCCCTTCCTTTTGCGCCAGGGTTTCGGCCAGGGAGAGCAGGCGGGCGGTGGCGGTGTAGCCGGGGCAGACATTGTTGACCAGAACGTTGTAAGGGCCGTATTCATTGGAGAGCGTTTTGACGAGGCCGGAGACGCCGGCGCGAACGGCGTTCGAGAGAATCAGGCCCTCCACGGGCTGCTTGACGGTCATGGAGGTGATGGCGATGAAGCGGCCCCAACGGCGGGCCTGCATGAGGGGCAGAGTCTCTTTGGCGAAATAGACGGTGCTCATCAGGTTCAGGCGGGTGGCGTGCTCCCAGTCTTCGAGGGTGGTATCGGCGAAGGTTTTGGAAGGGGGACCGCCGGCATTGGCTACGCAGATATCCACGGAGCCGAAGGCCGCCTGCGTCTCAGCGACGAACGCACGGACGTCGGCGTGGCGGGTTACGTCGAGTGCGCGGTGGAGCACTTCGACGCCGGTCTCCGCGCGGATTTCGGCGGCGGTGGCTGCAAGCGCGGCCTCCGAGCGGGCGCACAACGCCAGCTTTGCGCCTTCGCGGGCCAGACCCAGCGCTACGGCTTTGCCGAGGCCCTGGCTGGACGCCGCTACCAGGGCTACGCGATCCTTCAGTCCCAGGTCCACGGTTCAGCCTCGCAGGTACTGATCGTCTTTGTGGATCCAATCGTGGCGAATGGGGCTGAAGATATCGAGATCGAGGGTATCTTCGAGCGCCACGGCGCGGTGCGGCACGTTGGAAGGAATGCGCAGCACCTGTCCTTTGCCCACCACGATCTCTTTGCCTTCGATTTCGAATTTCAGGGCGCCTTCCAGAATGTAGGTGATCTGTTCGCTTTCGTGATGATGCTCGGGCACCACCGCGCCTTTCGCGAGGAAGACCTGCGCCACCATGGCCTTTTCGCCGGTGATGATTTTGCGCGCGATGGTCTCGCTGAGAACTTCCTTTGGCATCTCGTCCCAGGTGTAGAATTCCATGTCTTCGCTATTGTACTTGCTCTTCAGTGCCGGGGGCGGACGGCGGAGGGGTTGGGGGCGAGATTGGGAGGGTAGGCGTGATCCAGCACGGACCACATGAAGTCCGCGCCGAGGCGGGCGCGGTTGTGGCAGTTCATGCAGGAGAGCTGGGGGCGGTCCTGGTCGAAAGTTTCCATGGTCACGTTGGCAAAAGCGGAACCGGAGGCCGAGCCGAGGCCGGGAAAGGTGTGGGAGGCATCGCCGCTGAGGCTGGCGGGCACGGGCACGGACTGTTCCCCTTCGACGCGCGGCCACTGGGTCATAACCAACTGGTAGTTTTCCCAGATGGTGCCTTTCAGGAGACGCCCGTACATGAGATTGGTATAGGCAGTTTTGGGATTGATGGGCGAGACGCGGGAGCGGGTGACGTTGAAGGGCTTCACGGGTTCGGGAGCAAGCGGCACAAGGAGCAGGGGATTTTCGGGCGGGGCCGGATCTGAAGATCCGTTGCTGAGCGCGAAGACGCCGGGGGCTCCGGGACGCGCCGGGGGGACGTTATCGACCTGCTCAAAAGTGGACCAGATCCATTGCGGACGGGTGGCGGTTTTCTGCACGATGTGCAGGCCGATGAGACCCATGGTGACGGCGGAACACTTGCCGGTGTTGGCGTCGCGGAGCGTGACGGGGCGGGAGTAGTAGCGGCTCTGGAGGGCCGCGGGGAAGCCGGCGAGATCGAGCCAGGCGGCCTTGATGACCACCGAGCCATCGGGGAATTGCACCACCGGGACGGCGGGGCGGGGGCTGGGAATGGGCGGCAGGGCGCTGCGCAGGTAGAGCTTGTGCGACACGATGTAGTCGTAGGCGACGCGATTGTAGAGGGTCTGGGTGCGGACGTATTTTCCATTCTGGGCGGCAAGGGGACCGAGCATCTCGCCGGGGCCGAACTGGGCCACTTCTTCGAGGCCGGAGGCGGAAGCGATGACCGCGTCACCAAAGCCGTCGGGCGCGTCGCAGGCGTTGTAGCGGGGTGCGTCGTAGGAATCGAAAGAGGCGGTGGGCGCGGAGCCATCGGGATGGAACACCTCCCAGAGCGGTTTGAACGTTTCAAATGTCCGTGGGCCGGGGCGCGGAGAGTTTGGCGGAGGCGTCGGGATCTCCGCGGCGCGAGGGAGAGGCGGGCCAGGCGAGGGCGATGAAGGCGCGCCAGGAGTAGTCGTCGAAGTAGTCGGTGGCGACGTCGGTGAACCTGGGGGGAATGCAGACGTCGGCGGGCAACTGGCTGGAAGACACGGCGGCAACGGGTTCGCGGGGGCAGGCGCCGCCGGGAGCGGGCGCGGGGGTGCAGACGGAGGCGCCGGCGGCGATGAGTGCGGCCACGTACAAGGGGATGGAGGTCCTACCGAACATTCTCAAATCAGCATATAATACGTCTGCGGTCGAGGGCGGATGCTATCGAGACGGGACTTCGGAAAGATTGCGTTGGCGGGACTGCCGTTCGCGTTGCGTGCGGCAGGGGATGGCGCGGTTCGAGTGGGCGCGAGCACGGAGAGTTTCCATGACCTGGCGCGGGTACCGGGGCGCGACAATGTGGACGACGTGATCGGCGCGCTGAAGGCGGCGGGAGTCAGGGAGATTGACCTGGCGTCGGTGAATACGGAAGCGCCGAGTCCGGATGCGGGGCTGCCTCCGCCGCCGCCTCCGGGGCCTTACGGCGGACCTCCGGCGGGATTCACACCAGCGGAACTGGCGGCGCGGGCGCGGGCGCTGCGGGACAATCTGCGCAAGTGGCGGCTGGCTACGCCGGCGTCACACTACAAGGATCTGCGGGCGCGGTTCGACGGCGCGGGGATCGAGGTGTACGCGATGTCGTTCCAGCATGACGACGCGTTCACGGACGATGAACTGGAAGCAACGTTCGGGCACGCCAAGGCGTTGGGGGTGGCGGTGATTTCTTCGCGCGCGACGCTGGCGATGGCGCGGCGGCTGGCGCCTTTCGCGGAGAAGCACGCGATGACGGTAGCGTTTCGCAACGAGCGCGAGACCGCGGCGCAGATCAACGCGCTGGCAGCAGTTTCGCCGCACTTCCGGGTGAATCTGGACATCGGCAATTTCACCGCCGCGAACCAGGAAGCGGTGGCGTACATTCAGGAGAACCACCAAAAGATCACGCACCTGATGGTGAAGGACCGGACGCGCAATGGCGGCGGCAACGAAGTGTTCGGGTCGGGCGATACTCCGATTAAGGAAGTGTGCGGGCTGCTGCGGGACAAGCGGTACGACATCCGCACATTCGTGGATTACGAGTATGTAGGGCTGGGTACGGCACAGGAAGAAGTGCGCAAGTGCGTCGCCTATGTGAAGGCGGCGCTGACGTAAGCAAGAGGGGTTTTGGGAGGGGCACGATGAAGATGGAAAGCCAGGGACCGCGGAACCGGCGCGAGTTTCTGAAGAATATGGCCGTGTTCGGGAGCGCGGCGTTGGCGGCGGGAACGCTGCGCGACGCGCTGGCGCAGGGCACGCCGGACTGGACCAAACAGATAGGGCTGGAACTGTTCACCGTCCGCGACGCGATGCAGACGGACTACGAAGGAGTGCTGGCCAAGGTGGCGTCGTTCGGGTACAAGGAAGTGGAACCGGCGAGCGGCTACAACGATATGCAGCCGAAAGAATTTCGGGCGATGCTGGACCGCTATGGCCTGAGCATGCCGAGCACGCACTCGGGTCTGCCTCCGGGAACGGACGTGGAGGCACGGCTGGAAGGCGGGCAGGTGATGGGTCTGAAATACATCGAGAATCTGGGCGGAGGCGGCGGTGGCGCAAGACGCGGCCCTGCAGGCCCGGCGGGTGCGAATGCGGGGCGCGGCGCGGGGCGTGGCGGACCCGGGCGTGGGGCAGCGGGACGCGGTGGGCCGGGCCGGGGCGGCGCGGGGCAGACCGAGGAAGCGGTGAAGCGGCAGGCGCAGGCCCTGAATGAAAACGGCAAGGTGGCGCAGAAGTTCGGGATCAAGATGATCGTGCACAATCACACGATGGAATTCGCACCGCTGGCGGACAAGCCGGAGATGCGCCCGTACGATGTGCTGCTGGCGGAGACCGATCCGGCGCTGGTGGTGATGCAGCTCGACATCGGATGGGCGTCGGTGGCGGGCCAGGACATTCTGGGGATGTTCAAGAAGAATCCCGGCCGTTTCGAGTGCTGGCACGTGAAGGATGCCAGGGGCATCAAGGCCATGCCGGCGAGCCTGACTCAGGGCGAGCGGCAGCGGTCGGCAGAGCTGGTGCCGGTGGGGCAGGGCGATGTGGATTATAAGTCGATCTTCGCGGCGGCATCGCTGGCGGGCATGAAGCATTTTTGTATCGAGCAGGATAATGCCTCGCAGTGGGGCGATTCGGTTGCCGCGGCGCGGGTGAGTTTCAACGGGCTGGTGCGCGAACTTTCCTAGTCCGACTTTCGGAGCCTTGAAGAAGCAGAATTGGCCGCGGATGAACGCCGATTCACGCAGATAGCGCAGGATTCTTATCGGCGTGTTTGCGGTTTACGTCTTTCAGCGAAGTCCCGCCAGGCCCGTGCGAGCGCCGGAGGGCAGGCCGTGGCAGACCCACGCCAGGGCCAGCATGGCGAGTCCGAAGGCGCATACGCCGGTCCACTGCCAGCGGCTCCAGGCGAGCGCGGAGGCAGCGGACCCGAAGGCGCCGCCCAGGAAGAAGAGAATCATGTACACGGTATTGATGCGGCTGCGGGCGGCGCGCGACAGGCTGAAGATGCGAGTCTGATTGGAGATTTGCATGGCCTGCTGTCCGACGTCGAGCACGATGACGCCGGCGATGAGGCCGGCGATGCGATATCCGAAGACCCAGAGAATGGTGAAGCCCGCGCAGAGTAAAGCGAGGGCCAGAGTCAAGGCCACACGCGGACCGCGGCGGTCGGCCAGCCTACCGACGGGCGAGGCGATGCTGGCTCCGGCCGCTCCGAGGAGGCCGAAGCTTCCCGCCACTCCGGCGCCTAAACGATAGTGCGGCGAACCGAGGAAGAACGTGAGATTGGTCCAGAACGAGATGAAGGCGGCAAAGCACAGGAACCCAATGGCGGAGGCGGCGCGGAGGGCGGGCTGCTCGCGGGCCAGTTCCCACAGGGACCGGAGCGCGACGGCGTAGGGCATGGGGTGAGCAGGAGGCGCCGGGGGCAGGCGCCGGCGGAGCAGCGGTACAAATGCTCCCGTGAAGACGGCGGCGAGAAGGAACACTCCGCGCCATCCGACGATTTCGGAGACGGCGCCGGAGGCCGCGCGACCGAGGAGCACGCCCACCAGAAGGCCGGTCATGACGATGCCGATGGCGCGCCCGCTCTGGCCGGGTTCGGCGAGTTCCGGGGCCATGGGGACCATGATGTGGGTGACTCCGGCGGTCATACCGATGGCCACGCTGGCGGCGACGAGAATCCAAAACGAAGGCGCGAGGCCGGCGGCGGCGAGTGCGAGGGAGACGGCCGCGAAGAGCCTCAGGATGAGCTTGCGGCGCTCGGCGACGTCGCCGAGGGGGACGAATAGCAGGATGCCGGCGGCGTACCCGAGCTGAGTGGCCACGGAGACAGCACCGCCGGTGGCCGCCGGTATGTGGAAAGTGCGGCTGATTTCCAGCAGCAGGGGCTGGTTGTAATAGATGGTGGCTACGCTGGCGCCGCAGGCCATGCCTAGAAACGGCAACAAGCCGGGGCGCGAAGAGTTCTGTTCCAATTTCCAGGCTAGCATTCCCGGTTGACAGCACGGGAGGGCTGGTATAGATTAAACGCTACGTAGCGTAGCATTAAGAGGCCGATGGCGCAACGGAAAACCAGCACGAGGGAGCGGGCACTGGCGGCGGCGGCACAGATTCTGCGCCGGGACGGGTATGCCGGCCTGACCATGGAACGGGTGGCGGCGGTGAGCGGTGTGGCTAAGACCACGCTCTACCGCCGCTGGCCCGCGAAGGCCGCGCTGTGCGTGGATTTGTACCTGGAAGTGGCCGCGCGCGAACGGCGCGACCCCGATAGCGGCGATGTGGCCCGCGACCTGACGCGAATCGCGGAAACGGTGGTGCGGCTACAGACCCGCACGGTAGCGGGTCCAGCATTCCTGGGGCTGATTGCCGAGGCGCAGATCAATCCGGAGACGCGCGACGCCTACCTGGCGGAATTCGCGCGGCGACGGCGGGAGGTCACCAGAGTGGTGCTGCGCCGCGCCATGGAACGCGGGCAGATTCGCCGCGGCACCGATATCGACCTGGTAATCGATACGCTGGGCGGGGCGGTGACGTTCCGGCTGTTGCAGGGGCACGCTCCGCTGAGCGCGAAGTTCGCGCGGGATTTGGTCAAGCTGGTGCTTTCCGGGTGCGCCGCATGAAGGAGTTCGGCGAGGGAATCAGCGTGCTGGCCATGCGGACGCTGCATGAATATCCGCCGGGACTGATCGGGGTGGTTTCGATGCTGTTCGGCCAGTCGATTGCGGCGAGTCACGGCGTCGATTGGACGCTGGATGCCATGATCGCAGAGGCGCAATGCGAATTCTTCAGGCGCTTCGACGCCGGGCGTGACCGCGTATGGGTGGCGATGCAGGGAGGTAAGCCGCGCGGGGCGCTGACCATCGAAGGGCCGCGTCCAGAAGCCGGGAGGGAGTCCGCCCGCCTGCGTTTCTTTATTCTGGATCCGGAATTGCACGGCCGGGGCATGGGGCGGTACATGGTTGACGAAGCCATGCGATACTGCCGCGAGCAGGGGTACCGGCGGGTGTACCTGACGACCTTGCCGGGGCTGGACGCGGCGCTGCGTTTGTACCGTGAACACGGGTTCACGCCGGCGCAGGAAAGCGAGGGCAACTTTCACGGCAGCGCATGGCGGGAACAGACGCTGGAGTGGAGCGCGGAAGCGACTGCTTTATAATAGTCTCATTTCCCAAAGGATTCCGGCATGAATCGATGGTCGTGGAGCGCAGTGCTGATTGGCGTGGGCATGTTGACGGCGGCGGACGCCGGCATCTGGAAAGTGACGCCGCCGGCGCCGGCATCGATCGACCGCGACCGCGTGGCCGACCTGACGGCGCACCGTAAGGCGGTGGCGGAACAGATCGGCGAAAAGGGCATCCTGATTCTGCATGCCGCCGAGCCGCGCAACTATGCGGGCGACGTGGACTGGCCGTATCGCCAGGAGAACGACTTTTTTTACCTGACGGAGATTTCACAGCCCGGCAGCACGCTGGTGATCATTCCCGGTGGAGCGAAAATTCACGAAATACTGTTCATGCCTCCTTCCGACCCGGCGCAGGAGAATTGGACCGGCCATATCCTCACGCCGGAAGAAGGGCGCAAGATCTCGGGCATCCAGGACGTGTGGGATGCGCGGCAGTTCGATACGTTCCTCACGACGCTGATTCCGCCGGCTAAGGACGCCCTGCCGAAAACCGGGGGGCGCGGAGGCATGGGGAGACGCGGCGGGATAGCTGCGCCGCCGCCGATTCCGGTGGATCTGGCAGCGGAGTTCGCGGGTCCCATCGCCGCGGTTTCGGCTAGGCAGGCGCAACTTTTCATGCTGACCCAGGGGCTCCCGGCCGAATACAGGCGCGAAGAGGAATTCGCGGCGAAACTCGCTGAAGCGGACCCGGGCCTCAAGATTTCCAACGCTGCGCAGATCTTCTCGACTTTGCGCCGGGTGAAATCGGCGCGCGAACTCGAAATTCTGAAGCACGCCGTGGATATCACGGCGGAGGCGTTCCAGCGCGCTTATGCGCTGGGAGTGCCGGGAACGCCGGAGTACGAAATTCAGGCGCAGTTCGAATTTACATTTTTGCGGCGCAACAGCCACTGGGGGTATCCGTGCATCGTGGCGTCGGGCGTGAATGCCACCACGCTGCACTACGAGACGAATAAGGACACGATGAAGGCCGGCGACCTGCTGCTGATGGACGATGCCGCGGAGTATGACGGCTACAGCGTGGACGTCACGCGCACGATTCCGGTGAGCGGCAAGTATTCCAGAATTCAGGCGGAGATTTACCGCCTGGTGTGGGAAGCGCAGAAGGCCGGCATCGACGCCGCGCGTCCCGGAAAGACTTCTGCCGACATTACGGGGGCGGCCACCAAGGTATTCAAGGCGGGTCTCTACAAGCTGGGGCTGATTACCGACCCGGACAGCGACCAGCAGGTGCGCATCTGGTTCAACCACGGGATCAGTCACGGGATCGGCCTGAACGTGCACGATCCGGGCGGGCGCGAGTTTCAGCCGGGCATGGCGATCACGATGGAACCCGGCATTTACATCCGGCCCGACGCGCTGGACAACCTGCCGAAGACCCCGGAGAACGAAAAGTTCATCGCCGCGGTGAAGCCGGCATTCGAAAAGTATAAGGGCATCGGGGTGCGCATCGAAGACGACGTGCTGATCACGGACGGGCGAACCGAAAGTGCTCTCGGCGAATATTCCTTCCAAGCTCGAAGAGGTCGAGGCCACGATCGCCCAGTTGCGCAAAGCAGTCAAATCCACTCCCCTGCCCTGACCTATGGACGATATCTCTGCAGTCGATGTTTCCGCGGTAGTCGGCCTGACCGCCATGGTCCTGCTGACGCTGAATATCCTGATGGGATTGCTGGTCTCGACCAATTACAATCCCGCGCGGCAATGGCCGCATCGCAAGCTGCCGTGGCCGCTGTTCCGGATCCACAACTGGAACGGCTATATCGCGATGGCGGTGGCGGTGCTGCATCCGGTGATTCTGCTGCTCTCGCGCACGGCGAAGTTCCGGGTATTCGATGTGTCTGTGGCCGCTGAATTCGCCCGGCCAGACGCTGTACAACAACCTGGGCGCGCTCACGTTTTACGGTTTTGCATTCGTGGTGTGCACCTCGTACTTCCGGCCGAAGCTGGGCTACCGGCCCTGGAAGAAGCTGCACTACACGGCCTATTTCGCAGCGGCGACGATGTTTGTACACGGCACGCTGATCGACCAGAATCTGAAAGGCCAGCCGCCGGATTTTCTGGACGGCGAAAAGGTGTTAGTGGAGGTCTGCTTCCTGCTGGTGGTGGCGGCGAGCATCTGGCGCTGGCGCCACGGGACAGAAAAGCAGCGCTATCGCGCGGCGAAGGCTGCCGGAAGAGCGGCATGATGTGGCGCCGGTAAAGCCACCGTCGATTGGCGCGCTGGTGCTGGGGCTCATTCCTTTCGTCGCCATGTGCTTCTCGGTCGCGCTGTGGGACAGGGTGGAGCCGACGATCCTCGGCATACCTTTCAATCTTGCCTGGCTGATCCTGTGGATTCCGCTCAGCACGCTGTGCCTGTGGGCGGCGTACCGCCTGGAACGCAAATGAGCGCGCGCGCCGTGTCGCTGGCAGTGATTCTGGGGATCGTGACGCTGGGCACCGCGATCGGCTTTCTGGCCGGCGCCCGGCGGAAGATGGACCTGGAGCAATGGACCGTGGGCGGGCGCGGATTCGGCGCGGTGCTGGTGTACCTGCTGATGGCCGGCGAAGTCTACACGACCTTTGCGTTTCTTGGCGCCAGCGGGTGGGCCTACTCGCGCGGCGGTCCGGCGCTGTACATCATGGCGTACCTCACGCTGGCGTACGTGGTCTCTTTCTTTATTCTGCCGCCGATCTGGGAGGCGGGCCGGAAGTACGGACTGCAAACGCAGTCGGACTTCTTCCGCGTGCGGTATGGCAGCAAATACCTGGCGGCGTTTGTGTGCGCGGTGGGGGTGGCGTTCCTGATTCCGTATCTGCAATTGCAGATCACGGGTTTGGGGATCATCGTCTCGATCGCCAGCTTCGACGGGATCGGCCGCACGCCCGCCATGGCGGTTTCGGTGGCCCTGCTGACGGCATTCGTGCTGACGGGCGGGGTGCGCGCGGTGGCATGGGTGAGCGTGTTGAAGGACGCCCTGATGGTGGTGGCGGCGGTGGCTATCGGGATCGGCATTCCGTACCTTCACTTCGGCGGCATTGGCGCTATGTTCGCGGCGCTGGAGCGCGTGCGGCCGGCACACCTTACGATGCCGGGCGCGACGTCCAACCTGGGGCACACCTGGTTTATCTCCACGGTGCTGCTGACCTCGCTGGGCTTCTACATGTGGCCGCACGCGTTCGCATCCACATTCACCGCCAAGAGCGCGGGCACGTTGCGGCGCAATGCCGTGGCGATGCCCCTTTATACGCTGACGCTGGCCTTCATCTTCATTGCCGGATTCACCGCGGTGCTGGCCGCGCCGGGCATGGCGAATGGCGACCTGGCGCTGCTGACGGTGGTGCGCAGCAGCTTTCCGGCGTGGTTTCTGGGCCTGATCGGCGGCGCGGGCGCGCTGACTGCCATGGTGCCCGCGGCGGTGTTCACGCTGACCGCCGCCACGCTCTTCGCGAAGAACCTGTGGCGCCCGATTTTCGCGCCGGAAATGACGGACGAGCAGGTGGGCAGAGTGGCACGGGCGGCGGTGGTGGTGCTCAGCCTGGTGAGTTTGTACTTCGCCATTTACAGTTCCACCACGCTGGTCTCGCTTCTGCTGCTGGGCTACGCAGGCATCACGCAGTTTTTTCCGGGCGTGGTGCTGGGCCTTTACTGGAAGCGCGCCAGCAGCATGGCGGTGTTTGCGGGGATGGCCGCGGGAGTGGGCTTGGTGGTGTTTCTGTTCCTCACGCATCGCGACCCTTACCACGGGTGGAGCGCCGGGTTTCTGGGGCTCTGTCTGAACTTTCTGATTGCCGCGACCCTGAGCCTGGCCGCGCGGCCAACTGGAGACTTATGAAACTCACGTCACTCTTTCTGATTGCCTGCGCGATGTTCGGGCAGCGGCTGGTGATTCAGACCAGCACCATCCTGGACGGTAAGGGTGGAACCCTCCGCAACGCCCAGATCGTGGTGGATGGCACGAAGATCGTCAGCGTAGGACCGGGCCGCGCGGCGGCCGATTACGATTTGCGCGGGCTCACCGTGATGCCCGGATGGATCGATGCCCACATCCATTTGAACTGGCACATGGACGAGCACAACAAGAGTGTGGGCGGCACGCGCAACCAGGCCGACGACGCGCTCTACTCCGCGGGCGATGCCTGGATGACGCTGCAGGGCGGCTTCACCACCGTGCAGAGCGTGGGCGCCGCGATCGACGGCGTGGTGCGGGACCGCATTGCGCAGGGGCTGATTCCCGGGGCGCGCGTGCTCACGTCGCTGCGCCAGATTCAGGCCAATGCGGGCGACCCCGAGGCTTTGCGGGCGCTGGTCAGGAAGACGAAACAGGACGGCGCGGACGTGATCAAGCTGTTCGCCACATCGGGCCTGGGCGCGGGCGGCGGACAGACCATGACCGATGAGCAGATTCAGGCGGTGTGCGGCGAAGCGAAGGCCGTGGGCATGCGCGCGGTGGTACACGCCATCGGCGATGCGGGGGCGCGGGCCTCGGTGCTGGCCGGTTGCACTTCGATCGAGCATGGCACCTTTCTGACCAACGAAACGCTGGACCTGATGGCGCAGCGCGGCACCTATTTCGACCCGAACCTGCTGGTGCTGCACAACTACCTGGACAAGCGCGAGAGCTTCACTTTCACGCAGGCGCAGCTCGACACGCTGGAAAAGGGGATCGCGCCCACCATCGACGTGCTACAGCGGGCGCGCGCGCGGAACATCAAGATTATTTTCGGCACCGATGCCGTGGCGGGTTCGCACGGGCGCAATGCCGAGGAGTTCATCTATCGTGTGCGCGACGCCAAAGAGAAGCCGATGGATGCGATTATCAGCGCGACTTCGCTTTCGGCGCAATCGCTGGGGCTGGGCGGCGAGATTGGCACGGTCGCGCCCGGTCTGGAGGCGGACCTGGTGGCAGTGGCTGGCAATCCGCTGGAGGATATTACGGCGGTGCGGCACGTGGTGTTTGTGATGAAGGGCGGCAAGGTGTACAAGAACGTGCATAAGTGAGGTGGGCGTAGAAGGGGTTGAGAGTCCTATTCCGCACGCTGGTTGCGTTTTGTTATGTGGTGACCTGCCACATAGTCTGGTAAGATTCGCTAAACGTGGAAACCGGGATTCGCGGCACTGAGGGGCCGCGATGTGAGGAGCGGGAGAATGATACTCGCGACGCTGCAACGGTTTCCGTTTTGAAAGGAAGGGGACGAAAGATGAAAATCAGACTCGCGGTAGTCGCACTGTCGGCCTTGGTACTGCTCGCGGTAGGCTCACCAGCAATGGGACAGACAACCTACAACTTGCCGGACAATCCCAATGGCAAAGTGGACTTCATCGACTATGGGACCTATGCCAACCTGTTCGATTCTGAAATGCCAGTAACGATCAATGGCGTGCCATTCCTGGTTAGCATAACGGCGCATATCATGCCGGATGAAACCATCTATACACCGTATTCCGGCATCGAGTTTTGGAATCAGCAGACCGGAGAAACGGTAAACGTTCCGCTCACCGGAACGATCAGCAGTTACGCATACACGCTCAACCAGGTGGGGCCGACGATCAAAGGCTCCTTCTCGGGCTCGGGCTATAACGGGAGCTTTGTACTGAACCTGCTACCGCATCATCCCTGCAAGGTAGGGAGGTTCTGCTACCTCATCTACTGGGGGCAGGTGAACAGCACGCTGACGCTGAATTAGGCGATTGTTTGTCAGGCGCCGTTCGCCCTGAGAACGGTTGCCGGCGCGGTTGCGTTTTGCTTGGCGCTACGCAGTACACTAATCCTCATGAAGTACGCGATTCTGCTTGTAGCTTTGTGTGCCACGGCACCGGCGGCGACTTTGCACCTGCTGCAAAAGCGCGATTCAGGGTTGCCTATCCCTGGCGCGGCTGTTATCGCGATCCAGAAGACCGCTGCCCCCTCCCAGCCGCCCCTTACATACAAAAAAGCAGTAATCGTCTGTAGTTGAAATCGCTCGCCTGGAGGTCTTTGTAACAGATGATCGATTTACCTGCCAGGTTCCTTGTCTGGAGCCGGCAACTCAGTTGCGACATAGCCGAAAAAAGACAAGCGATGAAACGAATGTGGCCCTCAGTTGCTAGCTTAGCTAAGCGTCAGATTGGGACTTGGCGGGAACGGCCCCGCGTGGCCGCCAGTTCCCCAGAATTGATACATGTTGCCCTATTGACAATTACTATTTAAGACTCTATTATCTAATTTACTAGAAGTTCTAGAACTTCTAATCCGTTCGTTGAGTTTAGTTACCGTATCCGTGTCTAGTTGCCCTGGCGCCTGGAATCACCTCGGTAACGAACGCTGCCACTGGAGGTGCTGTCATCGGCCCGACTGACGCAATTCTGGTTTCTGGGTACGGGTTTTCGCCATCCACTAAGAGTGGATGTAGTTCAGCGGGCGGAGGAAACACGATTCAATTCAACTCAACCAGTCCAGGAAAGCCTGACATTTGGCTAACTGAGTCTGACATGGGCTACTGGGACGGATCGCCTACGGTTATCTACGCGCCACTCGCTGCAAAAGGAATTGCGCCCGCTTGCTGGACCTTTTATGTGAGAAACCCCAACTCGGGGAACCCCTCGAGCGGGTATCCGGTTCCGATAGGTGGCGTTCCCTGCAATTAATGGAGGAATACTATGACCAGAGGCAGATGGACAAAACCAGGAGTAACCCCCGGCCTGCTGATAGGCATTCTGGTTGTCAGCACAGTACCCCCATGTCGTTCACAGGCCCAAACGGCAGCGCCCTCGATTCGTTCGGTCGTCAACGCAGCCTCATTTGGGCCAGGGCTCCCAAGCGGCGGAGCGCTGGCGACAATTCTCATTGACAATCTGACTGGCCCACAGGGTACGCGGGTCAATCCGTTCTCGCCACCGCTACCGTGGACCAGCTACCCCAACGTCTGGGTCAACAACGCTCCGGCACCAATTCTCTTCGTCTATATTCCAGCACCCGGCCAGACCGGGCCGGCTCAGATCAATTTTCAGGTACCACTCGAACGCAATGGAACCTACAATTACCCTTTGTCTTCGCCGGCCGCACCTGACAATTTCGCCATCTCTATACCTAAATTAGGCCTTACGTTCACTGGCCCGTATGGGAACGATCCGGGGACTGTGGGCATTTTCGCCGATGCGGGCGGCTATGCTATCGCCTTCGATACCTCGGATAACAGCGTAATAAATGCGCAGAGCCCCGCACATCCCGGAGATACCGTGACGTTGTATGTCGATGACCTCTTCCGCTCTTGGCCTCCCCCTCCTATCGCGACTCCGGTCCCTCAGCAGCCGTCGTTCCCCCAAGATACGGATTTCCCAGTGCTAGTTACCGTAAGCCTTTTCCTGGGTAATCTTCCCGATCCGTGCTGCACTGGGCCCTACTCCTACTATGTAGGAGACACCAAGTTACAGATCGCATCGCCGCAACTGGCGCCCGGCCTGGTGGGCGTAGAACAGGTTAACTTCACCGTGCCTGCCGACCAGCCGCCCGGCGATTATGCTCTTTTTTTCTATGACGACACTTGCAACCCCAACTACATTTTCGGCTGTCCGGGCGCTCCCAGGCCGGTGAAGCAATACGTGAAACTCCCTGTGAGGTGAACGATCCCATGTGTCCGGCGCGCTCCTTCCTGCTTCTCATCGCGGCTATTCCACTGGCCGCTCAGAACTACGCGCTCAGCGGCACAATCCTGACCGGCGATTCAGGGTTGCCTATCCCTGGCGCGGCTGTTATCGCGATCCAGAAGACCGCTGCCCCCTCCCAGCCGCCCCTTACATACAAAAAAGCAGTAATCGTCTGTAGTTGAAATCGCTCGCCTGGAGGTCTTTGTAACAGATGATCGATTTACCTGCCAGGTTCCTTGTCTGGAGCCGGCAACTCAGTTGCGACATAGCCGAAAAAAGACAAGCGATGAAACGAATGTGGCCCTCAGTTGCTAGCTTAGCTAAGCGTCAGATTGGGACTTGGCGGGAACGGCCCCGCGTGGCCGCCAGTTCCCCAGAATTGATACATTTTGCCCTATTGACAATTAGTATTTAAGACCCTATTATCTAATTTACTAGAAGTTCTAGAACTTCTAATCCGTTCGTTGAGTATAGTTACCGTATCCGTGTCATGGGAAGGAAACAAAATGGGTGGATATATTCCATTTAATACGGCGCTCAATGCCCGTGTGGGTGGACCGTCCTTGGGGTTGACAGATCAGTCTGGAACTGCGCTTAGTCCTCAGGGTATTCCTGTTCAGGTCTCGCCGGCAGACTTCCAGTTTCCACCGCTATACCCTGCCCCACTGGCACAAATGTTTCCGCCACCTAAAGCGAAGGTGGTCACAGTATACGCAGCCTTTTTACACTGAACGGCATCGCATGAGATTTTATGAAACAGTTCATCCGATTCTCCACCCTGCTGGCGCTCGGACTGTGCCGGCTCCATTCACAGCCGCAAATCGTCGGCGTGTATAGCGCCTCGTCCTTTCAGCCCGGTCTTCCTTCCGGAGGTAGTCTCGCCACACTGCTCTGCTCAGGTCCCAGTTCTCTCTCGGGTGTCTATCTTCCTTCGTCCTCGGTCCTGCCAACTGATTTCGCCGGGGCTGAGGTTCAAGTTAATGGCGTGGCGGCCCCCATTCTTGCGGTTGTGGTGACTCACTCCAACGGTAATACGTACAGTCAAGTTAATTTTCAGGTGCCGATGGAGCGCAACGTGTCCCTTCCAAACACGGCTGCCTACAGCGGGTCGCTGTATTCGGCTAGCTGCGGGCAGCCTCTGAAACCGCTACCAGGTCGTCCCGAAGGGACCTTCTTTGAGGATGCCAACGGCTATGCCATTGCACAGCACTCTTTCGACTATAGCTTGGTCACACCACAGAATCCCGCCCACCCTGGCGAGACAATTATTGGTTACACGGACGACGTTTACCCGGTTTGGCCGTCCCCCACAATCGGCTTTCCGACGCCCGCTTCGCCGCTATTTCAGTTCAATCCCAACCTCAGCACTACAGAACAGCAAGGCAACGGACTATTTGATCCTGGTTATCTTTACCTCCAGCCTATTCCGATTCCGGACGTCATCTTCGGGTTGATCTATCCGACCACGCCTCCCCTGACCTTGACTTTCGTGGGGATGGCACCCGGGATGGTCGGCGTCCAGCAGATCAATTTTGTCATCCCGGCAGGGCAGCAACCGGGAACGTACCCGCTGTTCTTCAACAGCGGCTGCCCTCCTGGGTATGTCGCCCCTCGCGGCTGTTCGGGTCACCCCACGATGAGCCTCTCGGTATTGCTCCCAGTGGGATGACGTCTTTCTGAAATCCGTTGCCATCTGCGCGCCGCCCTGAACACCAACGCCGCTACGCAGTACACTAATCCTCATGAAGTACGCGATTCTGCTTGTAGCTTTGTGTGCCACGGCACCGGCGGCGACTTTGCACCTGCTGCAAAAGCCGGCCATGAACAAGACCGACATCGTCTTCTCCTACGCCGGCGATCTGTGGACCGTCAGCCGCCAGGGCGGCATGGCGCACGCGGCTCACCGCGGGCGCAGGGCTCGGAGACCGACGCCGCGTTTTCGCCCGATGGCAGCACCCTCGCGTTCACCGGCGAGTACGACGGCAACACCGACGTGTTCACCGTGCCCGTCGACGGGCGGCGTGCCCAAGCGCATCACCTATCATCCCGACGCCGACCGCGTGGTCGGGCTGGACGCCGGACGGCAAGCGCATCCTGTTCCGCTCCAATCGCGAAGCTTACTCGCGCTACACGCAACTCTTCACCGTGCCGGCCGAGGGCGGCCTGCCGGCGGTGCTGCCGCTGCCGATGGCCTTCACCGGGCGCTATTCGCCCGACGGCAAGCGCATGGTCTACCAGCCGCTGGATGGCGGCCAGTTCGCCACCGACGGCAACAATTTCGTCGCCTGGAAACGCTACCGCGGCGGCGCGCCAGCTATATCTGGATCGTCAACTTCGCCGATCTGAGACGCGAGAAAATTCCGCGCACCGATTCCAACGATTTCGACCCCATGTGGATCGGCGACAAGATCTATTTCCTCTCCGACCGCAACGGCCCGATGACGCTGTTCCGCTACGATCCGCAGTCGCAAGAAGGTCGACCAAGCTGATCAAGAACACCGGCAAGGACATCGATCAGCGCCAGCGCCGGGCCGGGCGGCATCGTCTACGAGCAGTTCGGCCAGATCCACATCTACGATCTGGCGACGCAGAAGAGCACGCGGTGCCGATCGAGATCGCCGCCGACCTGACCGAAGTGCGGCCGCATTTCCAGAACGTGGCGCGCGAAATTCGCGACGCGCGCATCTCCCCCACCGGCGTGCGCGCGGTGTTTGAAGCGCACGGCGAGATCCTCACGGCGCCGGCCGAGAAAGGCGACATCCGCAATCTGACCAACACGCCGGGCGTGATGGAGCGCACGCCGGCGTGGTCGCCGGACGGCCATTCGATCGCGTACTTCTCCGATGAATCGGGCGAGTACGCGCTGCACATCAAGCCGCAGAGCGGCGAGGGCGAAACGCGCAAGATCGCGCTGGACGGCAATTCGGCGTTTTATTTCGAACCCCAAGTGGTCGCCCGACAGCAAGCACATCGCCTTCGACGACAATCAGCTCAACCTGTGGGACGTGGATGTCGCGTCGGGCAAGCTGACCAAGGTGGATACCGACTACATCTAGCGAAGGGCGCGATGGATTTCGCCTGGTCGGGCGATTCCAAGTGGATCGCGTACTCGAAATCGCTGCCCAATCGCCTGCACGCCATCTTCGATCTATTCGCTGGAGAGCCGGCAAGGCGACGCAAGTCACCGACGGCATGAGCGACGCGCGCCATCCGGCATTCGATCGCGACGGCCAGTATCTCTATTTCACGGCCAGCACCAATTACGGGCCCACCATCAGCGGCCTCGATATGACCAGCGATCGAGCACGAAGTGACCAGCAGCGTCTACCTGACCGTGCTGCCGAATAACGTTCGCTTCGCCGCTGGCGCCGGAGAGCGACGAAGAGAAGCCGGCGACGCCGCCGGCGGAAGCCTGCCGAGGGCGGCGGCGGGCGCGGAGGCGGACGGCGGTGGCGGCGGCGGCCAACACGCCGCCCAAGCCGGTGCGCATCGATTTCGACAAGCTGCAGCAGCGCATCGTCGCGCTGCCGCTTGCCGGCGCGCTCCTACCAATCGCTGACCGCGGGCAGCGCGGGCTTGCTCTACATCGTGGAGAGCGGCGCGGGCGGCGGCGGACGCGGCGCGCGGCGGCGGCGCACGCTTTCGCGTTTCGATCTGAAGACGCGCAAGCTCGAGAAGCTGGCCGACAGACGTCGCGGTCTTCGACCTTTCGGCCAACGGCGAGAAGATGCTGCTGCGCATGGGCGGCGCGGGCGGCGGGCGCGGTGGACGCGGCGGCGGCGGCGGCGCTCCGGCGGGTCCGCAATACGTGATCGTGTCCGGCTACGGCGCCGGTGAAGGCCGGCGAAGGCGCGCTGCGCCTGGCCGACGTGGAAGTCAACGTCGATCCGCTCGCCGAATGGAAGCAGATGTATCACGAAGTCTGGCGCATCGAGCGCAGCTATTTCTACGATCCCAATCTGCACGGCGTCAACGTGGCCGATGCCGAGAAGGAATACGAAAAGTATCTCGATTCGCTGGGCTCGCGCGACCGATCTGAACTACATCATCCACGACATGATCTAGCGAGATGACGGTGGGCCACCTGCGCGGCGGCGGCGGCAACATCCCGCAGCGCGAAGACGGTGCCCGGCGGCCTGCTGGGCGCGGATTACGAGATCGCCAACGGCCGCTATCGCATCAAGCGCATCTACACGGGCGAGAGCTGGAACCCGCAGTTGCAGGCGCCGCTGGCCGCTCCGGGACTGAACGTGAATGCGGGCGATTACCTGCTGGCGGTGAACGGCGCAGGATCTGACCGGCAACGACGATATTTCGCGCCTGCTGGAAAACACCGCCGGAAAGCGCGTGACGCTGCGGATCGCCACCGATGCCGTCGGGCGCGGATGCGCGCGAAATCACGGTGATTCCGGTGGCCAGCGAGACGCAGTTGCGCAACGAGGCGTGGATCGAAGGCAATCGCCGCAAGGTGGACGAGCTGAGCGGCGGCAAGCTGGCCTACGTCTACATGCCGGATACGGCGCAGGGCGGACTGACCAGCTTCAACGCGCTATTACTTCGCGCAGGTCGGACAAGCAGGGCGCCATCATCGACGAGCGCTTCAACAGCGGCGGGCAGGTGGCGGATTACGTGATCGACGTGATGAACCGGCCGCTGCAGGGCTGGTGGAGCCCGCGCTACGGCGCGATTTACCGCACGCCGGCGGCGGCGATTTTCGGGCCGAAGGTGATGATCATCAATGAATTCGCGGGTTCCGGCGGCGACATGATGCCGTGGATGTTCCACCATACCAAGACCGGGCACGCTGGTGGGCAAACGCACCTGGGGCGGCCTGGTGGGCGTTTCGGCAGTATCCGCACGCTGATGGATGGCGGCAACGTGACCTCGCCGAATTTCGGATTCTTCAATCCCGACGGGCCACTGGGACGTGGAGAACAAGGGCACGCCGCCCGACGTGGAAGTGGAGCTGGATCCCAAGTCGGTGCACGAGGGCCACGATCCGCAACTGGAGCGCGCCGTGGCCGTGGCGCTGCAGCAGATTGAAGGAGCATCCGGTGCCGGAGCCGCATCGCCCGGCGTATCCCAATTATCAGCGGCCGGTGACGGGCGCGGGGTCGGCGGCGGGCGGCAACAGATAAGGGCAACAAGTTACTTCGATCGTGGCCCAAAAGGAAAGGCAATCGTGTTCAGTTCGCTCGAACACAAAACCGGCAAGGTACGTCTTCGCCGCGTCAAGACGCGGCGCAAAGGGGAACTCGCCCTACCCGTAAAAGGGGGAGCGTCCGAAAAGCTCCGCCCAGCGCGTCTAGCTCTCCTGATGTCCGGGCGCGCGCTCCAGCGGGGCGTACGAAGAAGGATGCCAGGCGGCCTTGCAGTCCTTCGAGGTCGAGCAGCTGTCGATTCTCGAAGTTTCACGAGGCGCCACACGGGGCCGCCGAATCACGCGGCTGATATCCTCTTTGCGGATCGGTTCACTTCCGGCGCGTAGCGCGGACCAGCGCCTCGTACTGCGGCTTGAAACCCGCCGCCTTCGGCGCGTTCGTTCCAGACCAGCACGACCCAGCCGCCGGGATTTCAGGATGCGGCGGAACTCCACGCGCGCAGCCGGCAGGTCGAACCAGTGGAATGCCTGGCCCGGCGGTGACGAAGTCCACGGCTGGCGTCGGGCAGGCTGGTGGCCTCGGCGCGCCCGTCCACGCTGTGGAAGCGCGGATAGCCGGCCAGCAGGCGTTCGCCGGCGAGCGCGCATCTCGGCATTCGGGCTCGACGCCGAAAACCTCGCAACCGAATCGCAGAAACAGTTCCGCCAGCAGTCCCGTTCCGCAACCGATATCGGCGACGCGGAGCCCGCGCGTCGAGGCCGCATTCCTTTCGAGCAGCGCCACGATGCTCCCGGCGGGTACGAGGGCCGGTAGCGGATATACTCATCTGCGCGTGAGAGAAGCGGCGGGTGGGATCGGTCTCCATGAATGACGATAATTTAGTGCACCTATGAGCAGACGAGCCGCATATCGTGGTGGTGGGAAGCGCCAATATCGACCTGACCACCTTCACCGACGAGTTCCCGCGTCCCGGGCGAGACCATTTTCGGGCGCGAGTTCCATCTGGGATTCGGCGGCAAGGGCGCCAACCAGGCGGTGGCCGCGCGGCTGTGCGGCGCCCGCGTATCGATGGTGGCGCGCGTGGGCGACGACCTGTTCGGGCCGGCCACCATTCGAGAACTTTCAGCGCGCGCGGCATCGATGCCAGCCACGTGCTGATTACGCCGGGCGTATCGAGCGGCGGTGGCGCCGATCTTCGTGGACAGCTCCGGCCAGAACCGCATCCTGGTGGTGAAGGGCGCCAACGACCGCGCTGCTGCCGGCCGACGTGGACGCCGCCGCGGACCTGCTGCGCACGGCCGATTGCATCGTGCTGCAACTGGAGATCCCCCTGGAGACGGTGTACTACACGCTGCGGCTTCGGGCGCGAGCACGGCATCCGCACGATTCTGAATCCCGCGCCCGGCCAGCCGCTCGACCTGGCGCAGTGGCCAATGCCGATTACGTGATCCCCAACGAGACCGAGGCGGAAGCTCTCGGCGGCATGCCGGTCGCAACCTGGACGAGGCTCGCGCCTGCGCGGCACAGCTGCTGCGCGCGGCGTGCGGCGCGTGATCGTGACGCTGGGCGCCAACGGCGCGCTGTGGCGGGCAGCGACGGCACGCTGCAGCATTCCAGCCTTACGCGGTGGATCCGGTGGATACCACGGGCGCGGGCGACGCCTTCATCGGCAGCTTCGCGTGTTTCCTGGCGGGCGGCTGTGAGCGAGAGCGGAAGCCATCGCGCGCGCCAATGTCTACGCGGCGCTTTCCACGCTGGCGGTGGGCACGCAATCGTCGTTCGTGACGCGGGAGCGATTTGAGGCGGCGTGGGCGGCGAAATAAGAGACAGCGAAATAAGAGACAGACCAGGAGGTCTGTCTTACTTTGCGGGCACGGTCACAGCCGGAATGTTCGCGTCGTGCACCATCTTATTGAATGACGCGATATCGTGGTCAGCAGGGTATTGAGCGCGCGAAGCTGCACGTTGGTTTGCGTCGCCACGTCCTCGTAGACCATGTACGACTGCGCGTGGGCTGCATTGTCGGAGCCTTCCACCACGCCCAGCACGTGCGCCAGCTTGTTGTTCAGCTTGATGGGATAATTCAGCGGATCTTCGCTGGCGCGGTTCTTGGTCTGGTATAGCTCCTCTTCCACGGCGGTCAGTTTCTTCATCAGCGCCTTGGCGGCGTCGGCCACGCGCTTGTCGTCGCGCTTGGTGTACTCTTCGAGCTGCTTGCGGATCTCGCGAATGCGGATCACGCCCTCGTTGGCTGCGGACAGCTTATCGCGAATCTGCAGCGCCAGGCTCACCTGCTTGGCGTAGTCCTCGGGGGTGGTGGTGAGGCGCGGGTCCTTCTTCACCTCGAAGGTCTGGGTCTGCGATTTGCCGTCCACCGTCAGCTTCACGGTGTACATGCCGGGCGCGGCCGCGGACCGGTCAGCTGCCGGCCCACATGATGAGGCCCGGGAACGTGGTGGCGTCGGGATAGCGCAGATTCCACACGAAGCGATTCATGCCGGCGCTGCGCCGGAACGCGCTGCGGGCCGGCGCGACGCGGAACGGATTCGTCTTCGCCTTCGGCAGGCGCGGCGGCGGCCGCGGGTGCCGGCGCGCGGCTGGAGTATTTCTTGACCAACTTGCCCGCGCTGTCCAGAAATTCGAGCGTGACCTCGCCCTGCGGACGGCTCTTCAGCCAGTAATCGATCACCGCGCCGCCGGGCGGATTTTCGCCCACCGCGCCGCCGCCGCGACCGCCGCCGCCGCGGCCGCCGCCGCCGATGCGATAGGTGTCCTTGGGCTTGAAGAGGTGCGCGTCCTCGGTGGGACGCTGTCGTTCAACTGGTACAGCATCGGCAGGTCGTCCAGGATGTAAAAGGCGCGGCCCTGCGTGGCCACCACCAGTTCCTTTTCGCGCTTATGGAACGCCACGTCGGTGATGGGCACGATCGGGCAGATTGAGCTGGAACGACTTCCAGTTCTCGCCATCGTCGTAGGAAATGTAAATGCCGAATTCCGTGCCGGCGAACAGCAGTCCCTTTTGATTCGGATCTTCGCGCATCACGCGGGTGAAATGACCGGCCGGGAATGCCGTTGACGATCTTCGTCCACGTCTTGCCGTAATCGCTGGTCTTGTACAAGTACGGCCGGAAATCGTCGAGACTTATACATGGTCGCGGCCACGTAGGCCGTGCCGGCATCGAACGGCGAAGGCTCGATGGCGTTGATCTGGATCCATTCCGGCATG
The DNA here is from genome assembly GCA_963853855.1 of uncultured Solibacteraceae bacterium. Classification (GTDB taxonomy): domain Bacteria; phylum Acidobacteriota; class Terriglobia; order Bryobacterales; family Bryobacteraceae; genus Sulfopaludibacter. The sequence goes on along the minus strand of CAWKYG010000046.1, from coordinate 1,001 downwards.
TCCTTGGGCGTGACGTTTTCCCAATGCTTGCCGCCATCGCGCGTCGACGTGCACCAGCCCGTCGTCGGAGCCCACCCAGATCAGGCCCTTCGTCATGGGCGATTCTTGAACGGTGAAGATGGTGCAGTAATATTCGATGCTGGTGTTGTCCTTGGTGATGGGACCGCCCGAGGAGCCCTGCTTGGACTTGTCGTTGCGCGTAGGTCGCCGCTGATCGGCTCCCAGCTCTGGCCTTCGTTGGTGGTTTTGAACATCACGTTGGCGCCGGCGTAAATCGTCTTCGGATCGTGCGGAGAAAACACGATGGGGAAGCTCCATTGGAAGCGATATTTCATGGCTTCGGCGCCGTGTCCCATGGGATTATCGGGCCACGGATTGATGTTGCGCATCTGGCCGGTGCGTCGTCCTGGCGCGTGATCAGGTTGCCGTAGGAGCCGGCGTAGACGATCTTCGAATCGCGCGGGTCGGGCGCGATCCAGCCGCTTTCGCCGCCGCCCACGTCGTACCAGTCGCGCTCGGTGATGCCGCCGCGGCCGCGCGTGGCGGTGCGCACGGTGGTGTTATCCTGCTGCGCGCCGTAGGCGTGATAGGGAAAATCGTTGTCCAGCGCGACGCGATAAAACTGCGCGGTCGGCTGATTCATTTTCGGTCGACCAGGTCGTCCGCCATTGATGCGTGATATTGGCGCCGCCGTCGTTCCATTCGATCATGCGATTGGGATCGTCGGGCGCGATCCACAGATCGTGATTGTCGCCGTGCGGCGTAGGAATGGCGGCTGAATGTTCGGCCGCCGTCGATCGATCGGTAGAAGCCGGTGTTGAGCACGTAAACTGTGTCGGCAGCTTCTTCGGATCGGCGAAGATGTGCGTGTAATACCAGGCGCGCTGGCGCAGGTTGCGCTGTGTTCACTTGGTCCAGGTGCCGCCGCCGTTATCGGAGCGGAAGACGCCGCCTTCGTCGGCTTCGACGATGGCCCACACGCGGTCGGAATTGGCGGGCGA
>CAWKYG010000045.1:0-259043 GCA_963853855.1 uncultured Solibacteraceae bacterium | reverse complement strand
AATTCCGGCGTGACCATCTTCGTTCGCGATGTACAAGGGAAGCATCCGCTGGTTCCGGGTTTCGCAGCCTCGGCCGATCCGACAGTCTCATTCGATGGACAACGCGTGCTCTTCGCCGGAAAGCTGACAGCCGACGATCCATGGCAGATCTGGGAGATCGCCCTCGCCGGCGGCGAAGCCGGCGCATCACCTCCGGCGACGAAGACTGCATTCGGCCTTTTTATCTTCCCGAAGATCGGTGGTGTATGCCCGAAAAACTGCAGGGCGATTCGTGGTCGAGGCGCTGAGCCTGGCGGGGGGAAAGCCGCTGCCGCTTACTTACGGTCCGGCGAATTCCCTTCCGCCCGATATTCTCCGCGATGGCCGTATCTTGTTCGAAGCCGCCTACCCGCTCGGAGCGGACGCCTTCCCGAACTCTACACCGTATATTCCGACGGCAGCGGAGTCGAGTCGTATCGCTGGATCACGGCGCGCGCGCCACTCCGGCAAGCAGGTCAGTTCCGGAGACATTGTTTTTGTATCGGGTCATGACCTGGCCCGATTCACTTCGGCGCGGGCGCAGGAAGTCGAATTTCCGCGCCAGCCGGGGAGTACGCCGGAGAAGTCGTCGAGACTCCAGCCGGCGATTGGCTTTTGTCTTGGCGGCGGACGCGAAGGCGCCATTTCAATTGATGCTGTGGAATCCGGGCTCTCCGCGCTGCGCCCGGCAATAGCCGAACAAAACGCCGACGCTCTTCAGCCGACTCTGCTGGCGGAGCGCCCGATGCCCAACCGTCATCCCTCGGGCCTGCACGACTGGCCGAACGCGAATCTGCTTTGCCTGAATGCCTACACTTCGAAATATCCGTTCGCCACAGGGTCGATTCATTCGGCGCGCTTCTACACGCGCGATGGCGCGGGCAATCCGAGCTGCTCGGCACGGCTCCGGTCGAGCGCGACGGATCCTTCTTCGTGCAAGTCCCTACCGAGCAACCGTTGCAGATCGAACTGCTGGATACCGCCGGAAATACTTTGAAGCGCGAAGCCGGATTCTTCTGGATGCGCGGCGGCGAGCAGCGTGCTTGCGTCGGATGCCACGCCGGCCCGGAAACCTCGCCGGAGAATGCGGTTCCCATGATCCTGCTGAAGTCCACCACCCCCGCCGACATGACTGGCGCCGCCCAGAACGCTTCAGGAGGACACTAACATGACTAGCCGCATTCTTGGATTCCTTCTGCTGTCCTCTTCCTTGCTGGCGCAAACGCCCCCAGCCGCCCGCTCCCGGCCCCATCCGCTTCGAAGACGCGACCGCGAAGTCCGGCATTCACTTCACCCACAGCTTCGGCGCGGAGAAGCTCGGATCGCTGCTCGAAAGCACCGGCGGCGGCTGCGTCTGGTTCGATTACAACAACGATGGCCTGCTCGATCTCTACGTGGCCAGCGGCAAGCCGCTGGAAGAAGGCATGCATCCTTATCCACTCAAGCAGCCCCCGCGACGCCGCCGCACAATCATCTCTACCGGAACAATGGCAACGGCACTTTCACCGATGTAACCGAGCAGGCGGGCGTCGCAGCGAATATCTACGGCATGGCGGCCATCGCCGCCGACTACGACAACGACGGCTTCGTGGACCTGTTTGTCACCGGCTATGGCCGCGCGATTCTCTACCACAACAATGGCGACGGCACTTTCACGGACGTCACTGCCAAGGCCGGGATCAAGGTCGACGGCTGGTCGATCGGCTCCGCGTGGCTCGATTACGATCGCGACGGTTGCGTCGACCTGTTCGTCGGCCGCTACGTCAAGTTCGATCCCAACTACCGCACCTACTACGCTGCCGACAATTATCCCGGGCCGCTCGATTACGAAGCCGACACCAACCGCCTCTACCACAACAATTGCAACGGAACTTTCACGGACGTCACCGACAAGTCGGGAATCGGCGCGTACAAGGGCCGCGCCATGGGCGTGACTGCGGCCGATTTCGACGGCGACGGCTATCCCGACATCTACGTCGCCAACGACAAGACCGAGAACTTCCTGTTCCATAACAAGCACGACGGAACGTTCAAAGAGATCGCCGGCGATATGGGCGTCGCCTATGGGCAGAACGGCGAGAACACATCGGCCATGGGGCCGGTCTTCGCCGACTTCGAGGCGACGGCATCCTCGACCTGTGGGTCACGGACTCGAAGTACAACCGCCTCATGCGCAACACCGGCAGCTGGATTCGAAGACATCGGCCCATTCGGGCATCTCGCAAGCGACGGCGCAGTACGTGAGTTGGGGAAGCGGCGTCTATGACTTCGATAATGACGGCTGGCTCGATATCCTCGATCTTTCACGGCGGGCTGATCCACCTGATTCCGCAGGAGCACTCGCTCTTCCGCGGTATCGGAAACGGCAAGTTCGTGGATGTTTCGCGCGAGGCCGGGCCGGTTCTCGATGTGAAGACTGTCGCCGCGGCGCCTGCTTCGCCGACTACGATAACGACGGCAAGATGGACGCCTTCGTCGTGAACCTCGGCGCGCCCGCGACCCTGCTGCACAACATCTCGCAGAACACAATCACTGGCTCACGGTCACGCTCGAGGGAAGAAAAAGCAATCGCGACGGCATCGGCGCGCAGGTGGAATTGTTTGCGGGCGGCCGCAGGCAGATCGCAGAGCGTATGGCCGGATCGGGCTATCTTTCGCAGGACGATGGCCGCGTGCACTTCGGGTTGGGCGCCGCCACCAGGCTGACAAACTCATTATTCATTGGCCCAGCGGGCGAGAACAGGTGCTTGAGAATCTGGCGGCCGATCGGGTGCTCACAGTGGAGGAGCCGAAATGCGGCGGCACTTATCGTGCACGAGCTTTCGGCGGATGGCGATCTTGCTCGCCATCTTCGGCGTGGCTCTGCTGGCGGTCGCGGCTACGCCCGCAGCCAATCAGTCCGCGCGATTCCGAAGCCGCTATCTTTCACCGGGCGAATTGGCCATTTCGCCCGATGGCCGCCGGCTCTACGTGGTCTGCGAGAACAGCGACGAACTGCGAGTCGTGGACGCGCATCCGGCAGCGTCATCAGCCGATTCGCCGTCGGCCACATGCCGCGGGGACTTGCACTCTCTCGCCGACGGCAAGCAGATCTACGTCGCGAATTCATGGACCGACACGGTTTCCGAGATCGACGCGCAACGCTTGCAGGTTGTCGCAGACTTTGCCACCGGATTCGAGCCGATCGGCGTGGTTGCCGATCGCGAGGCGAGACGCTCTATGTCGCCAACCGCCTCAGCGACGACGTTTCGGTGATCGACCTCAGAGCGGCCAAGAAACCAAGCGGCTGCTCGGCCGGCCGCGGCGCCAGCTATCTGGCGCTTTCCCCTGATGGAACGCGGATCTACTGCACTCACATCTATCCCAATATCGGAGCGCCCCGCACGCCGCCGGATTCTGAAATCACGGTCATCGACACCGCACCGGCAGATGGTCGTCGAGCGCAAGCCGCTGCACAATGCCGCGGGCGTGTTTCATGTCGCGCTCTCGTCCGACGGAAGGCTGGGAGTCGCCGCACAGCTTCGGCCAAAGAATCTGGTTCCGCTGGCTCATGTGGAGCACGGCTGGGTTTTCGGCAATTCGCTCTCGCTTTTTGGCGACGATGTCGGAGGCGTTGTCCAGGTTCCGATCGATGAACTCGACCGCTACTACGCCCTGCCTTTCGGCGTGGCGATCGCGCCCGACAAGTCGAAGATTTTCGTGACCACGGCGGGTTCCACAGCGTCACCGTGATCGACATTCCGCCGCCTGCTGAATTTCGGTCGGCGCGCGCCGGCTGCCATTCGCCAACGATCTCTCCGCATCTTCCAACTATGTGCTGGCACGGATCCCGGTCGGCCGCAATCCGCGCGGCATTGTGCTCTCACCAGACGGCAAGCGGCTTTACGTCGCCGAACCGCATGGATGACAAGATCGCCGTGATCGACACCAATGCTCCGACAAAGTTATCTCGACGATCGATCTCGGCGGACCCGAAGACCGTCACTCCATGCGCCGCGGCGAGCAGCTTTTCTACAATGCCGACTTCGCTTTTCAAGGACAGTTCGGCTGCGCGAACTGCCACCTCGACGCCACTTTCGACGGCCTGCAGTGGGACCTCGAGCCGGATGGCTTCGGAAGACATCGTGGACAACCGCTCGCTCGAAGACCTGATGGGCACGCAACCGTTCAAATGGAACGGCGGCAATCCGACATCGCGACCGAATGCGGCCCGCGCACCGAGAAATTTTTCTATCCGCTCGCAGAGCTACAACCGGCAGGAACTGACGGACTTGGTCACATTTATCTTTCGCATTCCGTTCGGCCCAACCGCTACCGCCTGCCGAACGGCGAACTGACGCCCGCGCAGGAACGTGGCAAGGCGATCTTCGAACGCAGCAACTACAAGAACGGCACGCCGATCCCCGACGAACCAGTGCTGCCGACATGCCACAGCGGTCCTAAGTACACGAATCAGAACCATTCGACGTAGGCACCGGTAAACCGACCGATGCTCGGTCTCTTATCGACACGCCGCATTTGCCGAACGTCGCCTATTCAGCGCCGTACCTGCACGATGGCTCGGCGCGATCGCTGGAAGAAATCTGGACGGTGTTCAACCCCAAGACACTCATGGGGTCACCAACGATCTGACAAGGACGAGTTGAACGACCTGATCGAGTACTTGAGGACGCTATGACGACAAACGTTACCACGACGAAATCGCCAGGTTGTTGTCATCCTGAGCGGAGCCGCTTTTCAGGCGGAGCGAAGGATCTCCTGCGCGTCCTGGCCCTGATGAGCCTGGTGCTGGTTATGATGATGCTGCCTCGCGCTAGCGACCCACTTGGGCGCAGCGTAGCGGCGGGTATCTAGCGACGACGATAGGCGCCGGTAGGTGAGGACGGTAGGACGAATCCCTGATACCCGCCGCTGAGGCGAGGGACGGTGCGGAACACGTCGTGCCCGTGGTAACCGGGCGTGAACGTTAGACTTGCGGCCTCGGCCGCCGCGCGAAATTTTTCGCGCCGACATACGAATAAACGAAGGTATTGCGTAGTAGCTTGTGTGGGATAATATAGCAGACCTCTTCCCCGTAGGGAAGGGGTTACTGGCGGAATTTTTTTCTTATGCTCGTGGTCCTCCGCCGCGCGGGTGGACAAGGTTGTTTTGATTTTGGGTTTCGTCCGGCTTCTCGTCCGCCCGAAAGGGTGGGGGTACTTCACCTTTGAGGTTTTTAAGATGGAGACCTTCGAGAAGATGTATTCGCTGAAGGAGGCCGCTGGGCCGCTGGGGTGTTCGCGGGATTCGGTCGTCAGACTGGTTCATGGCGGGCACATTCGGGCAGTCGAGTTTCCGAGGATGGGTGGGCGCGGAAAGAACGTAAAACGCCAGATCCCGGAGTCGGAGCTTGAGGCGGTTTCTTGAGCGGAACAGGGGGAGGGGGTAACCCTCCCCTCTTACTTTACTTGCCTTGACGAGCTTCGGCTTCGTCTCCCACGTCCTCATCACGGCCTCTTCGAGTTGGTCTTGCCTGCCTTTGATCCACGGACCATAATGTTCCTCCGTGATCTTCACTGGAATGTGCCGAGTAGGACTTTGAGACCTTTCGAGGGGACTCCTTTCAGAGGAGAGTTCACAGCGAACGTGTCCCTGAAGCGGTGAGGATGGATCGGATTCTTCCGCCGCGGTTCGACCTTTTTCCGCTTCGCCATGAGTCGGCGACTTGACCCACCTTATGGCGTTTTTACCGGTATATTCCACATCGAGTGGGGTTTCCGATTCGGTCACGAAGTAGAAACCGCCGACCGAGGGAGTTGCCCAGTCGGCCACCAGTTCCGGCGGTAGCGGGAGAAGGATCGGAACGCCGGTCTTTTGCTGTGTAGAAGGAGCCGCCCTCTATAATCTTCTCCGGCTTCAATACGGGCGGCGTCGATGATCCTGAGGCCGGAGTGAAGCAGGACCCGGAAAACATGGAAGATCGAAAATCGGCCTGCGCGAGAATCCTCGACAACTTCGGCATCGCCGAAGGGAAGGTGGGATTCGGTCTGCACCAGCGGCAGCTTGATGTTTTTCGCGGGGTTTTGATGAGCCACGAATTATCGACACAGTAGTTGAAGAACGCCTTGGTGCGTTCGAGTTCCTTCGACGCGGTCCGCGGGGAAAGCGTTCCAGGTGCCGCGGAAATCCCGGACCCATTCCGGTCCGATGTTCGCGAGCGGCGTGCGGCCACGTTTCCGCGGTAAGCAAGGATGCGCTTTTGGAAAGCCGCCGGTACTTGCTCGACTGTCGAAGCTGTTGAGGTTCCGGCTTTCGCACTCCCGGAGAAAGCATCGAGGGCAGCTTGATCGTGACGCGCTTTCTGCTTCTTCTCTGGTTTGCCGTTTTCGATCTCTTCTTGAGATCGTTCGGCGCGCTTCAAGCTTCCCGTTTTGAGCGACCTTTGGGGGATAAGGGCTCCCTTCTAGCGTCCCCTTCACCCAAACCGGCATCGGCAGGAGTGCTCGTTTAGCTTTCTTGCGAAGGCTTGAAATTTGGCGCCGCGTTCGCCCGTATACTCTTCCATCTTGCGCTGGATGGACTCTGCGCACGGCTTGGTGTGGCGGCGATAAATCGTGAGCACGTGCGGCACCTTTAACCCGATCTTGGTACAAAATCAGGTACACGGCAATCCGCAGGATCAGAACTCATTTGGAATGAATGAGTTAGGATGGTGCCGGAGGTGGGACTTGAACCCACACGCCCAGTGAAGTGCGCCGGATTTTGAGTCCGGTTCGTCTGCCAATTCCGACACTCCGGCATCAGAGGTGTCGCCTCAATTGTACAACGAAGCCGGCGCAGCCTTCATGCCCGTTGCGATATCATTTTGGCTTGACCCGAAAACTCTTTCTCCCGCTCAGCCTTGCGCTGTTGATCTTCCAGGCCCGCCCGGCCGAGAAGTTCGCCCTCACCATCGACAACATCATGCGCGGTCCGGCGCTGGTCGGGTATGAACCGGCGCAGGTGCGGTGGTCGTTCGATAGCCGCACCCTCTACTTCCAGTGGAAGCAGGCATCCGACAAACTGGATGCGCCCATGGATACCTACGCCGTGAACCGCGACGGCTCCGGCCTGCGCAAGCTCACCGACGACGAAATCAAACTGCTGCCGCCCGCCGGCGGCGATCCGTCGCGCGACAGGCGGTACACCGTCTACACCAGTGACGGCGACATCCACATCTACGACAACACCACCGGCAAGATCCAGCAGATCACGAAGACCGCCGATCAGGAATCCAATCCGCACTTTCTGCCCGATGGCAAGCGCATCTACTTCACGCGCGCCGGCAACCTGTACGTGATGTCGCTGGAAAACGGCTTCCTGGAGCAGATGACCGACATCCAGCCGCCGCGGCCGCCGCCGCTCCCGCCACATCCACGGCAGGTGGACGGGGCGGCGGGCGTGGATTCGGCGGAGGCCGCGGCCAGGGCGGCGGAGGCCGCGCTGCCGCTGCCACCGATACCGCCCCACGACACCCGCGAGCGCCAGCCAGGAGTATCTGAAGAAGGAACAGAAGGATCTCTTCGAAACTGTCCGCGACCGCGCGGCCCGCCGCGAGGAGGCCGACGCCAAAAAGAAGAAGGAGCCCGCGGCGCGCAAAGCCTTCACCCTGCAGGCGCGTCAGACAGCCGCGAATCTCCAGCTTTCGCCCGACAGCAAATACGTCATCGCCACCGTGATCGAAGCCGGCAACGCCAAGAACAACATCGTCCCGAGTTGGATCACCGATTCGGGCTACATCGAGGACATCCCCGGCGCTCCAACGTGGGCGACAGCCAGTCGCGCATCCGCCTGGCCATGATCGATGCGCAGACCGGCGAGGTGAAATGGGTGGACCACGGCCAGAAGGCCGGGACGGCCGAGCGCGACGTGCAATTGGGCCAGCCCATCTGGAACGAAGACGGGACCAGCGCCGTTGTGGTCGGCCGCGCGGCCGATTTCAAGGACCGCTGGATTTTTGCGCTCGACCCCGCCACCGGCAAAACGCGCGTGCTGGCAGCACACCCACGACAACGCCTGGGTGGGCGGTCCCGGCGCCAACACCGCTCGGCTGGATGAAGAACGATCGCGAGGTCTATTTCCAATCCGAGAAGCACCGGCTATTCGCAGCTCTACGCCGTCGCCTTCGATGGCGGCGAGCCGCGCGCGCTGACCTCCGGCAACTGGGAAGTGCTCAACGTGCGGCAGTCGCGCGACAAGTCGCACTTCTATCCTCACCGCCAGCAAGGACACCCCCTACGAGAATCACCTCTACGAGATGGACGGCGAGGGCGGCCCGCTTACCCGCCTGACCGCCGCGCCCGGCAAGCACGCCACCACCCTCTCGCCCGACGAGCACTGGATCGCCGACATCTATTCCTACACCAACAAGCCGCCCGACTTGTACGTGCAGGAGAACCAGGCCGCAGGCGGAAGCGAAGCGGCTCACCACTTCGCCCGCGCCGGAGTTCTCGCAGTATCCCGTGGCTGGACGTGCCCATCGTGCAGTTCACCGCGCGCGATGGCGTCAAGGTTCCGGCCCGCCTGTTCAAGCCCGCGAACTTCAAGAAGGGCGGACCGGGCGTGGTCTTCGTGCACGGCGCGGGCTACCTACAGAATGTGGATAAGTGGTGGTCCACCAGTTACTACCACGAGTACATGTTCGACCACATCCTGATGGAGCGCGGCTTCCTGGTGATCGACGTGGATTACCGCGGATCCGCCGGATACGGCCGCGACTGGCGCACCGCCATTTACGAGCACATGGGCGGCAAAGATCTGGACGACATCGCGGACGCCGCCAAATACATGGTGGCGCAACACGGCGTGGACCCCAAGAAAGATCGGCCTCTGCGGCGGCAGCTATGGCGGATTCATCACGCTGATGGCGATGTTCACCCAGCCGGATATCTTCGCCGCCGGCGCCGCGCTGCGGCCGGTTTCGGATTGGGCGCTCTACAACCACGGCTACACCGCCGACATTCTGAATCTGCCGCAGAACGATCCCGAGGCCTATCGCAAGCTCCTCGCCCATCTATCTTCGCGGAGGGGCTGAAAGGCGCGCTGCTGATCTGCCACGGCATGGTGGACACCAACGTGGAGTTCGAGGATACCGTGCGCCTGGTGCAGCGGCTGATCGAATTGCGCAAGGAGAACTGGCACCTGGCGCCGTACCCGGTGGAGAACCACGGCTTCGTCCAGCCCACCAGTTGGGCCGACGAATACAAGCGCATCCTGGCGCTGTTTGAAAAGAATCTGAAGTAGCCGCACCTTGCCGACGCCATCGCCACGCCCGTCGCTGGAACGCCCCATCGGCCTGCTCCAGGCGATCGCCATGGTGGTGGGAATCATCATCGGCGCGTCCATCTTTGTGCAGCCCTCGGAGATCAACCGGCACGTGCCCACGATTCCGGGCGTGCTGGCGGTATGGCTGGCGGCGGGAATCCTGACGCTGTTCGGCTCGTTGGTGTGCGCCGAATTGTCGTCGGTGTATCCACGCACCGGCGGGGTCTACGTGTTCCTGAAAGAAACGCATCTCACCGGCATGGGGATTCCTGTGGGGATGGGCCATGTTCTGGAGCGCGCATTCCGGCATCATCGCCGCATCGTCGATGATTTTCGCGCGTTACGTGGGGTTCTTCGTCCCGCTGGGCGATACCGGAATCCGCGTCGTGGCCATCGGCGGCATTTTGGTGCTGTCCGTCGATCAATTACCTGGGAGTGCGCCAGGGCAGCCTGCTGCAAACGCTGGTCACCGGCGGAAAGGTTGTCGCCATTGCCCTGCTGCTTCGTCATGGTGGCCTTCTTCGGCGCACCCGCCGCGCATTCCGCCGCGCGCGCAGGCCGCCGCCGGCATCGTTTCGTGAGTTCGTGCTGGGCGTCAGCGCGGCGCTGTTCGCTTTCGGAGGATGGCACATGGTCACCTACACGGCGGGCGAAACGCGCGACCCGGCCAAGACCATCCCCCGCGCGCTGCTCATCGGCTCGCGTGGTGGTCACTACGGCCTACGTAGCGTTGAACGCCGCGTATCTGTACCTGCTGCCCCTCGAGAAGGTCACGTCCTCCACGCGCGTCGCGGCGGACGCGGCTTTCGCCATGGCCGGCGGGCGCGGCGCCGCGCTGATCTCGGCGCTGGTGGTGCTCTCCGCGGTGGGCGTATTGAACGGCGTAATTCTGGCCGGACCGCGCACCTACCTGGCGATGGCGGAAGACGGCCTGGCATTTCACTGGCTGGCGCGCATCGATCCGCGCTTCCATACGCCCGGGCGGGCGATCGCCATTCAGGCCGTCTGGTCCTGTGCCCTGGTCGCCACCGGCACGTACCGGGCCCTGTTCACGCGCGTGGTCTACACCGAGTGGCTCTTTTTCGCCCTGATGAGCATCGGGCTCATCAGGCTGCGCCGCAATCCCGCGTATAAGCCGGTCTATCGCGCGTGGGGGTATCCGTGGGTGCAGATCGTGTTCGCCGCCGCCGCCGTCATTGTCGCCGGCATCTCAGATCGCGGCCGACCCCGGGCAGGCGGCCACGGGCCTGCTCCTGGTCGTGTTAGGATTGCCTGTCTACTACTTCTGGATCGATCTCATGCGAATCATTGATTTTCACAATCACTTACTATCCGCCGGTCTACCTGGACGCGCTGCGCTCCGGATCGAGCGCCGTCGAGGTCACCATCGACGAAGACGGCAACCCGCGCATCTATTATCCCGGCGACTACAACATCTGCGTCCCCGGCCATCGCGATATCGATTACCGCGAGCAGGTGCTCATCGAACACGGCGTCGCCACCCAGATAGTTACGCTGACCACGCCCGGCACGCACGTGGAAAAGCCCGACACCGCCGTGCGCTTCGCCGCGATGGTCAACGACGCCTTCGCGGACGTGATCGCGCGCAAGAACGGCCGCTTCTCGGCCCTGGCGACGCTGCCGCTGAACGATCCCGCCGCTTCGGTAAAGGAACTGGAGCGCGCCTGCCGCCAACTGGGCATTGCGCGGCGCCATGCTGTTCAGCAACGTGAATGGCGTGGGATTGAATGACGATCGCTTCCTGCCTCTCTACGAAGCCGCTAACGATCTGGACGCCGTGCTCTACATCCATCCCACTCATCCGGTCGGCGTCGAGGCGATGACCGATTTCTGGCTCATGCCGCTGGTGGGCTTCCTCTGCGACACCACGCTCGCTGCCGCCAAGATCGTCTTCAGCGGCATCCCCGAGCGCTTCCCGCGCATCCGCTGGGCCCTGTGCCACATGGGCGGCAGCGATTCCCTACCTGGCCGAGCGGCTCGACCGTGGCTTCGAAGCCTTCAGCGAATGCCGCGCGAATATTCCGCAGCCGCCCACGCGACTACCTCAAGCAGTTTTATTACGACACCGTGAACTTCAACCCGCGCGCCATCGAGCTCGCCATCGACTTCGCGGGCATAGACCACATTATGGCCGGCAGCGATTACCCGCACCATGATCGGCAGCATTCCGCAGATGATTCAGAGCATCGCCGGCCTCCCGGTCTCCGATGCGGACAAGGCGGCCATCTACGGCGGCAACGCGGCGCGTTTGATGGGCCTGTGATGCAGCCCCGCAAGCTGACGCTGCTGGCCGCTGATCGCGGCGACCTATTTCATGGTCGCCGGCGGGCCCTTCGGGCTCGAGGATATTGTCTGCAACTCGGGTTATGCCGGCGCCTTCCTCATCCTGCTGGTCACGCCCATCGTCTGGAGCCTTCCCACCGCCCTGATGGTCAGCGAACTGGCCAGCGCCATTCCCGAAGAGGGCGGCTACTACGTGTGGGTGACGCGCGGCATGGGCGCTTCTGGGGATACCAGGAAGCCTGGCTCTCGCTGGTGGCCAGCGTCTTCGACATGGCCATCTACCCCACCCTGTTCGTCGGTTACCTGGGCCACTTGGCGCCCTCGGTCACCGCGCACGGCCGCGGCATCTGGATCGGGGTCGCGCTCATCGCCGCCGCATCGGCGTGGAATCTGCTCGGCGCCAAGGTGGTGGGCGGCAGTTCCGTCCTGATGGCCATCGTGCTGCTGACTCCCTTCGCCGTGCTCACCGTGTATGCGGTGTTCCAGCGGAATCCCGGCGCGGGGCAAAGCATTCCCCTGCGCAGCGTCGATTTCCTGGGCGGCATCGCCGTGGCCATGTGGAACTACATGGGCTGGGACGACGCCTCCCCGGTCGCCGGTGAAGTGGAGCGGCCGCAGCGCACCTATCCCCTCGCCATGGCAGTCACCTGCCTGCTGGTGGCGGCGACTTACGTGTTGCCCATCGCCGCCGTGGCGGCTCACCGGTCTCGATGCCAATCGCTGGACCACCAGCGGTTGGGCCGATGTCGCGCGGGCTGTCTTTCATGGCGGATGCGGCGGGCGGTGCGGCGGCAGTGGCGATCACCATCGGCGGTATGCTGGGCGCGGCGGGCACGCTCAATGCGCTTCACCATGTCGTACTCGCGCATTCCCGCCGTGCTCGCCGACGATGGCTTTCTGCCGCGCGTTCTGGGCCGGCGCAATCGCGGCACGGCGCGCCGTGGGTGGCCATCCTCGCCTGTTCCATCGTCTGGGCGCTGTTCCTGCAACTCAGCTTCGTGGAATTGATCCTGCTGGACGTGCTTCTCAAAGGCCTGAGCATCCTGCTGGAATTCGCCGCGCTGGTGGCGCTGCGGCATGCGCGAGCCCGCCCTGCCGCGGCCCTATCGCGTCCCCGGCGGCATGGCGGGCGCGATCGCGGTGGGCATTCCGCCGCTGGTGCTGCTGGTCCTCACGGCGGTGCGCACGAAAACGAACCGCTGGGTCCGATCAATGCGCTCCAATTCAGGCGCGCTCCTGATCGCGCTCGGAGTGGTAGCCTATTTCGTAGGAGACCGCCTCCGAAAGGAAAAAGCGCTTCATGATCTATCGCCGATCTTTCTGCAGATCGCCGGCCGCACCTATCCGGCGCGGCGCCGCACGCAGAACCTGGTGGGCGGAGCCAGCCCCATCCAGGCCACCAACTTCTCCATGGGCCACGTCACGCTGGAGCCGAACGGCGGCCAGGTGCCGTGGCACAACCAGGAGCAGGAAGAGATCTACTTCATCTCGAGGGCCCGGCGAAATGTGCCTGGGCGAGGAGCGCATGACGCTCTCACACCGGCCAGGCCGTCTACATTCCGCCACCGCGTCTTTCACCAGCTCACCAACACGGGCGACACGCCGCATGCGCATGATCTACTGCTACGGGCCGGCGGGCGATGTGGCGCACTGGCGCCAGGAACTGGATGGCACGCTGCCGCGCGCGGGCGTGGAAGCGCCGCCGCTGCCCGCGGGCGCGCATCCGCAATGCACCGGAAGACCAAGCCATGACTACTCACACCATCGGCATCATCATGAACGGCGTCACCGGGCGCATGGGGCTGAACCAGCACCTGCGCCGCTCGATCCACGCCATCATGCAGCAGGGCGGCGTCAAGATTGAGCGACAGCGAGACCATCGTGCCGCGCCCGCTGCTGGTGGGCCGGAATCGCCGCCAAGCTGGAGGCCATCTCCGCGGAGTTCGGCGGCCTGCCGTGGACCACCGATCTCGACTGCGGCCCTCGCCGATCCCGGACTACTCCATCTATTTCGACGCGCAGACCACCGACCGGCGCGCGCCGGCCGTCCGCAAGGCCATCGCCGCCGGCAAGCACGTCTACTGCGAAAAGCCGGTTGCGGACAACCTGGAGACGGCGCTGCGATCTCTACCGCCTGGCGCGAGACGGCGGGAATCAAGCACGGCGTGGTGCAGGACAAGCTCTGGCTGCCCGGCCTGCTGAAGCTGCAGACGCCTGTCGCGACATGGGCTTCTTCGGGCGCATTCTCTCGCGTGCGCGGCGAATTCGGCTACTGGGTGTTCGAGGGCGACACGGTGCCCGCGCAGCGCCCCTCGTGGAACTACCGCAAGGAAGACGGCGGCGGCATCATCCTCGACATGCTGTGCCACTGGCGCTACGTGCTCGACAACCTCTTCGGCGCGGTGAAGGCCGTTTCCTGCCTGGGCGCGACCCACGTCCCGACGCCGCTGGAACGAAGCCGGCAAGCCCTACGAGTGCACGGCCGACGATTCGGCCTACGCCACCTTCGAGCTGGAAGGCGGCATCGTCGCCCACTTCAATTCGTCGTGGTGCGTGCGCGTGCGCCGCGACGACCTGCTGACCCTTCAGGTGGATGGCACCAAAGGCTCGGCCGTCGCCGGCCTGCGCGACTGCTGGATTCAGCCCTATGGCGCGACGCCGCGGCCGGTGTGGAATCCCGGATATCGAAAGCCCGCTGAATTATTTCGACGGCTGGCAGAAGGTGCCGGAGCAGGAAACCTACGACAACGCCTTCAAGCGGCAGTGGGAGCTGTTCCTGCGCCACGTGGTGAAGGACGAGCCGTTCCGCTGGGGCCTGCTGGAAGGCGCCAAAGGGCGTGCAGCTTGCGGAAAAGGGCATGGAGTCCTGGAACAAGCGCGCCTGGGTGGACGTGCCGGACCTTACAGCCGGTTGATCAGGCTGGCCACATATCCCGCGCCGAAGCCGTTGTCGATATTCACCACCGTGACATTGCTGGCGCAACTATTGAGCATGCCCAGCAGCGCCGCCAGACCGTGGAAACTGGCGCCGTAACCCACGCTGGTGGGCACCGCGATCACCGGGCAGGAAACCATCCCGCCGACCGCGCTGGGCAGCGCGCCTTCCATTCCCGCGCACACCACCATCACGCGCGCTTCCGCAAGGCGCTCGCGATTCTGGATCAGGCGGTGAATGCCGGCCACGCCGATATCGTGGATGGTCTCGACTTCGTTGCCCATGATTTCGGCAGTAACTTGCGCCTCTTCGGCCACCGGAATATCGCTGGTGCCGGCGCAGACCACGGCGATCTTGCCTTTGCCGTGAATCGTGCTGATCCCGCCAGAACCGGATGACGCCGGACAACGGAAAATACTCGGCGCCGGGTAGCTCGGAAACGACCTGGGCGCATTCCCGGTCGGCCCGCGTGATCAGCACGTTGTGCGCGTTCTCCAGCAGGGCCTCGGCGATGGCAACCACCTGCGCGGGCGTCTTGCCCTTGGCCAAGATCACTTCCGGCATGCCGTGGCGCAGCGCGCGATGATGGTCGACCTTGGCGAAGCCCAGGTCTTCGAACGGCATGTGGCGCATCCGGCCATGGCCGCCTCGATATCCACGGCGCCATCGCGCACCTGTTCGAACAGCGAGCGGAGCTG
This sequence comes from uncultured Solibacteraceae bacterium, assembly GCA_963853855.1. GTDB lineage: Bacteria > Acidobacteriota > Terriglobia > Bryobacterales > Bryobacteraceae > Sulfopaludibacter. The sequence continues at coordinate 243,807 of CAWKYG010000045.1, read as the reverse complement.
TTCCTGATCCATATTAGCCAGAATATCAGAACCTACTTAGAACCCTTACGTGGCAATATAAGGTGTTTCGACGAATCAAAATCGGAAGATACTTCACCATTTCTTGGGCTTTCGTGCTATTGTTTCCATACTCCGCGTATAGCATCATCGGTAAAAGGTATGAATCTCGGTACAGAACAATCGGAAACTCACTTCGGAGGCAGTTCAGACCGCCGGGGCTCTTCGCGCTTTCCAGTTAGGGAAGAAGTCAAGTATAAAGTTCTTCAGCCATCCAAGGCGCCGCCTATTACAGGCAGCGGGCAGACGCTGAATATTGGTAGTGGAGGCATACTATTTACCACGGAAGAGAAGCTGCCGATGGGCCACACCGTGGAACTCTCGGTCAACTGGCCCGCACGGCTGGATGGCACCTGCCCGCTGAAGTTTGTGGCGACGGGCAAAGTTGTGCGCGCCGAGATCGGTAAGGCCGCCGTGCGTATCGATAAGTACGAGTTTCGAACACGTGCGGTCAACTCCATGGCGGCAAACGCAGGTTAAGCCTGTTCGTCGCGGTGCACGGTCGCCATCGAGAAGGCCGGCAGGCACACCGCGATATATTCCGCGCCCTCTTCATAGGGCGTGCTGTAGCGGACCCATTCCCCTCTGTGGGCAATCACTGCCTGTCCCGCGTGAACTTCCATTGATCCGTCCTGCGACTCCACTTGCAATGTTCCTCGCAATACAATTGTAAATTCATCAAATTCCGGCGACTGGCCGGGCTCCACCCATCCTGCCGGGCTGCGCATATGAGCCACGCTCACTAAATCTGTCGCGGAATTGACCCGCCCAATGTATTCGTCTATCAGCTTGGGCTTGTTTCCGGCGGCTTCCACCCGAGTCGGCGCTTGAATCAATGTCGGCATGGCGTAATCTTATCAATATCCTACCTGCCCTACCCCGTGACCGGCGAGAATGAGACTTGCCGTAAAGTTGGGGCGCTCGGTATACTGACATTTCGCTGAGACGTATATGACGGCGAGAGACGATTTCGATCCCCTGGCTCCACAACGGGAAGCCGCCTTCTTTTACGGCCTGTTTCTTCGCGGGCACGATGTTGAGACGCTTCGTCAAGACATCGACGTACCCCGTCTCATGGTCGATAAGTGGATGAAAGCAAGAGACTTCGAAGCTTCCTTCCGCGAAAATCTGCAACGCGTCTACGCCTACCGCAAGCAGGTTCTGGCCATTTTCGATGGTCTGGTCTCTAACGAACAAATGCGTCCCCGGCTTCAGTAAGAGTTCGGAGGGTAAACCGCTGCCGATCAATGGGATACGTTCCCGCCGGTTCGACGGTCACAAACAGAGACGGCGGGGTCTCGGGATAGAAATTGGGCGCACCCGGTGCATTCCCCGCGACCACCTCGGCAAAGAGCAGAGAGAGCACCGATGCCGTCGTGTTGAACTGCAACTCCGTGCACGCGTTGGGGTCCGCGGCACAACTGCCCACTTGGGAGCCCGTCTGGTCATCGATGAACTCGCTGGACGCCGAAATTGATGGTGACGGCGCCGCCGGCGTGGATCGTGCCTGGCGAAAGAAAGCTCAGGCTCGTCACTACGTCAGCCCTGGCGGCGCCCATGGCCACGCTGGCCAGCAAGAGAGCCTGGATCAGTTTCATCGGTCATGTCCCCTCTACCTGGGGAAGCGACATTTCCGGAGAGACTCCCTCACGGGGCGGAGAAACTCGCGCGCCTACTGATCGATGGGCCGCCCTGCCTCCAGGGCCGACACCATGGCCGCCAGGCTCTTCCGGTTCAAGTCGTCGGGCGCCTGGGTCAGGGCCTTTCTGGCATGCTCCAGCGCCTGCTTCAGGTCGCCGGTGGCAGCATAGCCGCGGGCCAGGCCCACGTTCACCGGCCACTGCTCGCCATTGCGTTCGGCGTTGAGGCGGAACACCGCCAGTGCCTCGCCGGGCTTCTTCTCCGCAAGGAGCTTCCGTCCATACTGGTGCAGATCGAGCGGCGTCGCCGAAGGGTGGTGGATGGCGGTTTGCATGGTGGCCGCCGCGTCGTCCGCGCGCCCCATTTTCTCCAGCACCAGAGCTTTGTTGCTCAGCGTGGTGAAGTTGGCCTCGCCGATATATTGCTTGCTCACCGCAATCTCGGCCCATTCCAGAGCCTGGTCCAGGTGAGTGTTGTTGGCCACGCAGAACTGCGACGCGGCGACCCAACCGCGCCAGCCGAAGCCCTGCACATTCGTCAGGTTCTCTTTCAGCTTCGAAATGTAAACGTCGTTGATGTTCTCCACTTTGACGGTCCAGGGAACCGCCAGGTCCTCCCATTGCAGTTCCGCCACGGATTCATCGCGGCGGCGGGTGGTGAACTCGTACGTCAGCCACTCCCGGTATTCGTGCTTGTGCGGCTTGACCGTCACGCGTAGCGCATCGTCGGCCGGTTCGTAATAGAAACTGCCCCAGGCGTTCGCGTCCTTAGAAAAAATCAAGACCCATTCTTCCTGGCCCGGAATCATGTGCAGACCGTAGCGGCCGGCGGGCAGCCGTTGTCCTTCGATGGATACGGCATCGGAAATCGCGAACACCGTATTCTCATTAGCCCCGGCACGCCATGGGGCGGGTTTCAGATTGCCGTACCCGAGATCGCTCAGGCCGTAAGGGACCAGCTTGCCCCAGATCTGCCCGCGCCGGTCCTTGCCGTCCGGTCCATGAACAGCGGGGCTCGAATAGTCAATCGTGATGCTCACCGGACCGATGTACTGGGTCACGGATGCTTTCTGGTTGTTGCCGCTCGGCGGAATCGAAAGCCCGGGGACAATCTGCGCCGCCGTGGGAAGGGTGAGAGCGAGAGCCAACGCCAGTCGAATCATGGAGCAGTTAGACGGCGCAGAAACAAAAACGTGGCATCCGCAACCTGGAGGTTGCATTTCCCCTTAAGGCTTGTTAACATGCAACCTGGAGGTTGCATGAATACCGACCGGATTGAGAAGAAGGTTCTTTTGCGCGCGCCGCTCCCGCGCATCTGGCGGGCGCTGGCAGATTCGAAAGAATTCGGGTATTGGTTCGGCATGAGATTCGACGCGCCGTTCACGCCCGGGGCGCACATGCGCGGGATCATTGTGCCCACGGGAGTCAATGCGGAGATCGCGGCGGCCCAGAAGCAATACGAGAACATGCCGTTCGATATCACCATCGAGAAGATGGAGCCGGAGCGGCTGTTCTCTTTCCGCTGGCACCCCAATGCCGTGGAGCGCGACGCCGATTACTCGCACGAGCCCACTACGCTGATTGAGTTCCTGCTGGAACCGGTGGCGGAAGGCGTGATGCTGACGATCACCGAGTCCGGTTTCGACTCTATCCCGCTGGCACGCCGGGTCAAGGCCTTTTCGGCCAACGAGCAGGGTTGGAGCGCGGTGGCAAAGATGTTCGAGGAGTACATTGCCGGCACGCCGTAGCTCCGCGCCTCTGTTCGCGGCCCTGGGCGACCAGACCCGATTGCGCCTGGTGCGGCGCCTCTGTGACGATGGACCCATGTCCATCACCAGGCTCACGGCGGGCTCCCGGGTCACGCGCCAGGCCATCACCAAGCACCTGCGCGTGATGGAAGGGGCGGGCCTGGTGTGCAGCACGCGGCACGGCCGGGAAAGTGTGTGGCATCTCGACGTGCGGCGCCTGGACGAGGCCCGGATCTATCTGGAGCAGATCTCCCGGCAATGGGACGCGGCGATCGGCAGATTGCAAAAGTTCGTAGAGAAGTGAGAGCCCCGTTTAGAAGGCCCGCCCGTACTGGATGGGCGGTTTGGGCTCCACGCCCAGTTCGCGCGCGGCATGCAGGGGGAAGTACGGATCGCGCAGGAACTCGCGCGCCAGCAGCACCATGTCCGCCTTGCCGGTACTCACAATCTCGTCCGCCTGTTTGGCGGAAGTAATCAGGCCGACCGCGCCGGTGGGTATTTCCGCTTCACGGCGAATCCGTTCGGCAAACGGCACCTGGTAGCCGGGCGCCAGCGGAATCTTCTGTTCCAGAGACGATCCGCCGGACGAGCAGTCGATCAGATCCACGCCGATCCCCCGGGCACAGCGGGCCAGTTCCACCGAATCCGCGACGTCCCATCCGCCCTCCACCCAATCCGAGGCCGAGACGCGGAGGAACAGGGGCAGGTCCCGCGGCCAGGCGCCGCGTACTGCTTCGGTCACCTGCAAAGCGAAGCGCATGCGATTCGCCAGCGGCCCGCCGTACTCGTCGGTGCGCCGGTTGCTCAACGGCGAAAGGAACTGGTGGATGAGGTAGCCGTGCGCGCCGTGTATCTCCACCACCTGAAAACCCGCAGCGAGGGCGCGTTGGGCGGCGGCGCGAAAGCTGTCGATGAGCGAAGCGATCTCGCCTTTGGACAATTCGGCGGGAGCCGCGTCCTGCGGCCGGAACGGGATCGCGCTGGGGGCCACGGTCTGCCATCCGCCTTCGCTGGCGGCGATCTGGCCTCCGCCCTCCCAGGGCGCGTTTGGTGCTGGCTTTGCGGCCGGCATGCGCGAGTTGCACCCCGGCCACTGCGCCGTGTTCCCGGAGGAAGCCGGCAATCCGCGAAAGCATGGCAACGTGTTCGTCCTTCCAGATTCCCTGGTCGGCAGGCGAGATGCGGCCGCGAGCCTCCACGGCGGTAGCTTCCATCATCACCAGGGCCGCGCCGCCGATAGCGCGGCTGCCCAGATGCACCAGGTGCCAATCCGTGGCGAATCCATCCACGCTGGAATACTGGCACATGGGAGACACGGCGATGCGATTGCGAAAAGTGACTCCGCGAAGAGAGAAGGGTGTGAAGAGGGCTGTGGCGCTCATGCTTTCAGTATTGCAGGAACCTTCCAGCCGTCACGCCGTCTTCACCCAGCAGCGCAGCACCTCCGCGACGCTCCACGCCTGCGCGATGCAGCCGCGCGGTGTATAGGGCGCCTGGGCGTCGAAGATCTCACTGATCGAGCCGATGCACTGCTCGTTGAAATGCGGCGCGAAGCCGGTGAGAAACTCGCGCGCCTTCGCCTGCTCGCCTGGATGCAGCTTCAACCAGGCATCCACGTATGGACCGATCAGCCAGGCCCACACCGTTCCCTGATGATAGGCCGCGTCACGCGAGAGCAGGTCGCCGTAGTATTTCTCTTTATAATCCGGACTGCCGGGCGCCAGTGACCGCAGCCCCACCGGCGTCAGCAGCCGCTCGGTGACCACATCCATCACCGGGGCCCAGCGCGCCTGGTCGAGCACCGGATGATCCAGCGAAATCGCCAGCACCTGGTTGGGCCGGCAGGACGGGTCATCGCCGCCGCCTTCTTTATCGACTACATCGTAAAGGTATCCGCCTGCTTCAAACCAAAAACGGCGATTGAACGAGTCGCGCGCGCGATCGGCCCATTCGCGCACCTGCACCGAATGAACCGGCTCGTGCTCCTCCTGGAGCCACCCTTCCAGCAGCCGCAGGGCGTTGTACCAGAGAGCATTGATTTCCACCGCTTTCCCGCGGCGCGGAGTGACCACCCAATCGTCCACCTTGGCGTCCATCCAGGTGAGCTGGTAGCCCTCCTGCCCCTGCACCAGCAGCCCGTCGGTGGGGTCCACGTGAATCCCGAAGCGCGTGCCGTTGACGTGATGCTCGACAATATCGATGAGCTTGGGCAGTATCATCTTCACGGTGGTACGGTCGCCGGTGAGCTCGCTGTAGCGGTGGATTGCGTGGAAGTACCAGAGCGTCGCGTCGGCCGTGTGATACAGCCCTTCCTTCTGTCCTTCGGGAAACATGTTGGGAATTAGCCCGTCGCGCACGTAGTAAGCGAAGGTGCGGAGAATCCAGGCGGCCTCCTGTTTGCGGCCGGTAGCCAGGGTCAGGCCCTCCAGGCTGATCATAGTGTCGCGGCCCCAGTCCGTAAACCAGTGGTAGCCGGCGATTACGGTGCGGGTCTCATCCCCGGCTGCCCTGGCGCGCGTGGCATCTTCCACGCGGCCCACGGGCGTGATCAGAAATTGATCGGCGGCGAAGACCAGTTCCGCTCCCAGGTCGGTACGAGCCGCGGCGGGGGCAGCGGAGAGCAGTAGGCGCCGGCGGTCCGTTTCGGCCTGCAACGCCACCTCAGGGGGGAGTGCACGGATGGTCTCCCAATTTTCCGTGGAAGCGATGAGAGTGATCCGGTCTCCGGCGCCCAAATCGGAGCGGAAATAGCCAGGGCTCCACATGGAACCCTGCCATTGGTAGCCACGGCTGCGCTCCGTGGGATAGGGAATGGAGCTGGTCTCTTTCCGGTCGAACGTGAATGCGGCGAACGGCCCGCGGGCCAGCAGACGCAAAAGCGGCAACTCCGGTTTCGCCGTGATTTCGAACTGGTCATCGCAAACGGTGAGTGTATACTTCTGGCCATCGTCCAGATTCACCGGCGCGTCGTGCGACCGGAAGTGGACCGCGGGGCGCAGGCCCAGGCGCAGCTTGCCTTCGCCGGCCAACAGGTGATAGGTCACATGGACCGTGTTCTGCCGGTAGGGCATGAGCAGGCGTTTTTCCAGAACGAATCCGGCCACTTCGTAGCGCCACACCGGCATACCCGCCTCCAGGCGAAACTCGGTGGCCGGCAGAGTGCTCTCCGGGGGGACGGCGGATAGCTCTTCAGCGCCCGTATAGACCACGGTCCGGTCCGGCAGGCGAAGCCGTTCGGAGAGGCCGTTCAGCATCATCATGCGGCCCAGAGGATTGGGCAGCGCGGCAATCAGCAGGCCGTGATACCGCCGCGTGATGGCGCCGCTGACGGTGCCCGAGGCATAGCCTCCCAGGCCGTTGGTGACCAGCCATTCCTGGTGCAGGTGCGGATCGGCTTCCGGATCGGCCAGCCGGCGTCCCGGCAACACGCGGATCAGATCTCCCATGGCCCCATCTCCGGACCGGGCACCAGGACCAGTGCGGAATGGCCCGGAATCTTCCACGGTGCGCCGCGATCCAGCGGCACCGTGCCGGAACCACCGTAAAGAGGATCTTCCGTGGACCAGAACAGTCTCCAGAGTTTGCCTGCCGGAGGCGCCAGCAGGGGTTCGGGAGCCGGTTCCAGGAGCAAATCGCGACCCAGGTTGATCAGCAGCAGCCGGTCGTCTCCGTCCGGCCCGAAGTAACGCAGCACCAGTGCCTCCGGCCCGAGAACCGCTCCATCCACGCCGCGCGGCGATTGCGCCCGAAACACGGGATCGTCGCGCCGGATCTGGAGCAGGTCCTGATGCATACGATACACAGAGGCGTGGCTCGTACGTTCAGAGAAATCGAGCTTGCACCGTTCAAAGGTCCGGGGGTCGCACGGATTCACCTGGTGCGGGTACATTTCGGGCTGCGCCAGGCTGGGAAACTGAGCCAGGAATTGCGTGCGCCCGCGCTTCACCAGCGCGCCCAATTCGCCCCGATGATCGGCGAAGAACAAGAACGGGCGAGACGATGCAAATTCCTGTCCCTGAAACAGCAGGGGCGTGCCAGGGCCCAGGAGCAGTAAAGCCGTGAGCGCCCTTAACCGGCCCGCTGACGTGAGCCGGCTAAGCCGTTCGCCTCCACCTGTGTTGGCCACCTGATCGTGATTCTCGAGGTAGGTGACGAACTGCTCCGGACTCAATCCCCAGGCAGGCGTGCCCCGGCGCTTGGATTGCCAGCTATACCACTGTCCCTGGTACAGGTAGCCGTACTTCACCGCCGAGATCAGCTCCTGCGGTGTGCCATGGTAGTCGGTGTAGTATGCTTCGTTACGGCCGGTGGCCGCCACGCGCGCGGAGTGATGGAAATCGTCATTCCACAAGCCGTCGAGACCGTAGCCCTTTTCGGAGCAGGGGCGCACTAGTCGTGTCCCCTGATTTTCGCTCTCGGCTACGATGAATGTCTTCCGTCCACCCGCCGCCGCACGAAAGCTGTGCGCCAGGGCAGCCATGATGTTCTCCTCTGAGGCATCGAAGATCTGCTGTGTGGCATCCAGGCGCAACCCATCGAAGTGAAACTCGCCGGCCCAATAGGCGGCGTTGGCGCAGACGAATTCGCGTACGGCCGCGGAGTCCGGCCCATCGTAGTTGATCGCCTCGCTCCACTCATTGGAGTAGCGATCGGTGAAGTATGCCTCGGAAAATTGCTTGAGGTAGTTGCCGTCGGGCCCGAAATGGTTATAGACAACATCGAGGGTCACCGCCATTCCGAGGCCATGCGCGTCGTCGATGAACTGCCTCAGGTCGTCGGGCTCGCCGTACAGTTTCACCGGAGCGAACCAGCCCACGCCGTCATACCCCCAGCCGAAATCGCCCGGAAAATCGGCGATCGGCATCAATTCGATAGCGGTGATCCCCAGGCGCGCCAGTCCGGGAAGCTCGCGCCGCGCCGCCTGCCACGTGCCTTCCCGTGTGAACGTGCCGGCATGCAGTTCGTAGATCACCTGGCCGCGCAGAGGAACGCCCTGCCATGCCGCATCGGTCCACTGGAATCGCTCCGGGTCGATCGCTTGCGAAGGGCCATGCGGACCTTCGGGCTGGAATCGCGATGCCGGATCCGGAAACGCATCGCCCTGGTCCAGTCGAAAACGGTAACGCGTGCCATGTCCTGCCTGCGGAACCACGCCCGAAAAATATCCGCCGGTTTCGGGTTGCAGCGGAACAGTAGTGCCGTCGTCGAGCTCCAGATCCACACTATGACGGCGGTGCGCCCATACACGAAAGCTGACCCCGCCCTCCCGTAGCACTTCCGCTCCGACGGGATATTTTCGCGGGGTCATGGGCGGTCAGTCGGTCAACTGGCACAACAGCGCAGTGCTGCGCGCAATCAGATCGTAGGGCTCGCCAGGCCCGACCACCAGTTTCTGGTCACGGTCGGGGAAGGCGGAATCCAGCAGGAGTTGCCAGGCGGTGCCCTGCGTGCGCGGCATGTAGAACTGAATGGGCTCATGGTGGGGATTCAGCAGAATCAGGAACGTCTCATCGCGGATAGGCTCGCCGACTCCGTTGACGTCGTCGAGCGTGCGGCCGTTGAGTTCCAGTCCGATACAGCGCACCCAACCCTGGTTCCATTCCTCCGGCGTCATCTCTTCCCCGTCCGGGCGTAGCCAGGTGAGGTCCTGCTCGCTGTGTCCGTCTACCTCGCGCTGCTGTTTGTTGCCAGGGTCGATGCTGCGATCCTGGAAGAATTTCCGGCGGTGAAGATTGGGGTGCTGCCGCCGGATCTCCACCAGGCGGCGCGTGAATTCCAGGAGCGTCGTGGCGCGGTCGTCCAGGTCCCAGTGATACCAGCTAATCTCGTTGTCCTGCGCGTAGGCGTTGTTGTTGCCGTTCTGCGAGCGGCCGATTTCGTCGCCGCCGCAAATCATTGGTACGCCTTGTGAGAGCAGCAGAGTGGCCAGGAAATTGCGCTTTTGGCGCTCCCTGACATCGAGAGTTTTCTTATCGTTCGTTGGTCCTTCGACGCCGTAGTTGTAAGAATGGTTGTCGTTGGACCCGTCCCGATTGTCTTCGCCATTCGCCTGGTTGTGCTTGCCGTTGTAACTCACCAGGTCGTTCAGGCTAAAGCCGTCATGCGCAGTCACAAAGTTGATGCTGGCTGTAGGATGGCGGCTATCGCGCTGGTAGAGGTCGCTCGATCCGGTCAGGCGATAGCCCAGCTCCGCCAGTTGTCCGTCGTCGCCCTTCCAATAGCGGCGCACTACGTCGCGGTAACGGCCGTTCCACTCCGCCCACAACGGAGGAAACTTGCCCACCTGGTAGCCCCCCTCGCCCACATCCCAAGGTTCGGCAATCAGCTTCACCTGCGAGATCACCGGGTCCTGATTGATGATGTCAAAGAATGCGGACAGGCGATCCACCTCGTGCAATTCGCGCGCCAGGGCGGAAGCCAGGTCGAAGCGGAAACCGTCCACGTGCATATCCTGCACCCAGTAGCGCAGGCTGTCCATAATGAGCTTGAGTACCTGCGGATGCCGGACATTGAGCGTGTTCCCGGTCCCGGTGTAATCCATGTAGTAGCGCGGGTTGTCCGTCACCAGCCGGTAGTACGTGGAGTTGTCGATCCCGCGAAAACTCAGGGTCGGCCCCATCTGGTTGCCTTCGGCGGTATGGTTGTAAACCACGTCGAGGATCACTTCGATGCCGGCGCGGTGAAGCGATTTCACCATGGCCTTAAACTCGCCGATCTGTTCCCCGCAATCGCCGGACGCGCTGTATCGCGCTTCGGGGGCGAAAAAGTTGATGGAGTTGTAGCCCCAGTAATTGCGCAGTCCCCGATCCAGCAGATGCTTGTCATCCACGAACTCGTGAACCGGCATCAATTCCACGGCAGTGATGCCGAGCTTCCTCAGGTAATCGACAGCCACCGGGTGCGCCAGACCAGCGTAGGTGCCGCGCAATTCCTCGGGAATCTCTGGATGCTGCGCCGTGAAGCCTTTCACGTGGAGCTCGTATAGGACCGAATCATGCAGCAGCGTCAGCGGCGGGCGATCGTTCTCCCAGTCGAAGTGCGAGGTGGTGACGACGCTCTTGGGAACGGCCCACGCATCGTCGCCGGAGTCGCAGGAAAGGTCCGCCGCCTTGTCGCCGATCTTGTACCCGAACACCGGCGCATCCCAATTCAGCTTGCCCGCCAGGGCGCGGGCATAAGGATCGACGAGCAGCTTGGCTGGGTTGAAGCGGTCCCCGTGCGCCGGTTCGTAAGGACCATGCACGCGATATCCGTACAATTGCCCGAGCTTCATGCCGGGAAGGTAGCAGTGCCAGGCGTACGCCGTGGATTCGCGCAGGGAGATGGTTTCACATTCGCCGCTGTCGGCGGCGTCGAACAGGCACAGTTCGACGCCGGCGGCCCGTTCGGAATAGAGCGAGAAGTTGACGCCCGTTCCATCCCACGTGGCCCCCTGAGGAAAAGGCTTACCCGGCAATATGCTACGCGCCATGACCCACTCTTCTGAGCTTACACGCCGGGGATAGACGCATGTGCGAAGGAACTGTTCCGTTTGGGTGACTACGCACCAACACCGCGCCGGTGCTATGAGAAGTGCGACGTTTACTCCGTGCGCAGAGCGGTGATGGGCGATATGGACGCCGCCATGCCGGCAGGAATCAGAGCCGCTATGGTCGCGCAGATCATGAGCGCTCCCGCCGCTGCGGCCAGCGCCAGCGGATCCAAAAACGAGACTTCGTAGAGTTGGCTCGAGATCAGCCGGCCGGCGGCGACCGCCACCGGGAGTCCCACCGCGAGTCCGGCGGTGACGCGCAACATCGCACCACGCAGTATGTATCGCACCACCTTGGTGCGGTCCGCGCCCAGCGCCATGCGAATACCGATCTCGTTGGTTCGCTGCGCCACCGTATAGGCAGTCACTCCGTAGAGACCAATCGCGGCCAGCAACAGAGCCGCAAAGCCAAACAAGCCGGCAAGGCTGGCGACGGCGCGCTCCTCGTCGAAGGTCAGCTCCACCTGTTGTTTCATCGTCCGGACGCTGTTGATCGTCAGATTCGGATCCGCGTTGGCCAGGACGCGGGTCAGCAGCGGCTCCAGCGCGCCCGGTGAAACGTTCGTCACCAGCATCAGGCCGCCGATGAAGTGAGACTGGAGCTCTATGCGCTTCAATAGCGGATCCACATAGGGGACATTCTGCGCCAGCGGAACATAGAACATGGGGCGAGCCGGCCTGCGCAAACCGAAACCGGCGAACTTGGCATCCCGCACGATGCCGACGATGCGAAACGTGCCGGCATTCTGCGGCAGATCCAGGCCGAAGTGCTGCCCCAGGGGATCTTCGTCGCTGCTTGAAGAATCGCTTGGCGAACGCTTCGTTGACGATCGCGACGGGCGCGGTGGTTTCGTTGTCGCCACGGTCAAATTACCGTCCGCGGACCAGTTTCACGCCGAAGTTCTGCAGATACTCAGCGCTCACGCGGTCCCAGGAGGCGCCCGCGGACTCGCTCAGCTTGCGAGGCGGGATGGCCGGAGACCATGATGAGTTCGCCCCAGTTGTCGGTGAGCGGATTGTACAAGGCCAGACCCGATCCGGTCACGCCGGGCAAGCGCGTTGAGTCGCGTCTTCGATCTGGCGATACAGCGACGCCAAGCTTCGGCGGCGTGTAAGTCGCCGGAGGGTGTTCAACGAAACACAGCCACACGTCCTTCGATGGTGATACCCGAAATTCTGGTGCTCCAGCTTGTTGAGGCTTCGCGCCAGCATGGTGGCGCCGGCGACCAGCACCACCGAGAAAGCCGCCTGCACGATCAGCAGCGCCTTGCGGGCGAAGACGGAATGATCGGCCGTGCTCCGGCCGGCACCGCGCAAGGCTTCCACTGGATCTCGTGCGGGTGGCGAACCAGGCCGGAGCCGCGCCGAAAACGATGCCCGTCACCAACGCCACCGCAAAGGCGAATGCCAGCACCACCGGCGACGGCAGGGCGCTGATGGGAAGAAGCTGCGAGCTCCCGAAATGCCAGCGCAAGCAGCAGGCGCCCGGCCGCAATGGCGACACCGAGTCCGGCAATGCCGCCGCCGACCGCAAGCAGAATCTATTCAACCAGCGCCTGCCCGACAATCTGCCGCCGGCTGGCTCCAATCGCGATGCGCAGAGCGGTTTGCGCCGCGGCGCGCCACGGCGCGCGCCAGCAGCAGGTTCGCGACATTGGCGCACGCGATCAACAGCACCATGCCGCAAACCGCCGAGCAGGATCTGGAGGCTGCGGCCGTACTCTTCCTTCATCTCCGCGACTCCCGCGCCCGCCGGAACCACGTTGATCACCTGTTTGGGAAGCATCCGCATGACGTCGGGCATCCAGTTGGCGGGATAGCCGGAGTCGTGCTGCATCCATTGGCGCAGAACTCCGGTCAAGCGCGGCGACATGCCCGCGATGGACGCTCCGGGACGCAAACGGCCGATGACTCGCAACCATGCGGCCGACCGACTGGCGCAGCAGCGCGCCGTCGCCGGCGATGAGCGGCTCCTGCTGTACGGGAATCCAGATATCCGGCGGATCGCCGCGCAGTGTTTCGCCAAAGAATCCCGGCGGAGTCACGCCGATCACGGTGAACGGATGTCCCTCCACCACGAACGTCGAGCCCACCACAGAAAGATCGCCGCCATATTCCGCCTGCCAGGTATGATGGCTCATGATAGCGACGGGCGGAGCGGAGGGCTGGTCGTCATCCGGAGTAAGCAAACGGCCGCCGAACGGCTTTACGCCCAGCGTGGAGAAATAATTGCCCGTGACGTACTCCGAGCGGAGCGGCTTGGCGACGGTTCCGGCGCCCTCCCGCCGCACGCTCACGCCGCTCGGCTGCCCGCCTTAAAGGCGGCCACTTCTTCGAATTCCGGTGCCGCCTCCTTCAGCCGCTCGTAGAGGGGATATGAGAACATTCCCCACCGGTCCTGCGGACCGCCTTTCACGCAGCAATCGTCGCCGTCGCCGATGCGGTAGAGCAGCGCCGGATCCGAAACGGGAAGCGAGCGCAACATCACCGCGTGGATCATGGTGAAGATGGCAGTGGTCCCTCCGATTCCCAAGGCGAGCGTCAGTATGGCGGCGGACGTGAATACCGGCGACTTCCGGAACTGCCGCAAGGTGTATCGAACGGTGCTGAGCAGGTCCCGCATAGAGACTGATACTCCGCGGGAGCAAAAAGGTTACGGCAACCAGCGAACCACCGTGCCGGTGGCTGCACGCGGTCTGTGGTGAAGGAAGGGTCGTATCCAATAGCGACAAGCATGGCAACATTCACCAGGGTGGTCGTGGCCCCTGTATCGAGCGCAAACTGTAGGATGACGCTGCCGGTCGGTCCGGTTGACTCCGCCTGCACGGTAGTCAAACCCCTACACGGATCGAATGCGAAGCTCACAAAGCGATTGCCGTATTTTCAGGCAAAGTGCCCGTATATACAATGGCGAATCTCTTGAGACGCAACTGCACGGCCTTGCGGTAGACCTCGTCGCGATCCTTGCCGTGGCAGCGGACCGTTCCACTGAGCACATCGAGTGCCTGATCGGTCTGGGGGTCTTCGATCAGCACCCACTCCGACTGGAATTTCGTCCCGATCTGAGCCATCGTCAAGGTGTCGTCCATCGCACCCGGCCTAAAGTAACTGTGCGACCTACTTCTTCTCCGCTGCGTCGATTCGCGCCCGGGCGGCAGCCATCGCATCGAGCGCCGCTGCCGGGTCCACTCCGAGTGCCGGATTCATCACCTGCTCCTGGGCCCTCTGCAGGTCCTTCCGGGCGCGTTCCAGATCGATCTCTTCGGCCTTTTCGGCGACGTTGGCGAGCACACGCACATGGTCCGGCAGCACTTCCATGAATCCGCCGTGAATGGACAGGTAGCGTTTGGATCCGCCGCAGGTGTAGCTCAGAAATCCCGTCCCCAGTTCAGTGAGCAGCGCGGCGTGCCCCGGCAGGATCCCCAGATAGCCTTCCTTGCCGGGGATCTGCACGTTCGTTCACCTGCTCTTTCAGCAGCAGGCGCTCGGGTGTGGCGATTTCCAGGTCAAACGAATCGGCCATGGTCAGGCCCTCTTCAAGGCTTCGGCGCGCTCCAGCACTTCCTCGATGGTGCCCTGCATGTAAAACGCCTGCTCGGGAATGCCGTCGTGTTTGCCTTCGGCGATTTCGCGGAAGCCCTTGATGGTGTCGGCCAGCTTCACGTACTTCCCGGCAATTCCAGTGAACTGCTCGGCCACGTGGAACGGCTGGGAAAGGAAGCGCTGGATCTTGCGGGCGCGCGCCACTGCCAGCTTGTCTTCATCGGACAGTTCGTCGATGCCCAGGATGGCGATGATGTCCTGCAGATCTTTGTAGCGCTGCAGGATGCCCTTCACCAGTTGCGCCACATCGTAGTGGTCGTGGCCGATGATCAGCGGATCGAGAATGCGCGAGGTAGAGGCCAGCGGATCCACGGCGGGGTAAATGCCCAGCGCGGCAATGTCGCGCGAAAGATTGGTAGTGGCGTCCAGGTGCGCGAACGCGGTGGCCGGAGCGGGATCGGTATAGTCGTCGGCAGGCACATAGATGGCCTGCACGCTGGTGATGGACCCGTTCTTGGTGGAGGTGATGCGCTCCTGCAATTCACCCATTTCGGTGGCCAGGTTCGGCTGGTATCCCACCGCTGAAGGCATGCGGCCCAGCAGCGCCGATACTTCCGACCCGGCCTGCGTGAAACGGAAAATGTTGTCGATGAACAGCAGCACGTCCTGGTGTTCCACGTCGCGGAAGTATTCCGCCACGGTCAGGCCGGTCAGTCCCACGCGCAACCGCGCCCCGGGCGGCTCGGTCATCTGACCGTAAATCAGGGCGCACTTGGATTTGGTGTAGTCGTGCGGGTCGATGACGCCGGATTCCTGCATTTCCAGCCACAGGTCGTTGCCTTCGCGCGTGCGCTCGCCCACGCCGGAGAAGACCGAAACGCCGCCGTGCTTCTGGGCGATGTTGTTGATCAGCTCCATAATGATGACCGTCTTGCCAACGCCCGCGCCGCCGAACAGCCCGATCTTGCCGCCGCGCAGGTACGGCTCCAGCAGGTCGATGACCTTGATGCCGGTCTCGAACATCTCCAGCCGCGTCGACTGATCTTCGAAGGAAGGCGACGGCCGGTGAATCGGATAGTGCAGCTTGGCGTTCACCGGTCCCATCTGATCCACCGGCTGGCCGATCACGTTGAGCACGCGCCCCAGCGTTTCCGGCCCCACCGGCACCTCCACGGGATGGCCCAGGCTGATGGCTTGCATGCCGCGCACCAGTCCTTCGGTGGGCTGCAGGGCGATGGTGCGCACGCGGCCTTCCCCGATGTGCTGCTGCACTTCGCAAATGATATCGATGGGTTCCGGTACGGTGAACCCTTCACTGGTGACCCGGATGGCGGTGTAGACCAACGGAATTTGACCTTCGGGGAACTCGCAGTCCACGGCCGGACCGGCCACCTGTACTACTTTTCCGACTACCAGAGCGGTTGTAGTTGCCATAACATTCCTTACTCGGCGGCTGCGGCGCCGCTAACCACTTCGATGATTTCCTTGGTGATGCTGGCCTGGCGGACGCGGTTCATATACAGCGTCAGCTTTTCGATCATGTCACCGGCGTTGGAGGTTGCGGCCTCCATCGCCGTCATGCGGGCGGCATGCTCCGCCGCCGCCGATTCCAGCAGTGCACGATAAAATTCCATCTCGACATACTTGGGCAGCAGGGCGCCCAGCATCTCGGCCGGCGGCTGCTCGAAAATGTAATCCACCGGCGCCTGCTCCAGCACAGGGTCCACCGGCAGGACGCGCGATTCCATCAGCTTCTGCGCCACCACGCTTTTGAATTCGTTGTAGATCAGGTAGACCGCGTCGATCTCTTCATTGCGGTACATCTCCATCGCCTGGCGGGCAATGGCGGCAACTTCTTCGTACACCACCTTGGCCGCAAGTCCGATATGCTCGGCGTGAATGGCGGCGCCGCGCTTCCGGAAGAAGTCGCGGCCCTTGCGGCCGATCAGTTCGAGTTGCACCGACGCTTGCGGATGTTCCGCCATAAAGCGCTGCGCGCCTTTGATGGTGTTGGCGTTGAATGCGCCGGCCAGGCCTTTATCGCCGCTGATCAAAACCAGCAGGATCTTGCGTTCCTCGCGCCGCGCCAGCAAAGGATGGGCGTCTACTGCCTGATCGGCGCCGACGGCCGCGGCCACGTTGGCCAGTACCTTGCGAAGCAGGGCTCCGTACGGCCGGGAGGAAATTACCCGGTCCTGCGCACGGCGCAGTTTGGCCGCCGAGACCATTTTCATGGCCTTGGTGATCTGCTGCGTGTTCTTCACCGAGCGGATGCGCCGCCGGATGTCGATCAGACTAGGCATGGGCTCCCGCCGCGGGTTGCTCGGCCACGAACCGTGCCTTGAACTCTTCGATTACCTTCGTCACCTTGCCGCGCAGTTCGTCGTCCAGCGCCTTCTTAGTCCGGATTTCGTCCCACAGCGGCCGGTGCGCGTTATCCACGAAACGGTACAGTTCCTCTTCGAACTTGCGGCACTGCTCCACCGGGAGGTCGTCCAGGTACCCCTTGGTGCCGGCGAAGATGATCAGCACCTGTTTTTCCAGAGGCAGCGGCTGATACTGGCCCTGCTTCAGGATCTCGACCAGGTGATTGCCGCGGTTGAGTTGGTCCATTGAAGCCTTGTCGAGGTCGCTGCCGAACTTGGCGAAAGCGGCCAGCGCGCGGTACTGCGCCAGGTCCAGGCGCAAACTGCCGGCGATGGATTTCATGGCCTTGGTCTGCGCGTTGCCGCCCACGCGGCTCACACTGATACCCACGTTGATGGCGGGCCGCACGTTCGAATTAAATAGATCCGACTCCAGGAAGATCTGGCCGTCGGTAATCGAAATCACGTTGGTGGGAATGTAGGCCGATACGTCTCCCGCCTGGGTTTCGATGAACGGCAGAGAAGTGAGCGAGCCGGCGCCCAGTTCGTTATTCAGCTTGGCCGCGCGCTCCAGCAGACGGCTATGCAAATAGAACACGTCGCCCGGGAAGGCTTCGCGCCCCGGCGGCCGGCGCAGCAACAGCGAAATCTCGCGGTAGGCGGCCGCGTGCTTGGAAAGGTCGTCGTAGATGCACAACGCGTGCCGCTTGCTGTCGCGGAAAAACTCACCCATGGCGGTGCCGGCGAAAGGCGCCAGGTACTGCATGGGGGCGGGATCGGAAGCCGACGCCGAAACCACGATGGTGTAATCCATGGCGCCGTGATCTTCCAGGGTCTTGACCACCTGCGCCACGGTGGAACGCTTCTGCCCGATGGCGACATAGATGCATATCATGTCGCCGCCCTTTTGATTGATGATGGCGTCCAGCGCGATGGCGGTCTTGCCGGTCTGGCGATCGCCGATGATCAGTTCGCGCTGGCCGCGGCCGATCGGAATCATGGCGTCGATGGCCTTGATGCCGGTCTGCATGGGTTCTTTCACCGGCTGGCGCGCTACCACACCGGGAGCCAGCCGCTCCACCGGGAAAAACTCCGTGGTCTGGACCGGACCCTTGCCGTCGATCGGCTGGCCCAGCGCATTCACCACGCGGCCGACCAGCGCTTCTCCCACCGGTACGGACATGATCCGTCCGGTCCGCTTGACTTCGTCGCCTTCTTTGATTTCGGCGAAATCGCCCAACAGCACGGCGCCCACCTGGTCTTCTTCCAGGTTCATGGCGATGCCGGCCACGTCGTGCGGAAATTCGATCAGTTCGCCGGCCATGACCTTTTCCAGGCCATGAATGCGCGCGATGCCGTCGCCTACGGAGATTACCGAGCCGGTCTCCGAAACGTCGATCGCGCGCTCGTAATTTTCGATTTCCTGGCGGAGAATGCTGGTTATTTCATCCGCTCGAATTTGAGCCATAATACCTTCCCGTTCCGATTAACTTTCCGCGGTCAGCTTCCGCTCCAATGTTTGCAGTTGGCCGCGCACGCTGCCGTCATACACCGTGGACCCGATCCGCGCCACGACCCCCCCGATCAGGGCGCCATCCACCGAATAATGCATCCGGATACGCTTGCCGGTAAGCCGCTCCAGTTCCGCGCTCAGGGCAGTGCGTTGCGGCTCGCTCAGCTCGCGGGCAGACGACACCTCGGCGCGCGCGAAGCCCATCCGTTCGTCCAGAATCAACTCCAGGCTGTGCAGGATCGCGCTCAGCGAAGTGATGCGGCGCTTATCCACCAGCACAAAAAGGAAATTCCGCGAAATCTTCGAAAGCTCCAGCACGTCCGCCACGCGGTTCACCACCGCCTTCTTGCGGCTGGCCGGCACGGCCGGAGTGATGAGCGCGTTCTGCAATTCCTGCGATGCCTGGAGCGCCGCCTCAAACGACCGCAATTCCTGCGGCACGCCGGCCAACCGGGCGCCTCCGGCGGTGACCACGTCCGCAAGGGCGTTCGCGTATCGCGTAGCTACGGCTGAGAGTGTCATGGCTGGCTCTTATCAGGATGCGGGATGCTTCAGATCGTGTACAAAGCCGCGCACCAGGTTGTCCTGCGCCTCGCCCGTCATGCGGGCGGCAATTTTCTGTTCCGCCAGTTGCACCGCCAGTTCGGCAGAGTAGCGTTTCAAGTCCATGCGTGCGGCCTTTCCGGCAGACGCGATTTCCCGCTCGGCGTGGGCCTGAATCTTGGCGATTTCGCCCGCTGTATACTTCATGCTGCGCTCGGTTTCCGCCTTGGCTTCGGTTTGCGATTCCGCCCTCAGCGCGGCAATTTCCGCTTCCAGATTTGCCAGCCGGCGGTCCACGTCCGCGGCGCGCTTTTCCGCCTCCAGGCGGAGTGCCTTGGCATCCAGCATGTCCTGCTGAATTTTTCTGTTGCGGGCTTCAAAGAACGGCCCGGCGTTCTTCTTGACGAGATAGCCCAGACCGCCTGCCAGTAGCAGGAAATTGGCCAGCTTCCAGGCTTCCAGTTCGCCATGCTCGCCTTGACTGGGTTTTTCCTCGGCGCGTTCTGCGGCGTCAGGGGTGTGCTGAGTCTGCGCGAACGCGGCCAGGCTCCAGCCGGCAATCAGGATTACGATGGCCAGGCGTTTCATGCGGCGCTCCGGCGAAGAACGGCTTCGGTAATCTGGTCTGCCAGCACTTCGCTATCCTTCGCCAAGCCGCCTTTGGCCTCTTCCACATCGCGCGCCAGTGCCTCCCGCGCTTCCTGAACAAGGGCCTCACCGCGCTGGCGGGCCTTCGCCAGTTCCTCGGCTTCGCGTTCCTGCAACTGCTTGTGAACCTGTTCCTGCACCTGGTACACTTCGGCGCGCGCCGCCCGCATGGCGGCTTCATATTCCGCTGCCTTTTGCGCTGCCCGCGCCGTACTTTCGTCCGCCAGCTTGCGGGCGCCTTCGGTGGCGTCGTACCGCTGCCGCAGCACCTTCCCCATGGGGTTGAAGAACATGATCTTCAAGTAGAAATGCAGCACAATGACCAGCAGGAAAGTAGGCACCGCTCGCAGCAGCAGTTGGCCTAACTGGTGAAGAATGTGATCCATGGTATTTCGGAGAGACGGGTGTCTTTAAGGAGTACAGAGTAACACCCTGGGCGAGGCTAGTCAACCTCACCAAAAGGTGGTGGCGGTAGCGAAATTTAGAGGAAAAATTCCCTCATTTATAGCTTACCGCAAGTCCAAAGCCGGGAAATTGAGCAGAGCGAATAAGGAGTTGCGGCCCCACATATTCTGGAGAGTATACTAAGAGTTTGAGATCAGCCTGCCCGCTTTCCGCACCCTTGGGTACGGGTGCGGCCAAAGACTTTGGCGAAGCCTTCGCCGCAATCAGGATTAAAGCATGAGTGCACTCGCGATCAGCCCCATCCATCGTGCCGCCCGCTTCTGGGAAGCGCCCATCGGCAAGAAAGCGGTGATGGCCGTTACCGGCCTGATCCTCTTCGGATATGTTGTTGGACACCTGCTGGGCAACCTGCAGATCTACTCGGCGGATCACCAGCAGATCAACCGGTACGCCGCCTTCCTGCACAACCCGGCCAATGTGATTCCGCTGTGGGTGATCCGCGTGGCGCTGCTGGCCGCGGTGATCCTGCATATCGTTGCGGCGGTGCAATTGTGGCTGCAGAATCGTGCCGCGCGCCCGCTCTCTTATAAGAAAAAGGCCGACGTGCCCACCTCGTACGCGGCGCGCACCATGCGCTGGAGCGGCGTGATCGTGGGCGCTTTCATCGTGTTCCACATCCTGCACCTTACGGTCGGGTCCGTGCTGCCCATCAGGGAAATCGCGGCCAACCAGCCGGACGTGCGTTACAACGTGATTACCGGCTTTCAGAACCCCTGGGTGTCGGGCTTCTACATCCTGGCGATGATCCTGCTGTGCATGCACCTGTATCACGGTCTGTGGAGCATGTTCCAGTCGATGGGCTTCAGCCATCCCCGGTACACGCCGCTGCTCCAGAAGGGCGCGGCGCTTGTGGCCATACTTATTGCGATCGGCAACATCTCGATTCCGATCGCGGTGTTAACCGGTTTCTTGACTCTGTGAAGGACGATGCGCATGCAACTCGACTCGAAATGTCCAACGGGCCCGATCGAAACCCGATGGGAACGGCATAAGTTCAATCTGAAACTGGTCAATCCCGCGAACAAGCGCAAGCATACGATCATCGTGGTAGGTTCCGGCCTGGCGGGCGGAGCCGGTGCGGCCAGCCTGGCTGAACTCGGCTACAACGTGAACTGTTTCTGCTTCCAGGATTCTCCCCGGCGCGCGCACAGTATCGCGGCGCAGGGCGGAATCAATGCCGCCAAGAACTATCACAATGACGGTGACAGCGTGTTCCGGCTCTTCTACGATACGGTGAAGGGCGGCGATTTCCGCGCCCGTGAATCCAACGTCTATCGCCTGGCCCAGATCAGCCTGAACATCATCGATCAATGCGTGGCGCAGGGCGTTCCGTTCGCGCGCGAATACTCGGGCTACCTGGACAATCGCAGCTTCGGCGGCGCCCAGGTGTCACGTACCTTTTATGCCCGCGGCCAGACCGGCCAGCAATTGCTGCTGGGCGCCTACCAGGCGCTCGAAAAGCAGATCGGGCGCGGCCAGGTGAAGATGTTCCCGCGCAGCGAGATGCTGGACCTGATTGTGATCGATGGGCGCGCACGCGGCATTGTCACGCGCAACCTGATCACCGGCAAAATCGAATCGCACCTCGCCGACGCAGTGGTGCTGGGCACCGGCGGCTACGGCAACGTATATTACCTTTCCACCAACGCCAAGGGCTGCAACGCAACCGCCATCTGGCGCGCGCACAAACGCGGCGCGCTGTTCGCCAATCCCTGTTTCACCCAGATCCACCCCACCTGCATTCCGGTGTCGGGCGAATACCAGAGCAAGCTCACGCTGATGAGCGAATCGCTGCGCAATGACGGGCGCGTGTGGGTGCCGTTGAAAAAGGGCGACAAGCGGCCGCCGGGCCAGATTCCGGCCGCCGAGCGCGATTACTTCCTGGAGCGCAAGTATCCCAGCTTCGGCAACCTGGTGCCGCGCGACGTGGCGTCGCGCAATGCCAAGCAGGTGTGCGACGAAGGTCGCGGAGTCGGCGAGACGGGACTGGCGGTCTACCTGGACTTCGCCGAATCCATCGAACGCCTCGGCGCTTCGGTCATCAAGGAACGGTACGGCAACCTGTTCGACATGTACGAGCGCATTACCGGCGAGGACCCGTACAAGGTGCCAATGCGCATCTTCCCGGCCATTCACTACACCATGGGCGGCTTGTGGGTGGATTACAACCTGATGTCCAACGTCCCCGGGCTGTATGTGACGGGCGAGGCGAATTTCTCCGACCACGGCGCCAATCGCCTGGGCGCCAGCGCGCTCATGCAGGGGCTGGCGGACGGCTACTTCGTCCTGCCCGGTACCATTAACGATTACCTGGCTTCCACCAAATTCGAGAAGGCCGACACCTCCCACGCCGCCGTGAAGGAAGCCGAGGCCAACGTCACCAGCATCACGCAGAAACTGCTGGTCGCCAAGGGCACCCGCACCGTGGATTCCTACCATCGCGAATTGGGCAAAATCATGTGGGAATACTGCGGCATGGCACGCACGGCCGAGGGCCTGAAAACGGCGCTTTCGCAGATACCCGGCCTGCGCGAGCAGTTCTGGCGCGACGTTAAGGTGCTGGGCACGGGCGAGGAATTGAACCAATCGCTGGAGAAGGCAGGGCGTGTGGCCGACTTCTTCGAATTAGCGGAGTTGATGTGCCTGGACGCGCTGGAGCGCAACGAGAGCTGCGGCGGCCACTTCCGGGAAGAGTATCAGACGCCGGAAGGCGAAGCGCAGCGCGACGACGAGAATTACTCCTATGCCGCGGCCTGGGAGTTCCGCGGCGTGGGCCTTCGCCCCGAGCTGCACAAAGAGCCGCTCACCTTTGAATATGTGCACCCGGCGCAACGGAGCTACAAGTAATGAGAATCATCCTCCACATCTGGCGGCAGCGGAACGCGTCGGACCCCGGACGCATGACCCGTTATGAAGTCCCCAACGTGAACGAACATATGTCGTTCCTGGAGATGCTCGACGTACTGAATGAGGACCTGATCGCCAAAAATGAAGATCCGGTGGCGTTCGATCACGATTGCCGCGAGGGTATCTGCGGCATGTGCGGCTGCATGGTGAACGGCGTGGCGCACGGGCCGCTGCCGGGTACCACCCTGTGCCAGCTCCATATGCGCCACTTCAAAGATGGCGATGAACTATACCTGGAGCCCTGGCGGGCGCGCGCATTTCCGGTGGTCAAGGACCTGGTGGTGGACCGCACGGCTTTCGACCGGCTGATTGCCGCGGGCGGCTTTATCTCGGCAGCTACCGGCAGCGCGCCGGACGGCAACGCCGTGCTCGTGCCGAAAGAAAAGTCGGATCTCGCCATGGACGCGGCGGCCTGCATCGGCTGCGGCGCGTGCGTGGCCATGTGCCCGAACGCTTCGGCATCGCTTTTCATGGGGGCCAAAATCGCCCACCTGGGCCTGCTGCCGCAAGGCCAGCCGGAACGGGAGCGGCGCGTCAATGCGATGGTAGCCCAGGCCGGGCAGGAGTTGTTCGGAAGCTGTACCAATATCGGCGAGTGCGAAGCGGTCTGCCCCAAGGAGATCAAGCTGGAAGTGATTGCCCGCATGAACCGCGATTTCCTGAAAGCTTCGTGGACCGGTCGCGGCGAGTAAGAACAGTGCCGGCTACCGGCCCGTGCCTTCCTCGATGGCTCCCATTTTGGCGAGGGCACTCCGCGAACGGACATTGCGGCTGTCGGTTTGAAACTCGACCCGAATACAGTTCAGCAACTCGAAAGCATACTCCAGAAGCAGTAGTGTGGATTCGGTGTTGATTCCGCCGCCCCAGGCGTGAGGGGCGAACCAGGAACCCACCAGGGCCTTCCGGTTTTCAAGCGAGATATTCTTGAGGCGCGTGAATCCGGCAACCCGCGAATCCGCGGTCGTGCGGACGACGAACGGCAATGCCGTGCCGGAAAGATAGTCGCGCGAGCAACCGTATCCACGTAGATTTCCATTTGTTCCAGCGAGCCGGCTCGCGTGGTGAGATAGCGCCAGATGTGTGCGTCGCCGGATATGCAGTGCAACTCTTTGGTGTGTTCGCGCCGCAGAGGCTCAAGCCGGACGAGTTCGCCGTAAATTGGCGCCGAAGGCAGTTGAATCGCCATAGCGGTAGACCCTTTCCGCCCATCTCCGGGCTGAAGTCTACCTCAGGCCTTTTATGCCGTCAGTTGTCGGCCAGTTTGTTCTGACCGCGGTGTCGCTTGGTCGCAGACCTCCAGGCGATTCGGTAAGCCGGAGCGGAACCCTAGACACAATCACGGGTTCGCTTCAGGCTAGCAGGCGGGCGGCCTCTACAGCAAATCATCAGGTCTCTCTACTTTTTTCCGTGCGCTACCAGGGTCTGGAGATTCAGCATGTGCTGGGGTTTGAACCGCTTGCTGGACCAGCGGATGGCAGAAGCGAATTCCACTCCCACGAAATAGCCGATCTCGCGATACACGCAATAACGCACATGGCCGGCGAATTCCTGTTTCGGCGAGGTCCAGCGGATCTCCGAAGCCAGGGGAATCGCGGTTTCCAGTTGCAGACAGGCTCCGGAAGGAGAAATATCTTCCAATAGCGCTGTGGCCTTACCGTTGTGGCCTGCAGGGTCCTTCCAGGAAACTTCCAACATGTCGGCGCATAACATCCGAACTTCCGAACGACGTTCGTCCATACCAGGCATATCGGCGGAATGCGCCGGGAGCTTTACACCCATCGGAGCCAGGTTACTGATTGCGGCTACTATCCTCGAATGCCAGATGCACTTTGCCGGTGGCGGGATTCGTCAGCAGCACGGGCGCAATGGCAAACGCCGTGCGCAGATGCTCTTTGGTGAGCACGTCCCCGGTAGCGCCGTCGGCGAGGATGCGGCCCTGGTGGAGCAGGAGCAGGCGATCGGCAAACTGTGCGGCAAGGTTCAGGTCGTGCACCACACCTATGACAATGACATCGTGCTGCGATGCGAACTCCCGTACCTTCTGCATGAAATCGATCTGGTGACGAATATCGAGGAAGGTCAATGGTTCGTCGAGAAAGAGCAGGCGGGTTGCGCCGTCCAGAGGCCGCCAAATCTGGGCCAGCACGCGGGCAAACTGCACCCGCTGCTTCTCGCCGCCGCTGAGCGTGCCATAGCTGCGGTCGGCCATTTCGGTCACGTCGAAGAACTGCATGACCTCCTCGCAAACCTGCGAGTCACCTGCGCCCGGACGCGCTGTGAAATGCGGATAACGCCCCATCAGGACCAGTTCGCGCACCGGGAGCGGGAATGCGACCTCGACCGCCTGCGAAAGCACGGCCCGGCAACGCGCCAGACCAAGCTCGTTCCGCTGCGCTACGTCCTGCCCATCGTACAGCACCTGCCCCTCCGCGGGCCGCAGCAGCCGTGCCAGCAGTCGAATCAGGGTCGATTTACCTGCGCCGTTTGGGCCGATGATGAGGTGCAGTCTCGCGGGCTCAAAACACGCGGATATGCGATCGATCAGCACGCGATGTCCGGCTCGGAACACAAGATTGGCGGCGGTCAGCATGACTCACGACAGGTAATCCCGGCTCTGCAGCAGGGAAAGAAAGACGGGAACGCCGACGACTGCGGTAACGATACCGATCGGCAATTCGGCGGGGCGCAAACACACGCGCGCGATCAGGTCGGCCACGCTCAGAAGGATGCCGCCTAAGAATGCGCTGCCGAGGATGAGGAATCGATTGTCGGGACCGCGCACGATTCGCAGAATATGCGGGACGATCAGCCCGACGAAGCTGATCACGCCGGTGAATGCCGTCGCCACGGCCACCATCAGGACGTTGATAGTGAGCACCGTCCACTTCAGGCGCCGGACGTTGACGCCGAGCGCCATCGCCTCGTCTTCGCCGATCATCAGCGCATTCAGAGGCTTCGCCAGGACGATGGCCGGCGCAAGTCCGCCGAGGGTGGCTATGCCGACGACTAAAACCGAATTCCAGTCGGCGCCGGAGAGAGTGCCCAGATTCCAATAGATGATGGAGCGGGCGGCAGGATCGCGCGCCACATAGGACAGAAATCCAATGCCGCTCATGAAGAGCGCGTTGATGGCCAGCCCGGTGAGCAAGAGGCGCAGGATCGAGCTCCGGCCCTCGTTCCGGCTGTGCGCGAGCGCGAAGACCAGATACGTCGATAGTACGCCGCCTGCGCACGCGGCCACGGGGAGCGTCCAGCCGCCGAGATTGACCTTCAGCATCGCGCCGAATACATAAAAGAGGGCCGCTCCAAAAGCTGCGCCGCTCGAAGTGCCCACCAGCCCGGGTTCGACAATAGGATTCCGAAATAACCCCTGCATCAGTGTGCCGCCGACTCCCAGACAGGCCCCGACCAGCAGGCAGAGGATGGCCCGCGGGACGCGCAGCTCAATGAAGATTCTCTGATCGAGGGGCAGGTCGGCGCGCCCGGAGAGCTTGCCCCACGTTGCGGCGGCCATGTCATGGGCGGAAAAGTCCATCGCCCCATAACGGATCGACGCGACGGTGGTCGCGATCATGAGCAGGAACAACAGTATCAGGCACCAGCGATTCGCCCGGTCTGCCTTCATTGATGGACGAGCTTCGCCAGATTGATGATGCTCTCTCCTGTATTCGGACCGAAGTACATCAGCTCGTGTTCGGGTATGCGGTAAATGCGGTTGTGCCTGGCGGCATCGGTTTCGGCCACGCCGGGCAGCGTCTTTGCCTGCTCCATCGAGCCGAGGCGGTCGAAGCCGTACTCGGTCATCAGGATAACCTCAGGATTACTCTTGGCGATGAGCTCGGGCGAAGCCATCCGCTGCATTCCCTTCTGCTGGATGGCCATCTGCCCGCCGGCCAGCTCGACCATCTTGCCCGCGGTACTCGCGTCTCCGCCGCCGCCGTTGCCAACCAGGAGATAGACGTTCGAGGCGCGTCCGAAATGAATGACGGCGACTCGCGGAGTGGTTCGATACTCTTTGACCGCAGCCGCAGCCTGCGCCATTTCGCGGTCCATCTGAGTGCAGAGCTCCCCGGCGCGCTTCTCCTTATGGAAGAAGGCGCCCATTTCGCGAAGCAGCGCCTCGGTACCCGCCACCGAATCGTTCTTTGCCTGGAAGCTCCTCATCGGGATGTGCAGGGCCTGCAGTTGCCGGACGACGTTATCGGGGCCGATATTGTTGTCGTCGATGATCAGGGTCGGGTGGAGTGAAAGAATGCCTTCGGCGCTGAGGGCGCGGTGATATCCGACTGTGGGGAGTTTTTTGATCTCGGGAGGATACGTACTCGAGTAGTCCACGCCAACGAGATTCGCCTGCGCGCCCAGCGCATAAATCATCTCGTTGTAGGCTTCGCCAATGCAAACAATTCGCTGGGGCCCCGCCGAACCGGTAGCGTCTGTTTTGAACCGGCCGCAGCCCGTCAGCAGACACACCAGGAAAAAGGGCAGCAGAAACTGGGACCGATTCATAGGAACTGCTTCAGCATACACGAACGCCGAGGCCGCCGTCCACCGGCAGAACGGCCCCCGTATTTTGTTTTTTCACGGGGTGTCGGACCGCTGGATTTGTTTGTTCCGCAGGGAGTTCATGACATGCCCACACCCAGCCCGAAGCCCTGCCTTTGCAATTGCGGCGCCCGGAGTGCCACCTCATGCAAAAAGCGATCCTGCTCGCGCGGCGCAATCAGGAAGGTGCCGCGGTCCCGCGTGATCACCTCAACCCGGTCCAACGAGTAAACGCCGGCGCTGCGCGATTCGGTCCGCGGAGCCAACTGCACCAGGGCGTCATAAGGAATCAGCGCCTTGCGCACGCCCTGCCGGATGAATAGCCCACCCGGGCGCACTTCGTAATACTGCGGCAGGGTCGCCAGCAGCACGTACGCCCACAGCAGCCATGGCCCAAATGCCAGCCACCGGGGCGCCCGAACGGCGACCCAGGGAAGACTGAGCGACACAATTGCGGCGACCATCAGTACAACCATCAGCCAGCGGTCGAATTTGGTCTGAAAGCGCATCTCGTTAATATCCTACGCGAAACTGGGGCATATCGCCCACCCCCGCACCGCTTCTCGGGCCAACCCATTGATAACAAGCCACGATCCCTTTGGCAGGCTGGGTGCACTATTAACGTTCCCTGAGAGGGGCTCCTATGTTTCGATTTGATCGACTGATCCGCCGCGACATGATCATCCGGGATGTGAAACAGCGTCATCCCGAGACCGTTCCCATCTTCGAGGCGCTGCATTTCCGCACGCCCTGCGACGATTGCGATATAGAAACGGTAGCCCGCAAAAACGGACTCAACACCCTGGACGTAATCGAGGCCCTAAACCAGGCCGCGTTCAGCATAGACACGGAAAGCGAAGACCATGCAAGCAACCAGTAAGACCAACAAAAAGAGAACCCGCAACCAGAAGAATCTGCCTCTTGACGTCTTTTTCTCGCCCAAAACCGTGGCCGTCATCGGCGCCACCGAAACCGCGAACAGCGTCGGCCGGACGGTTCTCTGGAACCTGGTCACCAGCCCCTTCGGCGGCACCGTGTATCCGGTGAACCCCAAGCGGCCCAGCGTGCTGGGCGTGAAGGCTTACAAATCCATCTCCGATATTCCCGAGCAGGTCGATCTGGCCGTGATCGTGACGCCGCCGCCGTCCATTCCGGGCATCATCCGCGAGTGCGGCGAAAACGGTGTGCGCGGCGCCATCGTGATCTCGGCCGGCTTTAAGGAAATCGGGCCGGAAGGCGCGGAGTTGGAGCGCCAGTTGCTGAAGGAAGCGCAGGATGCCGGCATCCGCGTCATTGGCCCGAACTGCCTGGGCGTCATGAGCCCGCTTTCCGGCATGAACGCCACCTTCGCTACCACCATAGCCCGGCCCGGCTCGGTCGGTTTTATCAGCCAGAGCGGCGCCCTGTGCACCGCGGTTCTGGATTGGAGCCTCAAGGAAATGGTGGGCTTCAGCGCCTTCGTTTCCGTCGGCTCGATGGTGGATGTCGGCTGGGGCGACCTGATCTATTACCTGGGCAACGATCCCCGCACCAAGTCGATCGTCATCTATATGGAATCGATCGGCAACGCGCGCAGCTTCATTTCCGCGGCGCGCGAGGTGGCGCTGAACAAGCCCATCATCGTAATCAAGCCCGGACGCTCCGCAGCCGCCGCCAAGGCCGCGGCATCGCACACCGGCTCGCTCACCGGCAGCGATGAGGTGCTGGAAGCCGCTTTCCGGCGGAGCGGCGTGCTGCGAGTCAACAACATCGCCGACCTGTTCTACATGGCCGAGGTGCTCTCCAAGCAGCCCAGCCCCAGGGGAAATCGCCTGACTATCGTTACCAATGCCGGTGGCCCCGGCGTGCTGGCCACCGACGCCCTGATTATGGGCGGCGGAGAGCTGGCGGAACTGACGCCCGAAACCATGGAGGCCTACAACGCCGTTCTGCCCGCCACCTGGAGCCACAATAATCCCGTGGACATTATCGGAGACGCGTCCCCGGAACGTTACGCCAAAGCCCTGGAAATCGCCGCGAAAGACCCTCACTCCGACGGCATTCTGGTCATCCTGACCCCGCAGGCTATGACCGACCCCACCCGCATTGCCGAGCAACTCAAACCGCTCGCCAGGCAGGAGGGCAAGCCGCTGATCGCCAGTTGGATGGGCGGCGTGGACGTGGCGGCTGGCGAGGAGATCCTCAATCGCGCCAATATCCCCACCTTCCCCTATCCCGATACCGCGGCCCGCGCGTTCAACTATATGTGGCGGTACAGCTATAACCTCAAGGGGCTGTACGAAACTCCGGCCATCAGCGAGGAATCCGCCGGTTGGACACCCGATCGCAAACTGGTAGGCGACATTATCGGTCGCGCCCGCGGCGAAGGCCGTAGCATTCTGACCGAATTCGAATCCAAGCAGTTGCTCGCGGCCTACGGCGTTCCGACCGCGCAAACCATCATCGCCACCGACGCCGGCGCCGCTGTGAAGGCCGCCGGCCAGATCGGCTATCCCGTGGTGCTCAAACTGTATTCGGAGACGATCACGCACAAGACCGATGTCGGCGGTGTGCAGTTGAACCTGGGCGATGCCGAGACGGTCGAGCGCGCCTTCCACGCCATTCAGGCGTCGGTCAGCGAAAAGGCCGGAGCCCAGCACTTCCAGGGCGTAACGGTACAGCCCATGATCAAGCTCAAGGATGCGTACGAGCTGATTATCGGCTCCAGCCTGGATCCGCAGTTCGGGCCGGTGCTGCTCTTCGGGACCGGCGGCCAACTGGTGGAAGTTTTCAAGGATCGCTCGCTGGCCTTGCCGCCGCTCAACACCACGCTGGCGCGGCGCATGATGGAACAAACCAAAATCTACAAGGCTCTGAAGGGCGTCCGCGGCCGGAAACCGGTGGATCTGCAAGCGCTTGAAGTGTTGATGGTGCGGTTCAGCGCGTTGGTGGCGGAACAGCGCTGGATCAAGGAAATCGATATCAACCCCCTGCTGGCTTCCCCGGACGGCTTGATCGCCTTGGACGCGCGCGTGGTCGTGCACGGCCCCGAAGTTGCCCTGGACCAGGTGCCTAAGACGGCCATCCGCGCTTATCCCACCCGCTACGTGGCCTCCTGGACCATGAAGGACGGCACTGCCGTGAACATCCGGCCCATCCGCCCGGAGGACGAGCCGGTCATGGTGCGATTCCACGAAACGCTCAGCGAGCGCAGCGTGTACCTGCGCTACTTCCACTTCATGAACCTGGAGCAGCGGGTCACGCACGAACGCCTGACGCGCATCTGCTTCATCGATTACGACCGGGAAATGGCCCTGGTGGCCGAACGGCGCAATCCCACCACGGGTGAGTCGGAGATTCTGGGTGTAGGCCGCATGTCCAAAATCCACGGCACCAGCGACGCCGAAGTCGCCGTGCTGATCAGCGACAAATTCCAGGGACGCGGCCTGGGCAAGGAACTCCTGGCCCGTCTGCTGATCGTGGGGGCCGACGAAAAGCTGACGCGTCTGACCGCCGACATCCTCCCCGACAATCGCGACGTCATGCGCATCTGCGAGAAGCTCGGCTTCAGTCTCAAGCATTCCCTGGACGACGAAGTAGTCCACGCCGAATTCCTGCTGCAGTAGCGCCGTGGTACGGTACTCGCACGTGAGGTAGTACCTCACGCAGCCAGACACGTAGCGGCGCCATCGTGCCGGACTGTATACTTCGGACCTGGAGGCCAACCATGGCATCTCGTCTGAATGGCTTACAGCGTACGCTCACATGGCAGGATTTCGGCTCGCCGCGTCCCGGAACTCCGCAGCCGGGCCAGCGCGCCACCGCGGCCCAGACCCGGGCGCGGCCCAGCCGCACCATCTTCGCCGAACATGTGTCCCACACCCGCCCGCCGCAGTACCGGCTGCGCGACGATGCGGTGATTTCGGTCCTGCTCGACGGCCCACAGACATTCGTGAACCAGTGGGCGCTCGACCGGCCGGAACCGTTCCCTACGGACCTGCTTCACCACGAACAAGGTCACTATGACATGGTGGCGCTGTTCTGCCGCGATATGTTCATAGAGCTGATGGCGCTGAAACAGCAGACTTCGTCCACGGCGCAGGCGGTCATGGCGGCGGCCCAGGCGATCTTTCAGAGGTTTGACGCCTTTATCGCGGCAATCCATGCGCCGTATGATAATCAGACCGATCACGGCAATATCCCGCAGCAGCAGCAGCGATGGGATGGCTTTATTCGCAGCGCCTTTACTACACCGCGAACTCCCCCGATGAGCGCGCCGGACGGGACTGCTTACAAAATGCCGCTGCTGGATGTGCTGCGCCAGGGCGGCGTCATCCTATAAGAACCCGGGCTGGCAATTGCAGCCGGTACTGCGTCAGAATCTATTTATGTTAGGCCTGCTGCTGTTTCTCGCTCAGGCGGCCAGCCCGGGGTTGGTCGATCAGGCTCGTGTGCTGCCTCCGGAGTTTTGCGCGGACGCGATGCTGCGGCTGGCAGCGTCCCCGCTCCTCACCGACACCAAACAGCGCCGCGCATTGATCGAAGAGGCGTTCGCAGCCGGCACCCACGCACCCCTTCCTTATCGTTCCGTGCCCGACGATCTGCACAACGGACTGGAAGCCCTGACTCTCCAGACGCGCGCTGTGAATGCCATGCTGGCCCTCGACGCGGTGCGGGCACTCAGCATGTTTCGCGACATCCCATCGCCCGATCCGCCCCGCCTCACCTGCCAGGATGCGGCCACACCGGACCTGTCGGCCTACTACCAGACCGCCTTGCGCCTGTTCGCATCGGCATTCAACGCCAAAGAGAGGGCCGCGGAAGACGATGTGCAGTTTCTGCGACAGATCGTCGCCTCCATCCAGTCGCTCTCTCAGATTGTGCCCGCGCTGAAGATGATGCCCGAGGCGGGCGCGCGCATGACCGCGGCCCAGCGCCAGCAACTCGCCGGCGCCATCGCCGGCGTCCTGGATCGCATCGCCGGCAGCGATCGCGAGTATGCCGCGTCGGAAAACGTGCTGGTGCCCTCGGCCCTTCCGGAGATGCACGATTCGCAGATGTTCGTGCCCGCACTCCGTTCTTACATTGTCCGGCACCTCTCCGCGGCCCGATGCAGCGACGCGATTCCGGCCGGCGGCCTGCCCGAATCGGCTCGCCAGTTCAACGCCCTTATCGCCCGTCTCTCTCCGGCTACAGCGCAATTGAGACCCATCGCATTGGAGGAGGCCCAGCCCCTAAGAGTCGAAGGCACCTTCGAGAGTCGGCCCGAACCCGGCGGCCCGCCTGCCGGCGCGGGTCTGCATTTCCTGGAGCAGCAGTATGCCGCTTCTGATAATCACCAAATCTGGTTCTCGCAGGTGCAGGCCATGTTGAAGACCGCCAGGTCTGCCGGAGAACTCGGCGAGATGGTCCGCAGTTCCAATCCCATCATCGCGCTCTACGCCAGGTTGGTGACCTTCACCGGCCGGCCCTGATCACTCCCGTCCGGCGTACAGTTCGTCGATGTGGTCTTTGAAGTTCTCCATGGCGCGCGTGCGCCGCACTTTCATGGTCGCCGTCAGTTCGCCCCGCTCGATCGAAAAATCGCGCGCCAGCACGCGATACTTGCGCACCTGCTCGAAGGGCGCGAGCTGGCGATTCACGCGCGCCACCGCTTTGTGAATTTCCGCCAGTACCGGCGGCGCCTGTACCACCTCCGATGCCGGCCGGCCCCGCCACTCCTCCATACCCTTCAGCGCTTCGGCGGCCACGTTGTTGATAGTGAACAGAGCCGTGAGGAAGGGGAGCCGGTCGCCGATCAGCAATACCTGGCTGATCAGCGGCTCCATCTTGAACAGGTTCTCCACGCGCGAAGGATAG
Source organism: uncultured Solibacteraceae bacterium (assembly GCA_963853855.1). GTDB lineage: Bacteria > Acidobacteriota > Terriglobia > Bryobacterales > Bryobacteraceae > Sulfopaludibacter. The sequence continues at coordinate 210,466 of CAWKYG010000045.1, read as the reverse complement.
ATCTTCTTGCCGGTGGAGGAAACGATCAGCTCCTTCTTGCGGCCGGTGATGAAGAAGTAGCCGTCGGCGTCCCTATGCCCGATGTCGCCGGTGTGCAGCCAGCCGTCGCGCAGCACTTCGGCCGTGGTGGCCGGGTCGTTCAGGTAACCCGAAAACAGGCAGGGGCTCTGGATCAGCAGTTCGCCGTCGTCGGAGACGCGCACCTCGACGCCCGCCAGCGGCTTGCCGATGCTGCCGGGTTTGGGCCCGTCCAGCGGGTTGAGCGTCACTACGCCGCCTTCGGTGAGGCCATAGCCTTCGATCAGCGGCATGCCGACGGCTTCGTAGAACTCGGCCAGGTCCTTGCTGAGGGGCGCCGCGCCGGATGCGGCCACTTGCAGCCGCCCGCCGAAACGCGCGCGCACTTTACTGAACAGCAGCCGGTCCGCCAGTCGCAGCGGAATCCGGATCCGCAGCGGCACCGGCTTTCCCGGCGCGCCGGTAGCGGGCGGCGGCCAGCGCCAGCCCGAGCCCGCCATAGAATGCCTTCCGCGCCGCCGCCGGGCGCTTGCGCAGCTCCGTGCAGATGGTGGAATAGATGCGCTCCCACATGCGCGGCGGCGCCAGCAGAATGGTGGGCCGCACCTTGCGAATATCCTGCGGCAGCTTCAGCAGGCTCTCGAAAAATGTGACCGGCATGCCGCAGCGGATCGGGCAGCAGTTCGATCACCACGCGCTGCGCGATGTGCGCCGAAGGCAGAAAGGCGACAGTCGAATCCTCCGGCCCGAGCGGCAGCACCGCTGGCCCCATGTCGATATTCGAGACCAGGGCCTGGTGCGTCACCAGCGCCATCTTCGGCTCGCCGGTGGCGCCGCTGGTGAGGTACAGAATGGCCGGATCGGATGGCGTATATCCGCCGCGAATCCGCGCCGGCAAGCCCGGATCCCGCGCCATCGCTTCCCGTCCTCGCGCGCGCAATTCGTCCAGAGTCAAAGCCCCGTCGGCTTCACCGGTGAGCAGTATCCAGTGGCGGACGGGCGCGCCCCGCAAGGCTTGCAGAGTTCTCGGGTCTTCGACGAATGCCGCGCGTGCCCCGGTCGCTTCTATGGTGCGCACCAGGTCGGCCGGCGGATAGCTGGGATACATGGCGGCGGCGATGGAGCCGTTGGTCATGATTCCCAGGTCGGCCAGGTAGAACTCCAGGCGCGTCTCCGAATCCAGCGCCACCATGTCGCCTTTGGCGATGCCGAGGGAGTGCAACCCGCAAGCGATCTCCTCCACCGCGCTCCGGTACTGATTCCAGGAATACGTCAGGTATCCGTCACCGGCGGGCTGATGCAACGCCGGCGCATCGCCGTGAATCTTTGCCGTCTCTTCCAGGACTTGGTATACAGTACGCGAGGTCACAACCTGCAATTTAACATGCGAGCGTCGAGCGGGCGTCTCACACGCTCACGACGGGACACGGCGACTGCCGGATGATGGCGTAAGCATTGGTTCGAAGCCGCCCGTACACGCCCGCGGCAGAGCCCCTGCCGATCACCAGCGCGTCGCTCCCCAGCCGGCCGGCTGCCTTGCAGATCACTTGCGCCGGATCGCCTGCTTCCACCAGAATCTCCGCTTCGCAACCCGCCGTTTGCCGGAGCCGCGTCAGCTCTTCTTCCACTGCTTCGCCCACCTGCATGCGCCAGGAAGTTTCTGCCCGGTCGCTCCTGTCGGGAGCGGCGGAAATTGCGTGCAGCAGCGTCAACCGAGCATGGAACTCTTTCTGCAACCAGGCAGCCCATGCCACTGCTCTTTCACTCTGCGGACCCAGGTCCACCGCGCACAGAATGTGACCCAGGGGCGCGGCGCACGCGGCAGGCGCATTCTCCATATGCACTCCGGTCCAGACCGGACAATCCGCGTCGTGCAGCACCTTTGCAGTGTTCGATCCGAGGATGAAACGGCGGAAAGGACCGTAACCGTGAGTCGGCATGATGATCAGGTCTACGCCCTGCTGGTGCGCGAAACCGACGATTTCCCGTGCCGGGTCGCCCTCTTGGATTACCCGGGTAATCCGCAGGTCCGCGAGTTCATCGGCCAGAAAACGGTTCAGATCCTCTGCGACCAGCACGGCACGATTGGCGTAGAGGTCGCTCAATAGCGCGCCTCCCAACTCCGCCGGACCGTACTGATATTGCACCGGCGGCAACACGTGAAGCAGAATGAGTTCCGCGTGAAAGTGGTCGGCCAACAGCTTGGCGCAATTCGCAGCGGACGCCGCGCGTTCGGAGAAATCGACCGGCAGAAGGATCTTCGAAAGGGATCGCACGGGAGCCTCCACAAGTGGGGCGAGCCGGAATCCCGGTCACCCTGCTAATAGGATAATCCGATTCGCAATGCCGGAACAGAGATTACCGGTCGCGATCCAGTTTCAGCAGGGCGTCGGCCATCTGGTTGACGGCTTGCTCTTCGTCCCGGCGGTTGGCGTCGCTCCGCGACAAAGGCGAAAGCACCGGCGACAGCTCCAGGTGAATCAGTTCGTGCACCACGGTGAACTCCATGTCGTTCAGCATGTCGCGAAACTGCATGTGGTAGTCGGCAGGATCAAGCACGTGGATCTGGGCAGTCTTCTTGTCCAGATCCCAATGAATGTTGCCCAGCGTCCTGGGTTTCAGATCGGCGGCGCGCGTCATCTCTAACGTGATATTCCAATCCTGCAGATTGAGCCGCTTTTGCCAGAGCCACAGCTTTTCATTAGCAAAGCTCTGGGTGAGCAGCGTGCGCTCACGGGAACTGGTTGCATCGTGGACTTGCTGTGCGGAGGCGAGGGGAGTAAGTCCGAGGAAAATCAGGGATAGAAGAAGACCTGAAAAGCCAGAAAAGTACCGGGCCCACATGTGATCCATGGTACCAGATTTACAAAAGAAAGGTACAGAACATCACCGTTCCCCGTTCCCCGGCTGTTCGTCGCTTAACCTGCGTGGTTCAGTGGCTCAGGCTTCGTCACAGCGCGGCTGGCGGCAGCATCGGTCAGATACAGGAGCGCCTGCCGGGCCAGTTCCGGAACGTTGGGGTCCGGATGTCTCAGCAGCGCGACCAGCATGCGCAGCCAGCGAAGTTCGCTGGTCTCGATTCCAATGATGGGAACAGTTTTAGCCATGCTCACGCCCTTTCAGGTATCTTTTCGGCCAGTCCGGCGAATTTTTCAGTGACGACAGGAAGATTTTCTGCAAAACAGGAATCGTTGCAGGTTTCCCGACTCAGAGCCGATAAGAATGCCGAGGAAGCGCTTCCGGCAGGCTGCCGGCCGGCGGTTCTTCAAGGAGTTGATATGGACATCAGCGGATTAAATCGAAGCACGGCGCCGGCGCCGGTGCCCCCGGCTCCGGCGGAGCAACAGACCCAGAACCGCGAAGTAATCCAGGCGGTGAAGGCCCTCAACAGCGCTGAGATGTTCGGCGAGAACAATGAGCTGCGTTTTCAAAAAGACCCCCAGTCTCATCGGATGATTGTCAGCATCGTCGATCGCAAGACCAAGGAAGTAGTCTCGCAGATTCCACCGGAATACGTGTTGGAGTTGGCTGCGGAATCGAAAACGCAAAAGGCCTGAAACGGGCCTATAAAAGCTGCCGGATAAACCGATAAGTGGTGTGGAGAGAATATTATGTGGCAGAACGCTCATGATGCGTACATAGAGAGCCGGGTTCTTTCGGCGGATCCCCTCGAGCTGGTGCACTTGATGTATCAGGCCTGTACCGAATCGGTTCGGGAAGCCCGGCACCACCTGGCCGCGGGCGACATCGCGGCGCGCTGCCAGTCCATCTCCAAAGCGCATCGGATTCTCACGGAACTTACCGCGGCCCTGGACCATGAACGCGGTGGCGATCTCAGCCAGCGGCTTGCGCGTCTCTATGACTACATGCAACGCAGACTGCTGGAAGCCAATGTGCGGCAGGAGGACGCCCCCATGGGCGAAGTGTTAGGGCTATTATCCACCCTCGCCGAAGCGTGGGATGAGATTCGCCACCCGCCACAGGAACTCCCAGAGCCAGCCAGTCCCTGGTCTCAACCCATGGTGTCGGAACCGGTCGAAGCGTATGCTGCCCACGGATGGAATCTGTAAGAATCAACCGGGGGGTTGCTGGCTGCGCTCCAGGCCTTTGGCGATCAAGTCCGCCAATCCGAAGCCACCGCTTTTGGCCATCATAGAGGCGAGTTGCTCCTGCGCAAAACCGGTGGCGCAACTGCTTGCGGAGTCGTCGCCGGATCCCAGCCATCCGCCGCCTTCACTGACCGACTGCAGAATCTGGCCGATCAGCAGCGCTTCGAACTGTTGAGCGGCATCGTGAATCTTGGCAGGCGTATCGGGCTTGCGCGCCGGAATCGCCAGTGAAGACGCCGGCAGAACCGGCGTCAGGACGGAATCGCTCATCAAATCACCTCAAGCTCGGCTTCCAGCGCGCCGGCGCTTCGCAAACTCTCCAAAATCGCAATGACGTCGCGCGGCGTCGATCCGATCGCCGCCAGAGCCCGCACCAACTCTTCCACCGTCGCGCCCTGCTTCAGCACCACATTCCGCGCCTTTTCTTCTTTCACCGCGGTCGTAGTTTGTGGGATCACTTCGGTCGTGCCCTGTCCCAGGGAAGCGGGCTGTGAAACCGTAAACGTGGTCTGGATCTCGACGTTCAGATTGCCATGCATGATCGCTACCGGAGCGATTCGCACTTCCTTACCTAACACAATTGTCCCCGTGCGCTCGTTGACCACAACGCGAGCGGGCAGGTCGGCCTCCACCGCCAGGCTTTCCAATGCGGCCATGAATTCACTGGTGCGCGATGCGTACCCGGCGGGAATTGTTACGCTCACCAGACCCGGATTGTCAGCGTGCGCCAGCGCTGTTTTTTCTTCATTGAATTTTTTGTTGATGGCTTCCACGATGCGTGCTGACGTGGTGAAATCCGATTGCCTCAACTGTAAACGCACCACCCCTTTGGGCTCGACCGATGGAGCTACGCGCTCCACCGTCGCACCGGCCGGACTGCGGCCCACGGTCGGATGGTTCACTGTCTGCGTCGCGCCGCCCCGGCCGGCCACAAACCCTCCGGTAACCACGGGACCTTGCGCCACCGCATAGACCTGCCCATCGGCGCCCCGCAGCGACGTCAGCACCAGAATGCCGCCCCGCAAATTAGCAGCATCGGCGACGGCTGCCACGGTAACATCGATGTGCAGCCCCGGCTGGGCAAAGGCGGGGAGTGTCGCGGTCACCATCACCGCTGCCGTGTTCTTCACGCGAATCATCGTTGGTGAGACCGCGATGCCCATTCGCTCCAGCACATTGGTGAGGCTCTGGTTCGAAAAAAGGGTCTGCTGGCTGTCACCGGTGCCCGCCAGTCCGACCACGATGCCGTAGCCGATCAATTGATTATCACGGACGCCCTCGATACTTACCAGCTCTTTCAGGCGCGCAGCATTAGCCTGGCTGGCGAAGAGGCAAGCCACGCCCAGGATGAGATTCCGCATAGTCATCCTCAAAACGGCATCAGACCCAACAGAATGCGATACAGAATGAAGGGACGCTTGATCGCGTCACCTACCACGCCCTTGCCGTTGACCCGCAGTTCCAACTCTGCAAGGCGGTTGGATTGCACGCTGTTGGTCGCGTCAATATCGGCCGGACGAACCACGCCGCGCACGGTAATTAACTGGTGTTCGGAGTTGATCTGGATATCCTTGGAAGCTTCAACCACCAGGCCTCCGTTCGGCAGAACATGGATAATGCGCGCCGTCAGCGTCGTGCTGAGAGTCGTGCTTCTGCTGGTGGTTCCCTGGCCGTTCAGTTGCGTGTCTCCGGAGAGGTTGGCCAGATTCGCCAGCGGTCCGGTGGATTTGGTGATGCCTGCCAGAGCGGCGATCGAATTCTTGGTGCTCGACGAGCGCTGTGTTTTGGTATTGCCCGTTGTGACTGCCGATGCCTGTTCGGCCACCACGATCGTAAGCACGTCGTCCACCTGGCTCGCCCGGACGTCGCGCGCCGAATCCGCCAGCCGCGACCCGGCCAGCCAGATTGAGCCCGGTGTCGGGGCCGGGGCGGCGGCCTGTCGCTCGGTCGATTCCGTCACGTAGCGGTCCAGCGGTGAGGCCGGAGCCTCCGCCGCCTTTTTCTTTTTTGCCGCCGACGCAATCGTGCACGCGCAGGCGCAGAGAATCCAAATCCAGAGCTTCATGAAGTCACCTTGACGGTAGCGCCGCCCACCGAAACCCGTCCCTTGCCTTCCACGCGCGCCCGGAACCGCCTGTTCGTGCCCGGATTGCGTACCGGAATCATCTCGCCCGCCGAACCGGAACTTTCGGCGATGCCTTCAAACTCCAGGCGGGCGGCGCCCTCCACCACATCCACCCGGACCCTCTCTCCGCGAGCCACGTCTTTGGCGTCGACCAGTTGATCGAGGCGGATCTCTGAGCCGGCATGGAGCGCCAGTCGCGGCCACTTACCGGCCACCTGGTCCAGTGTGATCGCAAAATCGCCGGACGCCGGGAATTCCTCCCGCGTTTGCTCCAGGATCTGGCCCGGCTCGATTGGCTGGCCCGGCTTGAGGTCTGCCATCGCCACTACCCGCCGCACGCCTGCCGTTACCCTGACACGAGCCCAGATGAGGAACCGCCGGTTTCCGGCGTAGCGTACCGACCCGGTCCACAGTGCCCCGTTCCGTTGCGCCCCTTCGCGCAATCCCTGCCGCGGCAACTCAAGCTCTCCCGGCGGCGCCGGTTGCCGGCTGTACTCGAGGATTTCGATGTGGGCCTGCGGCAGAGTGCTCTTCATCGCCTCCAACAGTCGATCCGGATCGAGAGGCGCCACCGGCCGTTCCACGCAGAATTCCTGATCTGGCACCGCCGAAAGCCCGAAACGTGCCGCCAGCGTACGCAGATCGAACGCGCGGAAAGTGCGCGACACGCCGGGTTCGGGCGCGTGCCCCACTGGAGTTGCCGGATCCAGCGCCGCCATCTCCGGGTAGGCCGGAAGCAGGTCGCCGGCCAAAATCTGATCGGAGCCTGCGCCCACCGCCAGGCATGCCGCCAGTGCCATGGAAAGAAGGGGGATCATCGGCTCAATTGATTGACCTGCTGGTACATGTTATCGGCCGCGGTGACCACCTTGGAGTTCGCCTCGTAACCGCGCTGCGCCTGAATCAGATTGACGAACTCATCCACAATCGATACGTTCGACTGTTCGATGTATCCCTGCAACAGCGAGCCCATGCCCTCCGACCCGCCGGGCGCTCCCACCGTGGCGTCGCCGGAAGCGTCCGTCGGCGTGTAAAGCCCGTTTCCCATGCTGTTCAGTCCGGCGGGATTCTGAAAGTTGGCCAGTTGAATCTGGCCGGCCTGCTGGGACGCGGTCTGGTTGGGAAGCGTGTAGCTCACCGTGCCATCGGTGGCGATGGTGATCTGCTGCGCGGTCGGCGGAATGGTGATCTGCGGCTGCAGGGCATTGCCGTTGCCGGTCACGATGTTGCCGTTCTGGTCCAGTTGGAACTGGCCGGCGCGGGTGTAGGCCAGTTCGCCGTTGGGCTGCAGCACCTGGAAAAAGCCCGGCCCCTGAATCACCATGTCGAGCGGGTTGTCGGTCTCCGAGAATGCTCCCTGGGTAAATACGATCTCGTTGGAAGTGGGGCGCGTACCGAGGCCCAGTTGCAGGCCCGCCGGAACAATTGTCTGCTGCCCGGCGGCGGCGCCGGGCTGCAGCAGGCTCTGGTACATCAGATCCTGAAACTGGGCGCGCCGCGACTTGTAGCCCACCGTGTTGGCGTTGGCCAGGTTGTTGGCGATGTTGTCTACGTTCATTTCCTGCGCCCTCATGCCGCTGGCGGCGCTGTACAGTGCTCGAATCATTCGCTCTCTCCTTCTTTACGAACCCACGTGGGCCACCTGCTCGATGGCCTGCTTACTCATATCCGCGCCCAGCGTAGCGGCCTTCTGCAGCATTTCGAACTGGCGCATGATGCTGACCAGCCGCACGGCCGATTCGGCGCTGCCGCTGTTGGACGCTTCCAGTTTGCCCTGTTCCACTCCGGTACCCGCGGCTGGCGCGGACCGCGCATTGGGATCGGAGATACGGAAATAATTGCTGCCCTGCTTGGACAGCCCCGCCGTCGCCGTGAAATCCACGACCTGCAGTTGACCGATAACCGTGCCATCCTGCCGCACCGTTCCATCGCCCGAGATTTCGATGGGCCGGGCGCTGCTGAGCGTGATGGGTGTACCGCCGGACCCGCTGACAGGGTACCCTTCGCTGGTGGCTATCTTCCCGTCTGCCGTCAAATGGAAACTGCCGTTGCGCGTGTAAAGAGCTCCTTTAGGTCCCTGCACCGCAAAGAAACCCTTGCCCGATAACGCCAGGTCGAGGGGATTGCCCGTAGTTTGCAACGTGCCTTGCGACTGGTCGGTCCAGGGCCGTTCGATTACCGGCATGGTGGCTGTATCGTTCAGTCCCTCCGCGTCGACGGCATCCGGCGACGCATACAGGCTGTAGAACTCGCGATCCGCCTTGTAGCCCCCGGTGGAGGCATTGGCGACATTGTTCGCCAGCAGGTCCAGCGACTCCATGCGGGCACGCATTCCGCTTGCCGCGGTGGCGGTGAGTGGGTCCATACGAAGTTGTCTAAGCAAGCCGGGGACCAATACAGGATAAGGAATCGAAATATCTCAAAACAAGCAGAAGGCCGCCGATAAGTCACACAGGGAACAGTGTGTGCCGTGACAGGATCTTGCCGCAGGGGACCGGCGTGGCAATTTTCTGCCGCAGCGTCGGGCACTAAAGCCTTGCAAATGAGCACGGGCGGTTTGGCGAGCGGCCTGCATTTCCAGGCCCCGTGAACGCCTTCGCGCTACCGGCCTCCCTTCTCGCGGACCTGCTGCCGCAGTGGAAGCCCGCGTCGATGGAAACCGCCCACCCGGCCGCGCCCTTCACCAAATTTCTGGAGTCGTTCACCACCGCCGATTTGCCGGACCAGGCCCTATTGCCTGAGCACACGCCGCCGGCGACACCGGCGAAACCGGACGCGAAGCAGCGCGAATGCCGCCCGCCGGTAGATAAGTCCGTGGCGTTTGCCCCGGCGTCGGCCGTGTACCTCCCAAACGTCGCGGATCTGGCTTCCGCTCCGCCGAACGTCCCGCAGCGTCAGCCCGGCTTAATGGCAGCATCGGATGCGCCCCACGCCTCCGCCGCACAAACCGCGCCGGCGCCAAACGCGGAAACGGCGCGAGTAGCATTGCCCGAAGAGATAACAGGGCCGATCGTGCAGACTAGGCCGACTGCCACCCCCCCGGAACAAGCAGTGCCGCCACCTTCCGGGGATGTTAGGGAACAGCCTTTCCTCCCGCCTTTGCCGCGAACGCCGGCAGTCGTCTGGTGGAGCGGCTCGCGGGCAGAGCCGCCGGTATCGCTCCCCGCGCCCGCGACTTGCGTGGATCGGCCTGCGGATGCAAGCAGGCTGCAAACGCCGGCTCCCTCGGCGCATCAGAACTCGCCGGCACCGCCCGAAAAGCCGGCCATATCCGAGGACTCCGTGGCGCCGTCTCTGCTCCCGTCTCTAGTGCCGCCACCGGGTGCCGCAGAGCCCCCAACGCCACCGCCGGCAACGCTCCGGACTCCGCCACAAACTGTGTCGGCAACGCTATCGCCGGCAATGCCCGCGACTCCGCCGCCGATGGCGCCCGCGACTGTGACACAAACCGAGCCTGCGGCGCCACCGCAAACAACACCCGTAACTCCGCCGCAAGCAGCGCCTGCACCACTTCCGGGGGACACCTCGGTTGCCCGCCAGGATTCGCCGTCCCGGCCAAAACCGTCTGCAGGGCCGCCAAGTCTCACGCAGCCGGATCTCGATCCAAATCCGCCTGAAAAGCAGAGGCAAAGACCGGCAGTCAAGCGCCAGGATTCGCCGGCCGTTTCACGACCGGTTCCAGTCGCGACATCTTTGGCTTGGGCGCCTTCCGTCCCGCCGCCTCCGGTCCCGGGTGCGCAGGAATCGCCGTCTGCCGTTTGCCAAAGGGATCGGTCTGTTGCTCCACCAGACCTCCCTCTCACTATCGCCACGTCCCTGAAGGCGCCGCCGGCCACTGTCGCGCCCGCGCCCCGGAATCGTAACAAGCGCGCCCCCGGAAAAGACTTGGCCGCGCTCCCGTTGCTGCCGCCTGTGAGCGTTTATCGGAGCAATCCACCCCCAGCGCCACGGCCCAACATTGAATTGCCCTCAACTCCCGCGCACGCGGACGCAGCCGTTCCGCCGGTGGCACCCGCAGCACATCCCGTTCGCGCCGCGCGAACTGCCACCGCGTCTCCCGCCGCTACTGTACCGTTGTTGCCGCAATCCATATATCCGTCCGTGCCGGAGCAACAGAATCCGGTCGTGACCACGGCTGGCGCGCCGCCGGCTCAGAACACGGTTCACGCGGCGAACAAAACTACGGGCCTCTTCACCAGTCCTGTCCCGGCAGCTTCGCACCAGGCCTCCACCCCGCCTCCTGTCCCGCGATCGCCGGCCCGGTCAGACCCCCAACCGGAGCGTCAAGGGTCCGGCACGAATTCGCGGCCGTCAGTCGCGGCAATCGTTCAAGATGCTTCCACCGATTCCGCGCCGCCTGCCGAAACGGCATTCCTGGCGCACCTGGTTCCAGCTACCGAACCTGCCCCGGAAGCGGCTCCACAGGCACGCGCGGTGCCCGCTCCGCACCCAACTGGCGCGGTGCGTCTGGTGACGCCGGAAGTTCCATCGGCCGCGATCCCATCCACGGATAAACCACCGGACCCCGCGGCACCGCCGGAACCAGAGCCTGCTCGGTCTATGCAGAAGACCCCGCCGGCTACCGTCGAACATCTCAAAAAAACAGACGCGCCGGCAGCAGTTCCGGCCGCTCCACCTGCCGAATCGGCCGTCAGAACCACAACTCAGCCTCTCACAGCGCCCGAAGCAAGGTCATCCAGCCGCGCGCCGGAGAGTCCCCGGAACGAAACTGTCCCGGCGGCGCGGGTGCAGGCGGCAGCCCCGCTCCCAGAACCGGTCAACGCTCCGGCCGGCTCCAGGAACGTCGAAATGCATTTCACCGTCGATGAAGGCCGCGTGCAGGTCCACGTGGCCGAACGAGGCGGCGAGGTCAGGGTTGCAGTCCATACACCGGATGCGAATCTGGCCGGCACCTTGCGCGAGGAACTGCCTCAGTTGACCTCCAGGCTGGAGCAGTCGGGTTTCCATACGGAAACCTGGCATGGTCCCACGGCCGGATCATCGGAAGGCGCGCGGGCGGCCGAGCCCGCGCCGGGGTCGCCACGGCAGGATTCGCCGGATGCACAGCAACGGCGCTCCGGCGGTCAGCAAAATGAGGAGCAGCAGCGGCGCCAGCCGCCGGAGGAGCAGGCCGTTCCAAGGCCGGGTCGCGAGGATTTTTCGTGGCTCTTCGACGCCGTCCGAATTAACGACTAGAGAGGATCACACATGTCACCAACTACGTCAACTAGTGGAGCTTCCGGTACCAACCAGAACACCACTACCGCCACCGCGACAACAACCATAGACAAAAACATGTTCCTGCAGCTCCTGGTCGCGCAGCTCCAGAACCAGGACCCTTTGAACCCCACCGACAGCACGCAGTTTGTCACACAGCTGGCGCAATTCCAGCAACTCGAACAAACGGTCAACACGGGCCAGGACGTCACGGCGATTCGCAGGATCTGGATCAGCTCGTGGGCGAATACCGGCAGCGGGGCAGTTTAGCAATCTGAAACGGAGAAAATCGCATGTTTACCACTTTCTCGACCGCTCTCTCGGCGCTGAACGCCACTTCCACCGCCATCGACGTGGTGGGCAACAACCTGGCCAACCTGAACACGCCAGGCTTCAAGACCAGTGAAGTCTGTTTTCGCGATCTGGTCACCGAATCGCTGGGCGCCGGCCTGGGCGACACCCAGGTCGGGTTCGGCACCGGGCACGCCGCTGACGGTTCGGGAATTCACCCAGGGCGCCATTCAGACCAGCTCCGGCCTGCTGGATGCCGCCATCCAGGGCGATGGGTTCTTCATCGTTCAGGACGGCTCCGGCCATGAGCTGTACACGCGCGCCGGCAACTTCCAGGCCGACAAATACGGCAACCTGCTCACCGACACCGGCGATGAGGTCCAGGGTTGGACCACGCTGAATTCCGCCACCGGCGCAATCGATACCAACGGGCCGGTCGAGCAATATCGTGGTGCCGGTAGGCTCGCTCAAGGCGCCGGTCGGCAACCAGCAACTTCACCGTCGATCTGAACCTGAACTCCAGTGCCGCGGCCGACGCCACTTCGGCGCTTCACCACGCCGATCACGGTTTACGACAGTCTGGGGACCTCCCACGTGCTGACGCTGCCTTCAGAAGACTGGCGCCAACACCTGGAGCTACCAGGTGACCATTCCCGGCGACGACATCAGCGGCGGCACTGCAGGCACGCCATTCGATATCTCGGGCGCCAGCGGCACCCTGACCTTCGACACCAACGGCAACCTGACCGACCCTGCCAATGGCAGCCCCATCAGTTCACCATTCCCGGGCTGGCGGACGGGGCCAGCGACATGAACATCTCCTGGAACCCTTATACCAGCGCGGGCGTCGGGCGGATTACGCAGTTCGGCCAGGCATTCGGCCCCTTCGGCGCAGTCGCAGGACGGTTCGCCGGCAGCCGAGTTGGAGCACGTCGGCCTGGCGACCGGAGGGCAGATCCTGGCGCAGTATACCGACGGCACGCAGGTGATGGTGGGCCAGGTCGCCCTGGCGTCAGATCCGCAATCCGGACAGCCTGATCGCGGCCGGCAACAACAACTTCGAGCTCAGCTCGCTGACCGCCAATCCATCCATCGGCGTGCCCGGAACCGGCGGCCGCGGCACCATCCAGGGCGGCTCGATGGAAGCCTCGACCGTGGACATCGCCACCGAGTTCACCAACCTGATCGTGTACCAGCGAGCTTATGAGGCCAACGCCCACGTGGTGACCACCGCCGACACATTGAGCCAGGACACTATCAACTTAATCCACTAGATCAGCCGATGAATCCTCAGGAAGAAATAGCGCCGCTGGGCGAAATCCCGGTCGAGATCGAAATCGAACTCGACCGGCGCATCATGACCACGCGCGAGGTGCTGCGCCTCGAAGAAGGCAGCGTGATCGGCACGCTCGCGATCGGCCGGCGAGAACATCGACATCTACATCGGCGGCGTGCTGTGCGGCTCCGGTGAGATCGTGGTGATCGAAAACACGCTCGGCGTGCGCATCACCGACTTCCGCGACGACTGAAGGGCGGATTCGAGCATGGAAGTGATACGAACAGATCGACGGCGGTGGCCGGCGTGCTGGCTCTGCTGGTGGCGACGCTGTGGTGGCTGCGCCGGCATGGCTTCGCCGCGGCTCAGCCTGGGCAAAGAAGCGCCGGCGGCCGCCGGCTGGAATGTGTGGAGCGGCTGGCGCTCGGGCCGCAGCAGACTCTGCATCTGGTGCGCCTGGGAGACACTGCGCTGCTGCTGGCCTGTTCGCCCGGCGGCTGTTCGCTGGTGACCGAGCATGGCGTACCGCGAAATTGCCAGTCCCGGACGAGGCGATCGCAATGAGAGCTCGCTGCGCCTGTGGTGCCGCGCTGGCACGTCGCGGCTCCCGCGTTTGCGGCACCGGTCGAACCTCTCTCCCTCTTCGGCATATCGGCCGGAAAGGACGGTTCCACCGTGAGCGTGCCCATGCAGATCGTCATTCTGCTGACGCTGATGACCCTGCTGCCGGCGGCCGTCATGTCGATCACTCCGTTTCTGCGCATCACCGTCGTGCTGCACTTCCTGCGGCAGGCGCTGGGCACCCAGACCACGCCGTCCAACCAGGTGCTGCTGGGCCTGGCCCTGTTTCTGACCATCGTCATCATGCAGCCGGTGGCGGCGGACATGTACCACCAGGGCTGGGAGCCCATGGAGGCCGGCCAGCTGACGCCCGCGCAGGCGCATGGACGCAGGCGCCAAGCCGCTGCGCGCACTTCCTGGTCCGTTTCGCGCGCGAAAAAGACATCCGGCTGTTCGTCGAGATGTCCCACGAGCCGGCGCCGCACACGCCCGCCGACCTCGATCTGAAGGTCCTGATCCCGGCCTATATCCTTTCCGAGCTGAAAACCGGCTTTCAGATCGGCGCGGTGCTGTTTCTGCCGTTCCTGGTGATCGACCTGGTGGTGGCTTCGGTGACCCTTTCGGTCGGCATGGTGCAGTTGCCGCCGGTCATGATTTCGGCGCCCTTCAAGATCCTGCTGTTCGTGCTGGTGGACGGCTGGAACCTGGTGGTCGGCTCGCTGATGAAGAGTTTCTACCAATGACGCCCGAAACCGTCGTTCAAATCATCCGCGCAGACCCTGATGACGGCCTTCTGGCTGGCCGCGCCGCTGCTGGCCATCGGCTTCATCGCGGGTATCGCGGTCAGCCTGGTGCAGATCGCCACCTCCATGCAGGACAACGCCTTCAGCACCATTCCGCGCCTGCTGGCGTTTCTGGTGCGGACTGCTGCTGCTCATGCCCTGGATGCTGCAAAGAACCATGGCGTACACCACTGCGCTCTTCGGAGATCTGGGCCGCTATGCCCGCTAACCTGACGCTCTCGGCCGGCACCCTGTATCGCGCTTCCTGCTGGTGCTGGCGCGCGTGAGCGGCGCCCTGGCTTTCGTGCCGCTGCCGGGTCTCAGCGGCGTCGCCGGGACCGGCGCGAGGTGGCCTTTGCCCTGGGCTTCACCCTGGCGCTGTTCGGCGCGCTGGCCCGCCGTGGAAGCCGCCGGCAGTCACTGCCTGCGACGCTGGCTGGCTGGGCTGGCGGCGGAGGCGGCCGTCGGCATCGCCATCGGCGTCTCGGTGGCCATCGTGCTCGAGGCGTTCACGTTGGCCGCGCAGGTGCTGGGCCTGCAGGCCGGGCTACGCCTATGCCTCAGACCATCGACCCCAACACCCAGGCCGATTCCGGCATCCTGCTGGTGCTGGCACAACTGATGGCGCGGCATGCTGTTCTTCGCCCTGGGGCTGGACCGGCGAAATCCTGCGGCTGTTCGCCCAGAGTCTGGAAAGAGTCCCGGCGGGGGCCTATGTGTTCGGCCGCAGTTCGGCGGAAGTCGCTGATCCGCCTGGGCATCCAGCCTGTTTTCCGTGGGCGTGCGGCTGGCGCTGCCGGTGGTCGCGCTGCTGGTGATGGTGGATGTGGCGCTGGCGCTGATGGGCCGGCTGAACGCGCAATTGCAGCTGCTGTCGCTGGCATTTCCCGCCAAGATGCTGACTGCTCTGCTGGTACTGAGCTGGGTCGCCGCGCTGTTCCCGCGCATTCTGCGGGCAGTTCAGCCGGACACTGCCTGGTCGGCGCGCGAGCGGACGCTGGGGATATGACCGCGCCATGGCGGACCGCTCCGCGCAAGACCGAGCAGCCACACCCAACGGCGCCTGCGAGAAGGCGCGCGAGGAAGGCCAGTTTCCCTCCGCCCGGGAATTCGTTCGGCGCTGCAGTTCATGGTCTTCCTGGGGCTGCTGGGAGCCGGCGGGGCGCACTGGTTTGCGCAGTTCCGCGCAGACCACGCGGCTCTCTTCTGGCGCGCGCCTTTGCCGGCGAGCTGCGCGCCCGAGGATCTGACCCACATCGCCTGGCAACTCTTCTGGAACACGTCTTCTGCCGCTGGCGCTGGGCGGCGCTGGCGGTGGCGGCGGCGACCCTGGCGATTCCGCCTGGTCACCACGCGCTTCGGCTTGAGTCTCAAGAAGCTGGCGCCCGATCCTGACGCGCCTCAATCCGCTGTCCAAGCTGCAGCGAACTGCCGCGGCAGAATCTGCCGCGCTCCTGCAGGCGCTGGTTCTGCTGCCCGTTGTTCCTGTGGGCTGTCTATGTCGATCGCGCGCGACAAGCTGGAAGCCTTTCTGGCGCTGCCGCTGGAGAGCGTCGAGAGCGGCTGCGCCTTCCTCGGCGACCTCGCTGATGGAGCTGTTCTGGAAAGCTGCCGGCGTGTTCCTGGTCTTCGGCGCGGTGGACCTGTTCCGGCAGATGCGGCGCCACAAGCAGGACCTGCGCATGAGCAAGCAGGAGATCCGCGAAGAGATCAAAGACATGGAAGGCAATCCGCAGATGAAGGCGCGGATTCGCCGCCTGCAGCGCGACCGGGCGCGCCGCAACATGATGAAGGAAGTGCCCAAGGCCACCGCGGTGATCGTCAATCCCACGCACTACGCGGTGGCCATCCGCTACCAGCTGGAGAGCATGGCCGCTCCCATGGTGGTGGCCAAGGGCAAGAACTATCTGGCGCTGCGCATCCGCCAGAAGGCCGTGGAGCACCAGGTCCCGATCATCGAAAATCCGCCGCTGGCGCAGGCCCTGTACAAGTCGGTGGACGTGGGGCAGGAGATCCCGCCGCACCTCTACCGCGCCGTGGCCGAGATTCTCGCCTACATCTTCAAACTCATGAACGGGAGGCTGCCCGGCTAGATCGCCATGACCCCTGCCAACACCCTCGCCGCTCCGCGCGTCCGCTCCCGGTGGCTGCCGCAATCTGCCCCTTCAGCATGCTCGGCGAGATGGCCGTGCCGATCGCCGTGCTGGGCATCGTCATCGCGCTGATCACGCCGCTGCCCGGCTTCGTGCTGGACCTGCTGATCGTCACCGACATCCTGATGTCGGTCACGGTGCTGATGGTCTCGCTCTACCTGGTGCGGCCGGTCGAGTTCACCTCGTTTCCCACCACGCTGCTGCTGTTGACGCTGTTCCGCCTGGCGCTGAACATCTCCTCGTCGCGGCTGATTCTGCTCAACGGCAATACCGGCACGTCCGCCGCCGGCGAAGTCATCGGGGCCTTCGGCAGCTTCGTGGTGGGCGGCAACTACATCATCGGCGCGGTGATTTTCCTGGTGCTGATCGCCATCCAATACGTCGTCATCAATCACGGCGCGGTGCGCATTTCGGAAGTGACCGCGCGCTTCACCCTGGACGCCCTGCCCGGCAAGCAGATGTCCATCGATTCCGACCTGAATGCCGGGCTGATCGACGAAACCGAGGCCAAGCGGCGCCGCAAGCAACTGGCCACCGAAGCCGAATTCTACGGCGCCATGGACGGCGCCTCGCGGTTCACCCAGCGCGACGCGGTGGCCAGCATCCTGATCACCGCCATCAACATCGTGGCCGGCTTTCTGATCGGCGTGCTGCAGCACGGCATGGATTTCCAGAAAGCCCTCGAAACCTACACCGTCCTCACCATCGGCGACGGCCTGGTGACGGTGATCCCGGCGCTGATGATTTCCATTTCCGGCGGCCTGATCGTCACGCGCGCCAGTTCCGACGCCCGGCTGGGCGCGGAGTTCCAGCGTCAGATCTTCGGCAATTCGCAGCCGCTGCTGCTGGCCGGCGGTGTGCTTGTTGCCCTGGCGGCGCTGCCGGGAATGCCCAAGCTGCCTTTCCTGCTGCTCGGCGGCGGCGCCGGCACGGCCGGGTGGCGGATGCGCCGGAAGCAACTGGCGAGCGCCGCCGCGCCGGCAGAGGCCAAGCCGGCGGCTCCCAAGGACAATTCGAAGCGCTGCTGCGCGTGGAGCCGCTGGCCATCGAGGTCGGGCTGGGCCTGGTCGGCTGGTGGAAGGCGGGCAGGATTCGCCGCTGCTGCGGCGCATCTCAGCCATCCGCAAGCAGCTGGCCACCGATCTGGGCTACCTGCTTCCGCCGGTGCGCGTCACCGACAATCTCTCGCTGCGCAGCCGCGAGTACGTGATCTCGCTCAAGGGCGTGGAAATCGCGCGCTACGAACTGCCGCAAGGCTGCGAACTGGCCATTCCCACCGGTCAGACGGACGCCAAGGTGGAAGGCCAGCCCACGCGCGAGCCGGCCTTCGGCATGAGCGCCTTGTGGATTCCCAGCGAGCGCGCCGAGCGGGCGCGCAACGCCGGCTACACGGTGGTGGACGGCGTCAGCGTGCTGGGCACGCACCTCTCCGAACTGATCCGCCGCCATGCCCACGAACTGTTTTCGCGCCAGGATGCCAAGCGCCTGCTCGACCGGGTGGGCGTGGAGCACCCCAAAGTGGTGGAAGATCTGGTCCCCAAGTTGCTGCCGCTGGCCGCGGTGCAGCGGGTGCTGCAGAACCTGTTGCGCGAGCGGGTCTCGATCCGCGACGCGGTCTCGATCCTGGAAGCGCTGGGAGAAGCCGCTGCAGCCACGCGCAACCCGGTGCTGCTGACCGAGTACGTGCGCCAGGCCATCCGGCGCACGGTGGTCAAGCCGTATCTGAACCGCGCCGGCGAACTGCCCGCCTGGTTCCTCGACCCGTCGATCGAGCAGGCGATCGAAGCGGCGGTGGAGCACGGCGAGCAGAACAGCCACCTGACATCTGGCGCCCCAGGCCATGCGCGACATTCTGAACCGCATTTCCAGCCGGGTCATCTCGCCGGAAACGCCGGTGGTGGCCATCACCTCCACGGGAGCCCGCTACTTCCTGCGCCAGATCACCGAACCGTCCATGCCCAACCTGTTCTTCCTGGCGCACAACGAAGTGCCGCCCGGGCTGCGCGTGCAGTCCCTGGGGAACATTCAATGAACCTCTACAGAATTCCGCACGACATGACGATAGATCACTAGTGGCCGCGTGAGACCGGGAAAGACAGATGAAGATCAAATCCTATTTCGCACAGCGGTGGAAGACGCCATGGCCCTGGCGCGCCAGGAACTGGGGCCGGAAGCCATGCTGGTGAACAGCCGCAAATCGCCTCCGGAAGCCGCCACCTGGGCGATTACGAAGTAGTCTTTGCGATCGACGCCACCGGGCGGCGCTGCGAACGAATCGCTCCTGCGGGATTCGGCGCCAAACGGTGCGACCGGGCGACCGGTTGTCGGCTGAAGTGGCGGATCTGAAAAAGGAACTGGAAGGCATGCGAAGAGTGCTCACCAGGAGCGCATTCGGACCGGCCCAGTGGCCCGGTGCTTCGCCTACGGTTTCCGACGGCTATGCCGCACTGGCCGCCGCGCGAAGTATCGCCGGAACTGGCGCGCGAGATCGTCGACGGGGCGGAAGCACGTCTGGGTGAGGTCCACCCGGGTCAAACCGCGCACTGTTACCCGGCTCGACGGGACGCTTTTCAGCGCGCGCTGGTGGAGGAACTGGAATCGCGTTTCAGCGTTCAACCGCTGCTGGGCAAGGGCGATGCCAGGCCGCGGATCGTCGCTGCTGGTCGGTCCCCCGGGGTCCGGCAAGACCACCACGCTGGTCAAACTGGCAGTGAATTACGGGCTGGCCAGCCGGCGGCCCGTGCTGCTGCTTTCCGTGGACACCTACCGTGTGGCGGCGGCGGAGCAATTGCGCTCGCTACGCCGCCATTCTGGGTGTCGGTTTCCAGGTGCTGGAAACCGTCGACGCGCTGGCGCAGGCCATCGAGGAGAACCGCGGCAAGGAGCTGATCTTCATCGATACGCCCGGGCTCAGCACGGGGGAATTGGGAGACTCGAGCGGCCTGGCGCGGTTTCTTTCTTCCCGGCCGGACATCGATACGCAACTGGTCCTGTCGGCTTCCATGAAATCCGCCGATCTATCTCGTGTGGTCGATTCATTCGAGATTTTCCAGCCCCAGCGGCTGCTGTTTACCAAGCTGGATGAGACCGGCTCGTTCGGCCCGATTCTCAACGAAGCCGCACGAACCGGCAAGCCGCTGTCGTTCTTTGCCAACGGACAGCGGATTCCGGAAGATCTGGAAGCCGCCACTCCGAGGCGGCTCATCGAACTGATTCTCGGGCAGCCGCATCCGGCCGGTCACGGTCGGCGGCATAGGTGCCTCCAACGGCAGAAGAGTATGTATTCGTATGCGGTGTCCGACGTGATCGGACGACGACGAACGGGAACGGCTCATTCTGGAGCATCTGCCCCAGGTGCGGTTGATTGCCCGGCGAATTCAGGAACGTCTGCCGGAGAACATCAGCCTGGAAGACCTGGTCTCGACCGGTGTCATCGGGCTGATCTCGGCCATCGACAATTTCGACCCGGCTCATAACGTCAAGCTGAAGACGTATGCCGAGTACAAGATCCGCGGCGCCATTCTGGACAGCCTGCGCGGCCTCGATTGGGCACCCCGGCAGAAGCGGCGGAAAGCCAAACAGATCGAAGCGGCCATCGCCGAGGCGGAACAGGTTCTCAAGCGCTCTCCCACCGAAGAGGAGATCGCCGGCCAACTGGAAATCTCGCTCGAGGAGTATCACCAGTGGCTGGTGGAGATTCGCGGCCTGAATATCGCCAGCCTGGAATATGCAGGCAACGATCAGGGCAAAGACCTGCTGCACTACTTGCCGAGACCGATGAGAACCTGCCCTCGACGTTGCTGGAGAGCTCCGAGCTGGAGCGGCTGCTGGCGGAGGGAATCGAGGAAATTCCCGAGATCGAGCAGACCGTGCTGAGCCTGTATTACCACGAAGATCTGACCCTGCGCGAGATCGCCGAGGTGGTCAACCTGCATGAATCGCGTATCTCGCAACTGAAGTCGCAGGCGATTCTGCGGCTGCGGACGCACTTGCGCGGCGCAGTGGCCGGCCACGCAGGGGAATGGCATTGGCATGAGTGAAGACCGGAATCGCTCGCGCATGAGCTCGGCGCCGAACGCGCGCAGCCTTCTGGACCAGTGGAGTGAGTCACTCGCGCAGGTTCTGGAATCCATGACGGACCAGCGGCCGGAAATCCGCTGGCAATACGCGACCGGTCCGCTTGCCGAGGTTGGCCGCCTGATTCCGCGGACTTTCTGTGGTGGGAGCAGTCGTTCCAGTCATCGCCGGATTTGCTGGCCTGGGTGGGGGTGCCCCATGCCACCTGGGAATACGCCGGAACCCTCACGCTGAAGGCCGCGGGGCTGGAAACAGTCGAATCCGGCGAGGCCCGGAATACCTGGTTCGAGATTCTCGGCCAGTCCTTGTCCGTAATGGCGCGCTCGATCGGTTCGATGGTCGGGCACGAGGTTACCTGCGAAGCCGGCGCCGAGCAGGCTCCGGACGCGGAAGTCCGGGATTGGGCATCGGTCTCGCTGACCTTCGGGACACGCCCCTGGCTCCCTTTCTGGTGACTCTCAGCCCCAGACTCGTCGAGATCATCTCCGCGCCTCCGCGCCCCGTCGAGCCGCCGAAACAGCCTCAGCCAAAGTCGGAGCCGGAAATCGACGATTCGACCCGCATCCCGGCGGGTTCCCGCACCATGGATCTGCTGATGGATGTCGACCTGCC
The DNA here is from genome assembly GCA_963853855.1 of uncultured Solibacteraceae bacterium. Taxonomy (GTDB): domain Bacteria; phylum Acidobacteriota; class Terriglobia; order Bryobacterales; family Bryobacteraceae; genus Sulfopaludibacter. Next base: position 189,245 of record CAWKYG010000045.1, on the reverse strand, counting down.
CGTCAGCATCTCCTTCGGCAAGGCCCAACTGCCCATGAAGGATGTTCTGAAGCTGACTACCGGGTCCATCGTGGAACTCAACCGCGGCGTCAACGATCAGGTGGAAGTGCTGGTGAATGAATGCCTGATCGCCCGCGGCGAAGTGGTGGTGGTGGAGGGGAATTACGGCGTCAGAATCCAGGAGATCGCCAGCCGGCAGGACCGCCTGCGGAGTCTGAAATGAACTCCCTCACCCTCACGTTGGGCGGCCTTTCGCTCTTGACTCTCTTAGCGCTGGTATTGGCCGCGACCGCCCTTTGCCTGGTACGTTCGGCGGCGCGCGTGGCCCGCAAAGGGCGGCATACCGAAGACAACGAATTGGCGTCGGCCGTGCAGGCGCTGCGCGCGGATCTTGAGAGCCTTGCCTCGCAAATGCGCGACGCGCCGCTCTCGCAGGCACTGCTCGCCGCTCCTCCGCGAAACGGGTTGAACCTGGCCAAACGGTCGCAGGCTCTGCGCCTCAACCGCCGCGGCACTTCCCCGGCCCAGATCGCCGCCGCGCTGGAACTCCCCCTCCAGGAGGTCGAACTCCTGCTGAAGGTCGATCGCATCGTCATCAGTAATCTTTAGCCGAAATCGGCTCTTCGAGGTATCTTTTCCAGCCGGGCCTGTGCCCATAATGAAAGATATGACCGTCGAGATCGAAGGCGTGACGCTGCATCTGGCCCACCCGGACGAACTCGCGGTGCAATGGGTCGGGCAAGACGAACTGATGCGCCAGTTGCTGGCGGCCTGGATGGTAGTGAACGACCAGGATCTGCCGATGAATCCCCGGCTTCTGGGCAAACCTGGTGTCGGAAAAACCACGCTGGCATACGCCGCCGGACGCCGCATGGGGCGCGACGTCTACATTGTGCAAGCCACCCTGGATACGCGCCCCGAAGATCTCCTGGTGACGCCTGTGATCGAGGGTGAAGGCAGTCTGCGCTACGTGGCTTCCCCACTGGTCAGCGCCATGATCCGCGGCGGCATCGCCATTCTGGACGAAGGCAACCGCATGAGCGAGAAGAGCTGGGCCAGCCTGGCGCCGCTGCTGGATAACCGGCGCTACGTGGAATCCATCGTCGCCGGCATTAAGATCAAGGCGCATCCGCAGTTTCGCATGGTCGCCACCATGAACGATGATGCTTCCACATTCGAACTGCCTGAGTACATTCATTCGCGGCTGCAGCCGCAAATCTTTATCGATTTTCCCGAGCGCGATGAAGAATACCATATCCTCAAGGAAAATCTTCCTTTCGCCGAGGAACGCATCCTCAGCTACGTAACCGATTTCCTGCAGATGGCGCACGCCGCCGATGAGCGCTACACCGTGCGCGACGGCATCAATGTAGCTCGCTACGCCATCAAGCTGAAGAGTCTGGCCACGGAACGAACCCACGAAACCAAGGCGCTCGAAATTGCCCTGGTTCAGGTGCTGGGAGAAGAATCGCTACGGTATGCCCGGGGAACTCGACCTTCCGCTTCCTGACCTGGGAAGCCTGAAACGCGGACGCTTCACCTATTTCCCGGTGGTGCCGAACCGGCTGGAATTCGCAATCGAGGTGCGGCAGGCCATCTTGCGGGACCGGCCCGGAGTGATTGCTCTCGAACTGCCCATCACGTTGCGCGATGCCTGGCTCCGCGCCGTGGGGCGGTTGCCGGAAATGTCGCTGATCTTTTATCCGGACAAGGCAACCGGCGAAGACCAGGCCATCTACGTTCCCATTGAGCCGGCCGACCCGTTTACCGAAGCTATCCGCACGGGCCTCGAAATCGGCGCCGAAATCACCTTCGCCGATCCCGACGCGGGACAGCGTCCGCATTTGCGGGACGACTACCCCGATTCGTACGCCATCCGGCATATCGGCCTGGCCCGTTACATTGAGGCCTACCGAGTGTACCCTCAGGCGCGCGGCGAGGAATTGGCGCGGCACGCTGCCGGAATCGCCTGGAAACTACAGGGCACCAATCCCGATGCGGCCGTTCTGGTGGTGCTGTCTTTGAACCTTCTCGACCCGGTGCTCGACGCCATGGAGGAACCACAGGCGCAGCCCATGGCGGGCGTCCGGCGCGATGGCGTCGAACTGCTCCATCCGCACCCCGAATCCCTGGCGGAGATCACCGCCGAATATCCCCAGCTCCAGTGGCGCTATGAAAACTTCCGCCAGTTGCTGACCGACTGGAAACTGATCGACCGGCGTCACGCTCAACTGGCTGTTTTGCGCGAAGCCGAAAAGGAGTACGAGGCCAGCACCGGGGAGCGAATCGCCCATTGGCAGCGGCGCCTGCTGGCCCGTTACACCCGTAACCTTGCGCTGGGAAGCAATCAGCTCAGCGCGGGCATCTTCGACCTGACGGTGGCCGCCCGCGGCATCGCCGATGACAACTATGCCTGGGACGTCTGGGAGGCGGCTGGAAAATACCCGCCCCAGAAGCTCGAATCGGACCTGCTGACGGTGCGGATCTCCGGAGAGGAAATGTGGCGCGACACGCGGCGCATCCGGCTGCGCCGCCGGCTTCCCAGCACCAAGCAGCGGCTCCGCCCGTATGGGCTGAAGCCGCGCAAGAAGGAGAAGTTCCCGGGCGAGTGGGCCAGCCAGCTCAACGGAGCCGGAATCTGCTCCTATCCGCCCGAAGACCTGGTAATCGAAGATTACGGCCGCTTCCTGAAGAAGAAAGGCAAGAGCATCCTCTCTGAAGAGCGCGTCCGCGTGGAGCCGTTCACCACTTCCATTCTCGACGGCATCGATATGCGCGAGACCATCCGCAAATGGCACGAAAAGCGCGTCTACGTGCGACAGTTCCAGAAGATCCACGGCGAGGTGGGCAGCGTGGTGGTGATCTTCGACGAAGACCGCGACAATCGCTACTCCTACATGACCACCTGGCTGGGTGAGAACCAGAACGAATCCGATATGGCGTTCTACTCCACCTTCCCGTTCGACAATCTGGTGGGACCGGGGATCGGTCGCGCCGAGTACGGTGGGTTTCTGATGAGCTCTGCCGCCGCGGCGCATGTACGACGTCTGGCAGGATGCCGATTACGAGTTCGCCGAATCAAAATCGGAGCGGCTGCTGCTGGCCTCCCTGGATTATTCCATTCACCGCTACGTCGTCTATGTGGCCGCCCGCCCGCCCCGCTCCATCTTCAAGACCATCGCGGCCCGCTTGGGCCGCACCATTATCTATATTCCCATCGGGCAACTTTCTCCCGTGTCGCTGAAGAAGATACGCGTCGTGCACGTGCTGGACGGCTACGACAAGCGCGCCGATCGCGAAGGAATACTTGTGGTGAGGCTCAATTGCACGCCGCCAGAGAGTCCAGGCTGCGCACCTTGGCCGAGAGCGTGGTGCGTTTGAGCCGCAGCATCTCGGCCGCGGCTTTCTTGTTCCCGTTGGTTTTGCGGAGCGCCTGTTCGAGAATGCTGCGTTCGATCACGGCGAGCGTTTGCTCGTAATCCAGGCCGCCATCGGGTACGGAGACCACCGGCGATACCCCCGGCACTGCGACCCGGGCACGCGACGGTGCGGGCAGGGGGAAATCCTGCGGCATGAGCGTGCGGCGCTCGCCGCTCAGGGCGATGGCCATCTCGACCGCATTCTCCAGTTGCCGGACGTTCCCCGGCCAGAAGTACCCGCACAACCGCTCGACCACCTCCGGCGGAAGCAGCTTTCGCTCCATCTCTTCCAGCGCGCAGATTTTCTCCACGAAGTGAACCGCCAGGGCCGGGATGTCTTCCGGGCGCTGTCGCAAAGGCGGCATTTGAATCGGGACGACGTTGAGGCGGTAGAACAGGTCTTCGCGAAAGGTGCCCTGTTCGATCTTGCGCGTCAGATCGCAATTTGTCGCGGCGATCACCCGAATATCGGCTTTGATCGTCTCCGAACTCCCCAGGCGCTGGTACTCCCGCTCCTGCAGAACGCGCAGCAGCTTCACCTGGAGATCCAGGGGAAGCTCGCCGATCTCATCCAGAAACAGGGTGCCTCCCTGCGCCTGCTCGAAGCGGCCGGTCCGATTCTGGACGGCTCCCGTGAAAGCTCCGCGGACGTGTCCGAACAGTTCGGCTTCCAGGAGATTTTCGGGTAGTGCACTGCAGTTCACCGCCACCATGGAACCCTTGCGCCGGTCTGCTGCCCGGTGAATCGCGAGCGCGGCCATTTCTTTGCCGGTTCCGGTCTCGCCGGTGATCAGAACCGTCGCGCGCCGATTGCCGACCATACGAATGATATGCTTTACCTGCCGCATTTCGGGGCTGTCGCCCAGCAGCAACTCGCTCCCCCCCTGGCGGCATACCTGAAGGGCCAGGCGCGCCAGATTACCCGAGCGGTGGCTCTCGATGGCCTGTTCGATCAGACCAAAGGGGTCTTCGTTCCCGGTCAGGAACTGGTATACACCCAGCCGGGCCATCCGGACAGCATCCTGCAGGGTGGCCTGAGGATCGCGCACGAGGACGGGGACACCCGGCGCCAGCCGCTGCATTTCTTCCCAAAGCGCCGGAACCGTCCAGCCGGCCAGCGGGAACTCCAGAACGATGGCTTGTCGATCGCCGGCCACCGGCTCCCGCAGGGCCGCATCCGGTGTGCGATAGCGCACATTCCAGCCGCCGGGTGGCGCTGAGTGGCCTGAAAGGGCGGCGGTTTCGACGATCCAGAGAACTCGGTTGGCATCCATGGGCATTTACATCACAGCAATCGGCAGGAATGGCTGAAACTTTAGCGGAAATCTCAAAAAATTTTGAGCCCGGAACTAAAGTTCCACCGCCGCAAAACCGATATGTAAGTCAGGCAAGGTGATTTTGTTATGAAAGTCTACGATCAAAATCTGACCGGGGCGGCATCCGCAGGGTCGGCACGCACACAGGAGTTGCAAAAGGCAGGCAAAGAAGGTACCTCGCGGTCCAGCGGGGCCGGCAGCAGTGGTGGCGATCGCGTCGAGCTGTCGGGTGCTCTCGGAACGCTTGCCCGGGCTATGGCCACATCCGCTTCTTCGCGGGCGGGCAAAGTGCAAGCCCTGTCTGGACAGTATCAGAGTGGGCTCTATCAACCGGATCCGGCGGCCACCAGCCGTGGCATGGTAGCCGACGCCCTGGCGTCCGGAATGAGATAACGATGCTGGCCGCAGTCCTGCAAGCCCGGATGGTGGAGGCCAGTGCCGCGCTGGAGCGCACTTGCGAATTGTTGGTACGCCCTTCGCCCGAGAGCCTGGAGGAGTGCCGGGTAGCCTTGGCAACGGCGCAAGCCGCGCTGGAGCAGTGTACGCCGGAATTGCCAGGACATGCCGGGGATGCCGCGCTTCTGGCGCAAGCCATCCGATTGCGATTAGCAGCTCGCAAGGCCGGCTATCTTCATCAAACGGCGGTGGAGCATCACCGTAAATGGTTCGCGATACTGCGCGCCAAACTGGGCTACACGGCCCTGGGCAGCCCGCTCGAGATTTCCGGCGCGGCGCGAGTCTGGCTGCAAGGATAGTCGTTTATGTCACTACTTTCCTCACTGGTCACGTCGGCCTCGGCTCTCAGCGCCTATGACCAGGTTTTGAGCGTGACCCAGAACAACGTGGTCAATTCCTCGACGCCGGGCTATGCCAGGCAGACGATGACACTGGAGGCCATGAAATTCGACCCCACCCAGGGCGATTCCGGCGGTGTTCTGGCCTCTGACATGCAAAGTTCACGCAATGAATTCGACGAACAGGCGGTCCGCCAGCAAAACACCTTACTGGGCGAGTCCACACAAAACGTAGGCAGCCTGACCTCCCTGCAGTCTTACTTCGACATCACGGGCAATTCCGGCATTCCGAGCGCCCTCAACAACCTGTTTCAGGCGTTCTCCGCCTGGGCACAGACTCCTACTGACGCCAACGCCCGGCAGACCGTGATCAACGACGCCGGCACCGTGGCCAGCGCTTTTCAGGATACTGCCAATGGTCTGGCGCAGGTCACGCAGAACACCAACATCCAGTTACAGCAGACTGTGAACCAGGTAAACCAACTGGTCGGGCAACTGGGCCAGTACAATAGCCAGATCATGGCGGGCGACCGCCAGGATGCCGGGTTGGATGCGCAGGTTCACAGCACCCTGGAGCAGCTTTCGCAGTATGTCAGCTTCACGGCGACGCAACAAAGCGACGGGTCCTATACTCTGCTGTTAGGCGGGCAAACGCCGATGCTGATCGAGGACAAGCAATACCCGGTCAGCTATTCCCTGGAACTGCCCACAGATCCCCCGCCTACCAATGAGAACGGCCCTCCTACGGCGCACATTCGCGCGGCGGACGGTGCCGATATCACCGGGAATATTACCGGCGGCCAACTGGGAGCGTTACTCGACGTGCGCAACACTGTGCTACCGTCCTACACGGGAGACGCTTACCAGGTGGGCGATTTGAACACCCTGGCCAAGCAGTTTGCCGACCGGGTCAACCAGCTTCTGACCCAGGGGACCTCAACCGATTCCACAGTGACCTCCGGGGGTACAGCACTGTTCGTCTACGGTTCGAACGCGACCGATGTGGCCAAGACGCTGGCGGTAAATCCAGCAGCTACGGCGTCGACCCTGGTGCCCACCGATCCGGCAACCCAGGTGGTCAATGGAATCCCACTGGCACTGTCGAATCTATCGAATCCTACTGCCGGCGAGGATATGATCAACGGCGAGAGCTACACACAGTTTTATGGGGACATGGCTTCGCGAGTGGGTACCGGCCTCGCCACTGCGACCAGCCAGCAGTCGGTGCAACAGTCCGCCCTGGCGCAGGCGCAGAACCTGAGGCAGTTGGACTCCGGAGTGAACCTCAATGAAGAGGCCATGACACTGGTGCAGTTCCAAACAGCGTACGAGGCCAACTCGCGCCTGATCACGGTGCTGGATCAGCTCACCCAGGACGTGGTTCAGATTCTCGGCGCCACAGGGTAGAAATCGATATGACGACCAACCTGAATCCCGGTAACGCACTATTTCTGGCCAACCTGAATCGTGTCGAGCAGCGGCTTGCCGAAGCCAACAGCCAGATTTCTTCGGGTAAGCGCATTAACGTGGCAGCCGATGCGCCGGATCAAGTCGACACGCTGCTGCAGCTCCGCGCCAACCAGCAGCACAACCAGCAAATTCAGTCCAACCTGACCTTAGCGGATACCGATGCCCAATCGGCCGACAATGCGCTTACCGGGGCCATTGCCCTGATGGATCGCGCCACGACGCTGGCAGCCCAGGGCACCGACACCAGCCTGACCGCGGACACGCGATCGAGCATGGCGGCGGAAGCCCAGTCCCTGCTGGAGCAGATGGTCTCGTTCAGCCAGACCCAGGTGCAGGGCCGCTACATCTTCAGCGGAGACCAGGCCGATAGCCCTTCGTATCAGCTCGATTTGAGTGCCGCGGACGGGTCGGGTGTGGATGTGCTGACCTCCGCAGGGTCCACGCGGCAGATTGAAGATCCTTCGGGCGGCACGTTCGCGGCCTCCAAAACCGCCGCGGAGATTTTCGGACCGGTGACACAAGCGACCGATGAGAGCGGCAATCCGCTTCTCGATGACAATGGCAATCCGGTTTACCAGCCGGCTTCCGACAACGCTTTCGCGGCGCTGAACGGCTTGCGTGTGGCCCTCCAGAACAACGATATGGCGGGCATTAACACAGCCATCAGCGCCATCAAACAGGTCTCCACCCACCTGAACACCATGCAGGGATTTTACGGCTCGCTGGAAGACCGCATTCAGGACGCCGCCAACTCCGCTACGAACATCAATTCCAAACTGGAAACCGAGATCAGCAGCATCCAGGATGCCGACATACCCACCGCCGCCCTGGAACTGACCCAGGCCAATACGCAACTGGAGGCGGCCATGACCATGCAAGGTAAGATGCCCCACTCGACGCTCTTCAGTTATCTGGCTTGATCACTCGTGCGGCGTAAAAGTCGATTCGGCACCGAAGCGTTTGTAATCGCTGTAGGCGATGCGCAGGCGCTCCCGTTGCGGGCCGTTGCGAAACTGCAAGGTATCGTCGGCATAGGTATAGATGGGAAACCAGTGCTTTCCATCGATGGGTTTGCGGATGGTAGTGAACCTCGGAAACAGATTCTCGCTCTTCATCGTGCGGATCTGCGGTACCGCCTGGCCCTGCATGCGAACGATGTTGTATTCCTTCTGGTCCACCCAGAGCATGCCGTCGAAGAAGCGCTGGCCCTCCAGAATCTGCCGCGGGCGCACCTGGAGCACCCAGCAGTCCACGCCGTCCATGTTCTCTTCGCCGCGCGGCCTGGTTTCGTAGTTCCACAACTGGCTTCGGTAAGCACCAGCGGCTGAATCTCGCGGATGTCGCGGAAATCCTCTTCGGTCATGATCAGATTCTTCAGACTGTTCTGCGGCTTGCCGATCAGTTGCTCGGTGCGCTCGTGACTCGGCGAGAAGATGATGTCGCGAACTTCATGATACTGGCCGCGCGCGCCGCCGTTGCTGTCCAGTTCCTCAATCGTCACCGTCTGCCGGTAGGTGTATTCGTTGCGCTCGGCCTCGGTTTCGGTCTCGCGGTGGGCCACCAGTTTAGCGAGATTGGCGGGCGGATCGTCGGCACGCAGATCAAGGGGCTCCGACCGCCAATGCTAGAATGAGCGCGATGGCCAACACGCTCGGCAGTTTCCGGGCGGCTGCCTGATCGGAGCGATCGCGCTGAGCGGGGTAGGCATAGGTTATGCGCTCGTCAAAGGCGTTCCTCTCCACGCGGCGTTACCGGTGATTGCCGCCTTTCTTGCCGAATATCCATTCTATCTGGTCGCCGGATTCCCGGACGTGCGGGAGCGCCTGGCCGGACCGCGCCTGCCCGTGTGGCTGGCGGCGTCGGCGATTTTGCCTTACCTGATCTGCTGCTGCGGCGCGATTCCGTTCCAGTGGCTCGCGCTGATGCGCCTGGCGGCTCTGGCGATCGCGGTCTGCTTCTGGTATCGTGATTCTGCCGGCGGCGCCCTGGTCCGACTGCGCGTTCCTGGTGCTGATAGCCGCGGTGATGGTGGGGAAGTATTTCGATTTCATCTATCCCGATGTCAACCGGCAGCATATCGCCATCCTGGGGCACATCGGTCTTTTTCACATGGCGCTGCTGTCCCTGATGCTGGAGCGGCGGGTACGCGAAACGGGATTCGGTTTTCTGCCGAGCGGGAAGGAGTGGCGTATCGGCGCCGTCAATTTCCTGTTCTTCCTGCCCTGCGGCGCCGCGCTCGCCTTGCGCTGCACGCCACCCATTTCGTGCAACCGCGCCTGGTGTGGGCCGCGGCCACCTTCGTCGGGTTCCTGTGGGTGCTGGGGTTGACCGAAGAGTTTTTCTTCCGCGGGGTGCTGCTCGGTTGGATGGAAGAGTGGAGCGGTCATGCCACGGCGGCCCTGGCCCTCAATTCGCTTCTGTTCGGCCTGGTGCATTTCTGGTTCCGGGGATGGCCTTGGGTACCGATCGCGGCGGTCCTGGGTTGGTTCTGCGGCCGGGCGCGGAACCAGGCGGGAAGCATTCGCGCCAGCGTGGTCACACACGCCCTGGTTGTGGCCACCTGGCGGGCCTTCCTCTGGTAGCGGTACAATCCAGTTTCTATGGCAAAACTTGGATTTCTGGGTCTGGGGCTGATGGGCTATCCGATGGCCCGCAATCTTCTGCGCGCCGGGCACGAAGTGGCGCTCTGGTCGAACACCGCCGATAAGGCCCGTAAACTGGCCGCCGAAGCCGGAGGCAAAGCCTGCGATACACCTCGCGAGGTGGCACGAGAATGCCGACTGCATTTTCCTTTGCGTGGGTGACACGGAGATGGCGACGTGAAGTCATTCTCGGCGACGACGGTGTGATCGAAGGGGCACGTCCGGGAACCGTGGTGGCCGACGCCAGCACCATCAGCCCAAGCGAGAGCCGCAAGATCGGCCAGGCGCTCCAGGCCAAGGGCGTCGATTTTCTCGACGCTCCCTGCACCGGATCGACGCCCGGAGCCGAAGGCGGCACTCTCACCTTCATGGTCGGCGGCGACCAGGCGGTCTTCGAAAAGACAAAGCCGTTCTTCGAGCCCATGGGGAAGCGGCTCTACTACTGCGGCGGGCCGGGCATGGGCCTGCAGGCCAAGCTGACGCAGAACCTGATTCTTTCCAACATCGCTGATGGCGTTCAACGAAGGCATGGTGCTGGCCACCAAGGGCGGCGTCGACCCCAAACTGATGCTCGACATCCTGGACAACAGCGCCGCCAAGTCGCGGCCTGATCGCCTACAAAGCCCCGTTCGTCTTCCGCCGCGACTTCAAGGCCAACTTCTCCATCAAGTGGATGCATAAGGATATCGGGCTCATGCTGGAATCAGGTAAAGAACTAGGTGTACCACTTCTTTTGACCGGTTTGACCCAGCAGCTTTTCCAGACGGCCATCAGCGCGGGCCACGGCGGATGAAGATATCTGCTCTACAATCAAGGTTTTAGAGGAATTGGCGGGGGTCGAAGTAAAATCCCAATAAAAAAATACAAATTTCTGTTGATTCCAAAATCAGAATCTACTATTATTGGAATTAAGCCGGGGAGGCAACTCCCACCAAAGCGAGACTAACCTCTAAATAAAAGACCCCTGAAGCAATCCTCCCCGGCGCCCGAAAGGGTTTAGAGGTCTTACCCAAACCAGAAAAAGCAAAAGATGTAGCACCGGTTCGACAGGTTGCGGAGCGTTTCCTGCTCGGTTTGCAAGGCTGCGTGATAATATGGCAGATACGCTCGCCTAGAGACGCCGCGCAATGAAAACTCTCACCGTTCTGGGTTCCACCGGCTCGATCGGAACCAACACTCTGGACGTGGTTCGGCGCAATCGCCACCAGTACCAGGTGTATGCTCTTGCCGCCGGCCGGAATGTCGAACTCCTGGCCTCCCAAATCCTGGAATTTCGGCCCAAAGTCGCAGTTGTCGCAACCTCCGACGGTCTGGCTCGTCTATCGGAACAGGCTGACCGCAGCCGGGCTTGCCGCGAGCGGAGTGGCCGGAGCTGCTGTACGGGGACGCGGCGCGAGTGGCAGATTGCCACGGCGGCCGAAGTGGATACGGTGATTTCGGCCATCGTCGGAGTGGCCGGTCTGGAGGCCACCTACGAGGCAGTGCGCCGCGGCAAGCGGGTCGGACTGGCGAATAAAGAAGTGCTGGTCTCGGGCGGCCAACTGGTGATGGAAGCGGTCCGGGAGTGCGGAGCGGAGCTGGTTCCGGTGGATAGCGAACATAACGGCGCGCACCAGTGCCTGCGGGCGGGCAACCGCGAAGCAGGTGTCGCAAGCTGATCCTGACGGCTTCAGGCGGTCCGTTCCGCAACACTCCGAGAGAGGCCCTGGCATCGGTGACTCCCGGAGCAGGCGCTCGAATCATCCAACATGGAGGATGGGCAACCGCATCACCATCGATTCCGCCACGCTTGATGAATAAAGGCTTCGAAGTGATCGAGGCCTGCTGGCTGTTCGATTTCGCGCCATCGCCAGGTGGATGTGGTGGTTCATCCGCAATCCACCGTGCATGCCATGATCGAATACAGCGATGGCAGTGTGCTTGCCCAGATATCGGCGACGGATATGCGCATGCCGATCCAGTACGCGCTGACCTATCCCGGACCGCTGCGAAGCGCCGGTGCCCAAGATCGACTGGAGCGCAGGCCCGGAAGTGGGAGTTCTATGCCGCCGGATTTCGAAAAGTTTCCTCTGCTTCAGCTGGCCTATCAGTGCCAGGAAACAGGCGGCTCGGCGACCTGCACGCTGAATGCGGCCGACGAAATTGCCGTAGAGGCATTTCTGCAGGGTAAAATCGCGCTTTCCGGCCATCGCCGAAGTGGTAGCCGAGACGCTCGTCCCGGATTCCGGTCCGCCACCGCGGACCGTTGGCGAGATCCTGGAGATCGACGGGGAGTCGCGGACGCGTGGCGCGCGAACTGGTGATGGCGCGCGCGGGTGCGGTGACAGCGTAGACGATATGCTAGAGACTGGCGAGAACATTCTGTGGCTGCTGGTCCTGATCGGGGTCATGATCATGATCCACGAATTGGGGCATTTTTGGGCAGCCCGTTATTTCGATGTCAAAGTGGAAGCGTTCAGCTTCGGCTTCGGTCCGCGGCTGTTCGGCTTCCGGCGCGGCGAAACGGATTACCGGGTCTCGCTCATCCTTTTCGGCGGCTACGTGAAAATGGCCGGCGAAATGGAGGGCGTCAACATGGAGGGGTATGCCAACATGTCCGCTCCGCCCGCCGAGGGGGCCGAGGCTCCCGATCCGCGCAGCCTGTTCGCCAAGCCCCGCTGGCAGCGGCTGATCATCGCCTTCGCCGGACCGTTCATGAATGTGGTGCTGGCGGTCGGCCTGCTGACCGGCCTGTACATGGTGAAGTACGAGCGGGTTTCCGATGCGGATCTGGACCCGGTGATCGGCCACGTGATGGCCGATTCCCCTGCCGCTAAGGCGGGCATCCAGGACGGCGACCGCATTGTCAAACTGGATGGAAAAGACAAGCCGACCTGGAAGGACGTGGGACTGGAAGAGATCTCCAGCGCCTATCGCCCCATGCACGTCACCATTGAGCGCGCCGGCAAGCGCTTCGACACCGTGGTGACGCCGACCCTGAGCGAAGCCCTGGGGGTAGGGTACGCCGGATGGGAAGAGCGCGGCGAGATGGAACTGGATGAGGTGGACCCCAGTCTGCCGGCGTACAAGGCGGGGCTGCGGAAAGGCGATGTCGTTCTGACGCTGAACGGCCAGCCGATGCATTCCAACTACCGGTTCTACGAACTCACCAAGAACAGCGGCGGCAAGCCCCTGGATATCGTGTATGTCCGCAACGGCGAGAAGCATGAGGTCGTGGTACAGCCGGAGTACAGCCGGAGCGATGGTCCAGCCCGCTGGATGATCGGCGTGCGTCCGCGCCCCAAGCTCACCATCATCACCACGCGACTGGCTTTCCCGGAGGCGCTGACCGAATCGGTACGGGAAAACGAGGAAGGCGCTACGCTCATCGTCAAGGTGCTGCAGGGCATGATCGAGCGGCGCATGTCCACGAAGAATCTGACCGGGCCGGTGGGCCTGGCGCAACTCTCGGGGCAGGCGGCCAAAGAGGGACCTTCGGCGTATTTCTCGCTGATGTCCATGGTCAGCCTCAACCTGGCCATTTTCAATCTTTTGCCGATCCCGATCCTGGACGGCGGCACCATCCTGATGCTACTGGTGGAGATGACCATGCGGCGCGACCTGAGTTTGAATGTGAAGGAACTGGTATTTAAGGTCGGGTTCGTTTTTATCATGGTGATCATGGCGTTTGTCATCTTCCAGGACATTTCCAAGATCGTTCTTCCTCCGGGATAAGTGAAACACATTGAATCCTGCTCCGGTGGCGAATCATCTGGTAAGCTGTTCCTCGTCCATGCACTGTACCTGCGTCCGCCATACCGACCTGCCGCACACCACGCAGTTGTTCACGGACGTGCTGTACCACCCCGACCGCACCGCGAACTTTTATCGACATCCGATTCGGGACCTGGACGCTTTTCGCGCGGCCGCGGCTGAGATTCGGTTCGCCGACCCTGAGCGCGCCGCCCTGGTGGCGGCGTTGCGGGTGCAGAATCCCGATGGTCCGTCCCTGGAACGGTTGGCGCAGCCGGGAACAGTAGCGGTAGTGACGGGCCAGCAGGTCGGCCTGTTTTCCGGGCCGGCTTACACTATTTACAAGGCCCTCCACGCCGCGAAACTGGCGGAGTGGCTCACGGCCAACGGAATTCCGGCGGTACCGGTGTTCTGGCTGGCCACCGAAGACCACGATTTCGCGGAAGTCAATCACGTCTGGGTTTTCGACTGCGAACACCATCCGCATAAGCTGGAAATGCGCCGCACGGCTAGTTCCCAGCCGGTTGGCCACGTCACTCTGGCGGCCCCTCCGGTGAGGGAATTGCGAACCTTGTTGCGCGGGCTGCCGTTTGGCGAAGAAGTAGCCGATTCCGTGGAAGAGGCCTACCGTGCCGGCAGCACCATGGGCAAAGCATTCGGCGAACTGGTACGCGATTTGCTGTCACGGCACGACATTTTACAAGTGGATCCGCTACTGCCGGAATTCCGGAGGCTCGCGGCGCCTGCTCTCCGCCGCGCCGTGGAGGCGGGGCCGGAATTGAATGCGCGCGTGCTGGAGCGCAATCGGGAACTGACCGGCGCCGGGTATCATGCGCAGGTACATATGGAGGAGCAGACCTCCCTGGTGTTCCTGCTGGAGAACGACAAGCGCCTGGGATTGCGGCGGCACGGCGAAGAGTATGTATTGAACGGGAGGCGCTTCACCGCCTTGGAACTGATGGACCGGGCGGCCGAGCTTTCGCCAAATGCACTGCTGCGGCCGGTGGTGCAGGATTCCATGATTCCCACCGTGGCCTATATCGGCGGTCCCGCGGAAGTGGCCTACCTGGCGCAAAGCGAGCCCATTTATCGCACCCTGTTGGGCCGCATGCCGGTAGCGGTGCCGCGCAGCGGATTCACCATTCTGGATGAGCGCAGCGCCAAACGTATGGAACGCTATGGGCTGTCGCTGGCGGATTTCTTCCACGGTGAAGATGCTTTGCGGGATCGCGTCGCCGCGAAACTGGTGCCGCCGGCGCTATCCGGCCGCATGGGCGACACCATGAGGGTGGTGGATGGAGCCGTCGAGCGCTTGAAGGGCGACCTGCTGGCGTTCGATCCCACGCTGGCCAGGGCCCTGGAGCGCAGCGCCCAAAAGGTGCGGCATCAACTTGCCAAGATCGACGGCAAAGTGGGGCGCGAAGCCATGCGGCGGGACGAGCGGGGCAGGCACGATGCCGAGTCGCTCTATGGCCTGATCTTCCCCGAACGGCACCTGCAGGAGCGGCTTTACTCTTTCCTGCCGTTTCTGGCCAAACACGGACCGGACTTGACCGACCGCATCTATGAGTCGATAGAGCTGGACTGTCCGGACCATCGTTTGATGATAGTGTGAGAGGGAAGCCGCTTGCTTTTCGTCTGTAACGGCCGGCTGCCACGCTGAAGCCATGCCCAACCACAAGGAACAGGCGCGCATCGAAGAATCCCGCTTACGCCGAGTCCACTGGAACCGCTGGGGCCCTTACCTGAGTGAACGGGCCTGGGGCACGGTTCGCGAGGACTACAGCGCCACCGGCGATGCCTGGAATTATTTCCCTTTCGACCATTCGCCGTATCGCGCCTACCGCTGGAATGAAGACGGCATCGCGGGCATCTGCGACCGCCACCAGCGCATCTGCTTCGCACTGGCTCTTTGGAATGGCCGCGACCCCATTCTGAAAGAGCGGCTCTTCGGACTCGGCGGCAAAGAAGGCAATCACGGCGAGGACGTGAAGGAGGCGTACTTCTATCTGGACAATACGCCCACCCACTCGTACATGAAGTATTTGTACAAGTACCCGCAGGCGGCGTTCCCCTACTCTCAGTTGCGCGCCGAAAGCGCCGCCCGGACGCGCCGCGATCCGGAATTCGAACTGGCCGACACGGGCATCTTCAACGAGGGCCGGTATTTCGATGTCTTCGTGGAGTACGCCAAAGCCGCCTGCGAGGACATCCTGATCCGCATCACCGCCATCAACCGCGGGCCGGATGCCGCACCGCTGGATCTGCTGCCCACCATCTGGTTTCGCAATACCTGGAGCTGGAAGGGAGTGGCACCGCCCTGCGGCTTGCACGCCGCCGGCAGCACGGTGGAAATGAACGAGCCCTACTACGGCCGGCGATGGCTCCTCTGCGACGGCGCGCCGGAACTGCTGTTCACCGAAAACGAGAGTGACAACCGCGCCCTGTGGAATGCGGGGAACCGCACGCCATTCGTCAAGGATGGCATCGCGCGGCGCGTGCTGAATGGGGCTACCGCGGCCGTGAATCCCGAGCAGCGCGGCACCCGGTGCGCGGCACGCTACACGGTGCAGATTGCTCCGGGCCAGGCCGTGACGGTCAAACTGCGGCTGGTGGATGCCATGCCGGCGGAGCCCTTCGGAGCGTCGTTCGACGAGATTTTCGCGGAGCGGATCCAGGACGCCGACAGCTTCTACGCGACCGTGATTCCGGCGGGCCTGAGCGAGGATGGGCGGACCATCATGCGGCAGGCATTCGCCGGCCTGCTGTGGTCCAAGCAGTTCTACCACTACGTGGTGCGCGGCTGGTTGCGGGGCGACCCCGCGTTTCCGCAGCCTCCGCCCGAGCGGCGGCTGGGGCGGAACCATGAATGGCAGCACCTGTACAATTCCGACGTCATCTCCATGCCCGACAAATGGGAGTATCCGTGGTATGCGGCGTGGGACCTGGCCTTTCACACGCTGCCGCTGGCGCTGATCGATTCGGAATTCGCCAAGCACCAGCTTGTGCTCATGCTGCGGGAATGGTATTTGCATCCCAACGGGCAATTGCCGGCATACGAATGGAATTTCAGCGATGTGAATCCGCCGGTGCATGCCTGGGCGGCCTGGCGCGTGTACAAGATCGAAGCCAAACGGCACGGCAAACCGGACCGCAAGTTCCTGCAGCGCATCTTCCACAAATTGCTTCTCAACTTCACCTGGTGGGTGAATCGCAAGGATACGCGGGGCCGCAATATCTTCCAGGGCGGCTTCCTGGGGCTGGACAACATCGGTGTGTTCAACCGCAGTGAGCCGCTGCCGGGCGGCGAATTCATGGAACAGGCGGACGGCACCGGATGGATGGGCATGTACTGTCTCAACCTGATGGCCATGGCGCTGGAACTGGCCAAAGAAGACCCCGCCTATGAGGACGTGGCCAGCAAGTTCTGGGAACACTTTCTGTATATCGCGGACGCCATCACGCATCTGGGCAATGACGGGGCGGGGATGTGGGACGAGGCGGACGGCTTCTTTTACGACGTGCTGCACATGCCGGACGGACGCCACCAGCCGCTCAAGGTGCGGTCGATGGTGGGGCTGGTTCCGCTCTTCGCGGTAGAGACCATGGAGCCGAGGCTGATGGATCAACTTCCCGGCTTTGCCCGGCGCATGAGCTGGTTCATCCACAACCGGCCCGACCTGACGCACAACGTGGCTTCCATGACAGTCAAGGGGAAAGGCGAGCGCCGGCTGCTCTCCATCGTCAATCCAGACCAGTTGCGGCGCATTCTGATGCGGATGCTGGATGAGCGGGAGTTTCTTTCGCCCTTTGGGATTCGCAGTCTCTCGCGGGCCTACAAAGATCAACCTTACGTGTTCGAGGGCGATGGGACCGCGCATAGCGTGGAATACGAGCCCGGGGAAGCCAGCAGTGGCTTATTCGGCGGCAATTCCAACTGGCGCGGCCCGGTGTGGCTGCCGTTGAACTATCTGCTGATTGAATCGCTGCAGAAGTTCCATTATTATCTGGGCGACGATTACAAAGTGGAGTGTCCCACCGGCAGTGGAAAGCTGATGAACCTGTGGGAAGTTTCTGCCGAGATCTCGCGGCGGCTTAACGGGCTGTTTTTGCGGGGTGAAGACGGGCGGCGTCCCGCGCACGGCGCGAGCGAACTGTTTCGGACGGACCCGCACTGGCGCGACCTGGTCCTGTTCTATGAATACTTCCACGGAGAAACGGGCGAAGGACTGGGCGCGAGTCACCAGACTGGCTGGACCGCGCTGGTGGCCAAAATGCTGCAACAGAGCGGCGGTTGAAGCGGCCGCCGAATCCCGAGATCAAAAACAACGCTTGCTGACGCGCGCGGCTCCGTTCAGAGCTGCGTTATTCGCAGCGCAGGGCCACAATGGGGTCGATGCGGGCGGCCCGGCGCGCCGGTATGTAGCTGGCGAGCAGCGCCACCAATGCCAGCAGCAAAGATACGCCTCCCAGCACCACCGGATCGAGCGGCCGCACCTGGTAGAGCATTCCGGTGA
This sequence comes from uncultured Solibacteraceae bacterium, assembly GCA_963853855.1. Lineage (GTDB taxonomy): Bacteria > Acidobacteriota > Terriglobia > Bryobacterales > Bryobacteraceae > Sulfopaludibacter. The sequence goes on along the minus strand of CAWKYG010000045.1, from coordinate 171,355 downwards.
GCAGCCGCGTGAGTCCGGCCGAACCTGCTGCGCCCGCGAGCAGACCCACGAGCACCCAGACCATGCTGCTGTTCACCATCAGGCGAAGTACATCCAGGGTTCCGGCGCCGAGCGCCATGCGAATTCCAATTTCATGGGTTCGCTGCGCCACCGAATGCCCCACCACGCCCACGATGCCGACGGCTGCCAGCACCAGGGCCAGCACCGAGAAGACGCTGAGCAGAAGCATGGGCAGACGCCGCGAGCCGGTGGAGTTACGGACCACGTCTTCCATGGTTTCGATGCCGGACACGGGCCAGTCCGGCAGAACAGCGGCGATGGCTTTCCGAACCGGCCCGGCGTAACTGCCCGGAGTGCCGATCGAACGGGCCACGATGGTCATCACGGGCCAACCGGCTTGCGGGTAGGGCCGGAAGAACTGCCGGCGCACGGGCGCGTCGAGGCCCAGGTAGTGCACATCGCCGACCACGCCCACCACCGTGAGGCGCGGGCCGTTCGATCCACCCAGACGGATGGCCCGGCCAACCGGATCTTCGTTAGGCCAAAAGTCATGCGCCATCTTTTCGTTGATGACGATGACCGCGGGCGCGCCCAACGTGTCCTGAACGGTGAACTCGCGCCCTTTCAAAACCGGGATGCCCATGGTCCGGAAGTAGTTGGGGCAGGCCACGGTGTAGCTGGCGCCCGGCACGTGACCGGGATCGGCCGGCGGGCGGCCTTCAATCTGGAAGGCGCGGTCCGCGTTTCCGTGAAACGGCAGATGCGCCACGGCGCTCACGGACACAATACCGGGGACAGCGCCGACGTGTTCCTGGATGTCCTGACAGAAACGCGGCAACCCTGGAGGACCTACGTAGATTTCTTCCTGGGGCACCGACATCCCCATAGTCAGCACGTTCCTGGGGTTCAGGCCAGGGTCCACGCCGAGGAGTCGCGTCATGCTCTTGATCATCAGGCCGGCGCCCGAGAGCACCACTAGCGCCAGGGCCACCTCGGAGGCCACCAGCACCTGGCGCAGTCGGTTGTGGCCACCCGTACCGGCGGTTCGTCCGCCTTCCTTGAGGGGCTCGTTCACGTTGGTGCGGAAAGCCGCCACGGCAGGCGCCACGCCGAACAGCAGGCCGGTGAGCCCGGAGAGGAGCAGGGCAAACAGAAACACGCGGCCATCCATGGCGATGGAATCGACCTGGCGCAGAGGCAGATCGAGGGTTCCCAGCTTGAGTACATAAAATAGCAGCCTGGTACTCACGGCGGCGACCAGCAACCCGGCCGCGCCGCCTGCCAGCGCCAGCAGGCCGTTCTCGGTAAGCAACTGGCGCGCGATGCGGGATGCCGGCGCGCCCAGCGCCAGCCGGATGGCAAACTCCTTCTGCCGCCCGGCGCCGCGCGCCAGCAGCAGGTTCGCCACGTTGACGCACGCAATCAACAGAACAAATGCGACGGCGGCGAGCAGGGTCAGCATGGTGGTGCGAATGCCGGACATGCCGAAGCCGGCCAGCGGAGCCACGGTGGCGCTCATGTCCACATCTTCCCTGGGGTATTGGGCGGCGACGTTTTTGCCTACCGCCTCCATCTCGGCTTTCGCCTGGCCTACGCTGACGCCGGGCTTCAAACGCGCGATGGCGATAAAGCTGTTGTCACCGCGGCCGAAATCGGTCTTGGTGTACCCCACGGGAACCCAAAGCCGGCGCGGCCCGCTCCAGAATTGCCATTCGAACTCGCGCGGCATCACGCCGATCACGGTGAAATCGGCGCTATCCACGCGGATGGTCCGGCCCACCAGGGAAGGATCGCCGTCATAGCGCGACTTCCACAGTCCGTAGCTGAGGACCACTTCGCGATCCCTTCCCAGGGTCTCTTCCTCGGGGAGGAACGTGCGGCCCAACAGAGGCTTAATCCCCAGTACGGAAAAGAAACCTGCCGAGACGCGCAGTCCGGAAACCTGTTCCGCCTCCTGGGAACCGCCCGCGGGCGCCAGGTTGTATCCCCTGCCGGCGGAATCGAAGATGGCCATGGACTCAAAGGAACGGCTCTGCCGCTGGAAGTCCCAGAAGTTCGGCGCGGAGACGATGTTCCAATTGTCGGGACCCTTGCCGAAGGTTTCCCAAACCAGCACAAGGCGGTCAGCCGCCGGATACGGAATCGGTTTCAGCAGGGTATTGTTGATGACGCTAAAGATGGTGGTATTGGCGCCGATTCCCAGCGCCAGCGTCAACAGCGCCACCAGCACAAAGCCCCGGTTCCGCCTCAGGTTGCGCAGACCATACCGGACATCCTGTATGAGATTTCGCATTCTTCACCTCACGCCTTCAGAGATTACTACTGGCGGCGCGCAGGAAGGTTAGCGGTTTGGGGCAGATTATTTTGGGCCTGACTGGAGCAATGGGCCAAAGACATCCCCGGTTCTATTCTTTCAGGCGGTAGATTGTACTTCTGGGCTTTTCGAAAACACGAAGGAGTATCGGCTCGAAGGCCTCCAATGGAAAGCACTCTGCCTTGGCATCGAAAGCGGGCCCATCGTACTTCTCGCAAAACTCCGCCGTCCGCAGGAAATGCGGATGTCCGCGAAACTTCTCGCGCATATTCCGATCCATGCCGATGTGGTGAAAGAAATAGTAGCCCTGAAAGATTCCGTGCTTCTCCACCATCCAGTGATTCTCGTCCGACACGAACGGCTTGAGGATCGCGGCCGCGATATCCGGATGATTGAACGTGCCCAGCGTGTCGCCAATATCGTGGAGCAACGCACATGCGACGTATTCGTCGTCGCGGCCATCCTTCATGGCGAGGGTCGCGGTGAGCAGCGAGTGATGCAGGCGGTCCACCGGGAAACCGCCAAAGTCGCCGTCGAGGAGTTTCAAATGGGCCACGATGCGCTTGGGAAGTTGCGAGGCATACTGCATGAATTCGGAGGCGATGGACGCCCAGTCCTCTGCAGTGGACTGTTCCATGGAGGGAAATGTTGCAATCCGATGCTGCGGCACGACTGCCAGTTTACACGATAACCAATCGGGAATTTGGCCCCGGGGAGCCCTTCCGCCTGCCCGGCCAGCAGCTATCATAGAGATTAGACTCCTCGCTTCGAGCCTCTAAAAGCATGTGGATTGTCCAACTCGCTCTGCGCCGTCCGTACACGTTTGTGATCATGGCCCTGCTCATCGTCATTTTGGGCGTGATGGCGGCGGTGCGCATGCCCACGGATATTTTCCCGGAGATCAATATCCCGGTAGTCAGCGTCATCTGGAGCTACAGCGGCGTTTCGCCGGAGGAAATGGCCGAGATCATCACGGTGCGCTCCGAGCGCGCTTTTACGATTTCCGTCAACGATATCGAACACCTGGAATCGGAGTCGCTCCAGGGCCTGGGAATCATTAAGATCTTCTTTCACCCGCAGGCGAAAGTGGAGGCGGCGGTGGCGCAACTTTCCGCGATGGCGGGATCGGTGCTGCACTCCCTGCCCACCGGGATCACCCCGCCGCTCATCCTGCGCTACAACGCGTCCAGCGTGCCGATTTTGCAGTTGAGCATCTCCAGCGATACCCTCACCGAACAGCAGCTCTACGATTACGGATACAACTTCATTCGCACCCAGATGGCGACGGTGCAGGGCGCCACCTTTCCGCTGCCTTACGGGGGCCGCCCGCGCCAGATTTCGGTGGACCTGAACCCGCGCGCGCTCTTCGCCCAGGGCCTCTCCGCCGACGATGTGAGCCGCGCCATCAACTCGCAGTCGCTGGTTCTGCCTTCGGGTTCGGTCAAGATCGGCGCACAGGAATACGCGGTGAAGCTGAACAGCGCCCCGCAACTGGTGGCGGCATTCAATCGCCTGCCTATCCGGCAAACCAACGGGACCACGGTGTACGTCAGCGACGTGGCCAATGTCCGCGACGGGTATGCCGTGCAGACCAATATCGTGCGTCACAACGGTGCGCGCGCGGCGCTGCTCACGGTACTCAAAAACGGCGGATCTTCCACGCTGGACATTGTCGCGCGCATCAAGGAGATTCTGCCCCGCATCCGTTCCACGCTGCCGGCCGCACTGAATCTGAAGCTGATGTTCGACCAGTCCATTTTCGTCCGCGCCGCCATCCAGGGAGTGCTGCGCGAAGCCACCATCGCGGCGCTGCTCACCGGCCTGATGATCCTGTTATTTTTGGGAAGCTGGCGCAGCACTATCGTGGTTTGCGTTTCCATTCCGCTCTCGATCCTGACGTCGCTTGCGGTGCTCAATCTGATGGGCGAAACCATCAACGTGATGACTCTGGGAGGGCTGGCCCTTGCGGTGGGCATTCTGGTGGACGATGCCACGGTCGAAATCGAAAATATCCACCGCAACCTGGGACAGGGCAAAGGCATTCTGCAAGCCATTCTGGATGGCGCCATGCAGATCGCCACGCCCGCCTTCGTTTCCACGCTGTGTATCTGCATTGTGTTTGTGCCGGTGATTTTTCTGACCGGGGCGGCGCGTTATCTGTTCACGCCGCTGGCGCTGGCGGTGGTGCTGGCGATGCTGGCCTCGTACCTGCTTTCGCGCACGCTGGTGCCCACCATGGTGCGATACCTGCTGGCGGCCGAGGTGGAGCGATATGCGAGCGGCGAAGAGGGCGCCATCGACGATACCTCTCACGGCTTTTTCGGCGGTATTCACCACGGCTTCCAGAAGCGGTTCGAGAATATGCGGCGCGGGTATCGCGGCCTGCTCGAATCGGCGCTGGGGCATCGGAAACTGGTAGCCGCCGGTTTCGGGCTGATCTGCGCCGTCTGTCTGGGGCTGGCCCCTTTTTTAGGGCAGGACTTTTTCCCGCAGGTGGATGCCGGCCAGATTCGCCTGCACGTGCGCGCTCCGGCAGGCACTCGTATCGAAGAGACGGAGCGCTACTTCGCGCAGGTTGAAAATCGCATCCGCAGCCTGATTCCCAAAGAGGAACTCACCGATATGCTGGATGATATCGGGCTGCCTTACTCCGGCTTCAATATCGCCATGAGCGACAGCGCCACGATTGGGGAGTTCGATGGCGAGATTCTGGTTTCGCTGCGCCCGGGCGAGCACGCCTCCACCTGGGAGTACATCCGCCGCATCCGCAATACCCTGAACCGCGAGTTTCCCTCGCTGACCTTCTTCTTCCAGCCGGCGGACATTGTCGGGCAGATTCTGAATTTCGGCCTTCCCGCGCCGATCGATGTGCAGGTGATGGGGCCGCTGGCCAACGCCAAGGCCAACTATGCGCTGGCGCGGCAGATGGAACGGCGCATGGCGCGAATCCCCGGCGCCGTGGACGTGCATACGCACCAGGTGGTGGACGTGCCGGAACTGCTATTCAACGTGGACCGCACGCGCGCCCAGCAAATGGGACTCTCGCAGCAGGACGTGGCCAACAGCCTGCTCATTTCGCTTTCTTCCAGCACGCAGATCGCGCCCAACTACTGGATCGATCCGCGCAATAGTGTGGATTATCCGGTCTCGGTGATGACCCCGCAGTCCAAGGTGAATTCCACTGCCGAACTGCTCCGTACGCCCATCCATGCCGGCTCGCGCATGTCGCCGCAGTTGCTCACCAACGTGGGGCAACTCGAGCGCGACACCACCGCCAGCGTGGTCAACCACTACGACGTGCAGCCGCTCTACGACGTCTATGCCAACGTGCAGGACCGCGACCTGGGGGCGGTCGCCAAAGATGTGGATGCGGTGATTCGCGAGTACACGCCCAAGCTGCCCAGGGGTAGCTTCATCGAAACCCGCGGGCAGGTGTCCACGATGCGCAGCTCGTTTATCGGCTTGGGCGTCGGGCTGATTTTTGCGGTGGTGCTGGTGTACTTCGTGATGGTGGTGAATTTTCAATCGTGGCTGGATCCGTTCATCATCCTGATGGCGCTGCCGGGCGCGCTTGCCGGAATCGTGCTGATGCTGTTCGTCACGCAGACTACTCTGAACGTGCCTTCGATGATGGGCGCCATCATGAGCATCGGGGTAGCCACGGCCAACAGTATTCTGCTGGTGAATTTTGCCAACGATTTGCGCGAGACGGGAGCGGATGCCATGACCGCAGCGCTGGAGGCGGGCTTCACGCGCCTGCGTCCGGTATTGATGACGGCGCTGGCGATGATCGTCGGCATGCTGCCCATGGCTCTGGGCTACGGCGAGGGCGGCGAGCAGAACGCACCGCTCGGCCGGGCGGTGATCGGCGGCCTGATCCTGGCGACTGTTGCTACGCTATTCTTTGTGCCCGTGGTTTATAGCGTTCTCCGCAAAAATCCGCCGCGCTACGGCAGGAATGCCGAGGCAGAGGTATGAAGCAGCGTTCCCAGGCTGGGAGCCGGCCCATTCTGCTCTTCTTCGGGGTGCTGGCGGTGGTGATCGCCATCGCCATTGTTGGAGGACTGCTGCCCCGGCTATCGCGCCAGAAGGGGCTGCTGGCGGCTTCGGAGGAAGTCTCCGCGCGCCGGCCGGTGGTGATCGCGTCGCCGGTGCATCTGGCCGCCGCGAAAGACACTATCGATCTTCCCGGCGACCTGCAGTCGATGATCGAATCGCCCATCTTCGCGCGCGCCGACGGCTTTATTCGCACCCGCCTGGTGGATATCGGAGACCACGTGAAGACGGGACAACTGATGGCCGAGATCGAAACCCCGGAACTGGACCAGCAGATCGGCATGGCACGCGCGGTGCTGGCGCAATCCCAATCCGCGTTGAAGGAAATGGAAGCGGATATCACGCTTTCGCAGGCGAATATGAACCTGGCCAAAGTCACGCTGGACCGCTGGCAGCGCTTGGCCGACAGGGGTGTGGTCTCGCGCCAGGATCGCGACGAGAAGCAGGCCGATTTTGCCGTGAAGCAGGCTCAGACGGAGAAGGCGCAGGCGACCCTGACCACGGCGCACGACACCATTCGCGGCAACGAATCCAACCTGGCGCGCCTGGAGCAGTTGAAGGCGTTTTCCCGCGTGACCGCGCCGTTCGACGGGCTGGTCACCGCGCGCAATGTTGATGTCGGTACGCTCATCAACGCAGGTAACGGCGGGGCCAGTAAGGAAATGTTCCGCGTGGCGCGCATTCAGCCGCTGCGGATTTTCGTCAATGTGCCGCAGACTTTCGTGGAAGAGATGCACAACGGCCAGACCGCCGAACTGCGCGTGCAGGAGCGGCCGGGACTGGTCTTCCCGGCGAAGGTGACCAATATTTCCAGCTCCCTGGATACCAACAATCGCTCCATGCTGGTGATTCTGGAAACGCCCAATCCCGGCGCCACGCTGTTTCCGGGCATGTATGCGCAGGTCCGCTTCGCCGGGTCGCGCCCCCGGCCCACGCTGCGGGTGCCGGGCGACACGGTGATGATGGATAAGAACGGCGCGCGCGTCGCGGTGGTGGGTCCGGACCACGTGGTGCACTTCCGGAGTATCACTATCGGGCAGGATCTGGGATCGGAGATCGAGGTGATCTCAGGGGTGGCGGCGGGCGAGATGGTAGTCTCCAACCCCAGCGACGCGGTGCAGGAAAACGCCGTCGTGGATGTGCGCAGCCGGTAGCGCTAATTCTTCAGAATGGTTCCGTGCGTGATGTCCTGGATCTGGCTCACTTTCCCATCGACCAGTTGCACCTCGAGGATGGCCTCGCGGTTCATATAAGAGACCGTTTTGGTGTTGAGGCCGGTGGTGATTTCGAGGGCACCCGGGCCGAAGCGCCGAAGCAGTTCGTCGTAAGCCGTTCCGGGCGCGATCAACTTGGGGTCTTCGTAATGGACCGGTACGAACGATCGCCACGGGCGCGGTGAGGGCGGCGGTGCGGACGGTCGTGGCCGGAGCGGACTTCCGGGTGGCCGGCGCCGTCCGCGTCTCCGCTGGGGTTTCGGCCACGCCGAGGGTCTTGTTCAGTGATTTTTCCAGGTTGTTCAGGGTTCCGCCAATGCCCTTCATAGGGGCAGCCGAAGTGGCCGCGCGGCCTGCTCCGAGGGCGTTCTCCACCATGGCCTGAGCCGAAGCCGCGTAGGGGCAGAGTGCCAGCAGCGGAAGGAACGTCCAAAACAGGGGAAAGCGTCTCATGGAGCCCATCTTCCGGCTGCGAGGGGCTTGAAACAAGCCTATCGAAGGTTAGCTCCAAAAAGGGGACAGACGCATTTTTTCACACTGAAAAATAAGGGGTTACGCCTTTCAAAAATGCGTCTGTCCCCTTTTTTGTTTTTTTGTTCCTTTTTTGTTGACATGGCTATGTAGAAATGATACATATGTAGCAGATGGCGGAATTGAGTTACATTGCGGCCACGGTGCTGCACGCGATTGCCAGCGGCAGAGGCTACGGCTTCCAGGTGATGGAAGCAGCGGGATTGGCCAGCGGGACGGTTTACCCGGCGCTGCGCAAGTTGGAGAAGGGCGGGCTCATCCGGTCGCAGTGGGAGCACGCGGCGGTGGCGCGCGCGGAGCAGCGTCCAGCCCGCCGCTACTACCGCATCACCAGCGAGGGAGAGGCCGCCCTCGTGGCTGCCGGGCAGAGATATCGCTTCCCGGAGATGGCACCCAAAGAGAGTTGAGTTACGATGCGGGTACCTTTTGAATCGCGCGCACTGTTGGCTGTGGCCTCGGCCCTGGTGCCGCGCGAAGAGCGCGCGGAGTGGCGGCGCGAATGGGATGCCGAAATCTGGTGGTGGCTGGGGAGCCATACCGGAGAGCGGCTGCGGCTGTTCGTCCACTGCGCGGGGGCGCTGAAAGACGCCGCGTATTTGCGTGCCAGCCACGGCGATGGGGTCGCCGCTTTGCGCCGCGTGCTGGGATCGCCGGGCGCCTGCTTGCCCGGGCTGGCACTGTTGCTGATCGCAGTGGTGGCCTCCAGTGGTTTAAGGGAGACGCGGCGCGTGCTGCACGGCGACCCGTTCGCGGGCGCGCACCTGGCAGTGCTGGAGCAGGCGCTGCCGTTCATGGGCGCCCATCTGGGCGTGCCCCCGTCGAAAGTGGCGGATTGGGATACGCGCGCGCGGTCGCTGGAAGGCGCCGCCATTTACTCCCGCACTCGGCGGCGCGAGGTGGCGCGGGCGGGTCCGAAATTCTTTGCGCTGCTCGGGGCGCATGCGGCGATCGGCAGTCTTTCCAATTCGGGCCTGCCCGCCGCCGTGCTTAGCTATGAGTGCTGGCAGCGGAAGTTCCACGCCGACCCCGCGGTAGTCGGGCGCCTGGTCGACTCCGCGCCGGTGATCGGTGTGCTGCCGCGCGATTTCTGGTTCCTGGATCTGCGGCCCGACGTGTGGATTCTGGGGCCGCCTGCGAGCGACGCGCCTTCGCCGGCCCTGGCGCGGCTGAAGCCGGGCGTGAAACCCGCCGGTGCGCAAGCGGAACTGCGGGAACTGGCCGCCCAGGTTAAGCCGGTTTCCCGAGGCTCGTTGGTGGTGGTAGAGCCGGTCGAGCGGCTTTCCGCGCGGCCGCTCACCGCGCTGGGGATCCCATGGCTGCTGCTGGTGTGTGGCGCCGTGGCCGCGGCGGTGGTGCGTTTCCGGCGCGTGCCGGGCTTTGCAGCGTTCCTCGCGGCCAAGGTTGTGCTTTCGCTGACTCTGATGCTGCTGGTCACGGTGGAATTCGGCAGTTCGTGGATGACCATTAACAGCGGGGAAAGCAATCTGGCCGCGGGCGTGGCGTCCTTGTGGCTATTCCTCGCAGGGCCGGCCGCGGTGCTGTTTTGGTGCTGGCGCGATCAGCGCCGGCGCTGCCGGATCTGTCTGCACCGGCTGGAAATGCCGGTGCATTTCGGCGAGGGTGCTCGCATGTTGTTAGAGCACGCCGGAACGGAACTGGTCTGCCCGCAAGGGCACGGCTCGCTTTTCACCGCCGATGGCGAGGACCCCGCGACGCAGTGGTACCCGTTGTTCGCGGGCAAGTAACGCGCTAAGAGGTCGTCAGAAAACTATTAGATCAATTGGCTCTAAACCGCTCCCTCACGGTCGCGGCTCTGAACGCGCATCGGAGCCGCGACCGTGAGGGAGCGATTGGCATGGTTATTTCCTGACAAACGCTAAGAGGGCTAACGCTACATGTCGACGTTGTTGCAGGATCTTCGTCTGTCCGTGCGCCTGCTGCGGCGCAATTGCGGATTTACGGCCGCGGCGCTGGCCGTGATCGCGCTGTCTACCGGCGCCGGCACGGCGGTCTTCAGCCTGGTGTACTCGGTGGTGCTGCGGCCTCTGCCGTTTCCGGCGCCGGATCGCCTGGTTTCCCTCACGCAGTTCTACGCATCGTTCAAAGAGAACGTGGTCACCGGACCGGTTTTCTTCGATTGGCTGGATGGCGCATCGCAGTTCGCTTCCCTGGCGGCTTACAGCGCCGGTCAGTATACGCTCACCGGGGGCGGGTTCGCCGAAAGCGTGCCGGTAGCGCGCGTGTCGCACCAGTTTTTCGATTGCCTGGGCGTGCGCCCGGAGAGCGGCCGGACGTTTGCCGGGTTGGAAGACCGTCCCGGGTCGGATGGCGTGGTGGTAGTAAGCCGGCGTTTCTGGAATGGCCGCCCACGGCGCGACGCCCTGGAGCTGGAAGGACGCAGCTACCGCGTGATCGGTGAGATGCCGGAGACGTTCGCGTTCCCTCCCGCCACGCAGCTCTGGGTTCCGCTGGCGCTCGATCCGGCTCGCGAGCGCGCGGGCGGGCCTGTCGAGATGGTGCGCGTGATCGGCCGCCTGCACCGGGGCGTCACCGCGGCGGGGCTCACGGCAGCGCTTGCCGGCATCTCCGCGCGCGTTCAGGGGTTCAGCGCCGGAGGCCGCCCGGTGGTGACTCCGCTGCGTACGTGGCTCACCGGCAAGACGCAGCACGTCTGGTTCGTGCTGATGGGCGTGGTGGCGATTGTACTGCTGGTAGCCTGCGCCAACGTGGCGGGACTGCTGATCGCGCGCGGGGCCGCGCGGCGGGGAGAGATGGCCATCCGGCTGGCCATCGGAGCTCCGGCGCATCGCCTGGTGCGGCAGTTGTTCACCGAAAGCCTGGTGCTGGCCGCGGCCGGGTCGGCAGCGGGCCTGGCTCTGGGCGCCCTGCTGGTGCGCCTTCTGCTGCCGCTGATTCCCGATGCCATGCTGGCTGGACGGCCCGTGCATTTGGATGCGCCGGTGTTTGCCTGCACCGCCGTCACGGCCGTAGCGATTGCGCTGTTGTTCGGCATTGCTCCCGCTCGCGAAGCGCTGCGGACCGCTCGCCGGCGGCAGGTGGACTTGCGCGGCACCCTAGTGGCGGCGGAAGTGGCGCTCAGCCTGGTGCTGCTGGTGGCCGCGTCGCTGATGGTCCGCAGTTTTTCCGCGCTTACCGCTGTGGACCCGGGTTTTCGTACGGACCATGCCCTGACCCTCGCTGTCAACCTGCCGGCTGCCGCCTATCGCGAGCCGTCGCGGCAGTTCGAGTTCTACCGGAACGCGCTGGATGCCCTGGCGGCACTGCCCGGCGTGCGGAGCGCGGCTCTGGCATCCTCGCTCCCCTTCACCGGCGGCAGTACCGGTTTTGCGCTGGCCAGCGCGGAGGGCGAGCGGCCCTGGAATTCGGATGAGGGTCCGCGCCATCGCGTGGACGCCTTGTTTATCAGCGCAGGGTACTTCCGCGGGGCCGGCACGCCTTTGCTGGAGGGCCGCGACTTCACCCCGGGCGAGATGACCGCGGAGAGCCGCGCCGTGATCGTCAATCGCGCCTTGGCTCGCCGGTATTTCGGAGCGGCACCGGCACTGGGCCGGCGCATCAAGCTGGGTTTCGTGGAATCGCCGGAGCCGTGGCGCACCATTGTGGGGGTCGTGGGCGATTCCAAGCGCGGCTCTTTGGAAGAAGAGGTTGCGCCCGCGGTCTACCGGCCCTACATGCAGCGCAACGGCCTGCGCTTCGCCGGACTGATCCTGCGGACCGGCGGTGACCCCGAGGCGCTCGCCGAACCCGTCCGGCGCACGCTGGCGCGGTTAGACGGCGCGGTAGCCGCATCCGATGTGCAGACCCTGGAGCAGCGGCTGAATCGCTCGGTGGCATCGCAAAAGCTGCGCTCGGTCTGTTCGGTTCTGCTGGCTCTGGTAGCGCTGGCTATGGTCGTCACCGGTTTGTATGGCGTGCTGTCTTACCTGGTGGCGCAGCGCACGGTGGAACTGGGAATCCGGATGGCGCTGGGAGCGGCGCCGGGCGATATTTCGACGCTGGTGTTACGGCGCGGCGCCGGGTTGGCGCTGGCCGGCATCGCTGCTGGAGCGCTGCTTTCGATGGCCGCCGGCCAGACTCTGCGCGGGCTTCTGTTCGGTGTCGCACCGGCGGACCCGTGGATTCTGGCGGGCGCCGCGGCGCTGATGCTGGCAGTCTCCCTGGCCTCCGCCGCGCTTCCCGCATGGCGCGCCGTCCACACCGATCCGGCGCAGTGTTTACGACAGGAGTAACTCTATGAAGCTGACATTCGCATGTACTGTTTTGCTGCTCGCGCCCATTTGGGCGCAGGAGAAAAAGCCCGACCTTTCGGGCCACTGGACCATCAACGCAGCCCGGAGCGATTACGGCCGGATGCCGAAACCCAAATCCTACGTCGAGGTGATCGACCACAAAGAGCCCGTGCTCACCATCTCTACCACCAGCGAGGACAACCGCGGCGAATCGAAATCGTTCCTCAAGCTGACCACCGACGACCGCGATTGCGTCAACGAAGTGAACGGTAACGAATTCCACTCCAAGTCTCATTGGGAAGGCGGGAAGGTAGTAACAACGGTGACTGGCGATCGCGGCCTTTCGCTGGTGGAGGTGCGCAGTCTATCGGCGGACGGAAAGACACAAACCGTGGAAACATACATGGGACAACGGGGAGGGACGCCTGCGATGGTGAGGGTGGAGGAGAGGAAGTAGGACAGACCGGAGCGGCCTGTCCTACCGGTGATGCTTAGCCGGAACTAGGTGGTCGCCCGCTTGGCGGTCATCTTGTTCGTGCGAGGAGTGCCATCCTGGCCCGTCATGGTGGATTCGAGTTCGATGGTGTCGCCATTGATGGTACCCTTGTAGCCCATCACCATCTCGTTTCCGCCCATGCTCATCTTCACATTGAAGGTCACGTTGTTGCCGTCGACCTTACCGTCGGTGATTTCCGATACCATCGGATCTCCGCCGCGGCCCGGCCGGGAAGATATTGCCGGTCAACGTGGAGCCATCGACCTTGAAGTTGAAGGTAGTCACGCGAGGAGCCCCGCCATTACGGCCGGGTGTTTCAGCAGTCCACTTGCCGCTGATGTCGGCAGCCATCGCTCCGAATGCAACAACAAGCAGAATCGTCAGTACAAAAAGCAGCTTTTTGGTCATAGTGCTAGGGAAGGCGTACAGAATCGACAGGATGTTACCGTCAGGCAGCAGTGGGGCGAATTATTCACAGCCCCCCGCTGCCTCGACCGGTAACCGTAATTTTGGAACCCTTTTAGGTGGTAGCTTTTTTCGCAGTCACTTTGGTGGTCGTCGGTTCGCCACCGTTGCGGCCCGGACGAGTATATTCGAGATCGATCGAATCGCCCTTCATCGTGCCCTTGTAGGTGATGCTGGTCGGGTTGCCACCGCCCCGGCCTGCTTGTTCAATAGTAAAGGAAATGGCGTCGCCATCGATCTTTCCGTCCTTGATCTCGGAAACCATGGGATCGCCACCCCGGCCCGGACGGCTCATATTTCCGGTCAGCGTAGAGCCTTCGGCTTTAAGGGTCAGAGTCACGGTTGTGGGGTTGCCGCCGCCCCGGCCCTGTTGTTCATAGGTCCACTTGCCAGTGGGGTCCGCCGCGAAGGCGACGAGGGCCACGGCAAGAGCCAGCGTACATGCAAAAAGCAACTTTTTGGTCATAGCGACATTGTAGGCGTGATTTCGGTGATGGATGTTACCGGTCTGACGCCGCGAACCTATCTTTCGGCCAAAAGACCGACTGTCGCCGTCCCTCGGGCGCAGGGTAAAATCAAGAATTGACTGATTTTCTGGTTACCATCGTGATTCCCACGCTGGCTGCGGATGCCAAGCTCCGGGAATGCGTGGAAGCTCTTCACAGGCAGTCGCGGCGGGATTTCCTGATTGTCGTGGTGGACAATAGCGGGCAGGCCCTCGCGCGCCGGAACGGAGCCGCTCCGGGTGCGGAGATTATCGAAAACAGCACGAACGTCGGATTCGGCGCAGCGGTCAATCAGGGCATTGAGGCCTCTTCCTCGCGCTACCTCGCGGTCTTGAACGATGACGCCGTGGCCCACCCGGAATGGCTGGACGCCCTGGTTCGCGCGCTGGAGCAGCGGCCCGATGCGGGCATGTGCGCCTCGCAGGTGCGCCTGTTTGGCGAGATGGGATTGGATTCGGCGGGCATGCTGGTGGCGCGCGACGGCAGCAGCAAACAACGCGGACATGGGCGTTCGCCGGAGGATTTTCCGGTACTCGAGGAGGCGCTTTTCCCGAGCGCTTCGGCGGCGCTGTACCGGCGTGCCATGCTGGAGGAGGTAGGCGGCTTCGACAATGATTTCTTCCTCTACTGCGAAGATACGGACCTGGGCTTGCGGGCTCGCTGGGCCGGTTGGAAGTGCCTGTATGTGCCGGAGGCGATGGTGGAGCACCATTATTCCCATTCGGCCGGGCGGGCATCGCCCGTCAAGGCCTACTACGTGGAACGGAATCGCTTGTTTGTCCTGCTGAAGAATTTTCCGGGAAGCATGCTTCCAGCCGCTCTCTTTGCCGCCTGGGGCCGCTATTTCTGGCATTTTTGGTACAGTTTGCGGGGGCAGGGCAGCGCGGCGCGTTTTCGCGCGGAAGGCAATGCCGGCATTCGTATGCTCTGGTACGTCCTGCGGGCGCATGGGGCCGTGCTGCTCCACGGTGCGCGGCTGTGGCGGCAGCGCGCCGAGATTCGGGCCCGCGCGCGCATCACGCCGGCCATTTTCCGGCACCTGGTGCGCAGCCACTCCATCAGCATCAGGAGGATGGCAGCTCTTTGACTCCTCCTCGCGCGCCCGGTTCGTTGCTGGTGATTGTGCCGGCCCTCAATGAAGAGGGCGCCATCGCCGGGGTGGTGCAGTCCATCCATCAACATGTACCCGGTGTGCCGGTGCTGGTGATCGACGACTGCTCCTGGGACGGTACCGTGGCCCGCGCCCGTGAGGCCGGCGCCGAGGTGCTTCAATTGCCGCATCACCTGGGCTTGGGAGGCGCGGTACAGGCCGGGTACAAACTGGCGTACGAATTGGGGTTCGACTATGTGATTCGCGTGGACGGCGACGGCCAGCATGACGCGCGCGATATCCCCAGAGTGTGGGATAAACTGAAGACATCCGGTTGTGAGATGGTGATCGGCTCCCGTTTCGCCGATCTGACCGATTCCGACACGGGGACGGTGCGCCGTCTTGGGATCCGCTTTTTTCGTGCGGTCCTGCGGCCTATTCTGGGCAAGCCCGTGCATGATCCGACTTCCGGCTTCGTGGGTGTGAATCGGACCGCGTTGGGTGTTTTTAGCGCGCAGTTTTCCCCTGGAATATCCGGAGATTGAAGCGCTGGTGGTGCTGCAGCGCAGGCGATTCCGCTTCGAGGAGATTCCCTGCAAGATGCGCCCGCGCGTCACCGGGCGTTCGTCGATTACCGCGTTGAAGTCGCTCTACTACATTGTGCACGTGCTCCTGGGGGTGTTCGTCAACATATTGAAGTTTGAACGCCGGCGACATCGTCCACCGGAACAAGGCGGCAAAGGAGGATAGATGGATCGACTCTTGAACGTGACTACGGCCTTGAGCATCGTGCTGTTGATCGTGGTGCTTATCAGCGTGCGCCGCGCCCACATTCGTGTGGAATACTCGGTCACCTGGCTGCTGGCTGCCACGGCTATGCTGGTGCTGTCCCGTGTGCGCCCCGTGCTGGATCTGTTTCGCCGCATGGCGGGACTGCCGGATACGCCCCTCACGCTCTTCCTGTTGGGCGCGGGCGTGTTACTGGTCATGTTCTATCGTTTCTCCGTGATCATTTCTCATCTTCGTGACGACAACATCGCTTTAGCGCAGCGCGTGGCGATTCTGGAATATCACCTGCATCATTTGCGAGACCATGAAGGTTAAAGCCCAGCCCAAGCAAAGAAAAGAACAGGCAAAGGCCAGCCGGTGGCCATTTCTTGCTGCGGCGGCGGTGGCCTTGGTCGTGCTTTTCCTGGCTTACGGCCCGGCCCTGCACGGCGACTTTCTCTTCGACGATTATGCGCTCTCTTATACCCTCCCCACCGCCGCTAACGACACTCTGCCAATAGGCGTCCGTCCCGTGCTGCAACTCACTTACTGGCTCAATTCGCAGTTATCGGGCGATGACACGTTCTCTTATCACGTCGTCAATCTGCTGATTCACTATCTTGCCTCGGGGCTGATTTTCCTGATTGTGCTGCGCCTGGTGGAATGGAGCGGGGTGGAAAAGCCCCGCCGGACGGTGCTGGCGGCCTTCGCGGCATTCCTCTTTCTGTTGCATCCGGTTCAGACCGAGGCGGTGGCATACGTGGCCGGCCGCAGCGAGTCGCTCAGCACGATGTTCGCCCTGGCCGCGTTCGCGGTGTTTCTCTATCGCCGGGAAACCTCCGCCACCTGGCCGGTTGTGGTGGAGGTGCTGGCTCTTTTCGGACTGGCGCTGGCTTCGAAGGAACAGACCATGGCGCTGCCCGCCCTCCTGCTGCTCACCGATTTCTGGTGGAATCCGGGCTTTTCCTTGCGGGGCATCGCCGAAACTGGCGCCTGTACGTCTTGATGGCCGCCGGCGCGGCGGTCGGACTAGCGTTCTTCTGGCGCCTGATCTTCGGCGCGAAGACTGCCGGCTTCGCGTTGAAAGATTTCACCTGGTATCAATATTTCTTCACGCAATGCCGCGCCCTCTTTGTGTATATGCGCGAGTTCATTCTGCCCGTGAATCTGAATGCCGACTGGGACTTCCCGGTCTCGCGGACCATTTTGGATCATGGCGCTATCGTCGGGCTCATCGCCCTGATTGCCCTGGCAGGCGCGGCATGGTTTTTGCGACGGCGCTTTCGCCTGGCCGCCTACGGCTTCTTCGCCTACCTGATCCTGATGGCTCCCACCTCTTCGTTCCTGCCGATTCAGGACGCCGTCGCCGAACGGCGGTTGTACTTCTCGATGCTGGGCCTGCTCCTCATCGCCGTAGACCTGGTGAATCGCATCAAGATCGATCGCCGGCAGTTTGCTTACGGGGGCGCGGCGGTGGTGCTGGTAGCGGCCCTTGCCACCCACGCCCGGGCCGCGGTGTGGGCCAGCCCGATGGCCCTGTGGCAGGATACCGTCAGAAGTCGCCGAATAAGACCCGCGTCCGCTTCCAACTGGCGTTTGTGTACTACGCGCGCCAGGACTACCCGGCCGCCATCAGCAAGTTTGCCGAAGCGGCACGCGTGGGTCCTCCCAGGGCCGACCTGCTGCTGGACTGGGGCCTCTCCTACGCCGCGTTGCACGAGACCGATAAGGCGCTGGCGAAACTGCACGAGGCGGCGGCGCTGACCCCCACGGCGCACATCTATTCCCAAATCGGACAGGTGAACGGCGCGGCCAAGCGATGGCCCCAAGCCTTGGAGGCGTTGAACCGCGCCGCGATGATAGACCCAAATTATGCGCTGACCTACTTCTATCGCGGGCTGGTATATTACAGTACGAACGAATGCGGCAAGGCGGTGCAGGAATATCAGCACGCACTGGCGCTCGATCCCGCCACGCCCGATGGCGCCGAGGCGCTTCGGCAGGCTACTGTCTGCGCGGCCCGTCATTGACCCCATCATGCGCATCGGAGTGAACGCGCTGTACCTGATTCCGGGCTGCCTGGGCGGCACGGAGATTTACCTGCGGAGTTTGCTGGCGGCGCTCGGCGAGATCGACTCCCGCAATCGCTACTTCGTATTTACCAATTGCGAAACCGGGCCGGACCTGGTACCGTCCCTGCCCAATTTCGAAATCCGGCCGCAGGCCGTGCGAGCCGTTTCGCGCCCGGCGCGCATCTTCTGGGAACAAACCATGCTGCCGTTCCAGGCCCTGCGCCTGCGCCTGGACGTGATGCTGAACCCGGGATTTACCGCTCCGCTTTTCTGCCCCTGCCCGCAGGTGACCGTGTTCCACGATCTGCAACACAAGCGGCACCCGGAATATTTTCGCTGGTTCGACCTGCCCTTCTGGAGGTTCTTTCTGTTCTGGTCGGCGCAGGTATCGAAGCTCGTGCTGGCCATCTCCGACCCTACCGCCGCCGACTTGCGCCGCTTCTACCGCCTGCCGGAATCCAAACTGCGCGTCGTGCCTCTGGGTGTGGATCCGGTATTTTTCGAGATCGGAAAGCGGCGCCGGCCCGGAACCATTTCTGCTCTCCGCCTCTACCCTTCATCCGCACAAGAACCTCGACGCACTGCTGCGTGGTTTTGCCGGATTCCGCGAGGTGTATCCCGAATTCCGGTTGATCGCGTGCGGCATTCACGGTTTCTTCACCGGCCCCCTGGTGGCGCTGCGGAAGTCGCTCGGGCTGGAGGATTCGGTAGAGTTTCCCGGCTGGATTCCGCGTCAGGACTTGTACGATCTGTACCAGCGCGCGTGGGCGTTCGTTTACCCGTCCAAGTTCGAAGGGTTCGGCTTACCGGTTCTGGAGGCTCTGGCGGCGGGCGTTCCCACCGCCTGCTCGCGGATCGAGCCGCTGGCAGGAATCGCCGGCGAGGCCGCCCTGCTGTTCGATCCATTGGATCCGGAAGCCATCACCAGTGCGCTGCTGCGTCTGGTGGAAGATTGCGAATTGCGCGAGCGCCTGTCCCAAGCCGGTCCACGCCGGGCTTTGATGTTCTCCTGGCGGTCCACCGCCGAGGCTACGCTGGACGCCCTGGTTGCTGCCGGGTGTTCCACGTAGTCCAAGGGGGGCATGCCTTTAGGGGTATTGACACCACGCGCGAGTGGCGCTAGTGTCTAACTGTCGGAAAGTGTCAGGCCCGGCATGAAATCCATTCTCTGTTGCCTGACGCTGAGCGCCTTGTCCGCGTTCAGCGCAACAGTGGGCGGCTCCGGCGCCCCCCTCAGAATCTACACCGAATTTCGAAGCACGCCCACCCAGGCGGTCGAGACTTCCATGGAGTCGGAAATGGCGGCTCTAGTCTCTCCAATCGGCCTGGATGTGGAGTGGAGATCGCTGGCCGCTCCCCGGTACGGAGAATCGTCGTCGGCCCTGGTCGTGGTGACCTTCACCGGCACATGCGAGGCGGTCAGGCTGCAACCCCACCGCGCGGTGGGCGGGGCGCTGGCTTGGACCCACATCAGCGATGGCGTAATTCTTCCTTTCGTCGATATAGACTGCGACCGGCTTCACGATTTACTGCAAGCCAAGTTGCTGCAGTCAGATGCCCGGAAGCGGGACCAGCTCTTAGGTCGCGCGTTGGCGCGCGTTCTGGGTCATGAACTGTACCACGTGTTTGCCGAGACTCGCCACCATGAAAAAGGCGGGGTGGCTCAGCCTGCCTTCACGGATAGCGAGTTGCTCTCTGATGATTTCAACTTCGGCGAGAAGGAATTCCGCACGCTTTCCACCAGTAAGTTAAGGGCGCTGCTGCGTTTCCGGAAGCCATCTAGCGACAAACCTCGCAACGGGCAGGAAGCCTACACCGCGAATGGATGCAACTCCTGTCATGGGGATCATGGCCAGGGCACACACTGGGCGCCCGCGTTGCGCGGAAAGAGCCTCGACCCGAAATTGCTGACTGTCCGCTTTGAAAAGAAGCGCGAAGATATGTACCGGCGGGCGCGGAACATGAAATTAGACTGGCGGTTTCCAAGCGATGAAGAAATTGCCGGCATCATGGCGGCCCTGGAAACCGGCCTGGATTGAGTTACGGCGTGTCCGTCACGGTAAGCCGCCGAAAATCCAGAACGCGGCGCATTTTCCCGTATTTCAGCGTGAGTTGTTCAGAATCCACGGCTGCTTCCACAAACGGCCCGCCGAATAAAGGCCAGTGGCTGCGGATCCGAGATGTCTGGCCGTAAGTGAAGCTCAAAGTCTTCCCGCGCAGGGAACGAAATCTCACCGTGGGAAGCGGACTCAGCTGGAATTCCAGTGGCAGAGAGAGGATCGCCTGGCGGAACGCCTCAGCATCCTTGAACTCCGAACGTGCCGCCACCTGCACCACGATGCCATTTTTGAGCGTACGGGCTGAACAATCGCCTGCCGCCGCCTTCAATCGGCTTCCAGCTATAGGGCTGCAACGGCCGGCACGCAATCAGCGCATCGCCGCCGCGCGCGAAGATCCAGCCCGACGGGTCCTCGCGGACCTCCGCCAGATCCTTGGAGAAGAAACCATTGATGTGCGGAAAGCGGGTGCCCGGCGGGATGTCGTAGAGCACGATAACCGTATCCTGGTCCTGGAAAATCTGTTCGTACGGAGACCCGCCCACGAACTTATCGGGCGAATCGTAGCTCTTCTTCGAGCTGACTACGTCGGCGATCCCGATGTCGGGCGGAAACGTGAAGTAGGTCTGGAGTTCGCGCAACGAAGAATAGGGATGCAGGGTGAAGAAGGTGTTCTGCACGCCGCGCGGGTCGGGCACATTCCAGGTCACGTCCCAGGAGTGCTCCTGGATGGGCTGCAGCGTGCCGCCCTGGTCGGAGCCGACCGCGTACTCCTGCCGCACGTAGGTGGTCTTGTACACCGGCCCGTGCAGGTCATCGAAGAAGCGCCAGCGGTTGCGCGTCCTTTTCAGTTCGTAGTGCGTGTAGGGATGCTCGCGATCCGTGGCGATGCGTTTGAGAATCTCGGGCGGCTCGTAGGCGCTGGCCAGCACGTAAAAGATGATGTACCCGTCGGGCGGATCGAGCGGACGGCCGAGGCCGAACAGCACCCACCCGAAATCCGAAGACGGATTGAGCCACTTTTCCAGCACCGGCTGATCGTAGAGGCGCGAGTGCGCGCCCACATAGATGCCGTCCAGGTTTTCGGCCGCATAGTCGGCCATCAGGTACTCCAGCATCATGGTGGCCCGCTTCTTCATGGCCGGATCTTTGGCCCATGCCGCCAGGTACGACATGGAGAGGAAGTAGAGGCCCATGTAATGCGGACTGTCGTATTCGCCCTGCCCCCGCGTGGTGGTGAGCCGGACCCACGAATTGATCCAGCCTTCGGCTTCGCGCATGTTCTCCGCCGACGATTTTCCGGTGTACCACTGCTCGCCGCCCTGGTCCGGCCACATCTGCGACATCAGATACAAGCTGGTGTAATACAGCAGCCAGTGATTCTCGGTGTCGCCGCGGTAGGGCATGTAGGTCTGGAAAGAGCGCCGCAGCGTCTGGCGGGCCGGCTCGGTCAACTGCCCCTGGTCCAGATAGGCGATGGCGGTGACGGGGAACATCCAGAACATATCGCCGGTCGGCTCGGCGAGCAGCTCTTCGAGGCGCGCGAACACAGGCTCGCGATCCTCGTGCAGCCGAAGCTTGGCGGCGATGTTGGCATAGCCCAGCGGGCCAGTGCCCTTGGGGTGCGCATACGCCTCGATCACCGCTGAACGCGCTCGCGGAAACGCCGGCGTCTGCGCCCCGCACGGGAGCCAGCAGCAGGCCGGACAGCAATACCAGGCGAATCATCGCCGCCACCTCCGGGACGAATATCATTCGAAAGACGCGGCTGCCCTCCAGCCCGTCCTTGGTCCACGTGCGGCCGTAGTCCTGCGAGACATAGAGCGCGTCCTCATGCACGCTGGCGTAGATGCGGCCGGGCCTGGCGGGGTCGAAGGCGACGCTCCACACCTCGGTGGAAGGAAGCCCGGCGTTCCGGAACTGCCAGCGTCTTGCCGCCATCTTCGGAGAGAGCCACGCCCACGCCCCATCCAGCCACCGCGACGCGGTTCGGCGTCGACGGATCGAAGGCGATATCGGAAAGATTCCGGTCCACGCCCAGGTTTCCGTTGCTCTCGAAAGCTGACTCCGCAATCGGTGGATGCGAACAGGCCGCCGCCTTGCGTTGAGGCCAGCCAGTAGCAGGGGTCGTGAGGCGATTGTTCGACGCGCAGCACCTGGTATCCGGCGGCGCCCGCGAGTTTCCAGGATCGGCCGCCATCTTCGCTGTGGAAGATCCCTTCTTCATTCCCGGCCACCAGGACTCCCGCGCGGCGCGTATCCACGCGAATGGCCTGCGTGAATTTGCGATGCAGCCCGGCGGAAGCATCGCTCCAGGTGACTCCGCCGTCGTGAGTGACTCGAATGCCCGCGGTGTGAGTGAAATAGATGGTGCCCGGAGAGTTGCGGTCCACCGACACATCCTGTAACTCAGTCACATCGCTGCCGGTAAGAATCTTCCAGCGCTCGCCGTGATCAGTGACTCGCAGCAGGCCGTTGCCGGCGGCAACGTAGAGCGTGCCGGGGTCGCGCGGATCGTAGTCGAGCGCGTTGAGGAATGGGTGATTGTAGCCCGCGTGATGCCATGCGCCTGTTTCGGATTTGAGAAAGATGCCGCTGGGAGGCAGCTTGGCGCCCACCACATAGCCTTTGGACGTTACCACGCAGGTGTAGAGTGTGAATTGGCCGGCGAGAGACAGCGGCAGCGCCAGCAGCAGCGCGTAACGCCAAGAGCGTCTCACTTGCCGAGCACTCCCAGGGAGCGCATCCATTCCTCGGCGCGCTTTGGCCAGGTGGTCACCAGGTTGGCCGAAGGCCGCAGTCCGTAACCGTGGCCGCCTTTCGGATACAGGTGCATTTCCGCGGGACGCGAGCGTTTTTCAGGGCGGCGTAGTAGAAGAGGCTGGTTTCCACGCGGACGCCATCGTCTTCAGCCTGCACCAGAAAGGCCGGCGGCGTTTCCGAGGTGATCTTCAGTTCCGGCGCCACCTTATCGCCCTCGTCTTTCACGGTGAGATATGCCGGATAGACCAGCAGAGTAAAATCCGGGCGGCAGCTCACGGCATCGGCGGCGTCGACGGAATCGTAGGTACGGCGTTCGAAATTGGTGCTGAGGGCCGCGGCGAGGTGGCCTCCGGCGGAGAAGCCGAGCACGCCGATGCGCCTGGGATCGACGCCAAATTCGCTCGCTCGCCGGCGAACCATTCCGAGGGCGCGCTGCGCGTCCTGCAGTGGCGCGGCCCATCGCGGCCGGCCCTGGCGAGCCGGAACGCGATATTTCACCAAAACGCCGGTCACTCCGATGGTGTTGAGCCATTCACAGATTTCGGTGCCCTCCAGGTCCATGGCGAGAATGGAATAGCCTCCGCCGGGAAAGACCAGCACGGCGGTGTGAACGTCCTTATCCTTCGGCGGGCGGTACACGGTGAGCGTGGGGGTGCTGACGTTGCCGAGCCGGATGACCGTGCGCCCGGCGACCAGCGCGCCGTTGGGGCCGGAGGTATCGGCCTCGGGTCCGATATTTCCGTTGTCGCCCGGAGCGGCTCCGGGCCACAAGCGTATGGGTGAATCCGCGGCCACGGCCAGGGTGGCGGCGGCGAGGGCGACACAGAGAATGCGCATGAATCGATTGAAACACAGGTAGCCGCGGGGGGCTAGAATGGAACAGCGTTCCCTGTAGGAGGTGGAAAGCCGATGCTCTATACGAGAAGGGATCTTGGAAAACTGGCGCTCGTCGCGATGCCCGCCACGCTGCTGGCAAAACCGGACAGCAAGTGGGGCGGGGTACAGGTGGGAATCAATGTGCCGTACAGCTTTCATGGCATGCCTGGCGATGCCGAAAACGTTCAGAAGGATGTGCTTGAGTTGGGCTTGAGCGCCGTGGAACTACGCTCCCAGCCGGTGGAAGCCTTCTTTGGCTGTCCCATCTCCACCGATCTGGGCGGGGCGCCGCGGCCCCGGACGCAGCCGACTCCGGAGCAATTGGCCGCCCGGAAAAAGGACGCGGAATCTAAGGCGGAGGCGATCGAGAAGTGGCGCCTGGCGGCCCCGATGGATCAGTTCAAGAAGTTCCGCAAGAAGTATGAGGACGCCGGCATTGCTATCCAGATCGTGAAATTCGACGGCGTCGATAAGATGAAAGACGAAGTGGTGGACTATGCTTTCGCTCTGGCGAAGACCCTGGGAGCGCGGGCCATCAGTTGCGAAATCCCGCTGAGCAAAACTCCCTGGCTAGGTGAGTTCGCCACCAAGCACAAGATGATGGTGGGCTACCACGGCCATACCAACATCCATAGTCCCGAAGCATTCGGCGCGCCGCAGAGTTGGGAAAAGGCCATGACCTATTCCAAATACAACGGCATCAATCTGGACATTGGCCACTTCGTCGCCGGCAACAGCACCTCGCCGATTCCGTTCCTGAAGGAGCATGCCGACCGCATCACCCACATTCACGTGAAGGACCGCAAAATGAACAACGGTCCCAACGTGCCGTTCGGCGAAGGCGACACGCCCATCAAAGAGGTTCTGCAGTTGATGCAGAAGGAGAAGTACCCGTTCCAGGCCACCATCGAATTCGAGTACAAAGTGCCCGAAGGTTCCACCGTAATGCAGGAAATCACCAAGTGCGTGGCTTACTGCAAGAATTGCCTGGTCTAACTCACCGGCTGTGCTGTTGCTTCGAAACCTGTTCCCACGGGAGGACTCCGGCCCGGTCCGCCCACGCCTGCCACGCCGCTACCATTTCCTTCGTGCGGGCTGGGAAGTTCCCGGCCAGGTCCTTCAGTTCGGTGCGGTCTTCCTCCATGTTGTAGAGTTCCCATTCGCCGGGAAATTTGCGCACCAGTTTCCAGGGACCGCGGCGCATGGCCTTGTTCCCTTCATGCTCCCAGAAAAGGCTTCGTTCGGCCTGGCCCGCAGAGTGAGTGGCAAGCGGCAGCAGGCTCCGGCCCTCGATCGGAATGACACCTTCGCCGCCGGAATCCGGCGGGTATTTGGCGCCGCTGACGTCCACACAAGTTGCCATTGCGTCGATGAAGTGCCCGGGTCCGCCCACCCAGGTTCGGCGCGGCGCGATCTTCTCCGGCCAGCGCATCAACAGCGGCGAGGAAATGCCGCCTTCGTGGACCCAGTGTTTATAGAGCCGGAATGGTGTATTGCTGGCATTCGCCCAGGGAATACCGTAACTCTGGAAGGTGTCCTCCGCGCCCGGCATGACGCTCGGGACATTTCCCACACGCACCGGACGCCCGTCCCGCGTAGTCTTCGGAATATGCAGGCCGCGCCAACCAGGCGTCGCTTCTTCGGCGCAGGCGCCATTATCGGACATGAAAAGCACCAGGGTGTTCCGCTCCCGGCCGGTCTCTTTGAGTTTGTCCAGGATCCGGCCCACGTTCTGATCCATGCGGTGGACCATCGCCGCATAAACTTCCATGCGGCGGGATTGCCACGCCTGATCGGGCGCGTCTTTCCAGGCGGGAATCCGCGCATCGCGAGCGGTCAGGTCCCAACGCTTCGGTAACATGCCGAGTTGCAACTGCCTGGCATGGCGCTCTTCGCGCAGGGCATCCCAGCCCTTACGGTACCGGCCTTCGTATTTGCGGATATCGTCGGGCCTCGCATGTAGCGGCCAATGCGGCGCGGTGAATGCCGTGTACAGAAAGAAAGGATCGGGCCGTTGCGAGAATTCGTCCAGGAATCGCACGGCGTAATCGCCGAGGGCGTCGGTGAAATAGTAATCGGGACCCGTGGGCGGCGCCGGATCGTTGCCCAGGGTCAGAGTCACCGGGTTGAAGTAATCCGCGGCGCCGTGGATGATGCCGTAATACCGATCGAAGCCGCGCTGCAAGGGCCAGTTATGGTGTGACTGAGTGACTGGAGTCACATGCCATTTCCCGGCCATGCCGGTCTGGTAGCCGGCGCCTTTCAATACCTGCGCGATGGTCCGGCTGCGCGGGCTCAGATCGTTGACATACCCCGGCGCGGGACCGGCCTGGTCCACCATGTGTCCGATTCCAGCCTGGTGCGGATAGAGGCCCGTGAGCAGCGAGGCACGGGACGGGCAGCAGCGCGCGCAACTGTAAAACTGCGTGAAGCGTACACCTTGCGATGCCAGCCGGTCGATGTTCGGCGTCTCGATCTCCGAGCCGTAGCAGCCGATATCGGAGAATCCCATATCGTCCACCAGAATCAGGATGATATTCGGCCGTGGCGGCGCCGCGGCCCAGCCTGGAGTGAGTGCTCCGGCAGCCGCCGGAATGGTGTGAAGAAAAGATCTGCGAGTGAGTGACATGACTCTACCTTGGTGGAAACCACTTCTTCATCGTTTGGTCGAGTAACTCCAGATTCTGAGTGACTCCCCCGGCAGTCATCGTAATATTGCGGTCGCGCGTCCAGTGATCGCGATACCACGTGCAGGATTCAAAGGTATCGTTGTGCTCCTTACGAAAGCGCGCCGAAAGCTCGCGGTAGTGCCGCAGAGTGGCGGAGGCTGACTTCTCGCCGGCCAGGTTCCGCAACTGGTAGGGGTCGCGAGGATTGTGGAACAACAGCTCCTTCCCATCGCGCCGATACACTGCGTACGTGTACTCGTGACTGCGCAGGCCGCGCCATTCCGTACCGTCGGTCCAGGCGGCGGTGGTGCCCATGCCCTGCATGTGCGCGGCTTCCGGACCGGCGCCCCCCTGGCCCAAAGCCTGCCGGCTCAGGTCGGCGCCCTCCGCGGCCCGCGGAACCGGCAGGCCCATCAGCGAGAGCAGCGTAGCCATAATATCCGGTGTCCCCAGCAGAGCGTCGGACACACTCTTGCGGATGTGGCCGGGCCAGCAGACCAGGAACGGCACGCGCGCGGCTTCCTCGTAGAAGATGTATTTTGCGCGGCGGCCATGGGCCCCGAACATCTCGCCGTGGTCGGAAGTGAAAACCAGGATGGTATTGCCGGCCAGGCCGGACTCTTCCAGTGCCCGCATGATCCGGCCCACATTCCAGTCCACCGTGGCGGCTTGCGCATAATAGACCCGCTGCAGGTCCGTCAACTGGGCGCCGAAGTCCGCCGCCGGCCTGGCCCAATTGTCGGCGTAAGGGTCGGGTACGTCCGAGTAGTTCGGCGGCCGCGGAATCTTCGTGTCCTTGAACATTGCCAGGTATTCCGGCGGAACGTTTTTCGTGTCCCACGGGTCGTGCGGTGGACCCCAGGAGAGAAACAGCGCGAACGGCGGGCCGTCACTCTTGTGCGATCGCAGGAATTGGATGGCGGTATCGGTCTGTTCGTCGGGTTCGTAACCCTGGCGAATATGGCGCTGCGTGTCGTTTTCGAAGTACGGCGAGTGGTAGTATTCGTGATTGAAATTGTAAGCCGCCCACTGGCCGTCGAACCCCAGGCGGTACGGTCCGGGAGGCACAAAGCCATTCACGGTCAATTCGTGATGGCCCAACTGATTTGCCCACATGTGCCACTTGCCGATATACGCCGTGCCGTAGCCGTTCCGGGTGAGTACATGCCCGAAACATTCGTGCTCCGGGCTCAGGCGCAGTTCATTGATCACCATGCCGGTGCTGGACTGGTATTTCCCGGTGAACAGACTCGAACGGTATGCCGAGCAGACCGGCGTGGAAGAAATCGCCTGGCGGAAGTTGCAACCGCGCGTTGCCAGCCGATCGATGTTCGGAGTGCGGGCGAACTCGTCGCCGGCGTAGCCGCAGGAAAGATAGCGGAGTTGGTCGGCGAAAACGTATACCAGGTTGGGACGATTGGCGGCAGCCGCGCCCCTTGCCGCCAGCGCCGCGCCCGCGCACTGCGCCAGGAATTGCCGTCTGGTCTGTGGCATCAGGCTCCTTCCTATTTCTTATGGACCTTGGCGGCGCCGGCCGCGGCCACCAGGGCATCCACCGCGGAAACCTGGGCTGCCGCATTTACCTCCGACGGACCGTTCCAGACAACTCCGAAGCGATGCTCCGCATCCTGATTCCGCCAGATACTCTCCGCATTGGTTTCGAGGAAGGTGCGGTAGTGCGCATCGGGGGCGGCGGCGTTGAGGATCGCCAGGTTACGCGCAAAAATGCCTTTGAACTGCACGCCGTCCGCGCCGCATTTAGGCTCGCAAGTATCGTGGAGGATGCCGGCCGGGTCAGTCAGGTGAGAGATGGCCGCCGAGGCGATGGCGTTGGCGGGTTCCAGAAGCTTCGGATCGCTCTGCACCTTCGATAGCGCTGCCAGGCCGCCCAGAATCACGCCCTGATTGTAGCTCCAGGTGTTCCGTTTATTATTTTGGCAGGCGGCTGTCAGGCCGTCGTTCACCAGGTTCTGGGAATTGATCATGCCGGTCGAAGCGAACCACTTCCATTCGCGCCTGGCCCAATCGGCGTAGGACGCGCGCTGCTTGGGGTCCCGTGAAACCGTCGCCAGTTTGGCCGCCACGGAGAGGAATAGCTCGTTGGCGATGGCATTTTTGTAGTGACGGTCCTTCCTCCACCAAATGCCCCCGCCGCAGGTGTCGTCCCAACCAGTCGTCATGTCAGCGAAAATCTGTTCCGCCATTTCGAGGTGTGCGGCGTTATGCGACCACGCATAGGTATCGATCCACGCCAGCGCCCACCAACCTTCGTCGTCGTAGTATTGGTTCAGGAATTTGCCATGGGAGTTGAGTTGGAATGTGTTCGATATGGCGCTTCGAAATTCCTTGGAGTGGCTGAGCGTGGTGTACCGCGAGAGCACCGTCACCGCGTTGGCGGCATTCCACCAATTGGTGGTTCGCCAGAGCCCCGTTTCGGGGATGTACCAGGTTTGCAGCGTCTTCAGGCCGGCGCCGGCGTCGCTCATAAAGGTTGGAGCCGCGGGCTGGGCCGTCATGGCGAGTAGCAGAGCTAGAGAAAGCAATCGCATCATAGGAAAGCTCAGGCTATCCCAGGGTGCGCCGGAGTGCAAACGTGTTATTCCGCTCGCAAGGCTTCCGAAGGCGAGGTCAGGCTGGCGCGCCGGGCTGGAATCGCCGAAGCAAGCAGAGAGGCGAGCGCGAGCGCGGCCACGGCCACCGCAATCACTTCGGGATTGTAAGGATTCATGCCGTATAGCTGATTTCCGAGGAAGCGCCCGGCCGCGATTGCCAGCGGCAGTCCGGCAATCAGGCCAATTGCGATCAGCCCGAAAGCGCCGCGCAGCACCAACCCGATCACCTGGCCGCGGCTGGCTCCCAGCGCCATGCGCACTCCGATTTCATTGATGCGGCGCCCGGCGTTGTACGCGGTGACTCCGTACAGCCCGATAGACGCGAGGATGAGGGATAGCAGCCCGAAGAAGGAGGTCAGGCGGGCAATGAGGCGCTGCTGGTTGAACTGCCCGGCCACCTGCTCTTCCAGGGTGCGCATGAAAACGACCGGCAAGTTCGGATCCACCGCAGCCAGGGCGCGCCGCGCCTCGGCGTCGGACAGGACGGCGCCGGGCTGCATCGCCACCACCACGTCGTGCAAAAAATGATTGCGTGCATCCCCCTCGGTGTATCTGCGGGTCGGGAATACGTCGTGCTGAGACGCCGGCAGAAACATAAATGGGCCGACCGGTTGGTCCAGATCGTAGGGCAGGTATCGGGCGTCCTGGACGATGCCCACGATTTCATATTGGCGGGCGGCTCGCCAGCTCCGAGCGGCCGAAATGCTTGCCGAGGGGGTCTTCGCCTTTGAAAAATCGGCGTACGAATGCCTCGTTGACCACGGCAACATGGGGCGAGCTGGCCGTGTCCTGATCGGTAATGCCGCGGCCGCGCAGGATCCGGTTCCCGGTTACGGCGAAGTAGCCGCCGGTGACTCGATCGAAGGAGGAGACATTCGGCTGCTTGGGTCCGGGAGGAGGGTGCCCGTCTACAAAAATGGCGTCGTTCCAATTGTCTCCGCTCAGGGGCGAGTAGAGACAAAGCGCCACGGACGACACGCCCGGAAGCCTCGCCAGCGAATCGTGAATGCGCTGGTATAAAGTGGTGAGCTGTTCGGCGCGGTAGCCGGCGAGTTGCGGATCGATGCTGATTACGGTTCGACCCTTCTGCTCGAAGCCGAAATTCTGGTTCTCCAGATTCCGCAGCGCGGCGGTCAGCAGGCCGGACGCGGAGAGCAATACCAGCGAGAGGGCGGCCTGGCAAACCACCAGCGTCCTACGCGCAAAGGCGCCCGAGCGCTGTGTGGAACGGTTCCCGCCGCGCAGCGCTTCGATGGGGTCCACCCGGGCGCTCATCCAGGCGGGCGCCACGCCGAACGCAACTCCCGTAACCAGCGAGCAGAGGAATGCGAACCCCAGGATTGGCAGCGATGGGGCGGGGCTGATGGGGACCGGAGCGTATCCTGGAGGCGTGGCGAACGTGAAGTGCAGAATCAGGCGCGTTCCCACAAACGCGACCGCCAGGCCGACAATGCCTCCCACCAGGGACAGGAGAATACTTTCCGTGAGGGCCTGCCGCACCAGGCGCGACGGCCGGGCTCCCAGCGCGATACTGAGCGAGGTCTGCTGGCGGCGCGCCATGCCTCGCACCAGCATGAGATTCGCCACATTGGCGCATACGATCAGCAGCACAAATCCCGAGACCATGATCAGGATGTCCAGCCAGTGCTCGTACTGTTCGCGCATACTGGTGATGCCCGCGCCTCCGGGACTCAGGTACAGGGTCTGCAGCGGCAGATTCGCGCGCGCGTTGTTATCCATGTCGGCCATGTGGGAGTGGAGCCACTGCTGCAGTTCCACGCGCATCTGCGCCTGGATGGCTTCGGGCGCCGCGCCCGGGCGGATGCGGCCAATCAGATCCAGCCAGTGGGCTGCCGGAAAATGAAGTATGGAACTGTCACCCTGCACCAGAGGCTCGGTGGCGATCGGCAGGTAGAAATCGGGAGGCGCTTCGGTGAGGGTATCGCCAAAGAAGCCCGGAGGAGTCACGCCGATAACGGTGAACGGCTTGTTATTGAAGTTGAAAACGCCGCCAATCACGGCCGGGTCCGACCCGTACTTTTGCTGCCACAGGCGATAGCTCATCATGGCCACCGGCGGTGCGCCGGCGCGATCGTCGCTGGGCGAGATCGTACGGCCGGCATAGGCTCTCAGGCCGAACATCGCGAAATAGTTGCCGGACACGAATTTGCCGGTAGAACTTTGCGCGGCTTCGGCGCTGTTTGCACGCCGCACTCCTAACAGGTTGCCGGACCCGGCCTGGAAGGCGGCAAGTTCGGCGAAGCCTTCGGTATGGTCGCGAAACTGTTTGTAGAGCTCGTAGGAGACGATCGAAAACTCCTTGGACTGGTTGTACCCGCCCCACACACAACAGTGGGATGCGCGGCCCAGGCGGTAGAGGTCCCTGGGGTTCGACACCGCCAGCGACTTGAGCAGGACGGCATGTACCAGGGTGAAGATGGAAGTAGTGGCGCCGATGCCCAACGCCAACGTCAGGATCGTGGTGATGGTGAATGCCGGCGATTTCCGCAGCCGGCGAACGGCATAGTGCGTATCCTGCAGCAGCGTCTCGAGCAACGGCAGCCCGCGCTGGTGGCGGTAGTCCTGCTTGACCACTTCCACGCCTCCGAATTGCAGCAGCGCCTGGCGTCGCGCTTCCAGGGGTGAGAGTCCGGCGCGCAGGTTGTCGGCGGTTTGCATGCGGATGTGTTCTTCAATCTCCGCCTTCAGCCGCTCTTCGTCCCGGTCGCGCCGTGCCCAGGAGCCGAGCCGCTTGACGAATCGCCGGACGCCTTTCATTTCAGGTCCTCCGCCTTCACGTCAAAGAACCGGCCGATGATCGCCGTGGTCTGTTCCCAATCCCGCTTCTCTGCCTGCAACTGTTGGCGTCCATCGCGCGTGAGCCGGTAGAAGCGCGCCTTGCGATTATTCTCCGAGGCGCCCCACTCCGAGGCAATCGAGCCCTCCTGCTCCAACTTCAACAACACCGGGTAGAGAGTGCCCTGGTTCAGGGTGAGAAGGTCGCCGCTGATCTGTTCGATGCGGCGGGCGATTCCGTAGCCATGTAAGGGTCCGAGAACATCCAGCGTCTTCAGAACCATCAGCGCCAGGGTGCCCTGCCGGACGTCGCTTTTTTCTCTCATCGTGCTTTATTGGGTTTCCCACAGGAAGTGTGACACAGTTCCTTTGGGAAAGCAACAGGTGCGTTACTTCGCGGCTTTCACTACATCCACATAATACTTTTCGTATTGCGGAATGATCTTGTCGCTGCAGAAGCGGTCCGAGGCGTTCCACCTTCCGGCTTTGCGCATCCGGTAGTGCAGGTCCTCATCGGTAAGCAGTTGCACTACGCGGGCGGCCTGGGCTGGGATATCGCCTACGGCTTCGAGAAATCCGTCTTCGCCTCGGAGTAACCAGTTCCGGGACGCCGCCCACCGCGGTGGCTACGGGCACCACGCCGCAGGCCATGGCTTCCAGGGCCACCAGGCCGAAGCTCTCCAGTTCGCTGGGCATCAACAGCACGTGGGCCAGCGGAATAATGCGCTCGACGTGGTTCTGTTTGCCCAGGAAAGTAACATGCCGCTCTACCTTGAGGTCGCGGGCCAGGTGTTCGCAGGGGCTGCGGTCGGGCCCGTCTCCCACCATCAACAGGTGAGCGGGAACGTGCTTGCGCACTTCGGCCAGAATGCGAATGCAGTCGTTGACGCGCTTGACGGGGCGGAAGTTGGAAAGGTGAATCAGCAGCTTTTCGCCGGCCGGCGCGTACGTGGATGCGGCTTTCTTGGCGTCGTCGGGATGATAGAGGTCGCAGTTCACGAAATTCTTGATCACGCGAATCTCGTTGCTCACTCCGAACACATCCACTGTTTGCGCGCGCAAATAATCGCTGATGGAAGTGATGCCGTTGGATTGCTCGATGGAGAATTTGGTGATCGGGAAATAGGACCGGTCCGTACCCACCAGCGTGATGTCGGTGCCGTGCAGGGTGGTGATGAAGGGCACGTACCGCACCGGCGCCAGCATCTGCTGCGCCAGCAGGGCGGAGATAGAGTGCGGGATGGCGTAATGCACGTGCAGCAGGTCCAACTCGTACGCTTCGGCCACCTCAGCCATGCGCGAGGCCAGCGCCAGGCTGTAGGGCGGATATTGAAACAGCGGATAGGTAGTGACTTCCACCTCGTGATAATGCATGCGCGGCGTACCCGGATCCAGGCGGATCGGGTTGGCGTAGCTGATGAAGTGGACTTCGTGGCCTCGGTTGGCCAGCTCCAGGCCGAGTTCGGTAGCGACGATGCCGCTGCCGCCGTATGTGGGATAGCAGGTGATGCCTACGTTCACTTGGCCAGCGTAACATGCACCGGCCGCAGGAGCCCGTACCCAATCTGGCCGTGCAGCCGCTCGTCGGGCGAGGCGATATCGCCGCCGCCGAACCAGACGCGAATCGCCGCGCCATCCACCAGCACCGTGGCATCGCAGATCACCTTCGAGTCCCACGGCTGCTCGCCCGCGAAGGCCACCGGCAGCTTCCGCCAGTGCACGCCATCGGTAGAGCGGGCCAGGCCCAGGCGGCGATTCTCGGCGGAATCGCGGCCGGTGTACAGCATCCAGTAGAAGCCCTGGGAACTCCACACCGCCGGTTCGCCCAGGCCGGCTTCGTCGAACGCGCCGGGGTCGCCCAGGTCCAGCACCGGATTGGCGCGGAGCTTGGACCAGTGAATGCCGTCGCTGGAGCGAGCCACGCCGATTCGCTGCCGCGGTGGAATGGCGCGATCCTGCCCCAGGTAATACACGTAAAAATATGGCCCGATGCGGATGGCGTAGGGGTCGGCTACATCGCGCTCGTCCCAACTCATAAAGGGACCGCGATCGAGCACCGGGCCGGATTCCTTCCGCCATTGGCGAGTGTCCGGACTGCGCGCCAGGCCGATGCGCAGGCCGTCCCGGGGCCCTGCCTCGAACCAGTGCCAGTACTGGCCGCCCTCCAGGAGCACGGTTCCGTTGGCGGCGATATAGTCGGATTCCCAACTGCGCGGATCGGGCCGCAGGATGGTTTCTGCGGGCTGCCAGTGAATGCCGTCTGCCGAGCGGGCGAGGACGGTCCGCCAGGAACGTCCGTCGAAGGCCGAGTAGAAGTTCAAGAGGCCGGAGGGCGCGCGGACCACCGATGGGTTCAGCACGTCGCTATCGGCGCCGTGCCCGATCACCGGCTGGGGTTGCGCGTCCAAAGCTGTACGCCAGGCTGGGATCGCCCCCGGCAAGGGGCGGCAGGGTGAAATCGGCATAACGGCCGCATCCGCAGAGGAACAGCGCCGCGCAGGCTAAGACCATTCGCGTTGGCGTCACTGGAGCGGAATCCGGAACTTGATGCCGGCGCCGCGGCCGGGGCGCGATTCCAGTTGCAGTTCCGCGTTCAACGAGCGCGCCCGGCGCTTGAGGCTGGCTGGACCCAGGCGCAGCATCTCCAGTTCCTCCAGATTGTACGTCCCGGCAAAGCTGAACCCGTGGCCGTTGTCGTCCACGCTGATTTCCAGGCCGCGGTCGGTCTTTTCCATGCTGACGGCCACGCGCGTGGCTCCGGCGTGCTTCTGCACGTTGTGCAGGGATTCGCGGATCATCTGCAGTACTTCCAGGGTCATCTCCTGGGGCAGGCCGACGGGAGTGCTGGTTCCGATGAAGGTCACGGGAATGCCGCTCTCCTTCTGAAAATGCTCCGCGGTGCGGCGGGCGGTGGCCACCAGGTTGCCGCCTTCCACGTCCACCGGCCGCATGCTGTGGAGGAATGCGCGCAGATCGCGTACCTGCGACTGAGCCAGAATCTGCAATTGCTTGAGGTCCTGCATTCCGGCGTTGAGATCGCGCTCCATGAGTTTGCGCAGGATCTCGAGCCGCATCTGCAGGCTGATGAAGCTCTGCAGGGGGCCATCGTGAAAGTCCGAAGCGATGCGCTGGCTTTCTTCCTCGCGCGCCCTGTCTGCGGCCGCACGGACTTCGGTCATCTTCTCGGTAAGCCGGGCCAGGGCCACAGTTTGCCTGCGTTTGTTGACCGCGCAGCCGCATCCCAGCACGCCCGCCACGATGATCGTACGCTCCAGAGTGCGTAGCGATTCATACGGAAGCACGGCGCAGAAAAGAGCCGCCACCACCGTGATGACACCGACCTCCACCGCGCTATAAAAAGCGATGGCTTCGGTAAGCAGGAATAGAAACTGCAGCGAGGCCAGCCAGAGCAGGCGCTGCTCGTTGCCCCAACTGGCAACGATCAGAAAATAGACGGTATCGCCGAACAGCGCCAGCAGTCCCAGCATGCCTGTCTGTGCCTTGCCGCGCAGCGCCACCAACACGCCCGAGGCCAGATACAGGCCCAGCAGCCCGTAAAACTGCAGGGCAGCGCCGGGGGGAAAAAGGAAGCCGATGACCAGGGCTGCGGCCGCGAGCCCGACCCGGATCCACGGAACATAGTGGGTCCAGCCGTTTTTCAGAGGAAAAAGCACGACGCTTTACTTTCGGTACAGATACAGCGTGTGACTCCGGCCCTCTCCGTCGTCGGCGATCTGTTCCACCTTCTCGGGAGTCCAGTTCTTAAACTCGAAATCGTGAGCCACCACACGGGCGCCCTTCTTCAACTGCTTGTCGAGAAGGGGTTGGACTTTGTTGTTAA
Source organism: uncultured Solibacteraceae bacterium (assembly GCA_963853855.1). Classification (GTDB taxonomy): domain Bacteria; phylum Acidobacteriota; class Terriglobia; order Bryobacterales; family Bryobacteraceae; genus Sulfopaludibacter. The sequence continues at coordinate 135,979 of CAWKYG010000045.1, read as the reverse complement.
TCGAATCGGGAAGCAAATATACCGTCACCAGGTCCGCCGAGCTGTAATTCTGCTGCAGCAGGTCGCCGCAGACGATATGGGCGGTCTTCTCCAGGCCCAACTTCCTGATCCGATCCTCGCTTTGCTTGCACAAGTCCCTGGTGATCTCGACGCCCACTGCGTCGGCATGAAACTTCTGAGCCGCCATGATAACAAACCGTCCGTCACCCGAGCCAAGATCGTACATTTTTTCCCCGGCCTTGAGACCGCCCATCTGGAGCATTTTTTCGACGATGGTCTGCGGGGTGGGATAGTACGGGGCGAGCTTTCCGTCGGCACTCTGTCCGGACAGAAGTGGGCCCCAAAGCACCAATAAAAGCAGGGGAATCGCGCGGGTTGGTCTCATCGCAATCGGCAGTAATCACTTTAACACCATCCGCTGTTTTCCACGAGATTGTGGAAAACCCTGTGGAAATATGCCTGGCGGGCGTATAAATTCCGCCGCCAATTGCGGCTGAATGACACTCTGCACCTGATTTCAGCAGTAACACCCTGAACGGCGGCAAATGGTGCGTTCTGTCACAGTTATAGGAAGCCACTGTACGCGGCCACGCCTGAGTCCATCAGCTCCCGATGAAACCGGAAAACTATTCTGTCCATCTGTGGGTTATCAGGAGGAAGTTGATGGCAGGTGCTCAAACTGCATTTCGAATCGATGTTGCAATTAACGACTTACTTGTTCATTCTCAACCACCCACACCACCTCAGCCCAAGGGCGCCACCCTTCCCGAAGCGGTTTTCCCGCAGCGCCCGGAACTGCTTTCCGAGCCGGGTCCGGTGATCCCTCCCGAGAAACGGCAATGGAGCCGTGACGAGATTCTGCGCAAAGCGCGCGGCTGGCTGGTACCGTATATCCGGTCGCGCGTGCTGCCGGGACAGTTTCACCCCATCACGGCCTACCTATTTGTCGAGTATAAGTGCAATATCGATTGCTGGTATTGCTGGTCCTTCAATAACAAAGTGAAGGGCATGACGGAGGACGTGGCGAGGCGCTCCATCGACTGGCTGTACGACAACGGGTGCCGGGTGCTGGCGCTGATGGGCGGCGAACCGCTGCTGCGGCCGCAAATGGTGCACAAGATCGTCTATTACGCGGCCAAAAAAGGCTTCTGGGTGTATATCGCCACGAACGGCCGGCTGCTGAAGCCGGACCTGGCAGACCGGCTTGGCGATGCCGGCGTGGCGGCGATCAACTTCGCCCTGGATGCCTGGGACGAAAAGCCCGGCCTTCCCAAAGCGCTGGAGCCGGTCCGGAGTAACATCGAGTACCTGATGCGGAAGCAGTACGTCTACGGGTACCTGGTATTCCTGAATATGAACATTTGCCGGAATAACCTGGAAGACATCCGGCGTCTTACTGAATACGCCAGGTCTAATCGCATTGCCACCGATTATCACTTGAACGAGACGCCGATGCTGGAGCAGGACGATCACTTCAAGCACCTGGATAGAAATCCCACTTACATTTACCCGGAGGACTGGCGCGAAGTGGACGAGTTGATCGACTGGCTGATCGTCAAGAATCAGGCCGGCTACCAGATGGTCAACTCGGTGCCGCGGCTGCGGGAAATGAAGGCGTTCCTGCGGATGTCTTCGGGTTTGGACCTGCGGCAAGTGGGCTGGAACGGCGATGGAACCGGCGGAGGCGGCGAAAACCTGGTGGGGATGCCGGGCGTGGCGCAGAGCGAAAGCCGGCGACCTGCGTTTCACGGACTGGAACTGCCGGGCCGGCCAGAACAACGTGATCGTGCGCACCGACGGCACCGTGGGTCCTTGTTTTCCAATGTACGGCGCGACTTACGATTGGGGAACGGTGGAAGGACATAAGTTCGAAGAACGCCAGTTACGCGAAATGAAGCAGACTTGCGAGCAGCATTGTTTTTCGACTCTGAATCACAACCTGGCTTACTGTTACAACGATGCGCGCGTGCTGAAGTGGCTCTGGAAGGGGGTAAGGCGCGGGGGGAAGGGCGGCTCGCGGAGTTTCGAAGATTAAGTCGGTCGTTTCGAAGTACGCCAACGTATTCCCTTCCGAACGCTCCCTAACGGTCGCGTCTCTGATCGGAGCCGCGACCGTCAGATGCCGTGAAAGAATCATGTGAGTGGGAGCCAAGCATAGCAGCGTGGCCTGCCAGTCGCCGGAGCCGAAGATTTTCGTCCTTGGTTGTGCAACTCGATTTGTGCCGCTCGTGCGGCACCGACCGGCCTTCCAAGCGGTTTGGTTTCGATTGCGTCTATCCGTCCTAAGTGGTTGATTTATAAAGCCTATTTCTCTACTCTCACCCTTTCTGCCCCCTCCTACCCCTTCTCATCGCTCTACGCCAGCGCCGGCTTCCGCCAGATCAACCGCTCCCATTGCATGATGTTGTAAGTCAGACAGGCCCACATTAACTCCATCCCCGCCTTCGCCATGCCTCGTACCCGGAACTTCCGCACCCCCAACTTCTCTTTGATCCAGGCGTTGGGGAACTCCGCTACTCCTCCCCGTTTCCGATAGATCGCCCGATACTCGTCCTCGGCCATCTTCTTCCGAAACGCCGCTACATCCCCCTGCTCTTCGATGCGAACCGATACTGTCCTCCCCTTACTGGGGTTCCGCGGACAACATTGCTTTTGATAGCGGCAGACTTCGCAATCTTCTCCTCGCGCTTGATACTGCTGGTAGAGATCCCCTCGCTTCCGGTTCTTCCGCAAGCGCTCCAACTGGCATCCCCCTGGGCACTCCAACCGCTCCCCGTTATCCAAGATGCGAAACGCCCCGGGCGCGAACTCCGCCGCTATACCCACCGCTTTCATCGCCGCTGCACTTCTCTCTTTGGGGTCCGGTAACGATCCCACCAGATCGATCTGCTCCGCGGCACACGCGACTATGTTTGCGCGATTGGTGAAGCCTCCGTCCACCACAACCTGTCCCGGCTTCTTGCCCAAATTCCCAGCCACTTCTTCCAGTGCCGGCATCAGGCTTTGCGCATCGCTACTGCATTGACTCAGATGCGCTCCCACGATGATCTTGTTTTTCGCCTCGGTGCTGATCTGTGCGTTGTAGCTCGGGGCTATCGCATTGTCCCCATGTTTCATCAGCCGCGCTTCTGGCTCTTGCACGCTCACTCGCACCCCAGCTTTCTCTTCCTCTTTCTGCTCCTCCGCCTGCAGGCTCTCTAACTCTTTCACCGCGGCTTCCAAGCGCTCCACCCGCTCCCGCGCGGCGCGCTGACGTGCGGCTGCCTTGCGATCTTGCGCCGGCGCTTCCGCCTTCGGATCTCCCATCTGCGACACCACTTCCTGAGCCTCCTGGAGATGTTCCCGCATGCTTTTCTCTCGCCGGAACGTGTCCGCTCCCGCCTGCGCCCGGATCTTGGTCCCGTCGTGCATCACCTGCTCCAGGCTCAACACTCCCGTCTTCTGCAACAGTGCCAGTAGCTGCGCAAACAAATCATCCAGCGCCGCTTTATGATCTACCCGGAAATCCGACAGCGTATGATGATTCACCGCCACGCAGCCGCTCAGCCACTGCATGCCCGGTTCATACTGCATAATCCGTTCGATCTCCCGCGCCGAACTGATCCCTTCGCTGTAGGCATACACCCACAGACTCACCAACAATTTCGGGTCCCAGGCTGATCTACCGGCGCAGCCCTCGGCGGTGCGCAGGGATTCGCTGAAGCGACTCAAGTCTCTGCCTTTGATCAATTCCCAGATGGCCCGTGCCTTATGGTCGGCGGGGATCAGTTCCTCGATATCGATCACTGCCATGATGGTTTGTCGGCGATCGACGGTTCTCAATTTTGCAGGGCCTTTGGGTAAGACCTTCTGCGCAGTTGGCTGCTCGGGGATGTCCAACAACGACGGCTGGCAGCAGGAGTCCATGCGCCAATTATGAAGCCTCAGCTTCATTCGCAAGCGGTCTTCTTGATACGTCGGTGAACTTTTGAAACGATGTACTAAGTATGAATGTGAGGGTGCGAGTGCAGTTTCCCATCTGCATGGCGGTGGCGGTGCGCGTGTACCAGGTTGGTGCGTTGTAACAGCTCTTTATCCTGCAAGACTTCGGCGGGCGATCGTTCGGCTACGAGTTGGCCGGCGTCGAGGATATAGCAGCGGTCGGCGATATCTTCGAGGTCGCCGAGATCGTGCGTGGCGGTGATGACGCTTTTGGCGCCGCCGCCCCACTCCACCAGGAGGTCGATCAACTGGCTCTGGCTGCGGGGGTCGAGGGCGCTGGTGGGTTCATCGAGCAGGAGCACGGCCGGATCGAGCACTAAGACGCTGGCGAGCGCTACACGCTTCTTTTCGCCGCCGGAAAGGCGATGCGGTATACGGTCTTTCAGGTGGGAGATACGGAGGCGGTCGAGGATTTCGGCCACGCGATCGCGAACTTCGTTCTTGGGCCAGCGCAATTGCAGCGGACCGAAGGCCACTTCATCCAAGACAGTGGGATTGAAAAGCTGAACGTCGGGGTTCTGGAAGACCAGGCCCACCTGGCGGCGAAAACCGTGGGCGAACGCATCATCGGCAAAGTGCTCTTCGCACAGGTCGTCACCGCGGAAGCGCACGCTGCCGGAATCGGGAAAGTACAGGCCGTCCAGAAGGCGGAGGAGCGTGGATTTTCCGGAGCCATTCGCCCCCAACAGGGCGGCGCGCGTGCCTTCGGGTATGGCGAGAGTCAGGTCGCGAAGGGCAGGCTGCCCCTGGTAGCTGTAGCCCACGCGATCGACTTCGAAGAGCATCAGCGGCCTGCCCATACGGCCGCGGCAGCGATTCCGGCAAAGAGCGCCAGGGCGGTCCAATCGCGGCTGGTCATGGAAAAATCGTCGAGCACGTAGACTTCGCCGCGGAAGCCGCGCGCCTGCATGGCCAGGAATACCTCGCCGCTCAACTGAAAGCTCTTGCCGAGCAGCACGGCAGCGGAGGAGCCCGCCAGGCGGCGATATTCGGCCCGGCTCAGTTTGCCCACGGTACGGCTCTTTCGCGATTCGAACATCTCGTGCGCGGTTTCGAGCAGCAGGAGAATGTACCGGAAGGTCATGCCGAGTGCGACGACAAAAACGATGGGCACGCGGAAGACCCGCAGCGCTTTGAGGACATGGGTCCACGGGGTGGTGAAGACGAGCAGCAGCGCCAGGGTGGCGGACGTTTCGGCACGGAGAATCAGGAAGCCGGCCGTGGTGAGACCCTGCGACGTGATCGCCATATTCAGATTGGGAAACCGGTAGACCACCGAGCCCGGAGTGAGAAACAGGGCGGGGAATGCGATGACTCCGGTGAAGGTGAGGGCGCTGATCCACAGGGGCGCCATCAGATTGGCGAGCGAAAGCAAAGAGAGCAGCGCCATGGCGACGGAAAGGGCCAGGATCGCGCCGATGACCCACAGCCTGGCCGAAAGAGCGGTGGCCAGAATCAGGGCCAGCAGGCCGGCGAGTTTCACCCTGGGGTCGAGCCGCTGGAGCAGGCCGGCCTTGCTTGCGGCAGTGTCGGCATACATGGCGCGCGCGATGGCGGCATGCAAGCCTTCAATGGTGTTTTCGACGAAATTGCCGCGCGAGCGCTGGTGCGTGTGGAAGCCGCTCATCGGCGCAACACCATGCCGACGCCGAAGCTTCCCAACAACACCAGGCCTACGCCGAACATGGCCGAGAGCAGATACCCGAACGCGGCACTGCGCACGTAGGGCGGAGCATAGCGCGCGAACGGGGCGGTCCACACCGATGCCAGGCGCTGCAGGCCCTGGGGCGCGGCCGGCGGAGGCGCCTGGTGAAGGGACGATGCGGCGATCTGCTGGCGCGCGGCCGGATTGGCATAGTCGGACGCCACCCATTCGCCCCAGGCGGAGCCGGCGGCGAGGATTCCCAGGGGAGTCAAAATCATGAGCGTCCCGAGCGCCACCCACAGGGGGCGAAGGGCGCCGGCGCGGGGCTGCGGCGCCGGGGCGGCGTGAAACCCGGCGGTGCCTTGCAGGAGGGCGGGATCGGAGCGCTGGAGGAAGGCGACGGCGCCGGCGGACACGAACATTTCCGCCAACCCGGCGATGGTGAGGTGGCCGATCATCATGGCGGGGATGGCAATGGAGAGCGGATACGGGCAATACAGAGGGGCTCCGGCGGCGTTGTGGTACAGCAAAGGCTGGATGCCAAATTCGATGGCGGCACAGAGCGCCGACACGTTGATGGCGCAATATCCGGCCAGGCCCGCCGCTATCACCCGGCGCGGGGACACGATGGCGGAACGGCCGGCCGCGGCCCGGTAGATCGCATAGGCCACCAGTGAGCCGACAATGGCCATGTTGAAGCAGTTGGCGCCGATGGCGGTAATTCCTCCGTCGCCAAAGAAGAGCGCCTGGATGACGAGCGCGATGGAGACGGCGAGCATGGATGCCCACGGGCCCAGAACTACCGCGGCGAGCCCGATACCCACGGCGTGCCCGGTGGTGCCTCCCGGCAGCGGCAGATTGAACATCATGATGACGAAACAGAACGCCGCGAAGAGCGAAAGCAGGGGCACGAGGCGGGTGTGCAGCGCCTTTTTGACGCGCTGGAGGGCCACCCACCAGAACGGCGCCGAACCGCCGTAGAGGGCCGCACAGGTTGCCGGACTCAGATATCCATCGGGGATATGCATTGGGGAGCCGCGAACTGCGTTTCGTCCTTCATTTCCGTACTACGCAAATTCTGTTCAGACGGATGTCACCACGATGCCCTGATCGTAGCACGCTTCTCAGATTCGTACTACTGTACCGCTCGCCGGTGCAGCCCGCGTGCGGGTAGGATGTGTGCAGGGAGGGTCGATGAAAGAACAAGCGGCACGCACCTGTGTATTGATCGAGCGAAGCCAGCAGTACCGGGGCAAGCAGGGGCTGGAGTATTTTGCCGGCGTTTCAGCGGAAACGGCCGGGGCGACGGGACTCTGCCTGCACGTAGTCACGATCCCACCGCTGGCGCGGGCCAAACCGCACCTGCACGAGAATCACGAAAGCGCCGTGTACGTTCTCAGCGGCGAGGCCGGGATGTGGTACGGCGAGAACCTGCGGGAACACGTGTGGCTGCGGGCGGGTGACTTCCTGTATATCCCGGCGAATACGGCGCACCTGCCGTATAATGCGAGCGAGTCCGAGCCGTGCATGGGATTGATTGCTCGTACGGATCCCAACGAACAGGAGAGTGTCACGCTGCTGGCGCTGCCGGATCCGGGAGTGGCGGAGCGCGGTTCGCGCTAAAAAGTTTATCGGGGGCGGCGGGGGACCAGCCAGTCGGACAGGGGCACGTCTGGGAAATCGAAATGCGAGAGGGCGTGGCCGCTGGGGATTTCGGGAGTGATGGCGAGGCGGGCTTCCGGAAGGACGGAGAAAGGCACGCGCCATTGTGCGCCGGGCGCGCTGGTGAGGATGTTCGTCAGCGGGAAATACGTCTGGGCGCGATGGAGCGGGGAGAGCCAGGTTTCGTGCGGCCCCGGAGCGTAGGCAGAAGGCAGAGTTCAGGCGCTCTGGCCAGTTCCGGGCAAACAATACGGTGCTGAGCGCGACGCTGGCGGGCGGGAGTTCGCGCGGGGATTCGCACTCGACCTTCAGTGCTCCATCGCTGAAGTTCTGTTCGGTAGTCTGAGTTGTGCAGCGGCCCAGGCCGGGCACGGCGGCGGTGGTTTGCGCAGGCAGCATGACGGTTTGACCGGGACGGTAGAAATCGAAGGCCGCGATTCCTTTGATGTGGACACGGGCGTTCTTCACGCGCTCCCAGGCGGAGGGAGAGAATCGCAAGAACAGCCAGCCGGCGGAGCCGTCCGGCGGCAGGAACGGATTGACCGAGAAGTCGATTTTCCGGTACGGCTGATTGGGTGAGGAGCGCATGGAATCGATGCGTGTACCGCCGGGCGTGGCGATCTCGATATCGACGATTGGAATACGGTAGCGATCGGAGCGGCTGCCGGGGTCTATCGAGATGGGGAGCTGGACGAGGGTCTGGTTGTCACCGGCCGAGCGTATCACGCCCGGTTCCAAAGGCACGTTGCGCAGGGTGACTTGCGGCGTCTGCGAGGCGGCGCCCACGGACATACTCGGCGCGGGCGGGAAGCCACGTGGCCACCAATGCCGCGGCCACTGCGCCGGCGATGGCGATAGCGCTCGCGGGGATCAGGAGGCGGCGCGCGTACTGCATCCAGATCACGACCAGCGCGGCGAAAGCCAGCAAAATGCGCACCAGGGCGTGGTGCAATTCGTAGCGGAGAGGGGTGAACTCGGGGAAGGCCTGCAGTCCGCCGTTCAGAATGAGAATGACGGTGGCGATGGTGAAGGCAGCGATCACGAAGTGGGTGAAGCCGCGGACCAGGGAGGCGACGGCGAGGGACGGCAGGGTGATTGCGGCAAAAAAGAGAAGCTGCTTCCAGAGCAGATCGGGGAGATACGCGGCGGGCGAGAAACCGCGGGCACCGAGGATGTACACGTCGGCGAGGAAGGAAGGCAGGTGGATGGCGAGCGCGACAAAAAGGAGTTTGGCGCCAAGCAGCGAGGTCCAGCGATGCGGGCGCGTGGTCCAGAAGTTGAGGTCGCCCACGAGCGGCTCTTCGAGCGCGGCGAGGGCGGCGAGGCAGGCCCATGCCATGGTGAGCAGCATGGTCATCCAGCCTTCCAGGGGCGAGGGCATTGAGTCGCCGCGCCAGCGGTCGGCGCGGGCCAGGGTGGCGAGCATGACCCAGGTGACCAGGACGGCGGGCCACAACCGGCGGGCGTCTTTCCGAAAATTGTGGAGCATCAGGCGCATGGGAGCCTCCGGGATTGGGCGAGGGCCAGAAAGATGGCGCGGAAACTCATCTCGCGTGCCTGCACCTGGCGAATGCCGTTGAACAGGCGCGCGACGAGGTCACGCAACGGCGCCGGTTCGTAGCGCGTATCGGTGAAGCGCACAACGGGGCCGGCCTGTTCGGCATTGAGCCACGTGGCGGGAAGGTCAGGGGGCAGGGCGGAGGGAGCGTCCAGGGTGATTTCCACCTCCCGGAAGCGCGCGAAAAGAGCGGCCATTTCCTCCACGAATTCCAGGCGGCCTTCATTCAGGTAGGCGACGTGGGTGGCGAAGCTTTCGATCTCGGCGAGATCGTGCGAGGCCAGCACGATGGTGGCTTCGGGGGTGCAGTCCACCAGGCTTTCGATGAGTTGCTCACGCACCAGCACGTCGAGGCCGCCGAAAGGCTCGTCGAGAAGGATCAGGCGCGGGCGGTAGGCCAGGGAGGCGGCGAGCGCGGCCTTCACCTTCATGCCGCGCGAAAGGCTTCGCAGGCGGCGGTCGAGAGGCAACTGGAACTGGCGGACGAGGGCGGCGGCGAGCGCGGGGTCCCACGCGGGGTAATAGGCGCTGCAATAATCCAGGAAATAGCCGACGCGCATCCACTCGGGGAGTTTCTGATTTTCGGAGACGTAGCCGATTTGTGCGAGTTGGGCGGCGCCGAGGCGGGTGGAGTCCACGCCGAGCAACTCGGCGCGGCCGGCAGTGGGGCGGACCAGGTTCATGAGGAGCTTGAGGGCGGTGCTCTTGCCGGCGCCGTTGGGTCCGGCGAGGGCGAAGACGCTGCCCGGCGGTACGTCCATGGTGAGGCTGTGCAGCGCCTCGGTGTGCCGGTAGCGCTTGGTGAGGTTTTCGGTGCGAATCATCGGCTGTCCTCTCCCGCAAGGCGGCGCCAGCTTTCGCCGATTGCGTGTTGCAGGTCTTCCAGCGAAACCCCGATTTGCATGGCCTGTACGGCGAGCTGTTCCACGTCCCGGGCCAGCAGGCGTACGCTTCCATTGCGGCGGGCGGGCGGCTGGGCGACGACGGTGCCGATACCGGGGAGCACTTCGAGCAGGCCCTCGGCGGCCAGTTGGGAGACGACTTTCTGGGCGGTATTGGCGTGAATCTTCATGGCGCGTCCCAGGGCGCGCACGGAAGGAAAGGCGTCGCCGGGGCGGAGCTGGCCGGCGAGAATGGCTTTCTTGGCGGCAAAAACAACCTGGTCCGCGATGGGGACGCCGGGTCGCGGAATCAGCCGGAATGGGACCACACGTGTAACATGGCACGTATTACAGCAAAAGTCAACGCTAATTCGGCCGCGGCGGAGCCACATGATCCACTACGAGAATCTGAATGGCGCCCTTCTGCGCTTGTAGCCGGAAGCCAAGCTGGCTTTGCAGGGCCGAATAGATTGACGACGGAACATCCGCGCCGGTTCGCGGTCTGACGCCGAGCGACCTGGGAATTCCGTCTTCGGAGGTCCATCGCAGCCGGACGCAGAAGAAGCCATGCAGGCCGGTCGATCACGGGCTGGCCGAGACGAATGGACAGATCGCTGGCTAACGGAATCGATCCAGGAAGGGGCGCCGGAGAGTTCCTTGTCGCGAATGTGCCAGGCGAGAGTAATAAGGTTTCGCAGAGTGATGCTTTCGGCTGTGAATCTGCCTCCGGGGTCGATTCGCAGCGTGGGGCCAGGGCTGCCGGGCTCGCTGCCATAATAACCGTAACATGTCACTTGTTACAGCAGATGTCAAGTTTAGAGGAACAGGCTGACCGGTGCGCGGAAGAACTCCGCGAGTTTGCGGGCATGCGTTTTGCTGATGCCGCGCTTGCCGTGGAGGACGTCAGAGACCACACTGCTGGCGCCGAAAACGGGGATCAGGTCACGCTGGCGCAATTCGCGAACTTCCATGAGTTCGCGGAGCGTCTCCAGAGGATCTGCATGACCCAGCGGATACCGGGTTTCTTCAAATTGCCGCACCAGCAACGTGAGCAACTCGGCGAGAGCTTGTTCTTCCCGGGTAAGAGGACGCTTCAGGGTGTCGAGGGCCTCCAATTGCGCGAGGATGCGCTCGTTTTCGGCCTCGGTCTTGATGACGCGGGGGCGGGCCTGGGAGAGCAACCGGCCGTAAGCCGGCTCGGTTAGGGTAGCCATTTCTTCCATGCACCTTTGTCGTATTCGGCATGCGTCAGGAATTCTTTTATGTAGACGCGCTGATAAGCGAATACCATGCGGGCGATCAGGCGATAACGGTTTCCTTTGATATTGAAGATCGCCAGTTTGCCAATCATATCTGTTGCCGGGAAGGTCTGCCGAACTTCTTCCAGGCTCTGCCACTCGGACGCGACCACGATATCGAACCAGTTCTGGATCGCAATCCGGGCATCGGGATGTTTAGTCACTTTCTCAAAGAGCTTGCGCCTGCTGATTACATTCACTGGATCGCTGCTAACAAAATGCTATCACGATTACTAGCAAAATGCTAGGAGCTGCTGTTAATTCCCGGAGGGCTTTTCGGCCTTTTCGATTACCAGGATCTCGACCGGGCCGCGGGCGGCTTCGAGTTTGAGGCCAAGCTGTTCCTGGATGGCGGCGAAGATGGAGGGGCCGGTATCGGGGTTGTCGTCGGTGGCGTAGCGCAGCTTGAAATCGTATTCGCCCGGTATTCCGGTGCGATCGAGAACGGGACGGCCGAGTTGATTGTCGCCGAGGCCCTCGGCAATTTGCGCGAGGGTGGCTTTCTGGCCGGCGATGGTGTAGTCCACCCCGGGCAGCTCCATGGGGGTGTTGCGATAGAGGCGAATGTAGAATTCGGCGGCGGTCGAGGGCGTCAGCCTGGGTCCGTTCTTGGCCACGGTCAGCGCGTAGACGTTCTGTTCGCGGGTCTCGCGGCGGAGCTTCAGTTGAAAGCGGCCGGCCAGAAGGGCCTGGAGCATGGCCATCATCTGCGCCCGGCCGGGGTCGCCCTCGCTCTTGGCTTCAATGTCGAATTCGTCGGTGTGCAGCCATGCGGGTCCGCCGGAAAGCTGGTAGCGCTTGATGCCATAGGCTTCGCGGATGATGACGTCGAGAGGCAGATTGGTGATGTGGAGACGGCCGCCGGGATAGGTCCGGAAGTCTCTGCCCCCACGGCCATCCGGGCCCGCCGGCTTGACGGAGGCGACGTCAAACGCCGGTTTTTCCTGGGCAAACAGCGCCGCAGACGCGAAAGCTGCAACGACGAGGGGGAGTCGGAGCGTCATATGTAATAGACGCCGTCACAACGGTCCGTGTTGGGCGGCATAGTACAATAGATATCATCTGGAGCTGTTTACCCACATGAAAGTGCGATCCGCCGCATTCCTCCTCGGATTTGCGGTTGCAATCCTCCCCGCGTTCGCGGGCGATCCAAGTCTTCCCCGCCCCAAAGCCGGCAAAGTGGAGATTTTGCCTCTCAGCGAAGTGAAGCCCGGTATGAAAGCGACGGCCTGGACCGTGTTTCAAGGAACCGAGCCGGAGCCGGTGCCGATCGAAATCATGGGCCTGATGAAGAACGCGTGGGGGCCGAAGCAGGACATCATCCTGGCCAAAATGGGCGGCAAAGCGATCCGCACCAACGTGGCCGGCGGGATGAGCGGCAGCCCGGTCTACTACAACGGCAAATTGATGGGCGCGGTGGCGCTGCGTCTGAGCACCTTTTCGCCGGACGCGATCTGCGGGATCACGCCGATCGAGCTGATGCTGGAGATCAACGATTTCGACCGGAGCAAGCCGGAGAACTCGCGCACCCCGGAAAAGGTTGTGGCGCGCAACCAGGGACAGGTAGCCGTGCCCGAGCGAAATGGTGGGCCAGGCGGTGGGCGCCGGGATGCCGATGATGGTTCCGATCGAAACGCCGCTGAGCTTCTCGGGATTCGGGGAGAGCACGTTGCAGGAGTTCGGCCCGATGTTCCGGCAGATGGGCATCGCGGTGGCGCAGGGCGGCGCCGGCACCACCACGCATTCGAGCAAGCCGGTGGCGGGTTGGGAGCATTCGCTGAATCCGGGGGAGAGCGTGGCGGGCGTGCTGGTGGATGGCGATATGAGCGTCACGGGCCTGGGGACGGTCACTTACAACGACGGCAAGAAGGTGCTGGCATTCGGACATCCGTTCTTCAACCTGGGGCCGGTGAGCATGCCGATGACCAAGGGAGAAGTGCTGATGACTTTGGCATCGAGCTACCAGCCGAATAAGATGGCCAACGCCACGGACGTGGTGGGCGCGCTGCACCAGGACCGGCACAGCGGCATCGAAGGCGTGCTGGGCGCCGAATCGGAGATGATTCCGGTATCGGTGAAGGTGAGGTCGCTGGACGATAAAGAAGCCGTGGTGCGCGAGAAATCGCTGCACTTCAGCGTCTTTGTGCAGCAGAAGTGGACGCCCTACCTGATGATGCTGACGCTGTACAACTCGGTTTCGGAGTTGAACGATTTCCGCGACGAGGCGACTTACCGGCTGAAGGGCACGGTGCAGATGGGCAGCAACCAGAGCCTCTCGCTTTCCAACATGCAGGCCAACGGCGAACTGCCGATGCCGGCTCCCATGGCGCTGGCCGGATGGTTCGGCGATAAGTTCAACCGGCTGTACCTGAACAACGTGGCCACCCCGGATGTAAAGAGCGTCAACGTGACGGTGGATCTGCTGCCGGACCGGCGGGTGACTACCGTGGAGAGCGCGTGGGTGGCGGACAGCGAGGTGCGGCCAGGCGAAGAAGTGCCGGTGAAGGTGTTTCTGCGGCCGTATCGCGGAGACATGATCGAGCGCGACTTCAAGGTGAAAATTCCGGATGGCCTTGCGCGGGGCGACCACCGGATTGTGCTGAGCGACGCGGACACGGCCAACCGGATGCAGAACATTGCAGGGTCGGCGAACCGTTTCATCGACGTGGCGAACACGGTGTCGCTGATCAACCAGGAGCGCACCAACACCAAGCTGTACGTATCGCTGGTGAAGACGAGCCCCACGGCCTATTACGACGATAAGACGCTGCCGAGCCTGCCTTCCAGCGTGTTGAACGTGATGCAGTCGGGGCTGGCGGCGAACCGTTCGCTGATCACGTCTCCGGAGACGGCGTCGGAACAGATGGCCCTGCCGTTCGATTCGGTGGTGACCGGAAGTTACTCGCTGCGCATCCACGTGAAATAAGAGCTGGGGTTAGGGATGGGGGTTGGGGATGGGGATTAGTTCCGCCCCTCCGGGCCCGTTCCTTCAGGAGAATCATGAAGACGGTTGGTTTGACGCTGGCGGCTGTGTGCGTTTTGTTTGCGGGGCAGACGAAGACGTGGTCGCAGGGCGAATTTGCGGATTTCGAAAAGGGCATTCTGAAGAATGTCTCCGTGCGAAGCGACGGGCTGGTGATGCTGGCGCCGCAATCGCGGGAGTTGTTCGATACTTCCTCGGCCTATCTATGGGCGCTGGCGCGGGACTCTAAGGGCAATCTGTACGCCGGGGGCGGCACGGGAGCCAAGCTGTTTCGCATTACGCCGGACGGCAAAGGCAAGATGCTGGCGGATCTGGACGGTCTGGAGATTCACGCCATTGCCGTAGATTCCAAAGACCGGGTGTACGCGGCTACGTCGCCGGACGGCAAAATTTATCGCGTGACCGGCAACGGGAAGCCCGAGGTATTCTACGATCCCAAAGCCAAGTACATCTGGGGGATGCTGTTCGATTCCAAGGACGATCTTTTCGTGGCCACCGGGGATCAGGGCCAAATTTATCGTGTGACGCCGGATGGAAAGGGCAAGGTCTTTTTCCAGTGCGACGAGACGCATGTGCGGAGCATGACCATGGACGCGAGCGGCAACCTGATTGTGGGTACGGATCCGGGCGGGTTGGTGTTGCGCGTTTCTCCGGCAGGTGAAGGGTTCGTGGTGTACCAGATGCCGAAGCGGGAAGTGACGGCGGTGGCCGTGGCGCGCGACGGTTCGATTTACGCCGCCGCAGTGGGGAACCGGCTAGGCGGCGGTCCGGCGCCGCCGGGTCCGCCCGCATTGCTGCCGAGTGGGCCGGTCACGATTGCCGCGCCGGGAACCCAGGCGCCGCAGCAAGTGCGTGCCCCGGCGCCGCCTCCTACATCCATAGGGTCGGCGGGAGGAGTGGCGGGGGGCTCGGAAGTGTACCGGATCGAACCCGGGGGCAATCCTCTGCGCGTCTGGAGTCATACGCAGGACGTGGTGTACGCGCTGGCATTCGATAGCGCGGGCCGGTTGATTGTGGGTGCGGGAAATAAGGGCAACGTGTACCGCATCGAATCGCCTTCCATGTACACGTGGCTGCTGCACATGCCGCCCTCGCAGATCACGGCGTTTCAGCAGGGTCCCGGTGGGCGCATCTACGCGGTGACGGGCAATGTGGGCAAGGTGTACGAGATCGGGCCGGAACTGGAACGCGAAGGCAGCGTGGAGAGCGTGGTGTTCGATTCCACCATGTTCTCGTTATGGGGCCGGGTGAGTTTCGAGGCGAAGCTGAACGGCGGGCAGGTGGCGGTGGCGACGCGCAGCGGGAACCTGGACGAGCCGCAGAAGAACTGGAGTGCATGGTCGGCGCCGGTGACCACGTCGAAGGGCGGCCGGGTGAGTTCGCCGCCGGCGCGTTTTGTGCAGTGGAAGGCCACGTTGACGAGCGATGGCGGCGCGCATTCCCCGGAGCTGGAATCGGTGGACCTGGCGTATCTGCCGAAGAACGTGGAGCCGCGCATCGAGGAGATCGAAATCACGCCGCCCAATTACAAATTTCCTCCGCCCACTGCGCCGCTGGTGTCGCTGGCGCAGCCTTCGCAATCGCTGACGCTGCCGCCGCTCGGCAAAAGAACGAGCTCTTCCTTTTCGCTGGATCTTTCCGGCGCGACACCGGCGATGCAGTTGGCGAAAGGCATGTTAGGCGCGCGCTGGCTGGCGTCCGACCCGAATGGCGACTCGCTGGTGTACACCGTGGAGATCCGCGGCGTCAACGAGACGGAGTGGAAGCCGCTGAGGGACAAGCTCACCGACAAATATTTCTCGTGGGATTCAACGGCGTTTCCGGACGGCGAATACCGGCTGCGCGTGACAGTATCGGATTCTCCCAGCAATCCTCCGGGAGAAGCGCTGACCGCGCGCCTGGAAAGCGACCCGTTCCTCATCGATAACACGCCGCCGCGGATTACCAACCTGGCGGCCACGCGCAACGGCGGGAAACTGCAAGCGCGATGGCACGCGGCGGATGCCTTGAACAACGTGGTAAGGGCGGAGTATTCGCTGGACGGCGGGGAGTGGACGGTGGTTTCTCCTGTGGGAAAGCTGTCCGATTCTCCGGAACTGGATTACGAACTGGCTGTGGATGCGGGGCCGGGAGAGCATACTTTGGCGGTCCGCGTGCAGGATGATTATGACAACGCGGCCACGGAAAAAGCCGTGGTGAAGTAGGAAGGGAGCTAAAGGCGCGTGATTCTGGAACCCCGCGAAGAACAGGGTAAATTCGACTTCATGCAGGGCCTGGCCGGGATTCTGGTGGGGCTGTTTGGTGTTTCGGTGGTGCTGTTTGCGGTATTTGCAGTGGGGCGCGTGGTTGCTCCTCCGGTGCGAAAACCGGTGGTATGGAATACGGCCGCGGCCGGGGTGAAACCGGATTCGGTTTACGCCGGATCGCCAGTTGCGGTAGCGCCGCCAACGGCGGATTCGCGCAAGGGCGATGACATCATTTATTTCGCGCCCACCACGGCGGATCTGCCGGAGTTGGTATCGTCGGTCCAACCGGCGCTGCCAAAGGGCGCGGCGGGCCAGGGGTGCGACAGTACCGTGAAAATGCGGATCACGATCGATGCGCAGGGAATGCCGAAGGATCCGTCGGTCCGGGAATCGGCGCCGTGCGGGCTGGAGTATCCGGCGCTAAAAGCAGTGATGGACTGGCGGTTCCGGCCGGCGCGTATGGACGGCAAGGCGCTTCCGGTCAGGGCGTGGGTACAGGTGCACTTCCGGTAGGTTAAAAAAGGGAGGTTAAAAAAGGGGACAGACGCATTTTTTAAATGCGTCTGTCCCCTTTTTCAGTTCTATTCGAAGCCCAGGTGCCAGCCCAGGCGCTCAGAGTCGAACCAGGAAATCTGATCGCCAAACCAGGTTGTTCTGGACACGGCGCGATATTTGGCGGCGTGGGCCGCGGATAACACCAGGGCGCAGGGACCTTCGCCGAATTTCTGGATGCGCGCCGATAGCCAGGAATCGGCCGTCAGGGGCTGGGCGAGGATCACCGGCGAGCCGCCGAGAAACGCCAGTTGCGCGCCAAACTCTTTATCCACCTGGCGGAGCGGTTCCGGCAGACCGTACGCCTGGCGGTATCGTTTCACGGCGGAATCCAGGTCCTTGACCGCGATCACGATGCGCGAAATGCCTTTGAAGTCGCGCGTGACCGGCTGGCCTTGTGGAAAGGCTCGTTGCGCGCGTGGGGTGAAGTCCTGGATGAGGAACGGAAAGAAGGTGCCGCGCAGTTCGGAGCCCACGTCGGAAGTCTGCCACTCGAGTTTCACGCCATCGGGCCTCTGGCGTCCGCTACGAACGGGCGGCGCAACGGGAATGCCGGCAGATTTCAGCCGCTGGACCTCGGCGGCGATGTCTTTTTCGCGGACGGCCCAGGCGCAAGGGCCGGCGTCCTGGCTCAGGAATTTGGCCCAGACGTGCTCGTCCACGGCGTGAGGGTCGGCGTTCGGGCGGAGCGCCATGAGTTCCAGGTAGGCGCCATCGGGGAAGCTCACCAGGGCCATCTCGGTGGCTCCGTTGACGTGGGCGCCGCCGTAGACGCTGTGGATGCCGGCCGCGGCGAGATTGGCCTGCAGTGTCTTGATACTGGAGCCGGCGACGGTGACGTGATCGATCTGCAAATCGGCGGCAGTCAGCGCGACGGGGAGGAGAGCAAGCGCAAGCAGGGATTGCACCATACCCCGATTGTACCTACGCCAAAAGGGGCCGGTCTCATTATATTATGAGGCAGAGCATCAGCCGCCGGGATGAAAAGTGCTGCAAATACAGCACAGAGGAGCGATCATGTTAGAAACCCCGCCTACGGTTCCCCCGCCTCGCGATTTGCACGAGCCTGGCGCAACTGCCGTCCACGACGGACCAACCAATCTCTTATGTCGCTTCCGTCAGGCCCAACAACGCCGTGGACGCTCGTACATTTTCTGAGTATTCCGCCGGAGGCAGATTGACCGCCACGGCTGTGACGGTTGCCTCTCTGCTCCGCATCGCCTATCGCGTCCAGCCGTATCAGCTCGTGGGAGCCCCGGCCTGGACTTCTACCAGGCGTTACGATATCGCGGCTAAAGTCGAGGATACTCCCGCGCCGTCACAACAGACCCTCCTTCGCGCGCTGCTGAAAGATCGCTTCAAACTGGTAGTTCATAATGAGACGCGCGAGCTGCCGGTATTTGCGCTGACCCTCGCAAAAAGCGATGGGAAACTCGGGCCGCAGTTGAGTAAGTCCGCTTTTGATTGTCCTGCATACCTGGCCGGCCCGCACGGCCCTCCGGAGCCCGGGCGTACACCCAACTGCGCCACCAGAATTGGTCCCGGGGCTCTGTCTGGCAAGGCCATCTCGATGGCACAGTTGGCCGCGAGCCTGGCGCCGTTCGTCAGCCGGTTCACCGTCGACAAAACCGCACTGAACGGGGGCTTTGACGTGGAACTCACGTGGATGCCTGACGGACCACCCGGCGCTGCGCCCGATTCTCCCGGCCCCTCCATTTTCACGGCACTGCAGGAGCAGCTCGGCTTGAAATTGGTTTCGGAGAAAGGCCCCGTTGCGGTGCTGGTCGTGGACCATTTGGAGCCGCCGTCGGCGAACTAGCGTCCACGGCTTCGAGGCCTATCCCATGGTCACCTCGACATGCGCGGGAAACAGGCGGGCGGCCTCCGCGGAGACGCCGGGAAGATCGGCCAGCGTGATCTCCTTCAGCCGCGGCAGGCGGGCCAGGTGCGAGAGACCCGCGTTGGTCAGGCTGGCACACTGCCAGAATTCCAGCCGTTCCAGCGTGTCCATGCGGGCCAGCGTCTCCAGACTGCGGTCGCTGATCTGCGTTTTGCCGGCGTAGTAGGACTTCAGACGGTGCAGGCTGGCGATGTGTTCCGTGGCGCGGTCGCCGGTATCGCGGCAGTACATGCACCACAGCGCCTCCAGTTTTTCGCAGTGGCCCACATGCCGGAAGCCTTCGTCGGGAACGTCCATAGGAAGAAGCTCGCGCAACGCAGGAAAACGAGGCAGGACGGAGAGCGCGACGTCATCCACATTCTTGCAGCTCACCGCCAGCCCGCGGAGTGACGGCATGGAGGCGAGCGCGGTGAATCCGCGGCCCGTCAGGTTGGGACATTCGCGGCCCCAGAGGTATTCCAGGCTCTCGGAACGGCTCAGCGCTTCAAAGCCGGAGTCACTGGCCACGGTGCCCTGCCCCATCAACATGCGCAGGCGCGGGAGTGCCGCGATGCGGCGCATGACTTCGTCGTCGCAGTGCTGTCCCTGGCACGCCAGGAGTCCCAGGTTTTCGAGATGCGGGAGCACGTCGAGCCCTTCGCTGGTGAATGCCGGACAATGCCAGAAGAAACCCAGCCCAAACAGGCCGTTCAGGCCCGCCAGCCTGGCCAGCCCCGCATTGGTGAACGGGCCGTCCAGCAAAAGGTGCGTCGGATCGCCGTCGGCCCGCATCAGTCCGTAACGGATCTCGCCGCCGGGCCAGGTCGCGAAAGCCGGGAACTGGTGGAACAGCGAGCCCTTCGTCGGTGACGTGCTGTCCGGTCTGGAAGCGGCGCAGGGCAGGCTTGCCGGCGAGCTCGCGGATGGCGCCATCGCCGGTAAGCGTTCCCATCAGGTTGACATCTTCCAGGCGATCGCAGTGGGACAGGTGGGCCATGCCGGCGTCGGTGACGTTCTGCTGCCAGCACATCTGCAACCGGCGGAGTTCGGGAAGCCGGCGGAGAACCGCGAGCCCGCGGTCGGTGATCCGGCCCTTCCAGCCGCCGATGTCCAGTTCCTGGAGATGTGGGAGGCGGTCCAGATGCAGCAATTCGTCGTCCGTCAGATCGATGCCGGATGCGTTCAGCCCGGGAATCCGGAGCTGCTGCATGCGGGCGCAGAGGGCGTCCCACTGCTGCTGGGACTGGGGCTCGCGAAGAGTGATGGTTTCAGGCTGCGCCATGGCCTCGACGTGATGCTTGAGGCGGGCCCAGGTCTCGAAACCATATTCGCGGGCCAGCGCGAACTGGGCTTCGGCGAGCGTGGCGGCGGGGTCATCGGCGCGGAACTGGCGGAGCAGGTCTTTGGCCTGTTTCTGCAATTGCTCCATCGAGGGTCGCGCGGGAAGGCGGCGGGCGGAATCCGGCATAACGATCTCCTTTCAAGGGCCCGTGTCCGCATAACGGGCGGAAAGAAGATCGATCTGTGCAACAGTGTGCGCCCGGTGGGCTCGGCCCTTTCCCGCGGACTGGAAGCGCCCTGCGCGCTCGAAGCCCACTCTAGCGCGACGCCGAAACGCAAGTCAAATTTCGGCGAGCCAGGGCAAGCAGTACCACCAGAGCAGTACCCTACAGTCTGAAAGCGATTACGCCGATTTGTTATCTTGGAAGATAAAGATAGTTCCCAGGTATGCCATTTCACATTCAGCCGATCCGGGAGTTTTTGGTTCGACCCGCCTTGCCACCATCGCTTTCACGCATGACGGAGCTGGCCTATAACATCCTCTGGAGTTGGGAGCCGATTGTGCGGGCGCTCTTCCGCCGCCTCGATCCGGCTTTGTGGCGGGAATGCGGATACAACCCCGTATTGATGCTGGGCCGCGTGCCGCAGGCTACCCTGCAAAAGGCCGGCAGCGATGCGCGGTACCTGTCGCTGTACCGGCAGGCGTGCGAGACCTTCGATTCCCGCACGCGCAAGAACTCTTCCCCAAGCGATGGCAAGCTCATCGCATATTTTTCCGCGGAGTACGGGCTTACCGAAGCGCTGCCGGTGTATTCCGGTGGCCTGGGCATTCTATCCGGCGACCATCTGAAGTCTTCCAGCGATCAGGACTACCCTTTAATCGGTCTGGGACTTCTCTATCAGCAGGGATATTTCCGCCAGCTTCTGAATCCCGACGGGTGGCAGCAGGAGCGCTACCCCATGAACGATTTTTATACCCTGCCGCTGGCTCCGGTGAAGGATGCCGAAGGCAAGGACCTGAAAGTCGCTGTCCGGCTGCCCACCGGCGATGTGTACATTCAGGTCTGGAAGCTCGAGGTGGGCCGCATCACGCTCTACCTGCTGGATACCAATATCCCCGATAACGTTCTGCCGCAGGACCGCGATATCACGGACTCTTTGTATGGCGGCGATATCGATACCCGCATCCGGCAGGAAATCGTACTGGGCATCGGCGGCATGCGCGCGCTCAAGGCCATGGGGCTCAAGCCCACGGTATTTCATATGAACGAGGGCCACTCCGCGTTTTTGTCGCTGGAGCAGGTCCGGCTGTTCATGGGCGATCATCACCTGAGCTTCGAAGAGGCCCTCGTAGCCGGGCGCGCCAGCAATGTTTTTACGACGCACACGCCGGTACCGGCCGGAATCGATCTGTTCGATCCGGGGCTGATGTACCACTATTTCTCGGGCTACTGCCACGAGGTGGGCATCGATTTTCAACAGTTAATGGCGCTGGGCCGCCGCAACTATTACGATCGCGACGAGCGTTTCTCCATGGCGGTGCTGGCCCTCAATACGTCGGCGTACCGCAACGGCGTCAGCCGTCTGCACCGGCAGGTGTCGCAGGAAATGTTTCACGACCTGTGGCCGCAATTGCCGGTGTGGGAAGTGCCGATCACGTCGATCACCAATGGCATTCACCTGCCAAGCTGGCTGAATGGGGATCTCTCGGCCCTTTACGATCAGTACCTGCAGCCGGACTGGCGGGAACAGTTTAACGATCCCTCGCTCTGGGACCAGATCAAAGAAATTCCGGACGAAGAACTGCTGGAAGTGCACCGCCGGCGCAAACGGCGCCTGGTGAATTTCGTGCGGGCGCGCCAGACCCTGGCGGCTACGCGGCGGCAGGCGCCGGCGATGGAAGTGCGCCGCGCCAGCGAGGTGCTGGATCCGAACGCTTTCACCATTGGATTTGCCCGGCGGTTCGCGACTTATAAGCGCGCCACGCTCCTGTTCCGCGACGTCGAGCGGCTCAAGCGGATTCTGCTGCATAAGGATATGCCCGTGCAGATCGTGATCGCCGGTAAGGCGCATCCCAAGGACCAGCCTGGCAAGAGCTATATCCGCGAGGTGGTACAACTGTCGCGCGATCCGGACCTGTGGAAACACGTGGTCTTCGTGGAAGACTACGACATGAAGGTGGGGCGTGAGATGGTGCAGGGCGTGGACCTCTGGCTCAACAATCCCCGCCGCGGCGAAGAGGCCTGCGGCACCAGCGGCATGAAAGCCGCCATGAACGGCGTTCCCAATCTCAGTATTCTGGACGGATGGTTCGATGAGGCCTACGAATCTTCCGGCGGCTGGGCCATCGGCGAGCGCGAGCCATACTCCGAAGATCAGGACGATCTGCATGCCTCGGCCATTTACTATCTGCTGGAAAATGAAATCGTCCCCATGTTCTACGAGCGGCGGGAACAGACGCCCCGCGAGTGGATGAAGCGAATCAAGCAGTCCCTGAGCTACATCACCCCGCACTTCGACTGCCGGCGCATGGTGCGCGAATACATGACCGAGCTTTACGAACCGGCGCACGAACAACACCTGCGTGCCCAGGATAACGACTATGCCATGGTTCGCGACAAAGCCCGCTGGAATTCCCGTATCCGCGAAGTGTGGGATCGCATTCGCTTTGTGGAGTCCGGCTCGGGCCCGGCGGCGTCGGTCGTGAGCGGAAAGCCGGTAGCGGTGCGGGCAGCCATCGACCTGGCCGGTCTTACCCCTCACGATGTGCGAGTCGAAGTAGTGATCGGCAGCATCGATAATAACGGACACCTGGAAAATACCGAAGTGATGGTACTGCCTCCGGTGGAACAGAGGGACCAGGTGGCGGTCTTCGGAAGGGACATCGTCCCGGAGCGGACGGGCCGGCTGGGGTACGCGCTGCGCGTCAGTCCCAACCACTTTGACGATCCCCTGACCCGGCCGTGTACCAGTCTGTTGAAATGGAGTTCGGTGGGGTAACCTAAAGATGGGCGTGCAAACGGTACCCATTCCGTGGTACATAGGTATTTGGGCAGGGGCGGGTGAACGTACCAGTCTTTGCCAGGCGCCACGGCGTTCCCGCGGAATCCTTCCGGTAGCCCTACGCAACCAGTCGTGCCCCTCGAATAGCGCACGGCTCGGGTGGGGTCAATCGGGCATGCCATGCCCCGGCGCATAGAATTTTTTTCGTAGTTTGATTGTTCGAGACGTTCTTTCCCTGCTAGTTACGGAGCAACCTTCCCCATGGACAGCGATCGCAAGTATAGACAACACGGGTACATGGATTCTGACCGGGATTCCAGAGGCCCCCGTGATGATCGTCCCAAACCTCAGGGTCCCCGCCCTCCGATTGATGTGACCGGTCCCCGCCTTCCCCGTCTGGTGCAGCACGTGGCGGCGGCCCGATGCTTCAACTGCTCTACGGCGCTTCCGGACGGAGTGGATTTTACCGGCACATGTCCGAAATGTAACTCGCCGTTACAT
Source organism: uncultured Solibacteraceae bacterium (assembly GCA_963853855.1). Taxonomy (GTDB): domain Bacteria; phylum Acidobacteriota; class Terriglobia; order Bryobacterales; family Bryobacteraceae; genus Sulfopaludibacter. The sequence goes on along the minus strand of CAWKYG010000045.1, from coordinate 112,509 downwards.
TGCTGTAAGCAGTGTTCCCAATTCGAGCCTTCCACACGGTTCCAATGCCTGAAGCCCATTCCGGTACGGATTCCGTTAAAGGATAAGGCCAATGACTGCGCTTCGTTCACGCCCCGCGTGACCGTCGCCCGCGAAGGCACTGCGGGGGCTTCGGCCATGCCGCCCATGTCGGCTCCGCCGGTGAATTCAGGGCCGCCCGCTCCCAGGAATGCCGACGACGCCCGTAGCGCCTTCGACAAACTGTTTAAGAAAACGTAGTGCCAGGCCCCGCGGCTGGTCCCGCCAATTCGGCAATCAGCGCGTCTAACGCGATGGTCTTCTGAATATTGCGCCGGATCAGCAGGGCAATTTCGTCCACGCGTGCCACCGCCTGCCGGACCCAGGCGAATTGTACTCGCTCCGCCAGCGCTTCCAGATCGCGCCGGATATCCTCATTGCGAATCTCGCCGCCGCCCTGCATCAGCAGCAGCAGATCGCGCAACAGCCCGTAAAGCACGGTCAGGTACAGATCCAGCTTCTCGCTCTTGCTGCGGGCGATGGCTTCCGACTGGGGAATCCACGTGCCGAAAGGCGCCACCCCCGCCGCCACCCGCAACAGCGCCAGCATGGCCGACCGGCGTTTGTCGTACGCGTCCAGGTCCAGCGAAACGGCGCGCCCGGGACTTCCCGCCGCCAGCGCCATCCGGCGGTCCGGCTGGTCCAGCCCTCGCGCCCGGACAAACTCCCGCATCTCGTCGCGCGAGAGCGGCGCGAATTGGAACGGCACCGCCCGCGACCGGATGGTGGGCAGCAGATCGTAGGCATTCTCCGCCGTCATGACCAGCACCAGGTGATCCGGCGGCTCTTCCAGTGTCTTGAGCAGCGAGTTCGCCGCCTGGTCGTTGGCCCGGTCCACGTGGTCGATCAGGAATACGCGCCGGCTGCCTTTGTTGGGCATAAACTGCGCGCGCTCTTTCAGGAGGCGCGTCTGCTGGATGCTGATCTGGCGCAGCGGCCCATCCGGCGGAAACGTCAGAAAGTCCGCATGTGTGGCCAGCACCATGGGGTCGTCGTTGCGCTTGTCGGCCGGGAGTTTCTCGCGCGCCGCCATGGTGTCCACATTCTCCGGCAGGCTCAGGTCGTCGCGCTCGATGAGTTCCCCGTGACCCAGCAGGTACGCTCCCAGGCGGCGCGCCAGCGTGGCCTTGCCCACCCCTTCCGGTCCCGAGAACAGCAGCGTCTGCGCCAGGCGGCCCTGCGAGAGCATCTGTTCCAGGGCCTGCAGGACCGCGGCGTTGCCCCAGAAATCTTCAAACATAGGCGCTCACGATGCTCCAGACCTGGCGTTCGATGGAATCCATATCGGTGCGCCCGTTCACCACTTTCACGCGATCCGGCTCTGCCGACGCCAGCGCGTGATAAGCGTCGTACACTTTGCGGTGGAACTCGATCGACTGGTCGTCCATGCGGGTCTCGCAGTGCGGCTCGGCCACATTGCGCGCCCGCGCCCGCGCCAGGCTGTCTTCCGCATCCACGTCCACCAGCAGCGTGAGATGCGGCTTGAGCCCGCGGCAGGCGATGCGGTCGAGCGCCTCCACCGTGCCCGCTCCCAGTCCGCGCCCGCACCCCTGATACACCAGCGAGGAATCCGTGAAGCGGTCGCACAGCACAATCTCGCCGCGCGCCAGCGCCGGCCCGATCCATTCGTCCACATTCTGCGCGCGGGAAGCGAAGTAGAGCAGGATCTCTGTGGTGGGACTCAGTTCCTGGTTGGCGGAATCCAGCAGAATGCGGCGAATCTTCTGCGCGATGGGCGGTCCGCCGGGCTCCACCGTCTCCAGAACGGTCCGGCCCATGGCGCGCAGCCGCGCCGCCAGACGGTGCATCTGCGTGGTCTTCCCAGACCCGTCCATACCTTCGAAAGTAATAAACAGACCGCCTGTCGCCATGAGGAACTCTCATTGTAACGAAGGGCGTCCTTAGTACAATGGATCGCTAAGGAACAATCAGGATGCTGAAATCACTCACTCTTTCTATCGCTATACTCTCCGTGGCCCTGCAGGCACAGCAAGGCGGGCGCGGCGGGGGCGCGGGAGTAGCCGGCGGCCGCGTACCCACCATCGAAGAACGCGTTGCCGGCATGCACAAAATCGATGGCTATTTCCCGCTTTACTGGGACGAGCGCACCGGCAATCTGTGGCTCGAAATTTCGCGTTTCGATACGGACTTCCTGCTCTCCGACGGTCTGGCCGCCGGGCTCGGCTCCAACGATATCGGGCTGGACCGCGGCATCGAAGGCCAGGGGCGCATCGTCTCCTTCCAGCGCGTGGGTCCGCGCATTCTGATGGTGCAGGGCAATGAGACCTTCCGCTCGTCCAGTGCCAATCCGGCGGAGCGGCGCTCAGTGGAAGACTCTTTCGCCAGGTCCATTCTGTGGGGCTTCACGGTAGGAGCCGAAAGCAACGGCCATGTGCTCGTGGATGCCACGGATTTCTTCGTCCGCGACGGCATGAGCGCTGCGGGACGGCTGGCCTCGGGCGGCGCGGCGTATCGCGTGGACCGCACGCGCAGCGCCGTCTATCTGCCCCGCACCAAGGCATTCCCGAAGAATACCGAGGTGGAGGTGACCCTCACGTTCACGAATGAAGGCGCGGGCGGGCGTGGCGGCGGCGGAGCCGGACCCGCGCAGGGACCGCCGGCCATCGTGGTCGCTGCCCCCGGCGCGGCGGCGGCGGGACGAGGCGGGCGCGGCGGCGGCGGATTCGGCGGCGGCATGTTCTCCGGCACCGTGGGCAGCGTCACGCCATCGGCCGAAGCCGTCACTCTGCGCGAACATTATTCCCTGGTCGAACTCCCCGGCCCCGGCTATACGCCGCGCGTGGATGATCCGCGTGCCGGTTACGGCGGGCTCAGCTACGTGGATTACAGCGTTCCTATCGGCGAACCCATGGTGGTCCACTACATCCGGCGTCACCGCCTGATCAAGAAGAATCCCGACGCCGCTATGAGCGACCCGGTCAAACCCATCGAGTACTGGGTGGATCCCGGCGCTCCCGACGATGTGAGAAAGGCGCTCATCGAAGGTGCCAGTTGGTGGAACCAGGCCTTCGAAGCCGCGGGCTTCACCAACGCGTTCAAGGTGGCGGTGCTGCCGGAAGGCGCCGACCCGATGGACATCCGCTACAACATGATCAACTGGGTCCACCGCTCCACGCGCGGCTGGAGCACCGGCGGCACCATCAGCGACCCGCGCACCGGCGAGATCATCAAAGGCACGGTCACGCTCGGCTCGCTGCGCGACCGGCAGGACTACATGATCTTCGAAGGGCTGCTTTCGCCCTACATCACCGGCCTGGAAAAACCCGACATCCTGTACCAGACCGCGCTGGCGCGCATTCGCCAACTGGCGGCGCACGAAACCGGCCACACCCTGGGGCTGGGCCACAACTACTACGACAGCACCCAGGGCTGGATCTCCGTCATGGACTACCCTCACCCGCAGGAGGAACTGAAGGCCGACGGCACCATCGATATCTCGCACGCCTACCCCGCGCGCATCGGCGAGTGGGACAAGGTGACCATCAACTACGGCTACCGGCAGCTTCCGCACGGCGATGAGCAGGCCGCGCTGACCAAGATTCTGGACGACGCCTGGGCAAAGGACCTCCGCTACCTCACCAATCAGGATCTCGCCGCGCATCCCAAAGTGGACCAATGGTCCAACGGCGTCAATCAGGCCGACGAGCTGAACCGCATCATGAAGATCCGCCGCGCCGCGCTCAACCGTTTGGGCGAACACACCATCCGCAACGGCGCGCCCATGGCCACCATCGAAGAACCGCTGGTTCCGATTTTCATGTATCACCGCTATAGCGTGGAAGCGGCCGCCAGCATGGTGGGCGGCATCGACTACATCTACGGCATCCGCGGCGACGGGCGCACGCCCACAAAATGGGAGCCGGCCGTGGATCAGCGCAAGGCGCTCGACGCCCTGGCGGCCACGTTGAAACCAAGCGAACTCACCGTGCCCAGGCAGGTGCTCGACGCCATTCCGCCGCGCCCGCCGGGGTACGGCCGCCATCGCGAACTGTTCCCGCGCACGACCGGCGACGGGTTCGATCCGCTCAGCCCGGCGACCGTGGCCGCCGACGTGACCATCGGTTTCACCCTGGAAATGGACCGCGCCGCGCGCATGGTGGCGCAGCATGCCGTCGAGCCTGCGCTGCCCGGCCTGGAAGAGGTGATCGATCGCCTTACCAGGGCCGTATTCGATGCGCCCACGGCGAATCCGTATGAAGCCGAAGTGCGCCGCGCCGAAGAACGCGTCCTGGTGGACCGCGTGATGTGGCTGGCCGGCAGCGCGCCCAATGGACAGGTGCGCGCCATCGCGTCATTGAAGCTTTCCAGGCTGGCCGCCCGTTTGAAGGCGGACTCACCCGCGGCCGAAGCCGAACTGGCACAGCACACCCTGCTGGCCGCCGATATCCGTCGTTTCCTCGATCGCCCGACGGATCCCGCCCGTCCCATGCCCGCCCCCGGGGCGCCCCCCGGAGCGCCTATCGGCGATACCGGAATGGACTGGCTCGCCCCCGTCCCGGCGTGCAACTGGAGCCTGGATCACCCCGACTGGTGGTAAAGCCGGGGCAGCCCGGTTGTAGGTTGACAGAGTTCGTATAGACGCGGGTGTTGATCGCAAAGCCAAAACGATCGCTCCGGTAAACGGCGGGAGTGACCCGGCAGGACACGGAAACGAAAAACCGTCGGCATGTATTGACGCCGATTATCGGGGAACGCAAATGGGACGAACCACACTCACGCCCTCGATTGGCGATTTTCGCGCTGCCGCGCTCACTTCCCTGTGGAGTTGTCGCCCGGAAGGCCGGATTTGGAGCGATCATGGAGCCAAGGTCTAGGTCGGGGACATTCCGGCAACTTGGGTTTGAAAACGATACGCCGATACTCGCGGGTAATCAGCTCAAACTGGCACGAAACCGACGCGTTCGACCCATTCCTCGGCGTCTGTGGCCAGCCAGATCAACAACAGTTCCTCAATGGCCACACCGATGTCCAGATCCTGCGATACGATAATAAGCCCCGGACTTGATCGCGTCTCGCAAAACCGCACGAAGTGACCTGGCATGGTCTTTCGATCATGGGAGACTAGAATTCGACCCGAGCCTGCGGCGATCCCTAGCACATCGGGATCGGGAAAACCGACAACACCGCCCTCGCAAGCGCTCAGGAAATCGACAGACAGCTCCCTCCGGCGAAGGCCAACGACGATCTTGTGGTTGAAATCGGCGTCCGCCTGGAATCGCGGCCTCATGCCTTCGGCACGTGAGTTCGGTGGCGCGCGTCGGTAAGCTTGGAGTAGAGGACCGGATTGTCTCGGCGGGCTTGCTGACGCAGGGCCTCAAACTCTAGTCGGCCTTCGCCCAGATACTGATCTAAGATTGTCCGATTCGCCATGTAGAAAGCCAGGGTGCCGAAGATCTCCTCGAGGCTCAAGGTCGGGAAGGATTCGGCAATCCCTTCTGGGGACTCTCCCCTCAGAAATGCGTAAACCACCGAGTCTAAGGAAACACGGGTGCCTTTGATGAAGTAACCGCCATTACGCTGCTCGATGTATTCCCTCAGGCCATGGCCAATACGCGAGCTGCTTGCAGCTTGGAAGAAGGTACGGAAGAAACGCTGACTTTGCAGCGACTCAACATCCTCCTGGACCTCTTGAAAACTGGCATCAGCCGATGCTTGCAGAGCTGCTTTTTGAGCGTCTATGAGTCTGCTAAGCTCCTGAAAATACCTCTCGCCTCTTTCAGAGCGGAAGAATGCAGTTTGTGCATCCCAGTTAAGGCCCCCGTTCATTCCCCAAGTTGCTTCTGCGACTGCCCGCATGATTTGCTGGAACCGCTCATTCGTCATCCAGTCTACAAGAGAAGGCCGGTTTTCCTTGCACCATAGAATGCTATGCCGCATTAAGTAGTCGAGCCGGGCTGCTTGCGGGGGGTGCGACAGACCAAAGAGATCCTCCTTTGTAAGATCAACCGGGGGGCGACTGAATAGGAAGGCACCAGCCACAATCACGAAACATGAAAAGAGCACTTGATCGACCACGTCGGGTGCTGCACTGTCCAGCTTTAAAACCGCTGAAATATTCTTACGGGCGCCACCATCGACAAAGTTCGCAAGGACATGGTACGCGGCGTATCCATCGGCATCTGCTTCTTCTGCTTGTCGTTCGATATTGCTGTTCTGATTGCCGGCCACAATCTCGCTAAAAAAACTCGATTGAGATTGATGCTTCAGAACGTGCCCATGCACATGATGCGTGAATTCGTGTGTCACCACAAAGCTTAAGAGATGCTGAAAAAGCACAACATTCAGCCCGTCTCGTACCTCCTGTGTGTTCTCAAGGCCGAGAATCAGCCTGATTGGCTCAGAATCACTTAGGAGGGCACAGATCTTTAGCAACTCATATACGAGCGGAACCGTGATACCGATGAACGCGGAAGAGCCATCCCTAAAAGCGACAGCATTGCTGAAATCTGAATCGATATAGTCGAGATAAAATGGCAAGTCATCGAGGTGTTCCGGAACCTTCTTACGCTGGGCCAACGCTTCGTTGAAACCGTTTTGAAGGTTGGCAAGCGGGGACCTAAGGTCTTCGCGGCGCAGTTCTGCCAAATGTTGCCTGCCTCGGAAGACGGGTATGCGTAATCTGTCACGCGTGACGAACTCGCTGTTCTCCCGAACGTATTTGTCAAAAGCTTCTGCGAGTGTTAACGCCATTCTAGTTTCTAGTCTACTACCGAGTGCAGACGCACGATGAATCGCGCCAGGTTAGGCGTGGCACGCCAGTGCTGGCATCATCGCTTCCGACGGCGTTAGAACGGGCTGTATTGAGGGTCGAGGATCCGGAAAACGGAGCCGCGCCGCCGCCACTCGGGCCATTTCTGGCAGCACTCAAGGCCACCGCGGGATCTTGACCGGGCAGTGTCCCGAATGCCGGTGTTCTGGCATTAGCCCCTCTTGTCGCGGAGGTGTTTACCGAGGATCTGACTTGGCGCACGAATGCAAGTGGACGAAAAACGCCCGAGGATGAGATTTGGCCAGCCGACGGTCCGCTAATGGCGTAGAGTGGAGCAGCACGCACGATGCGACGATCGATGTGTCATGAGACGATCTCCACCGGCGAGTGGCGATGCCCACGGCGCACGCGATAAGTCTCGAAGTCCTTGCGATCGATCGTGAAGACTCTCCGCGTACCCAGCGCTTCGGCGGCGGTAACGAGCGAGGCGTCTGCCAAGTCCATCGGATGGCCGGCGTATACCTCCATGAGTTCGAAGGCTCGAGTCAACCAGGCCCGACGGAGCAACCACACGGACAATCCGCCGGCCTCCACGAACTCCCTCAGACGATCGGAACCGATGCTGGCCGGTCCCGAGCATGTGAAACACCTCGGTGAGCACCGGGGGTTTTGGTGAGAAGGGGCTGAAATCATTTCCGCAGCTTCTTACGAACCGCCATGGCCACGCCGCGCCGCGTCTCCGTAGAGGGAGCGCCCGCATATCCCCCGGGGCCGAGATCGAGCCGCTCGTAAAGATCATAGGGGCGCTTGCCTGATGTGTCTTGGACCTGCCGTCTCAGGGATCGGAGCCCCTCCTTCAGCGGATCTGCCGCAATGTCGCTTCGGCTTCGTCGTCGAGTCAGTCCGTCCCCCTAACTCCCGGGATGATACTCACGCTCGGTGTGCCCCTTGAGCTGCGAACGGTAGAAGTACACCTCGCGCAGATCGCCAGTGGCATACCGCCCGGCTTCGTCGTTGAAATGACGGGAAGACAGGCTGCCGCTCTCGCCGCCCGCCGTCACGGCTCTGGCCCGCACCGTTTTGCCGAACTCCACCACGGCCACAAAGCTGTTGCCGCTGGTCCCGTACCATTTCTTGGTGTTCGGATAAGCGCGCGCTCCGAAGGAGGCCAGGGAGCCCCACGTCGATGAGGTGAAGCCGACTGGAATGCTCGCTCCCGCGTCATCGAACGACGGAGTGATGTTGTCATTCAGACGCTGGAACCGGTTGATGTCGCCCCACGCTGTTTTCCAGGTGCCGAAATCGGCCTGCAGTTTCTCCGATGCCGCCACCAGCGATTGCAGAAGCTGGTTGGCCGGCGCATTGACAATGGCGTCCTCGCCCGATCCGCGTCCTCCCCCGCGCCTCCCGCCGCCCACACGCCGGCGCACATCCTCCGCCCAAAACACGGCAAGGGACGTCGGTACGCTCTTTACGCCCCAACGGAAATCCCAAGCGCGCAGCAGCGCGATCTGCGCCGCGGTTTTGGCCTTGAGCGGGTTCGAGTCCGGCGTCTGGTCCCACGCCTTTACCAGCGCCGGAATCGGCTTCTCGAACCACGGCAGGTAACTGTCATACGCCGCGGCAATCAATGAATCGATGGTGAAATCCTTCTTGTTCTGGAGAACCCGAACGGCGTGCAGCCCGCGCGCCGATTCTCCGCCGGTCTCGACGTACGCGGGATAGTCCTCTTTCTTCGGACTGCTCGGCCCGGCCGCCGACCAGGGCCAGTTGTTGGAATTGTACAGCCATCCGCTCTTGGGGTTCAGCAGGTGCGGCGTCTCGTCGATGGCCAGCAGGCCCTTCCACTCCGTCGCCGGATCGCTGCCATCCACGGGCCGGGTCCAATCGAAGCGGGTATCGCGCCGCGGAATATAGTTGCCGTGGAAGTACGCGATGTCGCCCTCGGCGTCGGCGAAAATGGTGTTGTTCGAAGAGTTGGCCTTCAGCTCCATCGTGGCCAGGTAAGACTTGTAATCCTTCGCCTTGGTGCGCAGGTACGACTGTTGCAGCGCCTTGATGTGCTCCTCCATAATCCGGTAGGCCACCCACTTGCCGTTGGACTCGCGGATGATGGGCCCGTGGTGCGTGCGGTAAACCGTGAATTTCTTTTCCGCCATGCCGTGATCGGTCTTGTACTCCACCGTGATCGGGCTCCGCCAGCATGGGACGCTCCTCGCTCCCGTATTTGTAATAGTAGTGGCCGTCTTTCTTCACCACCGTCTCCAGGTATTCGTCCACCGCGTCCACGCCGCTGGAAGTGTGCATCCAGCCCGCGTGCTCGTTGAATCCCTGGTAGATGAAAAACTGGCCCCAGGTCACCGCGCCGTAGGCATTCAGCCCTTCGTCGCTGGCCATCTGCAGCTCGCTTCGGAAATAGAAAGAGGTGTGCGGATTGATCAGCAGCAGGGCGTGATGCGCCACGGTGTTGGCCGGCGCGATGGCCGCACCGTTGGAGCCGCTGGGCTCGGGCTCGTACAGTGGCGGCGGCTCGATTTTGCCGCGCAGCGCCAGGCTCGCCGGGTCCTTGCCGTAGAACGCCTGCAATTGATTCAGATTCACCTTTTCGATATCGCCGCCGATGCTGCCCTCCGTGAAGGACAACGCCATCCACGGCTCGAAATGCTGGATCACGCGCGGCTTCACCTCGGGATGCTTGTACAGGTAGTAGTTGAGTCCGTCGGCGAACGCATTCATCAGTTTCTGCAGCCATCCCGGACTTTCGGCATACTGTTTTTTCAGAACCTCGGGATCGATGAACAGCCGCATCCGCAAATCCTGATAGATTTTGGACTCGCCCTCGGCTTCCGCCAGCCGCCCCATGGCGTTGATGTAGTTGGTCTCCACGCGATTGAAGTCGTCCTCGGCCTGCGTGTATTCCATGCCGAACACGGCGTCGGCGTCAGTCTTGCCGTAGACGTGCGCGATGCCCCAATCGTCGCGAACGATGGTGACGTTGCGGGCCTCTCTGGCCCAACGTTCAGTTTCCGGATTCTGGGCCAGCGCGGCGGATACCGCCAGCAGCAGGAGGACGGGCTTCAGGTGATTCATGGGTTTTGCCTTGGACTATTGTAGTTAAGGTTGCACAACCGTGGCGCGGCGAATCGAATCGAGGCGCGGATAGTTGCGATCCAGCCAGGCATTGCCTTCTTCGAACATGGGGCCCTGTTTGCCCGCGCGAATGCCTCCGCCCGAAGCCTCGCCGTACTCGGAGTTCAGCGCATCCACCACCTCCATCCCTGCGATCACCCGGCCGAGCGGCACGAACGGCTCTTTATCGTGCGTGGCGGAGTTGTCGCGCGTATTGATGAAGAGCTGCGTGGTCCGCCCGTTGGGCACGGCGAATGCGAACGCTATGGTCCCGCGCACGTTGGATTCCTTGCGGGGATCGTCCGGAATTTTGAGTTCGCGCCAGCGTTTGGAAACCACGGGATCGCCGTTGATGCCGAACTGCACCCAGCGGCCTTTGATCACGCGGAAGAAGCGGTTGTCATCGTAATAGTGGGCGCGCACCAGTTCGTACACCCGATCCACGCCGTGCGGCGCCCAGTCGCGATGCAGTTCCAGCACGATGTCGCCCTTGGTGGTTTCCAGGCGCACGCGGAAAACCTGCGGCGCAGGCTGCGCGCGCGGCTCCAAGCCGAGCACCGAGAGCAGGAGCAGCGCCTTCATATTCGCGAGGCGCCTCTTCAACTCATCGATGGGAAGCTCGTTCCAGTGCCGGCCCAGGTGCCCCGTAGTCGTCAGGCTGCGGCTGTGCATGCGATCCACATACACTGTGCCGGATAAGTGGTCCACCTCGTGTTGTACGATCCGCGCGTGCCAGCCTTCGGCGCGAAACGAGATGGGTTCCCCCCGGTGATCCAGGCAGTCCACCTGAACCTCGGTGTAGCGCGGCACCAGCGCCGCGAAACCGGAAACGCTCAGGCAGCCCTCGAAGAACTCCACCGTCTCCCCCTCCGTCCGCACGCGCGGATTGATCAGCACCTGGAACGGAACCGGCCTCCGCTTGCGCTCTTCCAGGTGCTCCGGCGGAATGGATCGCAGCAGGTCGGCGCGGTCTTCAATCACGGCAAGTTGCAGCGAAAGTCCTATCTGCGGAGCGGCCAGCCCCACGCCGGGCGCGTCGTACATCGTGACCCGCATCCACTCGATCAGTTGCTGTATGCCTGCGCTGCGAATTTCGTCGCGCTCCAGCGGGCGGGACTCGGCACGCAGTACCGGGTCGCCGATTTGCACAATCTTGAACACCACGAAGGCGATTGTACCTTAGCTGTGGCGAATCACCAGAACATCGCCATCCTTCACGATGTACTCCTTGCCCTCCAGCCGCAGTTGCCCCTTCTCGCGCGCGCCGGGGTACCCGCCCAGGTCCACCAGCGCCTTCCAGTTCACCACTTCGGCGCGAATGAATTTCTTTTCGAAGTCGGAATGAATGGCGCCCGCGGCCTTCACCGCGGTGCTCTGCATGGGAATGGTCCAGGCGCGGCACTCGTCCTCGCCCGCGGTCAGAAAGCTCATCAGGCCCAATAGGGAATAGCTCGCCGTGATCAGACGCTGCAAGCCGGAATCCTCCAGTCCATAGCTGGCCAGATAGTCGCGCTGCTCCTCACGCGGCAGTTCGGAGAGCTCGGCTTCGATCTTGCCGCAGATCGCCGCGGCGGCGGTATGCGCGTGTCCGGCCAGCGGGCCCTGCTGGAATTCCTGCTCGCGGGCGTGCAATTTGGCGGCCTCTTCCTCCCCCAGGTTCAGCACGTACAGCACCGGCTTCTGCGAGAGAAACTGGAATCCGCGAAGGCGCTTTTCGTCGTCCGCATCAATCGTAAGCTGGCGCAGGGGCTGGTTGTCTTCCAGCGCGGCCTTGCAGCGCACCAGCAGGTCGAACTCGCGATCCAGTTCCGGGTTCTTGATCTTCTTGCGATCCTTGTCCAGTCGTTCCAGCCGCTTCTCCACCACCACCAGGTCGCTCAGGATGAGCTCGGTTTCCACATCCTCCATGTCGCGGATCGGGTCCACCGACCCCTTCTCGTGAGGCACGGTTTCGTCGGCGAACAGGCGCAGCACGTGCGCGAACGCGTCCACCACGCGGAGGCTGGCCAGGTAGCTCGCGTCGCGAAGATTCTCTTTGGAAATGGCCGGCATGTCCACATATTCCACCGTGGCATGGGTGACTTTGGGCGGCTCAAACAGCCGGCCCAGCGCTTCCAGGCGCTCGTCCGGAACCTTGGCCACCCCGGTGCGGGCGCTGGTGGATCCGATTTTGGTCTCCTGGTGGACACCGGTCAGGATCGTGAACAACGAAGTCTTGCCTACCATGGGCAGGCCGATAATGGCAGTCTTCATATTTGGGGCAATCTACAGGGGAACTTCCACCTGGTTGAGGATCTCTTCTATGATGCGCTCGCCCACGTCGGCGCGGCGCTGCACCAGGGTGGTGCGGGTGTTGATGACCACGCGGTGCGCAAACAGCGGCGCGGCCAGCCGCTTCACGTCGTCCGGGATGGCGTACTCGCGGCCCTCTAGAAGCGCCAGCGCCTGTACCGCGCGATACAACGCCTGCGAGCCTCGCGGGCTCACGCCCAGGGCCAGCGACTCGTGATTGCGCGTCTTCTCCACGATGGCGAGCATGTAATCCACCAGCGAATCTTCCACCGTCACGCGGTGCACGGCCTCCTGCAGGTGGAGAATGTCGTCCGCCAGCAGGCCCGAGGAGACCGAACGGGGCAATTCGCGGTCGGAGTTGCGCAAGATTTCCCGCTCGCTGGCGGCATCCGGATAGCCGATCCGCAAGCGCATCAGAAAGCGGTCCAATTGCGATTCCGGAAGCGGGTAAGTGCCGTGATGCTCCACCGGATTCTGGGTGGCAATCACCATGAAGGGCCGCGGCAGCGAGTGCGAATGGCCGTCGATGGTCACCTGCGCTTCGTTCATCGCCTCCAGCAGCGCGGACTGCGTCTTTGGCGTAGTGCGATTGATCTCATCGGCCAGCAAAAAATTGCTGAAGATGGGTCCCGGCTTAAATTCGAAAACCTCCGACTGAACGTTGTAGATGGTGACCCCCAGCACGTCGCTGGGCAGCATGTCGCTGGTAAACTGCAGGCGATGAAAGCGGCACGATACCGAATGCGCCAGCGCCTGCGCCAGCGTGGTCTTTCCCACGCCCGGCACGTCTTCGATGAGCAGGTGCCCGCGCGCCAGCAGACATACCAGCGAGAGACGCACCACCTCGGCCTTGCCGCGAATCGCCGACCCGATCGTCGCTTCCAACTCGGCCAGCTTGGGGAGAATTTCTGGCGAGAATCCAGCCGGCGGGGCTTCCATTGATTCCCGCTGGGTCATTACCATTCATCATACTAAAAAAGGGGACAGTCCCATCATGAGGCAAGCCGCAGCCGCAAGAATCAAAATGGACGTATCCGCAGGATGAACTCGCGAGAAAGTAATGAGCTCTGTTGAAGCTGCCCCCGTGGCGTCGCCGGAGAGGAGCGGATTGCCTGTACGATTGAAAGGCTTGATCGGCGGGGTTGGTAGTGACCGCTAGCTTAGCTTAGCTAACGCAACGTCAATTCCCGACCCGCGCCCGTTGCGCCTGCTTCAGAATCTGCTCCAGGACCCGCGCGAGTTCCTTCCTGTGAACCGGCTTGGAGATGAAGGCGTCCATGCCGGCGTCCAGGGCCAGTTGGCGCTCGGTGCTGGAGGCTCCGGCGGTCAATGCGACGATGGGGAGGCCCGTTTGACCTGCCTGCCGGATTCGTCGTGTAGCTTCGTACCCATCCATTTCCGGCATCTGGCAATCCATGAGCACCGCCGCGTAGCGGTTGGCTAACGCCTTCTCCACGGCTTCCACTCCGTTATTGGCGACATCGCCCACGAGTCCGAAGCTCTTCAAGAGCGCCAGTGCGACCTTCTGATTCACCTGGTTGTCTTCGGCGATCAGAACCGCCAGGTCCGAGTGGAAGCGGACTCCCGATTCCTGCGGCGGCGAATATCCAGCAACCCGTTCCGCCACCGGTAGACTGATGGAGAACCAGAACCGGCTTCCGGCGCCGGGAGCGCTTTCCAGTTCGAGATGCCCGCCCATGGCCTGCACCAGGCGGGCGCTGATACTCAAGCCGAGCCCGGTCCCTCCGAACCGGCGCGTCGTGGAGCCATCGGCCTGCGTAAACTTCTCAAAGATTTGAGTGTGCTGCCTGGCATCGATTCCGATGCCGGTATCCTTTACCGAGAAGGTGAGGACTGCCCGGCCGCCGTCGGGCTTGCCGGCGGCCTCGATGACCACCACCCCGCGCTCGGTGAATTTGATGGCATTACTGACCAGATTGGCAAGGGTCTGTCCCAGCCGCAACGAGTCGCCTTCGACCGCCTCCGGCAAGGCAGTACATTGCACCACGAGCCGGAGCCCCTTTTCGTCCGCCGGCGCCGAAAAGGACAGTCGGACCTGCTCCAATAGATCGCCCGGGCAGAAGACCGCATTTTCCAGCACGAGCTTCCCGGCTTCGATCTTTGCGATATCCAGCAAATCGTTCAAAATGGCGAGTTGGCGATCCGCCGATTGGCGGATGGTGAGGGCATAATCGCGCTGTTGTCCGGTGAGCGGGGTGGTCAACAGCAGATCCGCCATGGCCAGGACGCCATTCATCGGAGTCCGCACATCGTGGCTGACATTCGCCAAAAACTCGCTTTTGGTCCGGTTTGCGCGTTCGGCGGTTTGCCGCGCAGACCGGGCGTGCCGGTACATCCAGAACAGCAGGCCCAGGAAAACGAGGACCACACCCAGCGCAACCAGGGTATAGATGTTCTCTCGCCGCTGCTGCTGCAGATTGGCCAGCGAGCGGGCTTCGATATTCGAAAAAACAAACCACCGGCCTACGAATTTCGCGAAGCGCCCGTCTTGAAACATGAGCTCAATCTGTGCGCGGAGCCGGTTGGTCTCATTACGAAATTCCGGGGTCGAAGCGACGGCCATTTTCGTCGACAGTCCATCGATCACCTGCACCCGGAGATCGACTGTCTCGCAGCCGTGCGGCCTGCGCAACAGCATCGCCTCCAGAAGACGCACCTCCATAAACGCGGCATCCGCCTGTCCCAGGCACAAGCGTTGCAAGGCGATCGTGCGATCGGGCACCGCATCCTCGAGCGATCCGGGGAAGGACGTTCTGGCGAGTTGTCTGGCCAGGGGCAGTCTCGCGATCGCAATGGTTCGCCCGGTCCAGGTGGGAGGGTCAGCGTGAGCACCGGAGCCATCGCCCTGCCATACTATCGCGTACTGGTTATCCAGCCAGGGTTCCGACGCATAGACACCCGATTGAGCGGCTGCCCGGTTGGCCCATAGCGGCCAAAGGTCTACAGAGTGATTGGCGAATGCCTGTTTAGGGCCTTCCGGATGGAATTCCCACTGGAGCTCAATATGGGCTTTTCGCGCAGCCTCGTTCAGGGTATCTACACTGAAGCCCACAGGACCGCGGCCCGTAACCCAACTCTGGTAAGGCGCCGCCTGATCCACCCCAATACGCACGCGCCGACGCTGAATTCTCCTGTC
Organism: uncultured Solibacteraceae bacterium; assembly: GCA_963853855.1. Lineage (GTDB taxonomy): Bacteria > Acidobacteriota > Terriglobia > Bryobacterales > Bryobacteraceae > Sulfopaludibacter. Next base: position 97,144 of record CAWKYG010000045.1, on the reverse strand, counting down.
TCTGTCGACAGATGACCAGACCAGGAAGGCGATCGCGATGAGAGCGCATACGCCCAAAACCAGGGAGGCGCGGCCAGTTTTTTGACCGGCCATTCCGTAATTATATCGCCTGATACTCAATATTACTTTAGGAATCCCACCGGCTGCCGCTATGGGAAGGGCCGGCGCATTAAGCGATGGAACAGCGTTGTTCCGGTCGGACGCGTCCCCTTGCGTGGCAAGGTCTCAGCTCCCACGTTGTCCATGACGGCTATCCGCCAGCGCTGCACCGCCTCGACATAATCTTCTGCAAATTGGTCGACAATCCGGCGGCATTCGAACCACTGTCTCCTGAGGTCCGCGAGCTCGGCACCCGGATTGACCTTATTGAAGTCGTTCTCGACCGCGATCGCCAGCCTCAGGCGGTCACCTGCTGCCGTCATTTCCCTTTCCAGCATCCGCATACGCCCCCGGGCGGTTTGATTCGGCATCTGCTTACACTGAAATACTAACCACACTCATAGGGTCAAAGGAGGTTGTCTTTGGATAGTATGGTAACGGCAGCACTATAAGTGCCACGCGGCCATTTCTATCGAACTGTAACGCATTCCCCATGCCGGCTCGTCTTAGCTGGTGAGAGTCCAAACGTGGAAATAGGGTTCATCTCTCGCTGGTTCGCTGGTATTCGCCGGGTTGGTGGCGCTGTTATTCCACCTGGTGCGCCAATTTACTACGGCACGGCCCCTTCCGGCCACCGCCGGGTGGATCGATGAGCTATCCATCGAGCGGTACCGCCCGATGCTGCGGCTGCTGGATCCGGCGGAACTCGATTTCCTGCGCGCCCAACCGGGCTTTAAGCCAGGTATGGAGAGCCGCCATCGCGCACAACGCTCCAGACTCTTCGGCGAATACCTGCGGAATCTGAGACGACGATTTTGGCAACATCTGCGCGGCCCTCAAAATTCTCATGGTCCAATCGGCGCACGACCGGCCCGATCTCGCCTCTGTCCTGCTGCGCAACCAGATCTCGTTCGCATACGGCCTGACCCTCGTTCAGTTGCGGCTGCTGGGCTACCGTTACGGTCTCGGCACTGTCGATATCGGCGAGTTATTGAAGGTATTCGACGGCCTGCGCCTGGAGTTGCGGACGCTGGTCCCCTCTGAACAGGGCGCGGCGGCCTGAAACCCCGGCAGCGCCTATTCCTTGAGCACGCTATCGTCGTACCAGGGGCTGTACAAGCTGCGGTCGCCTTCTTCCAGTTGGAAACCCGCATGTTCGTTCAAGTCGAGGTGGAACTTCACGCGGCGTCCGTGGCTGTCGGCATAGATACGCCCCTCCAGTTCCCTGCCGATCAGGCCCTCCAGATCGCTGAAGAACTGTGCCGGAAATACGAAGGTCGGCCGCCGCTGGAATTCCGCTTCCGCCGCCGTCAGCACGTCGTGGGAGCGGCAATAGCACTTCGCAACGGGCACCATCCGGTCGTCCTCGCCGAGCATGCGGGCCTCGGATCGCCGGATTTTGAGTAGCCGTCCGGAACGGAGTTCCACGGAGTCGTAATCGGTCTGTTGCGCAGCCATGGTAATTTACGACAAGTATAGCTGAAATTGCGGATTCAATCTCCGAGTTGCACCTCCTTCTTAGGCTGTGATAGCGTCTCCCCAACTTCGGACTCTGCTGGGAGAGTCCAACTGGAGGGAAACACATGCTATCCGCACCCTCGCGGCGCACTGTGGAACGGGTGATTTGGGCCGCCTGCCTGATCTTCGCCGGGTGCCAACTGCAGGCGCAAACCAACCGGGCCATGACTCTGAACGATCGCGGAGTCGAAGCCGCCGCGCACTCCGATTATGCGCAGGCCGAGCGTCTGTACCGCGAAGCCATCGAAATCTGGCGCGGTATGGGGCCCTCTTACGCGCCGCACACGGCAACCGGGCTTTTCAACCTGGGCTCCGTTCTTTGTAGCGAAGGGGACGTTCGTCAAGGCGTCCATGTTCTGGAGGAAGCCCTGGGACTGAACCGCGGTTCCGTCGGCGCGAAACACATACGCACGGTTCGCAACCTGAGCCTGTTAGGCTACGCCTATGTGCAGTCAGGCGACCTCGACCGCGCCGATGCGGTGCTGACCGAAGCGCTGGGCATACAAAGAGAACTCTACCCCGACGATGTCGCGATGGCGGAAACGTTGCTGTCGCTCTCGTTATCGCGACGGTTGCGGGGGAGCCTGGACGAAGCGCTGCAACTCGGTGAAGAAGGCCTGAGCGCGGCGTTACGGGTTGGGGGAGAACTCACCAGTGACGCTGCCCTGGCCTATGAGAACGTGGCCACCATCCACCGTCTCGCGGGCAGGCCTCAGCGCGCCCTTCCCCTGTTTCGCAAGGCGCGCTTCATTTACGAGCGCACCTTGGGTGCGGACAGCCCGCCGCTCGACTCCCTCCTCAGCCAGGAAGGGCTGGCCCTGCTGGAGGACGGTGAAACTGCGCTGGCCGGACAGGAAATGTCACGCGCAGTCCGTGCTTTGGTCCTGGCGGGTCCCGCCAGCGAGTATCGCCTGGCGACCGCGGAAGACAACCTGGCGATCCTCCGCCTGCGCCAGCGAAAGTTCGCCGATGCCGAACGGCTGCTGAATGACGCCCTCTCCATCGAACAGCGCCTGCCTTCGCGCCCGGTGTTCGAGACCAACACCACGATGGAGCTGCTGGCTCAATTGCGCAAGGCGCAGCGGCGCGATGCCGCGGCCGTCCGGCCAGGCCGCTGAGCCGGCGCGTCCCGCGAGTCCGACTTTCGACTGAGTTCCTCGCGCGCGCATTGTCATATAGTGATGCGGGGGAGCTTGCTTATGAAAAAGACCAGGCCAAACAGGATCAGCCGCCGGACTATGTTTCGGAACGCGGCGGCCGCCGCCATGTTGGGACCCTTGTTCCAGGCGACCCGGGGAACGGTGAACGCGCAGTCTGGCGTGAACCGGAATTCCGCGCCGAGCGGTCTGAAAATCACCGATATGCGCGCCTGCCGTCTGGCGGCGAATTACGATTATCCAATCATCAAAATCTTCACCAACCAGGACGTGTATGGCCTCGGTGAGGTGCGCGACGCCGGAGTGGAAGGCATCGCCCTGATCCTCAAGCCATACCTCGTGGGGAAGGACCCGCTCCTCATCGAAGCCAACCTGCGCGGCTTGCGCCAGTTCGCCAATCACGGCCGCATGGGCGGCGGATACAGCGCCGTGGATATGGCCCTGCACGATATCGCCGGCAAGGTTTACGGCGTCCCGGCCTACCGCCTGGTCGGCTCGAAACAGCGCGACCGGATCCGCATCTATGCCGACACCACCGATCACAAGGACCCGAAGATCTACGCCGAACGCATGCGCAAACGCAAAGAAATGGGCCTCACCTTTTTCAAAATGGATTTGCACACCGAATTGGTGGCGGATCGTCCCGGCGCGGTCAATGAGCGCGGCGTTGCCACGGAAAAGGGCCTGGGTTATCTTTGCGAATTCATCGAAGCCATCCGCGATGTCATCGGTTGGGGAACGCCTCTCGCCGCGGATCACTTCGGGCCTCTGAACGTCAAGGATGCCATCCGTTACGCCAGGGCCTTCGAGAAGTACCAGCTTTCCTGGGCCGAAGACATGGTGCCCTGGACCAACTGGCAGGGCCTGAAAGAGATTCGGAACACCACCACGACGCCCATTCTGACCGGAGAGGATGTTTTCGGCTTGCGCGGAGGATTCGACGCCTTGATCGATAATCACGCCGTGGACGCCATCCACCCGGATATCGAAACCTCCGGCGGATTGCTGGAAACCAAGCGCATCGCCGATTACGCCGCGCTGGCCGGAGTCCAGGTGGCCATGCATCATGCCGGCTCGCCCGTCGGTGGATTCGCCGGATACCACTGCGCCGCCACGTTCTCCAACTTCCTGGCCATGGAAAATCACGCCCTGGACATGCCCTGGTGGCAGGACCTGGTGACCGGCGTCCCGAAACCGATCATCGATAAAGGGTACGTCGCGGTTCCGGAAAGGCCCGGCCTGGGGATCGAACTGAATGACGACGTTGTCAAAGAGCATTTACGGCGCCCGGGATACTTCGAACCGACTCCGATGTTCGACGACCCCATCGTTTCCGGCTTCCACCCCGGCGGTGCGTGGCCGCACTTCGACGAAAATGGAAAGTGGTGTAACTGTGTCAGCTACCAGTAGCGTGGTGTTCTGCCTGGCGGCGGCGCTGCGGTTGGGCGCGGCGGATCCCACGTTTCTCCACCGCTACATTCCGAACGTCGAACCGCGGCCGGACGATCTCACGCGGGACGGCAGGTCCGCCACGTACCGTCCGGTATTCGGCGCCGGCGCCGCGCAGGCCAGTCAATTGAAAGGCATCGCGCGCTATGGGGAACTGACGGTCGGTGCGGGCGGCGAAAGCGCCCTGGTCATCTATCCGGCCGAAGAGCAGATCTATTACGTGCTGGCGGGCTCCGCCACCCTGCTCTACAGCGACCAAAAGGCGCCGCTGCGCAAGAACGATTTCGTGTACCTCCCGCCTGGAGTGGCGCACGGTGTGGTCAACTCATCGGACGCGGAGGTGCGCGTGCTGGTGATGGGATTCAAAATTCCAATTGGGACGGCGCTTACCGTGCCGTCCAAGCTCATGCTGGCGAATGCCGACGACGTTCCTCTGGTAAAGCTGGACAGCCACGGACCCACCACGCAATTCAAACTACTGATGGGGACCACCCGGAGCACGCGCGACAAACTGGCCGCCGCCAGCCAGATGACCAGCCTCTTCCTCATGGACTTCGCCCCCGGCGGCACCAATATTCCGCATCACCACGAAATGGAGGAGGAGATTTACTACGTGCTCAGGGGCCACGGCGAGATGGTGGCGGGCGGTGGAGCGGATGGCAACGAGGGACGATACCCGGCGCGCGAGGGCGACGCTTACTTTATCCGTCTGAACGCGACGGTCGGCTTTTACAGTGCGTCGCAAGCCGGCGAGGAGCACGACCTGATTCTGGCCGTGCGATCCAGTTTTCCCTTCCCGCGAATGAGGCAGTGAATCAGTGCAGGCGCTTCAGAAGATCCCTGGCGGGTTGAAATCCGGGACTCAGCGCGATCACTCTTTGCAGGGTCGCTTCCGCCGACCGGCGGTCGCCCGCGCGCCATTGCGCCATTGCCAGGCTGGTTGCCGTCAGCACCAGGCCCGCATTTTTCGAAAGCGCATCCTGCCACAAGGCGATCGCCTCCGCATCCTGCCCGCGCTCGAACAGAATCGCGCCCAGCCCCACCGAGGCAGTCACCTGGGCCGGGTCGAGTTGCATGGCCCGGCGGTACAGTGGAATGGACCGGTCCGGCTGGCCGCTGTTGCGGTAGATTTCGGCCAGATACAACAACACCTCGGAATCGCCGGGCGAGTCTTTCGCAGCCGCTTCCAGCAGGGGCAGCGCACGGCGACTGTCTCCCGCGATGCCGTACGCCAGGGCCAGATCGCGCGCCGAAGCAACGGCCCCACCAAAGGCCACCAGGGCCGCTTGGTTCGAAGGCGGTGCGGCTGCGGGGCGCGGACGGCGCGGAATCGAATGGTCGGTATACACCACGTGCTGCGCATCGGTCACTGCGACTCTTGGGCATGTGGCACGCCACGCAGTCGTCCTGGCGGCGAGTCCGATTGGCGCGCGTCTCCTTGCAGGCGTCCTCCGTGTGGCAGCTTTCGCATTTCCGGCGAAACCACGCTGCCCGTTCCCCGGCAGTGGGCACGGTATGCGGATCGTGACAGGAGCCGCACCACAGCTTATCCCCCGAAGCGCGCCGGCAGGCGCTTTGCGCCAGCTTTTCAAAATGGCTGGTCACGCGCATGCCGGGAGTGACTCCGTCGCGCACGAAAACGGTCACCGAATCGGCCAGGCGATCTCCCGCGCGGTAGGTATTCCACGAGGCGCCCGCGCGCATCACACGCACTGCGCCGGAAAGGTGACATTGGGCGCAGACGCTGTCGCGGCGATCCGGCGCCAGCTTCGCCGGATTCACAATCGCAGTGCCGTCCGCCGCCGCGCCCGAACGCATTTTCTGAATGTGCGCCTCTCCGGGCCCGTGGCACCGTTCGCAGGCGACGCCGCCTTCCCCGAAAGGAGGATTGGCGTAGCGGTTCAGAGTGCCCGGTACCACGGAAAGAAAGCTGGCATGGCAGTTCAGGCAGGGCGGCACCACGGGCCGCGTCACATAAGGATAAGCGTACCGATCGTACGCCGGAGCCAGATCCCACCTGGCGGTGGCGGAATAGTAAGCCACGGGAGCTTCGTAAAGGAATCCATCCGCCGCCAGCAGGTAACTGCGCGCCACCGCTCCCGAGCCCACAAACCAGGCCAGCGCCTCATTGCCGTGCAGGCTGCCGCCGGCCGCTTTTTCGAACTCCATGGAGTAGCCTCCGGCGCTCTGGCTCACGCGATAGCGGAACCCGGAAGCGCTATGGGTGAAGGCGGCGCGTGCCAGCGATTCCGCGGGAGTCGCGTGCCCGGCCTGACCGCTGGTCGTCGCCATGGGAGTCCGACGGTAGCTGTCGTAAATGGCACGATGACACGCCGCGCAGGCAGTCGAATCCGCGCCCGCGGCCACCGGCGCGAACATCAGGAGAGATAGACCTATGAAGACCACCACATGTCTCATTTCGCTGCTGGCGGGCGCGTTCCTATGGGGCGCCGATGCCGGTCCCCAAGTGATCCTCCTCTGGCCGGACGGCGCGCCCGGGTCGGAAGGCAAAACCGCGCCGGAATCCGTGCGCCTCACTCCCGAGGGCGAGCACGTCATTTCGAGCGTACACCAACCCTCCCTCACCGTGTACCTGCCGCCTCAGGGCAGCATGACCGGCGCCGCGGTCATCATCGCTCCGGGCGGCGGCCACAGCGAATTGTGGATGGATCATGAGGGCTACAACGTAGCCAAATGGCTGAGCGCGCATGGAGTGGCGGGCTTCGTACTGAAGTACCGGCTGGCCCGCGAAAAAGGATCCACGTATACCGTGGAAGGCAACGCCTTGGCCGACATCCAGCGCGCCATTCGCACAGTGCGCTTTCGCGCGTCCGAATGGGGCGTGAAGCCGGACCGCGTCGGCGTGATGGGCTTCTCCGCGGGAGGCGAAGTGGCGGCGCTGGCAGCCGCGCGCTATCACTCCGAGCCTGCTGCCGGGGCGGACCAGATCGATCGCCAGAGCGATAAGCCTTCCTTTCAAGCGCTGCTCTATCCGGCACTGCCGGCCGACCGGAATTTTTCGAAAGAAACGCCGCCCGCCTTTCTGGTGTGCGGCGAAAACGACCGGCAGAATATTTCGCAAGGGCTGCCCGAGTTTTATCTGGCGATGAAGCGCGCCGGCGCCAGCGCGGAATTGCACGTGTTCGCCGGCGTGGGCCATGGCTTCGGCCTGCGTGAAAGAACCAAGGGGCCTGTGGCCGGTTGGCCCTCTCTGTTCCACGGCTGGCTGGACGAGCGTGGATTCCTGAAGCCCTGAGCGGCATCTATGCGCCTGTTGCTCCCACTGTTCCTGTGCGTGGGGATCGCCGTCGCGGCAGATCCGGCGCCCGGCTATGTGGGCGCCGCGGCCTGCGGAAAGTGCCACCGCGCCGAATTCGACCTGCAATCCAAGAGCGCGCACGCCCACACGCTCGCGCCCTCTGCCGCGGACCAGCCCGGCGATTGGGCATTCGGCGCCGGTTCGCAAGCCATCACCTTCCTGCGCCGCGAGGATCGCGAACATTATCGCGAACTCGGGCAGACCTGGTACCGCGAGTTGAATGGCTATGGCCTGACGCCGGGCCACCGAAATGCCAACGGCGTCTCCTTCCGCCTCTTCGACTCCGACGCCCGCATCCTGCGCTGTTTCGCCTGCCACTCCACCGGTCCCATCACGCTGGGCGACGATGACCGCGTGATTCCCCATGAACTGGGCGTACGCTGTGAGATGTGCCACGGTCCCGGGAGTCTCCATGCAATGGATCCGGCTCGTAATCATCCGCGGAATCCCGGCCGCCTTCCGGCAGGCGGAGTCAGCGCCTTCTGCGCTTCCTGCCATCGCTTCAAGCTCGAGACCGGCGAAGAGCTTACCGATCTGCGGGACCCGCGCAATTCGCGCTCCGAGCCGCTGCGCCTGGCGGCCAGCGCCTGTTTCCAGAAGAGCAATGGCCACCTCACGTGCCTGACCTGCCATTCGCCGCACGCGCCTTTGGAGCAGAGTGCGGCCGTCTACGATCGCGCTTGCGAAAAGTGTCATGCGGCGCCGCGCCACGCCACGGCCGTCGCCGGACAGAGTTGCTCGCAATGCCACATGCCCGGTATCCGCACCGGAAACCTGGTGTTTCGGAATCATCGCATTGCGCCGTACCGTCCGGAAGATCCGCTCGTCCCCGTCAGTGCGGCCCCGCATTGATCTGATGCTCCAGCGCCGCCGCCTCGCGAGGCCGGCCGGTCTTGCGGTAGAGGTCCACCAGCCGCCGGGCATCCTGCAGCGTTTGCGGATTGCGCGGGCCGAGCGTCTGCCGGTCCAGCGGCAAGAGCAGGTTGAGAATCAACTCGGCGGTTTCTCCATCGGGTCCATCGGCCTGTTCCGCTTTGGCCAGCGCCCTGCGGAAGCAGGTGGCCGCGCCCGCCAGGTCCCCCGCGGATTTTCGCAGCCCGGCGAGTGTGGAAAGCGCCTGGCCGGCCACTACCGGGTCCGGCGATTCGCCGGCGCGCCGCAGCATGTTCGGCGGCGGCGGGCGGCGACACGGTCGCCAGCGCGAACGCGTCTTCCAATGTCTGCGCCGCGGACGCGCCCAAGCCGCCCTCGTCGATGTGCACCGCTTCCGCGAGCGCCCGCCGCGCCCCCGCCGCGTCACCGTTGGCGCGCAGAAACAATCCCAGATCGCGCGCCGCCTGCGCCGTCCGCGCGTCGGTAGGCCCGAACTCACGCTCCCGGCGTGCCAGCGCGTCCTCAAAGACTCGCCGCACCACTCCGATATCGGGCTGGAACGCCAGGCCGGCAACCGCCAGCAAAAGCACAAGCGAACAGAGGCGCATCGCAGAAGTGGAGAAGTCCGCTTGCTGACGCGCGCGGCTCTGATCCGAGCCGCGACCGTTAGGGAGCGTCAGGCCCACCAAATTTATCCCTTCGCCGCAATCGTAACCGTTGCCGCCTTCAGTCCCGGCGATGTGGCCGTTACGCGAATCGTTCCGGCACCGCCCGCGGACTGCACCATCGCCAGGCACATGCCGTGAAAAGCCTTCCGCATCTTACCCTTGAAATCCGCGGCCATCTCGGCCATATTGCCATTATCCACGCCGATCAGCCGGCCTTCTCCCTGTATCTCAAATGCGATTTCGTTGTCCGCCTCGGGATGCAAACGGCCCTGCGCGTCCAGCACCTTGACGGTCACGTGGGCCACATCGCGGCGGTCGGAGCGGATGGTGTCGCGGTCCACCGAAAGGCTGATAGTGGCGGGCTCGCCGGTGGTCGCAATCTCCACTTCGATAGCCGTTTTGCCGCCCTTCATCCCCACTGCCTTCAGCGTGCCGGGCTCATAAGGCACGTCCCACGTGAGGTGCAGATCGTTGGTGGTCCGGACCGCCCCCGCCGGCTGCGGCGCGTATTGGCCGTAGCGGCCCTGCATGCCGTAGCGCGGAAAGACGAAGCCTTTCTTGCCGATCGATTTGCCGTTGAGAAACAACTCCACGGCGTCGCAATTGGTGTAACACGTAACCGGCAGGAACGCGCCTTCATGGCCTTTCCAGTTCCAATGTGGATACAGGTGGAGCACCGGCTTTTCGGTCCACTGGCTCTGGTAGAAATAGTAGCCGTCCTTGGGGAAGCCGCAACTGTCGATGACTCCCGCGCCGGAACCTCGCGAGCCGCCAAAGGCTTCGCCCAGGTAATCGATGCCGGTCCACATGAAATCGCCGGCCACGTAATCGTGCGTGCGCACGAAACGCCACAGTTCCTCGGTGTCGAGCCCGCGCCCGCCACCCCCGCCGCGTCCGCCCGGCGAGGCTGCGCCGGGAATCAGCCCGCGATAGTCGCCGCGCTGCCCGCCCATGCCGCTGCTTTCCGTGCCGATCATGCGCCAGTTGGGATGCGCCAGCTTGTCGATGCTGTAGTACAACTCGCGCCGCTCGCGCCAGCGGTCGGCGTAATTGTATCCCACGATATCCAACTGGCTCAGAAATTCCACCGGTGCCGCTTTTGGTTCCGCCGCAATCTGATCGCAGCCGGCAGTGACCGGGCGCGTGGGGTCTTCGCGATGGAAGATGGCCAGCAACTCGCGCAGAATCTCCACGCCGTGATCGCTGAGCTGATCCGGAATCTCGTTGCCGCAACTCCACAAAACCACCGATGGATGATTGCGGTCGCGATGCACGAAATCCGTCACGTCGCGCTCGTGCCACTCATCGAAAATCCGCGAATAGCCGTTGCCGCGCACCTGCCCCTTGCCGGCGCGCCACTCGTCGAAGGCCTCGTTCATCACCAGGAAGCCCATGCGGTCGCAAAGGTCCAGAAATTCCGGCGCGGGCGGATTGTGGCTGGTCCGTATGGCGTTGCAGCCCATCTCGCGCAGCGTCTCGAAACGCCGCTCCCACACCCGCTCCGGCACCGCCGCTCCCACGGCTCCCGCATCGTGATGCAGGCACACCCCGTTCAGCTTGACGTGCTCGCCGTTCAGCAGGAAGCCGCGGCTGGCGTCGAAGATCGCTTCGCGAATGCCGATGGGCGTCTCGTACTCGTCCATCACCTGCGCGCCTACCCGCACCGTGCTGCGCACCTTGTACAAATTGGGCGTAGCCACGCTCCAGAGCGCAGGCTTGTCCATGGTCACCGACTGCGTGAACTCGTAAGCTGCGTTGGGTCCGATCGCCTGCGATGCTTCCGCCGTCTGCACCATCTTGCCATCGCGGTCCACTACCGCCGTGACCAGCGTACATTCCGCAGCCGCCGCGCGCGCATTGCGCACCTGCGTCTGGACGCGCACCGTCGCCGAGTCTTTGGACACGCGCGGCGTGGTGACGAACGTTCCCCAATGATCCACGTGGACCGGATTCACGGCCACCAGCCAGGTGTGCCGGTAGATGCCAGACCCGGAATACCAGCGCGACCCCGGCTGCACCGAGTTATCCACCTTCACCGCCACCACGTTTTCGCCGCTGGCATTCAGATGCGGCGTCAGGTCGTAGGCGAAGCTGATGTACCCGAATGGCCGCTTGCCCAGGTATTGCCCGTTGATCCAGACCTCGCTGTTCTGGTACACGCCGTCGAACTCGATGGAAACCTTGCGGTCCCGGTACGCCGCCGGCACGCGAAACCGTTTGCGGTACCAGCCGATGCCGGTGGGCGCGTAGCCGCCCGCGCCGCCGCTGGGCTCGCTCTGCGAGAACGGGCCTTCGACGCTCCAGTCGTGCGGCAGGTCGAGACTGCGCCAGCTTGCGTCCGCGAATGCAGGCTGTTGCGCGCCGGCGGCATCGCCCTTGAAAAACTTCCAGCCGAAATCGAAAGAGTCGCGGATGCGCGTGGGCGGTTCCGCGGTCTGGGCCGCCAACTGGCTGGCCACCGCCGCTCCCAGCGCACAGCCCAGCAGGCCGCGGCGCGTCATTGCATCATTCGAATTCATGTGACCTCCCTGTGGTATTAACGCCGGCGGACGGAAACCACGTACCAGGTGGTGACAGGGTCCCCCAGGGGCAGCACCCATCCGTCGGCCGTTTTCTTCGCCTGAATCGCTTCGCCGATTGGTTTGCCGGCGCCGTCCAGGGCGGACATGCTCACCGCCGCGGCCTGATCCAGGTTACGCAGCGTCACCGTGCCGGAGACCGGCTCGATGAGCGAAGGCGGGCCTCCCTGGCTCTGCGCCCGGGTGCGCGCTTCGTTCCACTTCAGGCCGGTGTTGGATACGCGCGAACCCGCGGTGAGCAGCATCTTGCCGGACTGCGCCAGGGGCTTGTCATCCAGCGACGAAAGCACGATGGTGGCGAAGTTATTGGCGATCTCCGCGCCCAGGTTCTTCAGCGTTTTGTGATTCGCCTGGTTGTAATTGGCCTTGATGAAGCCGATCAGCGCCTGCGTACGCTCGGTGTCTACGGTGACCATCCCGGTCTTCTGCTCCGACGTGTACCAGGAAAGCTCCTTCGTGTCGGAGACGATCGGGTTCGCCTCCACCGCAGCGAACTTCTCCGTTGGCGGGCCGGCCAGCGATTGGATGCGCACGCCATGTTCCAGAGGCAGCGCCAGCGGAAAGCCCGGAGTGAAGTAAGGCTGTTCGGTGCGCGGCAGCAGGCGGCTTTCCAGCACCTGTTCGGTGGAGTAGGTCCTGTTCACGGTCTGCCGCGCGGGCCGCACATCGCCGCGCAGGAACATCAGCGCGCCCGCGGCCATCTCCGTCATACGCACCGGGTCGAGCGAAATATCGAACGGATCGCCCACGTAAGGCTTCCATTCCGGATCGCGCTTGGGTTCGAACGTGTACATCACGATCGCGTCCCAATCCTGGAAGCTGCCATACGCGGCCAGGATCGGAATCCCTTCGCTGGCCCAATCGTTCGGGAACGGATGGTTGGTCTCGCTGACGGTGTACGGCTTGCCGGCGAAGGCTGTACGCGAAAGCTGCACCACGGTGGAATGCAGCGGATCGTTGACCATCGGAGTATTGACCGGCGGCGGCGAGCCGGGATGCTCCCAATACACGTGGCCGTCCAGAATGTCCAGCTTCGCCAGCGAAGCCAGCATGGAGTATGGGCTGCTGGTGTGGCTATGGTCGGCCGTCCCGGTGATCGGTACCTTGACCCCGAGCGTCTTCTTGAGATAGCCGCCCATGTCCTGGTAGAACTGGTTCTCCGTGTCCATGTAGAAGGCCATTTCGGTGTTGTAGCGCTCTTTGGGCGCTGCGGCCGCTTCCGGGCCTTTCAAGCGCGGGACAGGCGCGCCCTCGGCGACCCCTGCCAGGCTGCGCAGTTTCGCCAGTTCTTCCGCGCTGCGTTGCTGCTGCAGCCAGGTGTTGTAGAGCTTCGTCAGTTCCTCATCGTAGTAAGGCGTAGGCGCGCGAAAGCCCATATACAGGCCGTTCTCATTCAGAATCTCCACGATCGCAATCGCGGTCTCATCGCGATACGCGGTCCTGGTATACGGGTTCACGTGAGTCAGCAGCTTCCGCGCGTACTCCTTCTCCAGTTCGATCAGGCGCGGGTCAAACAGCGTGAGGCCCTTGCCCCACTGGATCTTGTCGAAATCCTGCACGCCGTCCCCGGCCTTATAGGAGCGGCCTACGTTCAGGTTCAGATCCACATAGATGCCGCGCTTCTTGAACTCGGAAATCTCGAAATCCAGCCGGTCGAGTTGCTGCGGGTCGAAGGAACGGCTGTCGTTGCCGCTGGCATCGACAATGCCGCGCGGCGAGGGCAGATCCAGAAAGTGCAGGCGCACCAGGTTGACGCCGTAGCGGGCCAGCGTGGCAGCCCACATGGGCATATCTTCCTTCGGCGGAATCTCCACCGAGCCGCGGCTCCAGTCGGTGAAGTGGACGCCCCAGAAGCGGATGCGCCGCCCGTCCGGCTTGACGAAATGGCCGTTCTGGATGCGGATGAATCCCTCTTTTCCGGCGGGCGCGTCCAGCAGGAACGAGACGTCGGCGGGAGAAACAGTGGCCCTCCGGTGATCCATCACGAAGGGCTTGAGCAAGCCGTCATCCCACTGTGCTAAGGCCGCTGGGGAGATCAAAAACAGGAGACAGGCGAGAGATAGGGTTTTCCTGGGCAAGTCAGGCTCCGAAGGCGGGCCCTCCACGAGCCCGCCCATGGTTCCACGTTGACAATATCAAAACTCGAAGCGCGCCACCAGTTGGCCGTTGCGCTGGCCGCCGATGTTGCTGGAGTTGATGATGTAGCCGAAGCCGGCAGTAGGCACGCCGGCCTTGTTGAACGTCGAGGTAGCGAACGGATTGCTCGCTGACGGCGTGGGCAGATACACCCGGTTCAACGTATTGAAGAAGTCGGCCCGGATGCTCAGGTTCATCTTCTCGCGAAGCCGGAACGTCCTGCCGATATTCAGGTTTTCGCTAGCCTGGTGCTGCCAGCGGTAATCGTTGTAGTAGGAAGCGCCCTGGCCCCAGGTACCCGCCGGCGCATCCACCCAGGCAGCCGGATTCAGGATCTGCTGATTGCTGTTCGGGTCGATGCAGTTGCAATTGGGGTTCTTCAGGAAGAACGGCACGCCCGCCAGCGGCATCATCCTGGTATTGGTATTGAAGGTGTAGGCGCTCATGTTGTTGTTGGAGGTCGGCACGCCAATCAGGTTGCCGCTGGCATACCGCAGAATGCCGCCGAAAGTCCAGCCGCCCACCACCTGCCGGAGTAGTTTGTTTGTTCCCAGCTTCGGAAGTTCATAAGTGAACGCCGTGACCCAGAGGAAAGGCGTGGAAGAGGGATTGAGCCCCTTATTCTCCGCGCGATTGAACGCATCGTTGATGCCCGCGCACCCGTTGGAGCCGAGGCATTGTTCCTTCTGGTAGCTGAAGCTCGATGAGAGATCAAGCCCGCGCGAGAAGTGCCGCACGAACTTGACCTGAAGGGCGTCATACCAGCTATTGCCCAGCGGGTCGAACCAGGCGGGCAGGCTGTTGGAGTACTCGGGGAAGGGACGCAGCGACTGCGCTACGTTGGCCGAGCAGGGGTAACTCGCGTACGGCAGTTTGTATCCTGCGGCAGCAGCCCCAGTGGAGCAGATCGAAGACGTGAGCAGGCTCCGCGTCGCCGCGTTGGTTAGATCCAGACCCAGAGTCTGCAACCGCGCCGGTGAAATGGCGTTGAGCGCCAGCAGCCCCTGCGCCTGTTCCCAAACCCCGCGATTGCCCACGTAGGCCGCTTCGATGGTCATGTTCGGACTGAGTTGCCGTTGCAGCGCGATATTCCACTGGTTGACGCGTGAGGGCTTCCCGCCATCCGGATCGATGAACTGCGCGGCCCAACCCGGTGCAGGAGCCAGCGAACCAGGTCCGGGAGCGACCCCGGGATTCAGCGTGCGCGCGTACAACACCGAGGGATCGTACTGGATGCCGCTCTGAAGGTTCGAGACCGCGTACCCGTAACCCGTCGAGGCGGTCACCGAATTGAACCCCAGCCCGGCCACCGGCATGCCGCCGTTCAGGTAACCCCAGCTATCGCCGGAGCTATAAGTAAGTCCCCAGCCGGCGCGCACTACCGTCTTGTCATTAAGTTGATAGGCCACTCCCAGGCGCGGTCCGAAGCCGTACGGGTACGACTTCGCAAACTGGCAATTGCAGCGGCCCGGACCGTTGCCCGCGAAAATGTATCCGCCGGGCAGGCCGCCGGCCGACGGATTCGGAGTGGTGATGCCGATCTCGGCCTGGTTGTTATTCAGTTCGTGAGCCATCGGCGTGAAGTCCCAGCGCAGTCCATAGGTCGAGGGTCAGCTTGCGGCTGAACTTCCAGTCGTCCTGCGCGTACGCGCTCCAGACCATGTTGCGCATCTGCGTATCGCGCGGAGCATTGACGTTGGAACTGGTCACCTGGCCCAGCAGGAAGCTGGCGTAACCGGCGCCGATAGCTCCCGCCCCGACCGTCTGCGTCCCCAGGTAAGGGATGGCCGTAGGACCATTGCCAAACGTATATTGCCCCTGCGCGCCCTGTATGTTGACATCGCTGTAAACGTTCTGTTTGGCCTCCGCGCCGAATTTGAAAGTGTGGCTGCTGTGCACCCACGTGGCCGCGGCCACGAACCCGAGCATGTCGGTGTACTGGTGATCGGAGGTCGTCGGTCCCAGCGTCTGGCCCTCGCCGCCCTGGTTGTTCACAGTCATGCTGAACAGTTCCGGAAAGCCCGCGGGACTGGTGGCGCTGCCTTTCAGTCCCAGCAATCCAACGGCGTCGTAATCCAGAACCGAAGCCGGCGAACTGTCGGGATTGATAAAGCGGTAGAAACTGGCGCCCAGATGCACCATCAACGTCGGTGAGACGGTACGGTCGGCATTCACGATGTACTGGTTGCCGGCAACCAGTTTGGGCCGCGCGCCGGTAATCGGCGAAGGCAGACCGTCCGGAGCGGCGATCTGGTTGGTATGCTGCTGCCGCCAGTAAAAGCTCAGCTTAGTCGCATCATTCAGGTTTTCGTCGATCTTCAGGCTGGGAAGCTGCTGTGTGGTGTTGGTCGCTATGCTGGGCAGCCAGTTCAGCGTGGTCTGCCCGTTGATCGGCGCTGGAATCAGCGCCTGCATTTTCAGCGCCACCGGGTCCATGCGGTTCTGCGGAATCACGTTGTTCGGAAACTGCGTGCGCATCACATGGCCGTTGGTGTCGGTAAATGTGGAGAGTGGATCGTAAATGGCGTTCTCGGGGAATTGGTAGCCCGTGTTCGGGTCGGTCAGGGTCTTGCCGGTCAGCGCCGCTCCGAAGTCTCCGTTGCGGTAGGCCGCCGTCGGCACCGTGCCGTATGCTGCCGCTGGAGCGCTGGTTGTTGCCGAACCTCTCCAGGTTGAAAAAGAAGAAGGTCTTGTTGCGGCCGTTGTATACCTTCGGAATGCATACCGGACCTCCGACCGTGAAGCCGTAGTCGTTCTTGCGGTCCCGGTCCAGGGCGTGGCTGAAAGGATGGGCCGCGTCCATAGCCTCGTTCGCCCAGTACTCATACGCGCTGCCGTGAATCTGGTTGGTGCCGCTCTTGGTGGTGAAGTTGAAAAGCCCTCCGGCCACCTGGCCGAATTCGGCGGAAAAGTTGGAAGTCTGGATGGAAAACTCGCCGATGGTCTCCACGCCGGCCGCCGAGACCGTGCTGGTCCAACTGGCGTCATTGATGCTGGTGGCATCCTGGCCTTCCAGGTAGACCTTGAAGTTCCCGTACGTTCCCGAGGGAATTCCGTTGACTACGTTGTTGCCCGGGCTGTTGGCGTTCGTGCCCGAAACGCCGGGCGCCAGGTACATGAAGCTGAGCCAGTTCCGAATGCCGCCCCCGGCGCCGCCGCCGCCGCCGAAATTGAGAGGCAGATCGTTCACCTTCTCACCGCTGACGTTCATGCTCTGCTCGGCGTTTTCCGTGCGCAGCATGGGAGCCTCGGTGGAAACGGTGATGGTTTCAGTCGAAGCGCCTACTTGCACCGCCAGGTCCACACGCGTGGTTTGCGCCACTTCGACCGCAATGTTTTCCCGGGTCAGTTTCTTAAAACCATTCGCTTCCACTGACACTTCGTACTTGCCGGCGGGCAGGGAGGTAAGCGTATAGTCGCCGGTCCCGGTCGTGGTGGTTTCGAAAACTGCGCCGTTATCTACATTCCTGACAACGATTTTGGCGCCTGGCACGACCGCCGCCGCCGGATCTACAACTGTGCCGGTTATCGTTCCGCGATCGCTCTGTGCAAGCGCACAAAAGGTCAGCAATAAGCAGAAGGTCACTTTCCATAGGACGCGGGCCCACGCAGGCACCGTCCCGCCATTTGCAGCATGTTCCACGAAGAAACTCCTCATAAACCCCCTTTTTCAACCAGGAAAACGGATGACAGGATTCTAGCGCCATGCCTGCGTCAGGGAATCCTCCTAAAGTAGGATTGGGGTCAACGCCCCAGGTCGGCCACCACGCGGTATTCCGGAACCAATTGCACCTGGATCAGCCTGGCCACCTGGCCCCGTTCGGGAATGGCCGGCCGCGCCCCGGCAGCCAGATATATGGGCGCATCCTGCCGCAAAGGCAGAATCTGAAGCTCGAGTCCCTGCTTCCATTCGGCGGCCGGAATATTCCCGAGGCCGATTTCCCAGGGCGCGCCGTGGTAGAAATCGTCTGTAATCAGGTGCTTTCCGGCATAGATCCGGGCTACATCGCCCTGGTAGGCGATGCGCAGGAAGATTTCTCCCACCGCGGATGATTTTACATCTGGCACACGGATCGACCACCGCGCCGCCTTGTCGAAAGCGGCCTCCGCGGGCGCCATCGCCACTTCCTGGCCCATCTTGACCGGCGCGGCCGGTCCCGCCTTCGACAACTGTTGGACCACCGGTTCCGCCGCTAGCGGCGATACGCTGGCGGTGTAACGGTCGAAAACTCCCTCCCGGCCGGCGTGTTGAAAACCCGCTACCGGCCGATCCAGACCCGGCAACACGCTGAAGGTCAACAAAGCCGGATTGCCGGCCGCCAGGTGAATGCGGCCGGCGTCGAAATACAGGCCGGCGGGAGAAAGAACCAGGCGTTCCCGTCCCCCCAGAGGCGCCTTCCAGATATTGCGCGCCTGGTCGCGTGAGAGCAGCACGATCTGCGTCACATGGCCGCTGTGGTTTCGGATCCGGATCGCGCTTCCCAGGCCCGGAAGCAATCCGCCGATATACACCGAGCCATGTGCCCGCTCGATCCGGCCCTCCGGGGCCTCTATGATGGCCGCGCCGCTATCCCGAAAGGCAAACTCGGGCGGCACTCCCGGCCACGCGAAAAACACCAGGGTATCGGGATTCTCCAGCTTGCACAGCGGTTCTGCCGTGGCGTATTCCAGCGTCGTGCCGCCAACCGGCAGGTCCACCGGCCAGAAGGTATACGTGCCGCCGGGCAGGCTGATGGGCTCGCGTGGCACGGTGACTGTGCCATTCGACAAGCTTGACCTGCACCTGAAAATCCGTCTGCAGGGGCAGGGGATGATCCTTCTGATAGCTGTTCACGAACACGAACGCGCCCGCCGCGCCGGCGCGAACGGCCAGGCGAGGCGTGTCGCGATCCAGTTTTCCGGACGGCGTTTTCAGCGGAAAGTACGCCGTCATGGGAGCCAGGTCCGCTCCAAAATCCTGCAGGAACAGATGGATCGACTTCAGGTCCCGGAAGGACTCGTGCATCTGGCCGAACTCCCCCAGGGGAGCTTGAAAGTCGTACCCTTTCACCGGCAGATCCTGCGGATACCCGGTCGCCTGAGATTCCTGCAGGGTGGTCTGCCTGCCGTCCGGATTGGTGCCGCCGTGGAACATGTAATAGCCGTACAGCGTCACCCCGGAACCGAGTTTCACCACGTCCAGCGCCGCAATATCGTCGGCGCTCATCAACGGCCGCCGGTGATACGCCAGTTCCATCCCGCCTCCCATTTCGGCGGTCAAGAACGGGAAGGGCGCAAATTTACGGTCGATATCCGGCCGCCGGGAGCACAAATTGTCGCCCACGTTCTCTTCGCAGCGGATGGGCGTGAAAAAGTAATTGGGACTGGGAGGAAGCGGCTCCAGCGAGCGGTACCAGAAGCCGTCCGGGTAGCCGCCAAATACCGGAATGACTTCGCGCCCTGGCACCGCGGCATCGTCCCACCCGGTCACCGAATAAAATGGCGACTCCAGGCCGGCCTCGCGAGCCAATCGCTTGAGCGTGACAATGTGTTCTTCGCCCCGGCCCGGACCGCGTTCGTGGTATTCGTTCTCAATCTGCACGCCGATGATGGGCCCGCCATCCTTCCAGAAAAGCCCCTTCAACTGCCGCCCGATCTCGCCGTAAAACCGCTGCACGTACTTCAGGTAGGCCGGATCGTTCTGTCGCGGGGCCGACTTCCGCAGCACCCAATCCGGCAGTCCGCCGTTGCGCACCTCGCCATGGTCCCACGGTCCCACCCGGGCCCATACGTACATGCCGTGCTTGCCGGCCAGTTCCACGAAATGGCGGAGGTCGCGGCGGTCCCGCCAGTCGAACTGCCCCTCGATCTCTTCGTGATGGATCCAGAAGACGTACGTCGAAACAATGCGCACGCCGCCCGCTTTCATCTTGAGAATCTCGCGCTCCCAATCGGCCTCCGGATATCGTGAATACTGAAATTCACCCATCACCGGAAACCATGGTTTGCCATCCAGCAACATATAGCGGCTATTGATAGCCAGCACATGCCCGTCTGGCGATCGTCCGCCGGCGGCAAACGGCAGCGGCTGCGGAGGGGCGGCGATCCTGCTGGCATCCACCACCACCGCGGCATTTGCCACAGCCCCCAGCAGCAGGACTAATGCAGGAAGGCTCGATACGGAATGGAGTGTCATAGCGTCGCCACCGAAAACTGAGTCTAGCAGCGGTGCTGCGCGCCGCCATCCGACTAAGGTCGGATTAATTCCAGTTTGGCCGGAGACTCTGAGCATTACGCCCGTTGACCATCAATGAATCCACTCTTCTTCAGTCAACGGCGGAAGAATCGTACGCTTTCGGAAAGGACACGCTGCACACTTTGATGAACCAGGCCACTGGGCGTCGCCAACTTACCGATGTAGCCGTTCATCGTTCTGCCGGTGCCTCCCCACGGAAGCCCGCCTCCCCCTAATTCTACTTTTCGGCTGGCGGCGTTATGGCCTTCCCGGCTTCTTCCAGGGAATCCTTCATCTGAAGCAGCGGAATGCCATCTTCCATCCACTTTGGTGCGGGCTTGTCCATCAGGTAATGATCGAAAAACTGGCGCATGCGGACGGTGTAGTCCTTCATGTTTGCGGGTTTGGCCAGGCCGTGATTCTCGCCTTTGTACTCCAGCATGATGACCGGCTTGCCCATGCGGCGCAAGGTGTTGAAGTACTCGATTCCCTGGGTCTGATCCACCGCGCCATCCTTGTCGTTGTGCAGAATCATCAGCGGAGTGTGCACGTTCGTCGCGTGATAGACCGGCGAGTTGCGAATGTAGGCCTCCATGTTGTCCCAATATCCGCCCTTGAAGCGGCCCTGGCTGCTTTCGAAGATCGCCTGATTGGCGCCGCCGGTGTTCCAGTAGATCAGGCTGTACATGCCCACCATGTCGGTGAGCGGAGCGCCCGCCATGGCGGCGTGGAAGATGTCCGTCTGGGTCACCAGGAACGCCGTCTGGTATCCGCCCCACGAATGGCCCTGGATGCCGACCTTCTGCGGATCCACCACGCCGGTGGCGATCGCCGCCTTCACCGCTGGGACCACGCAGGCCACGGCGGACATGCCGGGGTCGTTCACCTTGTAAACGATGTCGGGCTCCAGCACGGCGTAACCATTGCTGGTGTAGTGCGCGATGTTGAACCCGTTGTACCCCGGCTGCGGATAATTGTTGGCCACCTGCGATTCCTTCTCGTAAATGTAGACCAGCATGGGATACTTTTTGCCCGCCTCGTAATTGGCGGGCAGCCACATGGCGGCCTGCAGTTTTTCGCCGCGCGTGCTGGTGTAATCCACCAGCCGGACGCCGCTGGACCACAGGAAATCCTTCTGCTGCGGATTTGCGCCAGTCACCTTCTGTCCGTGCGCGAGCGAGGCGTCCGTAACGTAGAAGTCGGGATACTCTTTGGTGGTTTCGCGCGTGTACAGGTAGGTATCGGCCTTCTTCGCCTTGATCAACTGGGTGAAGGCGGCATCGTCCCACTGCAACATGCGGATTCCGGGCTTGCCGGGCTCGATCACGCCGATCCCGCCCTTCTTGGTCCATTCACCGTACACCGGCACGTAGACCGGCGCGGAAAGGTCGATTCCCTTCTCTTCGGGATCCAGACGGAAGGGGCGCTTGTAGCGGATCTTGTCCTTCTTGCCGTTGAAGGTCAGGTTCTCCGCCTTACCGCCCTCTACCGGCACTTTCCAGATGTCCCAGCCGTCGCTGAGCAGGACGGCGGAACTGTCCTTGGTCCAGCCGTAGGATTGCGTTGGCGGCTTCACCACGTTGTGATCGTCTTCGGTATCCCAGAAGGTGGACGGAATCTGCCTGGTGAGTTCGGTGGATTTGCCGCTCGCCATATCGTAGGCGAAGAACACGCCGTCGTCGTAATAGAGGAAGCGGGTGCCGTCGGGCGACTCGGTCATCACGTGCGCCGCTTTGCGCAGGGCCAGTTTGCGTTCGCCCGTGGCAGGGTCCACTACGTAAACGTCCTGGAAGTGGCGGCCGTCCAGATTGCCGGTCAATTCGTACTCGCGGATATCCATGCCCATGGCGAACTTCTGCTCGGGATTGAGGTTCACCTGGCGAAGCGACGCGTCCGCCAGGCGCACGAATTTCTTCTGATCGGGGAAATAGGCTGCGAGGAAGCTGAAATTTTTGTCGGCGGTCTCCTGCACCTGCTGCTGCGATTGCAGGCGCGGATCCTTGTAGTGCCATAAGACCAGCGACGGCTTATCGTCTTCCGGCGTCGCGGGGCGCGGCGTCGCGGTGGCGGTGTCTCCATCGGCTGGCGCGGAGTCGCGGGCACCGGGCTTTTTGGGCTTCACCTCGTGCAGTCCGAAGACCAGGCCGGAAAGATCGGCCCGCCACGCGGCGGCGCGTGCCGATGCCACTGTCATGCCGGCGGGAAAGCTCTTCTCGTCCCTGGGGTCGAACACCACTTTGATGGGTTTGGGGCTGTGAAGATCCTTGAAGGCCACCACGCTGTACAGCTTGTCCTCGAAACCTTTGTCCTCGACGCCCTTGAGTGCGGTGAAGGCGTCGCCCTTCTCGGTCCACGCCAGGCTCTTGTAGACGGCCGTTCCGCTCTCCAGCGGAAGCACCTGTCCCGAGTCCAGGTTTTCCAGGGCCACGCCGTTGCCGGCCTTATCCTGGGCGTCGATGATCCAGGCCAGAGAGTCGCCCTTTTTATTGAAGGCGAACTCGGACACGTTGCCGACATTTAATTCGGTGCCGCCAGACAGGTCGTACAGCAGCAGATCGCTGCCCGAAGGACGCTCGGGCGGAGTGGCCGCAGCATTGCCACCGCCCCCCGCGGGCGCGTCCGGGCCGAAGCGATGCAGCGCCAGCAGGCTGGACTTTTCGCCCGAAAAGGCGAAGCGCCGGACCTTTTCGAACTCGACTTTCTTCCCGGTGGCCAGTTCCACCAGGACGGCCTTGGGGTGGATGGTGCGGCGCTGCGCCTTCATGCGTTTGGCATCGCGCGTCAGCGGGTAGGCGGCGAAAACCACCCACTTGGAATCTTCGGAGAACTCGGGACCGCCCGCTGCTGCTCCCGCCGCGGCCGCACCCCTTCCCGGCGCTCCACCCCCGGCCGGTGCGGGCGAAGAGGCCGTCCGGTCGCCGATGGGGTACCGCTCTTCCTTGCCCGTTTTGAGATTGCGGACGACCACCTCGGCATTGCCTTCGGCGGGCGCAATGCGGTACGCAAACCACTCTCCGTTGGTCGATACCACGGGCGCCTGAATGCGCTTCCAGCTCAAAATATCCGCGAGTTGGAGGGGCTTCTGCGCCTGTCCAAACGCACCAAAAGCAAGCAGGGTGAGGGAGACAGTCCGGCAATTCATATAGGCCGGATCGTATCACAAAGCAGGCAGTGCGGGACTACCGGAGCGGCCGTCTACTTATCTTCTCCGGGCTTCTTCGGGCCCTCGGAAAGCAGCGGCATGGAGCCTCCGCTGGCGGGATCCGAGCAGGCCCGTCTTCATATACAGCAACAGCTTGTCGCGCGTATCGGTGATGTCCAGGTGCCGCATGGTGAGCTGGCCGATGCGATCCTGCGGCGAGAACATCGATTCGCCTTTTTCCATCGTCAGCCGCTCCGGCTTGTAGGTGAGATTCGGGCTGGTGGTGTCGAGAATGGAATAATCGTTGCCGCGGCGCAGTTCCAGCGTCACTTCGCCGGTGATGGCGCGGGCCACCCAGCGCTGCGCGGTCTCGCGAAGCATCATGGATTGCGAATCGAACCAGCGGCCCTGATACAGCAGGCGGCCCAGGCGGAGTCCGTTGATGCGGTACTGCTCGATGGTGTCTTCGTTGTGGATGCCGGTCACCAGGCGCTCGTAGCCGATGAAAAGCAGCGCCAGGCCGGGCGCTTCGTAAATGCCGCGGCTCTTGGCTTCGATGATGCGGTTCTCGATCTGATCGCGACATGCCCAGCCCGTGCCGCCCGCCGATGGCATTGGCTTCCAGCACCAGTTGCACCGGGTCGTCGATACGTCACGTGGTTGAGCGCCACCGGCTGGCCTTCTTCGAAGCGGATGGTGACCACTTCCGGCTTGATGGCCACGTCCTCGCGCCAGAAAGGCACGCCCATGATCGGCTCGACGATCTTGACGCCTTTGTCGAGATGCTCGAGGTCCTTGGCTTCGTGAGTCGCGCCCCAGATGTTGGAATCGGTCGAGTACGCCTTCTCCACGCTCATCTTGTAAGTGAGACCGTGGCTGATCATGTACTCGGACATTTCCTTGCGCCCGCCGAGCTCGTCGATGAAAGCCTGGTCGAGCCACGGCTTGTAGATGCGCAGCGCGGGGTTGGCCAGCAGGCCGTAGCGGTAGAAGCGCTCGATATCGTTGCCTTTGAAGGTGCTGCCGTCGCCCCAGATGTGGACGTCGTCTTCCTTCATGGCGATCACCAGCATGGTGCCGGTGACGGCGCGGCCGATGGGCGTGGTGTTGAAGTAGTGCACGCCGGCGGTGGAGATGTGGAACGCGCCGGACTGCAGCGCCGCGATGCCTTCGGCGACCAATTGCTTGCGGCAATCGATCAGGCGCGCTTTTTCGGCGCCGTACTGCAGGGCGCGGCGGGGAATCTCGTCGTAATCGGGCTCATCGGGCTGGCCCAGATTGGCGGTGTAGGAATAGGGGATGGCGCCCTTGGCGCGCATCCAGTGGATGGCGGCGCTGGTATCGAGTCCGCCGGAGAAAGCCAGGCCGACTTTTTCGCCCTCAGGCAGGTTCTGCAGAATGTTTCCCATGTGAAAGATTAGGATAGCGTGAGTCAGAGCCGCCGGGCCTGACACCGATCCAGCACAGGGCGCCGGCCAGGTAGAGCGCCGCCATGAAGCACAGCGGCAGCGTCCAATTGGCGCGATGCTGCACCAGGTATCCGAAGACGAGGGGGCACAAGATGCCGCCGACCTGACCGGACGTATTCATGGCCGCGCTGAGGACGCCGGAGTGCGCGCCGCCGAGGTCGATGCAGGTACTCCAGGCCGCGCCCAGGAGAAAGTTCGAGGCGGCGCCGGCCAGGCCGATCAGAATGGCGCAGGCAAGGGCGCCCGAGGTCAGGGTGCCGGCCAGCAGGAAAATTCCAGCGGCGGCGAGGGAGACTCCGCCCACCGCGGCACGGCCGATCCGCAAGCCATAGCGGCGGGTCATGCGGTCCGTGGTGAGGCCGCCGAACAGATCGGCGAGCACGCTGAGGGTGAGCGGCAACCCGGCCAGCATACCGAGCGGGAATCCCGAGAACCCGCGCACATCGCGCAGGTAGGCGGGCAGCCAGGTGACATAGAAATTGAAGCCGTAACTTTGCGTGAAGTACATCAGGCAGAGCGCGGCGACGCTGCGATTGGCCAGCAGCGCGGCCCAATCCGTGGGCCCTTGGGTTCGTGCGGGGGCGGCGCGTCCCGACTCGATATAGGCGCGCTCGGCTGCGTTGGCCGCGGGATGGTCCGCGGGCGTGTCGCGAAACCAGCGGTACCAGAAGACGGCCCAGAGGAATCCCACGGATCCGAAGAGGGCGAACAGCGCGCGCCAGGGAAGATGCGCGAGCAGCGCCGTGACCAGAAGCGGCGTGAGCCCGCCGGCGAGGTGCGCGCCCATAAAGAAGATACCCTGGGCCGTTCCGCGCTCGTCCACGGGAAACCAGGCGGAGAAGGTGCGCGCCACGTTGGGCCACGCGCCGGCTTCACCGGCTCCGAACAGGAATCGCGTGGCCAGCAGCCATCCGTAATTGGCCGCCGCGCCGGTGAGCATGGTGAAGGTGGACCACCACGCGACGATCCGGGTGAGCACGCGGCGCGTGCCCACGCGATCGCCCCACCAGCCGGTAGGAATCTCGAAGAGGGCGTAGGCCAGGGTGAAGGCGCTGAAGACCAGGCTCATCTCTACTTTCGAGAGGTGCAGGTCGCGCATGATATCGGGCGCGGTCACGGCAATGCAAACGCGGTCGGTGTAGGTGATGGCGGCCAGCAGCACCGCCATGCCCAGTACTTTGTAGCGCGCGCGTGTCCGGATGGTGTGCATGTGCGGCGTGCCCATCCAGGTTATCGCACGGGCGCGATATGCTACGAGAGTATGGCGGAAACGCAGTTGATTTCGTGCGAGAATTGCGGCGCGACCAATCGCGTGCCAGCGGAAAAGTTGCGTAGCGGGCGCGCCCCTGTATGCGGGCGCTGCAAGACGCCGCTTACGATGCGCCAACAGCCCGTGGAGATCACCGACGCCAACTTTGCGGCACAGGTGGAGCACGCGCCGCTGCCGGTCCTGATCGACATGTGGGCGCCGTGGTGCGGGCCGTGCCGGTACCTGGCTCCGGTGGTGGAAGAACTGGCTGTCGAGCTTGCGGGACGCGTGTTAGTGGGCAAGTTGAATGTGGATGAGAATCCTGTGACC
This sequence comes from uncultured Solibacteraceae bacterium, assembly GCA_963853855.1. GTDB lineage: Bacteria > Acidobacteriota > Terriglobia > Bryobacterales > Bryobacteraceae > Sulfopaludibacter. The sequence goes on along the minus strand of CAWKYG010000045.1, from coordinate 70,942 downwards.
TCGGAGCGATTCCGCATTCAGAGCATTCCTGCTCTGCTGATCTTCCAAGGGGGACGGGAAGTGGACCGCATTATCGGCGCGCAGCCGAAGACGGAGATTCTGCGGCGCGTGCAGGGCGTGCTGGGCTCTTAACGCGAAGTAAGGATGGAGCGGGAGACGGGAATCGAACCCGCAACCAACAGATTGGAAATCTGTGACTCTACCATTGAGTTACTCCCGCAGGTTCCATTACATTCTACCCTAAAGTGAGAAGAAGACACTATCGCCATGACCGAATTTCCGATCCTCAACGCACTCCTGTTCGCCGGCCTCGGCGTCCTGGTATTCGCCATCGCTTTCACCATCCTGGCGAAACTCGCGCCATTCGATGTCTGGAAGGAAATCGTTCACGAGCACAATGTCGCCGCGGCTATCCTGGTTGGAGCGATAGCGCTGGGGCTCTGCTGGATCATCGCCGCGACCATGCATTGAAGCCTTCCTGTGCTACGCTCGAAACTATGCTGTTTGAGTCCGATAAAGTGATGTTCGAAATCTATCGCGAGATCGAGTATTCCGGCAAATACCGGGTCGTGTACTTTACCGAACTGCAGGATCACAACAAGGAAACCGAAATCAATCACGCCCTGGCGGGAGAACATTTTTTCGACGGTTTCATCAAGAATTTCCGCAAAGACGAAGCCAAGGAAATCATCCAGAGCCTGCTCGCCCGCCTCAATGAGGGCGAACACCTCGACCCCCAGGAAGTAGAACGCGCCCTCGGCGAACACATCGCCTGAAAAACAACTGTGCGCATCCTCCGTTTCCCCAGCATCGCCGAGCCGCAGTTTTTCGGCTGCGTCGCCGCCTTCGTGGATTCGCTCTCGGGCGAATTAAACGCCGCCGCCGCCGCGCTGCGCCGGTTGGAAGGCCAGGGTAAGGGGCGCGCGTTCGCTTACGAGATGACCCTGGACCAACACCGCTACGGCGCGCTGATCGTTATCGACCGCTGGTCCAGCGTGGTCGCAGCCTTCGGTCCGCATCTCCACCTGGCGCGGCACCAGTCCATTCTCACGGAAGGTCACGAGCGCGCCGCCACCGCGGAAGACATCCTGAGGCGCGCCAACCACATGCTGGACGCCGCGGAGCATTACAGCACCGGGACTGTGGAAGCCTGCCTGCTAGCCTTCCGCTCCCTGGAAACCACCTTCGCCGAGGAGCGCGCGGCTACCGATTCCTACGCCAAACTGGGCCCCATGCTCTCCGAAGATTACAAGGAAGCGCGACGCATCTTTCTGGAGGACCTGGCCGCGCGGTAGCGCGACTACTTCGCCGGCGCGGGCGCCTGATCTGCAGCGTCCGTTTCCAATTTCTTCAGCTTCTGCTCGAAGGCGGGATAGGGTTGCGCCCCCACCAGCACCTCGCCGTCCACTCCCAGGGCAGTGCTCCTGCCGATCACGAACGTCGGCGTTCCATCGGCGCCAATCTTCGCGGCCTCCAGCACGTCATTCTGAATCGCGGACTTGTATTTCTCGCTATCGACGCAGGTCTTGAACGCCGCGGTGTCCATCTTCAGGCCGGCGGCGTCCTCCATGATGCTGTTCATATCGAGCTTGTCCGGGCTTGCCCCCATCAGGTTGCGGAGGGTCCAGAACTGCCCCTGCTCCGCCGCGCAGCGCGCCGACATGGCCGCGCGCATGGCATTGGGATGCAGTGTATCCAGCGGCAGGTCGCGGCTGTAGAACCGCACCTTGCCGGTATCGATGAAATTCTTCTTCAACTCGTCGAATACCGTTACGTGGAAACGCTGGCAGAAGGGACACTGGTAATCGGTGAACTCCACCATGGTGATCGGCGCATCCTTATTGCCCAGCATCTCCGACGACGTCAGAGTCAACTTGGCGCGCAACGGCTCCGCCGGGCCCTTGGGCGCGTTTCCCGCCGCCTGCTTCTCCAGCAACTGCCGGATCTGCCGCAGTTCGTTGAGGATCTGGTCGGCCTGTTCCCTGGTGAGGCCCGAGCTCCGCCTGTTGAGCGCTCAGCGGCACCATCACTAAAAGCGGCAGCACCGCCAGCTTTGCGTATCGATAAAAATTCTTCATTCGTTCCCTAATTTCTTTCCAGAATCAGCATGTACTGGACGTCGCGGATTCTGTTCCTTTTCCTCGATCAGGTGGAAGTGGTTGGCCTCCACCTCCTTGATCACGTCCGGCATGTCCAGACGGATATGGCGTCAGCGCCCGCCCGTTGGGCATGGCCTTTTCGCGCTTGTAATACTCCACGATCACCAGCTTGCCCGTCCGGCTTCAGCGACTTTGTGAATCGCCGCCAGCATCTTCTCCGGGTAGTCGAAGTGGTGGTAGGCGTCCAGCACCAGCACCTCGTCCATCTTTCCCTCCGGCAGATTCGGATCGGTCTCGGTCCCCTTCACGAAAGTGACGTTGGTCAGGTTCTGTTTTTCCGCGCGCTGGCGCGCCTGCCCAGAAAATCGTCGGAGATGTCTTCCGCCAATCACGTGCCCGGCCGCGCCCACGCGCCTGCTCAGGAAGGCAGCATGAAGCCCACACCGGTTCCCACGTCGGCCACCGTCATGCCCGGCTTCAGCCCCATCTCCGCCGATCAGTTGACCCGGACGCATGCTCTGGTCGCGCGCCGGGTCGGCCAGCCCCTGGGCCACGGCCTTGCGCCCTTCGGGAGTCTTGTAGCCCGCGTTCGCGCCGTTCGCCACCTGCGCGCTCAACCCGCCGGCCAACAGCAGGCTCATCGCCGCCACACCTTCCAGCAGCCTTCTCATAGTGCAGTCTCCATCGGCAGCGCCAGCGGCGCGTCCCTCATGAAATCCAGCTGCGACATCTCCTCCACCGCTTCGCGGATCGATTGTTCGCTGGTCGGCTCCACGGTGATCACGAACGGCAGATCGTGCTTGGTCTTCCGCAGGGCTCCTGCAACACCGCTTCCAGGCTGATATTCTTGCCCGCCAGAATGCCCGCCAGCCTGGCGATGATGCCCGGCCGGTCGTCCACCCGGAACCGCAGATAATAGGCCCGCGTCTGCAGGGTCACCGACACCGGCTTATTCTCGCCCAGCCGTTCGTGCGCGAACGGCGAAACGCGCTCCGGACTGCCGCTGCGAATCTCGCGCGCCACCCGCATCAAGTCGCTCACCACCGCGACGCCGGTGGGCGAGGCGCCCGCGCCCCAACCGTAATAGAATGTGTCCTCGCCGTACTTGCCCTTCACCCACACGGCATTGTAGGCGCCCTGCACGCCCGCCAGGATGGTCGATAACGGAATCAGCGCCGGCCGCACGGAGAGAATCAGCCCGTCGGGCGTCTTGCGCGCGCCGCAAATCAGGCGGATGGTGTGCTTCAACTGTTGCGCGTACCGGAAATCGATCGGCGAGATGCGCCGGATGCCTTCCATGAAGATATCCGAAGGCGTGATCTTCTCGCCGAACGCCAGCGCCGCCAGCAGCACCAGCTTGCGAGCGCGCATCGTAGCCGTCGATATCCGCGCTCGGGTCGGCCTCCGCATATCCCAGCGCCTGCGCTTCGGCCAGCACCTGCGCCAGCGGCACGTTGCGCTTCTCCATCTCGGTGAGGATGTAATTGCAGGTGCCGTTGAGGATGCCGTAGAGCGCCATCACGCTGTCGCCCGAGATGCCCTCGCGCAGCACGGCGTGAATCGGAATGCCGCCGCACACGCTGGCCTCCATCGCCAGGTTGATGCCCGCGTGAATGGCGCGGTCCCAGATCTCCGGCCCGCATGCCGCCATCAATTCCTTGTTGGCCGTGACAATGGACTTGCGGTTCAAAATGGCCGCGTCGATAATCTCGCGCGCCGCTCCGGTGCCGCCCACCAGCTTCCACTACGATCTGCACTTCCGGATGGGTCACCACCTCGCGCCAGTCGGTGGTCTTGAACACCGGCCCGAGCGCTTCGGGAATCTGTTTGGTATGCACCGAGCGGCTGCATACCGCCACCACCTTCAGTCGAAACCCCAGCTTGAGCGCGATCTGCGCGGCATTATCCGCCGAGAATGGCCAGTGTTCCCGAGCCGACATTGCCCAGGCCCACAATGCCAATCTTCACTTCGTCCATATTCCGCTATGATATCAGCCCTGCCATGGCCTCCCTTTGACATTCGCCATCGCTGAGGCGGACTGCGCCCGATCCATACTAAAACAGAGGCGTGAGCGCGCTTTGGTCGGGATGCAAGGGTGCCGGCATTTGCTCCGCACGCACGTTATCTCTTCTCCGCGACCATCCTGTCGAGCTCGTTGAAGAGGGCCTTGCCTTCAAAAATGTCGCGCGCCTGATCGTAAACGTAGTCGCTGCGGATATCGCCGTTCCAATCGATCGCGTAGAGGTGCGGGAACATCAGCTTGCCGCTGCGGACGTAGGAAAACGCCATCTGTCCGGCATCGAACAGAATGGGGTAAGTCACGCCGTGAGCCTCCGCAACACCAGGCACGGACGACCCGTCTACGACGTTTCCCCGTTCCTGGAAAAGGTGTTCGCGATTAAGAGCGAACGCACTCACCTGACACTGCGGGTGGAGTCCTTCAACGTGTTCAATCACGCGAATTTCGCCGGGTACAGCGGAACCTGGGGCAACGGCGCAACGCCCGGCGCCGGTTTCGGAGCGCCGCTGGCCGGCATCACCAATCAATTGCGTGCGCGTTTGCTGCAGTTCGAACGGATGTTCACCCCTGATGTTTTGAGGTAAGCCTTTGAGAGTGTTCTGCTTGGGTGCGGTTTTCGGCTTAAATATGTAGACATGCAAAATATCAATATTATTCTTGTATTTAAGACATACTTGCCTTATTATGTGGACATGTACGTCGCCCGCGCCTCCTGGCCCTCCTCCAATGGCAAATCCTACCAGTCTATCTACCTCCGCGAGTCTTTTCGCGACGGCACCCACGTCCGTAAACGCGACATCGCCAACCTCACCCATTGCGACCCCAAAGAGATCGCCGCCATCGAACTCGCCCTCCGCTTCAAAGACGACCTCACCGCGCTCGGCTCCCTGGACAAGGTCCGGCTGTCCCAAGGTCTCTCCGTCGGTGCCGTCTGGACCGCGTTCCAAATCGCCCGGCGGCTCGGCATCGATCACGCCCTGGGGTCTGGGTTCCCCGCCCAACTGGCGCTCTGGCAGGTGCTCGCCCGCGTGCTGGAGCAGGGCTCTCGTTTCTCCGCCGTACGCTTGGCGCAGGTCCATGCGGCTTGTGACGTCCTCGGCATCCAACGTGGATTTGACGAGAACGATCTCTACGCCAATCTCACTTGGCTGAGCGCGCAGCAGGAGACCATTGAAAAACGGCTCTTCCTCAAACGCCTGGGGCAGCGCAAGCCGGAGCTGTTTCTCTACGACGTGACCAGCAGCTACCTGGAAGGGGAAGACAACGCCTACGGGGCCTACGGCTACAACCGCGATGGCAAAAAAGGCAAGAAGCAGATTGTCATCGGCTTGTTGTGCGACGAGCAGGGCGCGCCCGTCACGACGGAAGTCTTTCGCGGTAACACGCAAGATCCGAAAACCTTCGCCTCGCAAGTCAAGAAAGCCAGCGAGCGCTTCGGCTGTGAACGGGTGACCTTTGTGGGCGACCGGGGGATGATCAAAAGCGGCCAGGTAGAGGATCTCGCGCAGGCCGGCTTTCATTACATCACCGCCATCACCAAGCCGCAGATCGATACTCTCATCGAGGCGCGCCTGATCCAGATGGAATTGTTCGCCGACAAAGTCTGCGAGGTGGAGCGGGATGGCGTGCGCTATGTGCTGCGGCGCAATCCCATCCGCGCCGAACAACTGGCGGCTTCGCGCGCCAACAAACAGGCCACCATCGAGCAACTGCTCCAGGATCGCAATCGCTATCTCGCTAAGCACCCCCGTGCCCAGGTCGCGACCGCGGAGAAGAAGTTGCGCGCCAAGATCGCGCAGCTGAAAATCGCGGCTTGGCTGGATGTGCGAACCGAAGGCCGCGTCTTGAAGCTAACGGTGAACCAGCCGGCTCTGGAGGAGGCTTCGCGGCTGGACGGTTGTTACGTCATCAAGACGGACCTTCCCGCCAGCGCCGCTTCCCAGCAGGTCGTGCATGATCGCTACAAGGAGTTGACCCTGGTTGAGCAGGCGTTCCGCACATGCAAAACCGCGCACCTGGAAACCCGTCCGATCTATGTGCGCACCGCGGAACACACCCGCGGACATGTGCTGGTGGTGATGCTGGCCTATCTGATCCGGCGCGAACTGAGCCGGGCATGGGCGGCGTTGGATGTCACCGTAGAGGAAGGGCTGCATCAGTTGCAGACCCTGAGCTCCATCGAGGTGAAGGTGGAGGGCGGTGGCAGTTGCCTGCGGCTCCCGACGCCGAGCGCCGGCGCGACTGCCTTACTCCAGGCGCTGAAGATCCACATGCCGGAAGCGCTGCCTCACACCGATACCCCTGTGGTCACGCGCAAGCAGCTGCCTGCAAACCGCAAACCCCGTTAAGGAACAGCAGGTTGCCGGGAGAATCCTGCTCGGCCCCAGAGGTGAACATCCGTTCGAAGCGCGCCTGACCTGGTAGCTACTGCGCCGCGGCAGCGATAAAATCCGCCATTTCGTCGAGTTCCTGCGACTCGTTAAGGCGGAAATACGCGAACCGCTCGTGGTGTATGGGCGCGACCGCGATGGTGCGCCGCGGGGCGCCATAGATTCGCACGAGCACGTAGATGCCGTCGGCAAGCTGCGGGTCGTGACCGTTGATTTTGCCCTTGCCCGCTTCGTAGATCAGGATCTTGGCGGCGGTGGCATCGCTGGACGCCGCGATGACGCTGAAGCTGCCCTTGAACTACTTGGCTCGCGCCGGGCCCACACGCGCGGCCACGCGCTGGAATAGAGCGGCTGCGCGCTCGCGGAGTGCCGCGCTATACTCCGCCAGCGGGGCGGTCTGGTAGCTGGTCTCCGTGAACTGGAACTCCATCGCACCAAAGCGCAGCGGTCCTTTGCCGCTGTTCTCAGTATATCGGCCGGGCCTGCCAGAAGGAGCCCGATGCTACGATCGAGGGGATGGCGACGTTCCGCAAGGCCCCGCAACGTCCCGGCCGGAAGATCAAGCGAGTGCCTCGCGCTGGCGAAAGCGCACGAGGAGAAGCTGGGCTGCGCGCCCGTACCCGATCCAGAGTTCGCCAGGGACGTGCAAGCTGCCATCGACGCTCACAGTGAGCCCTTAGAGCCGCCCTCGTGGGACTAGTTTCGACTCCCTGGCAGCGAAGAGCGACGTCGTAACTCTACCCGCCTTTCTCATCATTTGGGAGAAGTCGGGCTAAAGCCCAACGCAGACTGAAAGTCCGCCCCACAGCACAACGTGAACAGTGTGCTATTTCGGTCGCCTGATATTAGTTCTCGGTGGCGGTTTTCTCGATGTGGTCGATGACGAGCATTTCCACCGGCCCCTTCTTCGCTTCCAGTTTGAGGCCGAGCTGGGCCTGCACGGCGGCGAAGATGTCGGGCGGCGTCTCAGTGTCGGCCGGAGCGCCGACGGGACCTCCTGCCGGGACCGTGCCCGCTGGCGGCACCATTGGCCCCATCGGCCCGGACATTCCCTCCGGCGAGAAGGTAAGAATGAAATCGTATTTGGCCTTTAAACCTGTCAAGTCCGTCACCGGGCGGCTCAATTGCCTGGTCAACCGTTCGGCCAAATCGGCCATCGTCTGCTTCTGCGCGATGAATCGGGCGCGGGTGGGCATCATGATGGTAAAGATACCGGGCCGCGCCGGCAGCGGAACGATGGGAAAGCCGTCCGGCCCCATCTTCGGCTGTGAAGGCAGCGGCGGGTCAACGTCGGACGCGGCGGGCGGCTTCTCCACCGATTCTGTCATTTTCGGTCCGCCCCTAGCGACGGTCAGGGAGTACATCGGAAGCTCTCTGGTTTCTCGATGGCTCTTCATTTTGAACCGCTCGGCCAGCAGGTTCTGCAGCATGATCCGAAGCTGTTCCTTAGTGGTTTCGGGCGGCATGGTGGCGGTGATGTCGAATCTCTCCGTATCCAGCCACGCGGGCCCGGAGATCTGAAAGTCTTTCACGTCGTAAGCGCTCATCAGAAGCGCCTTCAGGCTCATGAATGGGTAATGAATCCTGCCTGGATCGTTGGTGCCCGGCCCGCCGCTCGGCGGTGCAAACATCACCCTGCCGCGTCCGTCGGCCCCCGGCAACGCAGCCGGCTTCACCGAGGCCACATCGAACTTCATAGTCCTGTCCACGGCTTGGCCGTGGAGAAGGCACCCGGTCAAAACGACGAAGCCGATTCGTGCCGGTGCCGCGAGCATCCGCACCCTCCAGCCCATACTAATTAATTAGTACGGGTCGGATGCGAATGTCAAGACTGGCCGCAGAGACTGGAGAGTCAAGCTCCGGCAATCCTTTCGCCCAGTAGCCGTAGAGCCTCTCTCGCATCGCTCAGATGGGGGGACTTGGGCCGCGCAAGAATTCGGTCGGCCAGAGAGCGCCAAGCCGCCGCCCGGTCGCGAACCTGGGTCGAGCCCGCAAGCCATGAGCCCCAACTCGGCAATAACGAGCGCTGTGTCGGTCTGGCATTTCGTGCACGGGACTCTTCGTCCTCTACCCATCTGACGAGTTCCTTTAACCATTGTCCGTGATCTTCTCGCTGCTCCAGACACGCAGCCAGCAGCAGGATGGCGAGGGCCAGAAACGGGGGGTCTTCGTTATCGTTTCCCGGATAAGCTAAGAAGCGCCATGCGAGCACACCTGCTGCTGCCTGCACCACAGGTCGCCCCAGTTCGATGGCACTCGAAATCAAATTCAATAAGGTATTTCGTTCCCGTGCAAGAATTCCGGATATTTCGCCCCAAGCCGCACAGCACTGTGCAAGCAAACAGTCTCATCCAGTGGCCGCGCCGCCCGCGGTCGCCGGGCTTCCACTTCGGATCGCCAGGTTCTGACCGAGAGAACACGTCCAGCACCTCTCGCAAATTGAAATCATCGGAAGGCACCAGCCCAGTCTTTAAGACCGGCTTCAATAGTTCGTGGCACTCATCCGCCTTCCAGCGATAGTCGGCCTCAGCGATTTCGCGAAGCATGCCATCATCGATATGCGCCTGAAACAGAGGCGTGAGCGCGCTTTGGTCGGATGCAGTGCCGGCATTTGCCCCCGACGCAAGTTATCTCTTCTCCGCGACCATCCTGTCGAGCTCGTTGAAGAGGGCCTTGCCTTCAAAAATGTCGCGCGCCTGATCGTAAACGTAGTCGCTGCGGATATCGCCGTTCCAATCGATCACGTAAAGGTGCGGGAACATCAGCTTGCCGCTGCGCACGTAGGAAAACGCCATCTGTCCGGCATCGAACAGAATGGGGTAGGTCACGCCGTGAGCCTTGATGAATTCGGAGACCTTGCCGGCATCGTCTTCCGGAGCCTTCACCACGGCCAGCACCTGCACTTTGCTGCCGTACTTCTGCTCCACCTGGTGCAGCACGCCGGCGAACGCCTGGCAGTGCGGACAGGTGGTCTGCATGAATTCCAGCAGCACGATCTTGCCGCGGTAATCCGCCAGGTCGTAGACCTGCATGCGCGAATCGGGGAGAGCGAATCCGGGCGCGCGGCGTTGCGCGCCAATAGCGGCCAGGGCCGCGATACCCAGTAGGATTGCGAGTTTTCGCATTTCTTTTTTCACCTTACCATTTTCCTCAATGATTCCTCGTAAGGGGCGCGAGCCACGCCGTGCTCCGTGATGATGGCGCTGACATACCGCGACGGTGTGACATCGAACGCCGGATTCTGCACCGCGGTCCCGTCGGGCGCCACCTGGTGGCCGAACACGTGGGTCACCTCGGCGGCGGCGCGCTGTTCGATGGGGATCTGGTCGCCCGATGCCAGCGTCAGGTCCAGCGTGGAAATCGGCGCGGCCACGAAGAACGGCACGCCGTTCTCCTTGGCCAGCACGGCCACCGAATAGGTGCCCACCTTGTTGGCCACGTCGCCATTGGCGGCGATGCGGTCCGCGCCCACCACCACGCAGCCGATCCGCCCGGACTTCATGAAATGGCCGGCCATGTTGTCGGTGATCAGCGTGGTCGGGATGCCGTCCTGCTGCAGTTCCCAGACCGTCAGCCGCGCGCCTTGCAGGAACGGGCGCGTTTCGTCGGCGAACACGTCCACCTGCTTGCCGGCCGCCACGGCGGCGCGGATCACGCCCAGCGCCGTGCCGTAACCCGCGGTGGCCAGCGCGCCCGCATTGCAGTGCGTCAGCACCGTCTTATGGTCCGGCACCAGCGCCGCGCCGTGGCCGCCGATGGCGCGGCAGATGGCGATATCTTCTTCGCGCACCACCTGCGCTTCGGCCACCAGACGCTGGCGAATCTCGGCGATCGGCCGGCCGCGCAGCGACTGCGTACAGCCGCTTCATGCGATCGATGGCCCAGAATAGATTGACCGCGGTCGGGCGCGTCGCCGGCGAGCGTGTCGCAGATGGTTTCCATCTGCCCGTCCAGGCCCGCTTCGTCCGCGTGCATCACGCCCAGCGCGACTCCCATGGCCGCCGCCACTCCGATGGCCGGTGCGCCGCGGATGATCATGTCGCGGATCGCCGTTGCGACTTCCTGATACGTCCGGCAGGTCACGTATTCCTCTTGCGAGCGGCAGCCGCGTCTGGTCGATCATCACCACCGCGCCGTCCTTCCACTGAATCGTCTCTACCATAAATGTGGCAAATCCTTCCTTGTGCTGTACAGAGCCAGAAACAAAAATGTGTTGTAAGCAGGCGTGCATCACCGCGGCAGCACTGGGTCGACCCGGTGCGCTGCCGCATGACGCCGAACGCCGCGCCGGCCAGCGAAATCACTACGGCGTGACGCCAGGAATTTCCATATTCCCGGTAGTGCAGCAGGCCGAACGGAATGGCCGCAGCCCACAATTCCGGAGAACGGGCCCAGGCTGCGCACCAGCAGAGGCTGCAGAAAACCGCGAAAGGCCAGCTCTTCGCGACCGGAGCAATGGTGATGCCGAACACCGTCAGCAGAAACAGCGAAGTGCGGTCCTGCATCATGTCGGTCATCGGATTGGACGTTTCCGGCGTCCTGAGCAGGGACGCGGCAATAGCCACCCCTATCGCCGTCGCGATTCCGGCGAAGGCGATCCCGGCGAGAGGCACATCCGAAGGCTCCCAGGCCAGCGAGCGCCAGAACGGCTTGCCATACTGTGCCCGGAACATCACGGCGATCGCGCCGAACACCATGAGATAGCCCAGGATCTGCGCCGGCAGCAGTTCCACTACCACCAGCGCCGGATGCCGGTGGAACAGCCAGACTACGCCTCGGACCAGCAGGATACCAAGCGCCATGCAGGGCAGGGTCATGGCCGCAATCAGCAACAGGTCCACGTAGCCCCAGAACGGATACGGCTCGGGTGCAGGCGGAGGTGGAGGTGGAGGTCGGGGCGGCTCCACGGGAAGTTGCGGCCAAATTTCCTGCGGACCTTCGTCCATCATGCATCTTTCTCGATCAGCGCCGCGGCCAGCAGCGGAATCATGATTTCGTGGTGTCCGGTGATGGCATATCCCTTGCCCGTGCCGCCGGCATGAGGCCGCTCCACCACGTTGACGCGCGGCCGGTAGTGCTGCAGGAAATCGAAATTCGCGGTGGTGAACCCGGCCAGCGGATGCCCCAGATTGCGCACCGCGGAAACCGCCTTCAGGAACACTTCCGGCAGACCACCGCCGATCCGACGTTCAGAGTACACGCCGCCGTCGTTCAGGTCCGCGACCAGGGAGCAGAGCAGCCGGAAATCGCGATGCGTGGCGCTGCCGATGGCCGCCGGATCGGCCGCCGGATGCGTGTGCGGCGTATCGGTGCCGATGGCCACGTGCACCGTGACCGGCATGCCGCTGCGGTATGCCTGCAGCAGCAGGCTGCATTCGCCGCATGCGGGGCGCCTGCGCATCCAGCCGCGCGGCCCAGCGCTTCGCCCATCCCCAAGCCGTCGCGCATTGCCCTGCGCAATGGCGCGATTCATCTCGCGGCCGGTCTCTTCGGCGGCGCCGAAGCGCCCGTCGGGCAGCACCGCCTCCACATCTTCACTGGTGTGTCCGGCCAGCGCGATTTCGAAATCGTGAATGGCGGCGGAACCGTTCATGGCGAATGCCGTGGCGTACCCGCGACGCATCAGGTCTATGAGCACCGGCGCCAGGCCGCACTTGATGACGTGACCGCCCATGCCCCAGATGATGGCGCGCCGCCGCGCCCGGGCCTCTGCCACGGCGGCCACGACCGCGCGCAGAGAATCGGCCGCCAGCAGGTGCGGCAGCGAATCCAGCCAGCCCGCCATTCCCGCGCCCTGCCGGTATACGGACGCGAAATGTTCCGTCTTCACCTTGCCGCCCCGCTCCTGCAAACCTACAGTCTGCAAGCCGGCGAGATCCATAGGCTGCGTGCGGTATTTGCTCATGCCGCCTTTCCGTGGCCGCCCAGCACCTTCCGCAGTGCCTCGGCCGTATAACTCTTTTTCGACCGGCTCACCTGCTCCGGAGTGCCGCAGGCCACCACGCGGCCGCCATACTCGCCGCCGTCCGGCCCCAGGTCGATAATCCAGTCCGCGGTCTTCATCACATCCGGTATTGTGCTCGATCACCACCACTGTGTTGCCCAACCCCACCAGCCGCTGCAGCACATCCAGCAGTTTTCGCACATCGTCGAAATGCAAACCCGTGGTGGGCTCGTCCAGCAGATAGAACGTGCGGCCGGTCTGGCGCTTGCTCAATTCCTTGGCCAGCTTGATGCGCTGCGCCTCGCCGCCGGAAAGCGTCGTGGAAGATTGGCCCAGGTGTACGTAGCCCAGCCCCACGTCCAGCAGCGTTTGCAGTTTGGCTTTGAATCTGCGGCAGGTTTTCCATCACGCGCCAGCGCTTCTTCCACGGTGGTCTCCAGCAGGTCCGCAATGGAATAGCCTTTGTACTTCACCTGCAGGGTTTCGCGATTGTAGCGGCGGCCGCGGCACACGTCGCAGGTGACGTAAACGTCGGGCAGGAAATTCATCTCGATGCGCTTCAATCCGTCGCCCTGGCACGCCTCGCAGCGTCCGCCCTTCACGTTGAAGCTGAAGCGTCCCGGCTTGTAGCCGCGCTCGCGCGATTCCGGCAGCATGGCATACAGGTCGCGGATGAGCGTGAACAGCCCCGTGTAGGTGCAGGGATTGGAGCGCGGCGTGCGGCCGATCGGCGTCCTGGTCGATGCGAATCACCTTGTCGATGTTCTCAATGCCTTCGATAGCGGCGTGCGCGCCCGGGTTCATCGTGCGAGCCGTAGATCTCGCGCGCCAGCGAGCGGTACAGAATCTCATTCACCAGGGTGGATTTGCCGCTGCCGGAAACTCCCGTCACCACCGTAAGCAGTCCCAACGGGATCTCCACGTCGATGTCTTTCAAATTATGCTCGGTGGCGCCGCGGATGGCCAGCTTCTTTCCGTTGGCCTTGCGGCGCTCCTGCTGGTACCGGAATTTCGAGAGTACCCGAAAGATACTGCCCGGTCAGGGAGGCGGGATTTCCGGCGATTTCCGCCGGTGTTCCCTGGGCCACCAGGCCGCCGCCCAGCCGCCCGGCGCCCGGACCCAGATCGATCACATAATCCGCGCGCTCGATGGTCTCGGCATCGTGCTCCACCACCAACACCGTGTTACCCATATCGCGCAACTGCGTCAAGGTTTCCAGCAGGCGGCCGTTATCGCGCGGATGCAGCCCGATCGAAGGTTCGTCCAGCACGTACAGCACGCCGCGCAGCTTGGAGCCGATCTGGGTAGCCAGGCGGATGCGCTGCGCCTCGCCGCCGGAGAGCGTGGCCGCCGAGCGGTCCAGGCTCAGATAATCCAGCCCCACCGCCGACAGAAACTCCAGACGGCGCCGGATCTCGTCCTGCACCCGGCCCGCGATCTGCTGCTCGCGCCCGGTGAGTTCCCAGCCGCGCACCGTCATCAGCGCGCGCGCCAGCGGCAGCGCCGTGAATTCGGCGATGGAGAAGTTTTTCACACGCACACTCAGACTGGAAGGCCGCAACCGCTGGCCGCGGCAGGCGGGGCATTCCACCGGCGACATGTATTCGGTGAGCCACTCACGATACGCATCCGTCGTACTTTCGTAACTTTCCTGCAGGGTGGCCAGAATTCCCGGCTCGCCACCGCCGCCGTTCAGCAGGATGTCGCGTGCCTTCGGCGCCAGCGAATCGAACGGCTTTTTCAGGTTGATGCGATGCTTCTTCGCCAGCGCCTCCAGTTGCTGCTGCATGTTCCACGAACTGCCGCCCGGACCCATGCCCCCGTCGAACAAAGGCTTGCCAGGGTCGACAATCACCTTGTCCGGATCGAAGGCCCACTTGCTGCCCAGCCCGTGGCACTCCTCGCACGCGCCGTAGGGACTGTTGAAGGAAAACGAGCGCGGCTCCAGTTGCGGAATGCTGGTGCCGCATTCGGTGCAGGCCAGTTTCTGCGAATACAGCCGCTCTTCGCCGTTCACCACCACAATCAGCACCAGCCCGCCCGCCAGTTTGGTGGCGGTTTCGATGGAGGCTTCCAGCCGTTTTTCGATTCCCGCTTTCACCAGCAGCCGGTCCACCACCACTTCGATCGTGTGATTCTTGCGTTTGTCCAGCGGGATCTCTTCGTCGAGCGATCGCAGCACGCCATCGATCCGCGCCCGCACGAAGCCCTGCCGCGCCAGCTTTTCGAGGTCCTTTTTGTATTCCCCTTTGCGGCCCCGCACAATCGGCGCCATCACCATGATGCGGTCTTCCGGCTTTAATGCCAGCACGTGTTGCAGGATCTGCTCGGTGGTCTGCCGCGAAATCTCGTTGCCGCAAACCGGGCAGTGAGGAATTCCAATCGAGGAATACAGCAGGCGCAGATAGTCGTAGATCTCAGTTATGGTGCCGACCGTGGAGCGCGGGCTGCGGCTGGTAGTCTTTTGTTCGATGGAAATTGCCGGACTCAATCCGTCGATCGAATCCACGTCCGGCCGCTCCATCTGATCCAGGAATTGCCGCGCATAAGTGGAAAGCGTTTCCACATAGCGCCGCTGGCCTTCGGCGTAAATCGTATCGAAAGCTAGTGAGGATTTCCCGGATCCGCTCAGGCCGGTGATGACCGTAAGAGTATTCCGTGGAATCTCTATATCGATGTTCTTAAGATTGTGCTGGCGTGCGCCATGCACGGTGATCCGGTCAAGCATAAAGGCAGAGATACGATCTTTACTGTACGAAAAGGATGGCTCTTTTTATTGTCCCGCGCCTTGTGAGCTTAAGCAAATTGCGTTATAACAGCGCATAAATGCATAAGTGCAGCCAATGCGGTGGGAAATTGCGGCGGGTGCATCGCAGATTTTTCGAACGTTTTGGCTACCTGGCGATCTACGAGTGCAAAGAGTGCGGGAGTGAGGAATTCGTCCCGAGAAGCTATCAGTTTCATTTCGGTCCCAACGCCCGCTGCCCGCGCTGCGGTACTTTCCGAATCGTCAAACTCAGGGAGCCCGATAAGATCGACCCGATGTACACGGGTTTCCTGAATCTGATCGAGCGTATCGCCGGCAGTGGCCGGCTGTATCACTGCCGCTATTGCCGGTGCCAGTTCTACGACCGGCGCGCGACCGCAGCCGAAAATGCCGCGGCCGCGGAGAGAGCGGCGATGGAAGTCAAGGCTACGCCCCCGCCGGATACGGTCAGTTCGGATGCGTAAACGCGCCGCCGGCACGTTAGGCGAGCCGCCACTCCCTGGTCCCCAACCTCCGTCCTCCGTCCTCCGGTTCACCGCCGTCCCCGCGGATGCCGGCAAGCGTCTCGACCTGCTGCTGCACGGATGCCTTCCCGGTTTCAGCCGCTCGCGCATTCAGGACTGGATCCGCGCCGGGCGCGTCCACGTGAATGGGGTAAAGGCGCGCGCCTCCTATCTGGTGCGCGCCGGCGACGCCATCGACGCCGAACCGGCCGATCCGCCGCCGCTGCATGCCGTGCCCGAGGAGATCCCACTTTCCATCCTGTATGAAGATGCCGATCTGGTGGCCATCGATAAGCCGGCGGGCATGGTGGTCCATGCGGGTGCGGGCGTCCATTCCGGCACCCTGGTGAACGCGCTGCTGCATCGCTTTCAAGAGCTCTCCGGCGTGGGCGGCGCGCTGCGTCCTGGAATTGTCCACCGGCTGGACCGGTTCACCAGCGGCGTCCTGCTGGTGGCCAAGAACGATGCCGCCCACCAGCGTCTGGCTGCCCAGTTTTCGGGGCGGCAGGTGGAAAAGATCTATCTTGCCCTGGTGCACGGCGAGGTGAAACAGGAGCATGGCCGGATCGAACGGCCCATTGCCCGCGACCCGGTTCACCGTACGCGCATGACGGCACGGCTGGAAGATGGCCGTGCGGCCTGGAGCGAATACCGCGTCCTGCGCCGCTTCCCTGGCTTCACACTGCTGGAAGTCCGCATCGGCACCGGCCGAACGCACCAGATTCGCGTGCATCTTTCCAGCATCGGCCATCCCGTGGCCGGCGACACACTGTATGGCGCACCGGCCCGCGTGGAGGGCAGGACTCCTCTGGGCCGCTACTTCCTGCACGCACACCGGATTCGCTTTCACCATCCCACTACGGGCGCCGAAATTGTGCTCACTTCTCCGCTGCCGCCCGAGTTGGAGAATTGGCTCCCGGGTACGTGATACCCTCAGAAATATGAGATACCTTGCGGCCGCCGGTCTGCTGGCCGTTGCTGTTCTGGCCCGGCAACAACAGCAGACCGCGCCCGTGCAATCCGACGATCCCACCAGGATTTCGGTGGACGTCACCCGCGTCAACCTGCTCTTCACCGTGATGGACCGGAAGGGCCGTTTCGTGACCGACCTGACCAAGAACGATTTCGAAATTATCGAAAACAAGCGGCCCCAGGTCATCCAGGAATTCTCCGCTGAAACCAACCTGCCTCTGCGCCTCGGCGTTCTGATCGATACCAGCAACAGCATCCGCGAACGCTTCCGGTTCGAACAGGAAGCCGCCAGCGAGTTCATCCGCAGCGTCATGCGCAGCCGCCAGGATAAGGCCATGGTGGTCAGTTTCGATACCTCGGCCGAACTGGTCAGCGATCTGGTGGACAACCCCGAAAAACTGGAATCGGTGATCCGCGACCTCCGCCCCGGCGGCGGTACTTCGCTGTACGACGCTATTTTCTTCGCCTGCCGGGACAAACTCTCGGTGGACCAGCCGAAAAGCAAGTTCCGCCGCGCGATCGTGATCCTCAGCGATGGCGAGGACAACCAGAGCCGCTACACCCGCGACCAGGCGCTCGAAGAGGCGCAAAAGGCGGATGTGGTGGTCTACTCGATCTCCACCAACGTCACCCGCACCGATACCGACGGCGACAAGGTGCTGAAGTATTTCGCCGACAAGACGGGCGGCCGCGCCTACTTCCCGTTCAAGGTGGAAGACCTGGCGCAATCGTTCGAAAATATCAACAACGAGCTGACTCACCAGTACATCATCCTGTACCGTCCGGAGCCACTGGTGACCGATGGACTTTTCCACGTCATGGATCTGCGCGTCAGAGGGCGAAAAGACCTGATCGTGAGGGTCCGCCCGGGCTATTACGCGCCGAAGATGTAAAACGCGCGCTCACATTTCCACTTTGTTGTGGACCAGCAGGTCTTTCACGTAAAACGATACGTCGCGCTCCGGAAACGGCACGCCCGGAACGTAGAGCTGAAACTCCACCATCTTGTCTGTGGATTTGACTTCGCGCGGGAAAGCCAGGCGGAGGACCGGATCGCTCGGAGTAGGCGGAAAATGACCCAGAATCTGGTATGTCTTTTTGCCGATCTTCATGCGCGATTCGGTCTGCATGCGCCTGTCCTCTTGGGTATTTCCGGGTCCGGTGAGCTTGCCGTAAGGAATGGCCAGGATAAAGACGTTCTCGCGATTATCGCGCAGGTAGTCCACATAATCGGGATCGGGCAGGGCCATGGGTTTCATGGAGTGGGCACGCAGTTCGGCTTCGGCCTCTTCGATGGGAGCCGCCGTCGCGAAATAGACCAGCACCGCCGGCTCGGGATTCGCCGTTTGCACCCAGGGGCTGGCATGCAGAACCATATCGATTTCGCGATCGCTCCATTTTTCCGGAGGCTTGGTTTCCCAGAAAGGCTGCGACAGGAAGAATAATAAAGCGGCCAAGGCGGGCATAATAATTCAATATATGACAGCAATCCGGCGCGGCGCGGCGAGTGATTTAGAGGAAATCGCCGCGATCCAGACGGCTAGTCCCGAAGCTGCTCAATGGAAGGCTGCCGACTACGAAGTCTTCGATCTGTGGGTCGCGGTCTGCGGAAATCGGGTGGCAGGATTCCTCGCGGCCCGCTCGCTTGGCAACGGAGAGTGCGAGTTGCTGAACCTCGCGGTGAGCCCGCAATTCCGCCGTAGGGGCATTGCCCGGCGCCTGGTTGAGGCGCTGGCCGGGGCTTATCGCGGGAACATTTTCCTGGAAGTTCGTGAGTCCAATCTGGTTGCCAGAAATCTCTATAAGTCTATGGGATTTCAGGAGATTAGCGTTACGGCCTAAGTACTACGATTTCCCCCCGAAGCGGCTATTGTCATGAAGTTTCATTCATGTTAAGGTGGCGAGTAGACGGAGATCCCGTCCATGAGACTGAGAGAGATTACCCACCGAGCCTTATTTTCGACCGATCCGACTCGGCGTGGCAACCTCACTGGGAGGAATTGCCCAATATGGAACGGAACGCACAGGAAGAGTTGAAAGCGCATCTGATGGCGACCAACGAAGAGTTTCAGAAGCTCGCCAGCCACCACACAGAACTTGCTCACCAACTGGACGCTTTGGAAGCGCTTCCCCATCTGACTCAGGACCAGGAGTTGGAGGAGACGCGTTTGAAGAAACTCAAACTTCGTTTGAAAGATCAGATGGAAGCGATCGTGAGCCAGTATCGATCTCAACAGGTCGCTTAACGTCAGGTGCGCGCTGTCTCAGCGGTAATCGTACAGGCCCGGTTGGCTTTGGCTGACCGGGCTTTTTGTTTTTTCGCCTCTCATGGAAGAAGAACCAGTCCGAATTCCCATCACTGATGTTTTCGATCTCCACAGCGTTCCTCCCCGCGACGTTCATGCTGTCGTAGAGGAATACCTCGCCGAAGCCCATCGCCTGGGCTTTCGGGCAGTCCGCATTATTCACGGCCGTGGCATCGGAGTGCAACGCGAAATGGTCCGCTCCATTCTGGCCCGCACCAGCTTTGTACTCGACTTTCGGGATGCCCCCGCCGAAGCGGGCGGTTGGGGCGCAACGGTCGTGACCTTTCGATAGTTCTTTTCTTTTGAGAAGAATGCGTTTGCATTTTCGCGGTCGCCCCCTATAATTAATGAAGTCATTTTTCGGCGTTCGGAGGGACAATGCGTCGGATTTCGCCACTTCTTTGGATCATAGCGTTGACGGTCACCTGTCTTCAGGCTCAAGTGTCGTCCACTCCTACGATCACGAGCCTGCAGACGTCGCCCAACCCGTCTGCCGGAAAGTTCGGGCCGGCTGTCACCGCCGGAACAGGCCTCCAGAGCTTCGTCCTTTACATTAATGGCAGTTTTAATGTCAACCTGTTCAGCTACGTCGAATGGGTCAACTCCGCCACTGGTGTCACAGCCGACTTCTACTTCGGGAACGGTGTCGCGAGCGGTGGGTCTCCCACTCAGGTCGTGGTTACCGTGCCAGCATCTCAGGAAGGTATTGGCAGTTTGTTTGCGACTCCGGTCACCGCACCGCAAGCCGTGTCGATCACAGTGTTTGAATCAAGCTCGTTTTCCGATTCCCTGGTGAGTTCCAACGCAGCGACTCTGACCCTGAATCCCCTGCTGGCTGCGCCCGTGCCGGCAGTGTTGCAGGCTGGGACCACCGGCCAATCCTACAACGCCACGCTGTTCACCAATGGCACTCCGCCGTACTCGGTCAGCCTTGTCCAGACATCTGCAGGAGCGATACCTCCCGGTCTGAACTTACTGAGCAGCCAAACACTCTCCGGGATACCCACGCAAGCAGGTCTGTACACGTTTACCCTGCAAGTCACCGATCCCTGGGGCAGTTCCATCACACCGACGGAAACCATCGAAATCGTTGACCCGCCCACCATCACGTCGCTCCTTCCGAGTTCCGCCGCTGCCGGCAGCAGCGATGTTCCGATTGTCGTGACTGGCACGAAGTTCGTCAGTCCGACCTCGGGTTTGACCCCAAATTATGCCGGGACAACGATATGGATTTCGCCTGGCAGCGGTCTGCCTTCGTTCCAGCTACCCACCGCGGTAGTTAATTCCACAACGGCAACGACTACCATCCCGGCCGCGTATCTGGCCAATCCCGGGCAACTCTCCGTTTACGTGATCCAGCCCAGCAAGGCCCAGTCCAATTCCGTGCCGTTCACCGTCTTTGGTCCTGCTATTACAACCGTTTCGCCTGCGTCCGTTACGGCACGTCCAACACCGGTCGCCCTCACGGTCACCGGGACCGGTTTCCTCGCAGCGGGGCCCGCCGCGCCGGGCCAAAGTACCATCCTGGTCAATGGAAATGCTGTCTCTACCGTGTTCGGCAGCGGCACCAGCCTGTCTTCCAGCGTCGTTTTTGCCACCCCTGGCTCCATCCCCGTGCAGGTGGAAAACCCGGGCGGCGCACTATCCAATCAGGCCAACGTCACGGTCCTTCCCCCGCCTACGATCACCAGTGTCACCCCCAACCCGTTTCCCGGGGGAACCATCACCGTAAACGGCACGAACTTCTCGAACACGATGACCGTGTTGTTCAATGGGACGGTCCTTTCCACCAGCTTTGTCAACGCTGGCCAACTGACTGGTTCGGTGCCTGCCAGCCTGTTTGTCGGAACCACGGCGCAAGTCGCTGTCCAGACCTTTGACAACTACGTCACGCCCCCAGTCACGATCAATCTCGGTACTCCGGTTAAGATCACCACCACTTCCATTCCTGGTGCGATTATCTCGCAACCGTATGATGCGAAACTGACGGCGAGCGGCGGCACTTCTCCTTACACGTGGAGCGCCACCGGACTTCCCCAGGGGCTTGCCATCAATCCAGCCACGGGAGAGATCACGGGAACTCCCATTGCCTTTAGCGGTACCAGCATTAGCGTGACCGCGAAGGATGTCAACGGTTCTACCGGCAGTGCGCAATTTCCCATCGTTGGCACGTCCACAATCAGTGCAGTCACTCCGAATTCCGCACCGGCAGGCAGCACCCCTGTTTCGATCACGGTGACCGGAACGAATTTCGTGAGCCCCACCTCCGAAACGACCGGGTCCGTGATTGCGCTCACCACTGCAACTTCTCCAAACCCCGTGTCCCTCAGCACCACAGTGGTTAGCGCTACTACCGCGACCGCCATCATTCCGAATTCCTACCTGACCACTCCGCAACAACTCGCGGTTCTGGTGCTCCAACCTGGAAGCGCGCCTTCCAACTCCCTGCCGTTTACCGTTCAGGCCCCGGCCATCACGGCAGTCACCCCATCCAGCATTACGGCGCGTCCCACGCCCATCGTGGTGACGGTCACCGGGTCCGCTTTCCTCTCGGCTGGATCTGCTCCGCCGGCACAAAGCACTATTCTGGTCAACGGCACGGCCGTTGCCACCACTTTCGTCAGTTCCACCAGCCTCACAACCAGCTTGACCCTATCGACACCGGGCGCGATATCGTTTCAAGTGCAGAACCCGGCCGGCACAACATCCAATACGGTTAGCATCGCAGTGCTCGCCGCGCCGTCGATCACCAGCGTCACCCCCAATCCCTACCCGGGCGGAAAGCTCACCGTGAACGGAACCAACTTCTCGGCCACGATGACCGTGTTGTTTAATGGCACTGCCATTCCCACCAGCTTCGTCAGCGCGACGCAACTGACCGCCACCGTTCCGCCCAGCTTGATTGTCGGCGCCACTGCCCTGATCTCCGTGCTGACTACCGACAACTACGCCACGGCTGCGGTCAAAATCAATCTCAGTACGCCCCAAATCACCACGACCTCCATTCCTGCCGGAACAGGCCTCCAGCCCTACGACGCCAAACTGGCGGCTACCGGAGGCACTCCTCCGTATACCTGGAGTGCCGGTGGACTGCCACAGGGTCTGAGCATCAATTCAGCCACGGGCGAGATCTCCGGGACACCCACGTCGTTTGGGTCATTCAACATCTCCGTCGTGGTGACCGATGCCAACGGCCTGAGTGCCGGCGCACGGTTCTCCACGACGATCTCCACGCCGGCAGCCGCGCCCCAGATCGGCGCCGGCTCCCCGCCGACCGGTTTCGTAAACGTCTCCTACAACTACGCCTTCACCGCGACGGGCGGGAACGGCACCGTGAATTTCGGTCTGGGATCCGGCTCGGTGCCGCCGGGGCTGGTTCTCGACGATAGCGGCGTGCTGAGAGGACAGCCTACCACCGCCGGGAGCTACACCTTCTCGGTGGTAGTGACCGATGCGGACGGGTTGAATTCGAGCGCAACCTTCACCGTGCTGATCAAGCCGCAGCCTCTCTCCATCACCACGCCTGCGCCGCTGGCGAGCGTGGCCACGGGCTCCCCCATCAGCATCAAGTTTGCGGCGCTGGGCGGAGTTCCGCCTTACACATTCAGTTCGACCGGCACTCTACCGCCCGGCACCAGCCTCGCCTCGGATGGGACCCTTTCAGGCACCCCGACCACGCCGGGGACCTACGGCTTCAGCATAGTTGTGAACGATAGCGTCCAGTCACAGCCAGGGTCCAGGAATTTCAGCCTCACGGTGAACACGACGGCCCTCGCCGCCACCTCCACGCTCGGCAACGGGCAGGTGGGCGTGGCGTACACCGGCCAGATTGGCGCCACCGGAGGAACGCCCCCGTATACCTTCGTGGTCACCGGACTCCCGGATGGGCTCAGTTTCGCCAACGGCTCGGTGAGCGGCACCCCCACGACTGCGGGACAGTCCACGGTGAGCGTCACGGTCACGGATTCTGCCAAGGCCACCGTGACCCAGACCTTCCCGGTCACCATCGCTGCCGGGGCCCTCACCGTCACCACCACCTCGCTGCCGGACGGCACGGTCAGCGTGGCGTATTCGGCCAGCCTCACTGCCAGCGGCGGAACCGGCAAATTCTCCTGGTCGGTCAGCGGACTGCCTGACGGGCTTTCCGCTACCACCGCCGGAGCCATCAGTGGGGCACCTACCAAAGCCGGGAGTTTTTCTGTGACCGCTACAGTTACGGATACCGGGGTCTCGACCGCGGTGATCACGGCATCCAAGACGTTCTCAGTCACCGTAGCGGTGGCGCCTTTGAGCATCACCAGCACGTCCCTGTCTAACCCCACGGCAGGCGCCCCCTATTCAGCGAGCGTGTCGGCCACCGGCGGCGTTCCGCCGTATACCTTCACCGCCATCGGGACTGCCGGCCGGCCTTTCGATCTCTTCAAGCGGCGCCATCAGTGGGACGACGAACGTTCCCGGGGCCGCCAGTGTGTCGGTGACCGTGAAGGATAGCGCCGGCACCACCGCGAGCCAGACCTTCCAGGTGACCGTAAGCCTGCCCTCGGCGCCGACCCTGAATCTCACCGGCCTGCCCGCCACCTCGACGCCGGCTACGCAATCGACCATAACCATCGGGATCGGCACCGCGTTCCCCGTGGACGTCACCGTGACCCTGACCCTGACTTTTACGGCCGATTCCGGACCGGACGACCCCACCGTGCAGTTTTCTACGGGCGGCCGCACCGTGCAACTGACTATCCCGGCAGGTTCGACCACGGCAACGGCGACCGTCGGCGTGCAGACCGGAACCGTGGCCGGAACCGTGACTATCACAGCGCACCTTTTGGCCGGCACGACGGATATCACTCCTTCGCCCGCGCCCACCCGCACCGTCCGGATCAATTCCGTGGCGCCCGTAATCACGTCGGTGACCGCCACATCCACCAGCACCGGCTTCACGGTAACGGTGATCGGCTTTGCCACCTCGCGCAGCATGACGCAGGCAGTGTTCACATTCACGCCTGCAAGCGGAGTGAGTCTGCAAACCACCAGCGTGACCATTCCGGCCACCAGCCTGTTCGCCACATGGTATTCCAGCAGCGCGGCGGCGCCTTTCGGCAGCCAGTTCAGCTTCACTCAACCCTTCACTGTGAGCGGCGGAACTTCCGCCGTGGCGTCGGTATCGGTCGTCCTGACGAATGGGGACGGAAGTTCGGCGCCGGTCAGCGGGGCGGTGCATTAAGGCTCGCCAGGACTTCGCCCGAGACGGCATCCTCATAAAGGGAGTGGAGGTGCAGCCGCGCCAGCCAGTCGCGGTCCCCGGGGATCAGGATCACGAAATCGCCGGGACGGTCCAGCGGTCCGCGATCTACCGGTTGCCAGCTCAGACGGTACATGGCGCGGTAGAAGTTGAGCGAGGGTTCAAGGGGCCAGCTTGCGCGGACGGTGAGCGGCGCGTTGCCAGCGCGGGCGCGAATCAGGTCCACGATGCGCCTGGTGCCCGCATCGAAGCGCCATTCCGCATAATATTGTGTGTTGATTTGCGTCGTGAAAGCCAGCAGGCATAGAGTTCCGATCGCAGCGCCCGGCCAAAACAGGGGCCGCCGCACTACAGTAGCCGCGCTGAGGATCGCCAGCGGCACAAAGTAAAGGGCCGTGCGCGTGAGCGGATAAGGCACACCGGCGAAACGGTGGGCACAGACCGCCAGCGCGATGCAGGCCAACAGGGCAGCAGGGAAGAAGCTCTCGCGCCGGCGGAACACCAGGTGAACCGCGCATGCCCCCAACAAAAGAAGAACCGCAGCTCGCACCCCGCCGCCAAACGCAGGAGGAAACGAAAGATCCGTCAGACTGCGGAGGGTGTCGCCGATGCGTACGGCTCCGAAATAGAAATTTCCGGGTGTGGCTTTGGAGAGGGGCGCGATCACCACGACAAAGGAGACCAGCGTCGCCGGGACTACGAACTGCTCCCAGAATGACCGCAGGTGCGGGTCGATCGTGACCGCGTATGACAGCACCATCGCGGCCACAGGGAAGAGCGAGGTCAGGTTCGCCGCGATTGCCAAGCCGCAGAAAATACCCGCGGCGTATAAGCGCCGGCACATCAGCTTGTCCGCCCCCAGCATCAGGAACGCCAGCGCCATGCCGTATCCTCGCGCGGCCGAAAGGTGATCCAGCAGCAAAGGGTTGGTGCACAGCAGTGCGGTTACCAGGAACCCTCGCGCGCCCGTGCCGAACAGCCGCAGGCTCAACCGGCGGGCGGCCATAAGGTACAGCCCGCCTGCCAGTACGCTGGGCAGCCGCAGGGTGAATTCGCTGAGGCCGAACATGGCGATGGAGAGCCGGGCCAGCAGGCTGTTCAGCACATGGTTGTTGGCATCGTACGGCGCCAGCAGGCCGCCCAGCCGCTGCGTCACGAAGTGGGCATAGGTGAACGCTTCATCGGTGGTGATCGACTGCGTGGCCGCCCGGTAGACATTCAAGCCGAACAGGCCCAGCAACAGAACCATCGCGTCCCTATTCCAACTGGTAGAGGGTCCAATCCCCGGCGCGAGCGGCGGAGTGGAGTCCCCAGAATGCAGGGTATTTTCGGTAATCGTCGGCGTAATAGTCGCCATCGGAAATCACCAGGTAGCGGAATCCGTAACTTTCCAGCATCTCGACAGCGGCCCGCCTCATGCCAGCCGGAGGATCGATGGCCGTGCTCCGGATTGCCGGATGCAGCGTCACCCCATCCGCGCGCACGCCAAGATCGAGCGAGGCGTCTTCGGGGCACTCCAGCACCACCGAATCCACGGCCAGCGGCCGGTCGAAATCCACCTCCAGAAACGCGCCGCGTGCTCCGTACTGTTCGGTGGACCACTTGCTGACCGCGCTGTTATCGAACGCAAGTGGAGCTTCCCAGGGATTGGGATGCGCGCGAATCCGCCAGGCGGGCGAGCGCGGCAGTTCGTGCCCGCCATCCCACACGCGAAATTCGTGGACGCGCCAGACTTCGTCCGGTCTGGGCTTCAGCAGTTCCACGCGCAGGCGCCTGGCCATCAACGGCAGGAAGGAGAGCGCGATGCGCCGGCGGGGCTGCCGGCCCCGCTCCACGGCGGTCCAGAGCATATCGCCCAGAGCGTTGCCCTCCAGCGATTGGTACGATACGGAAATATCGCGCAGCGTGTAGGCTTGCGGCGGAGCGTTGAAGCCGAAGATACGGCTCCCCGGCGGCGTCTCCCGCTCCAGAATTCGCGCCATTTCAAACGGCGGGCCCAGGTTCCTGCGCAGGTACGCCGGAGCCGCGCCGCTGCTGACGGCCGCGCGGAAAGGGACAGCTTCGATCCGCCAGGCATACCTTGCGCAATAGGCTTTGGCGACCGAAGGCCACGAGACAAAGCCATGCAACAAGATGAGTGCGGACACGGCGAAGCGCGTTCGGGCCACCGCCATTCCCATCGCCAGTGCCAGGCACGGCGCTGCGGGGATCAGGAAGCGGGTCCCGCTATTGAAGAGCGCCGGCACGGCGAACAGTGCTCCCGCCAGCAGCAGACGGGCACCGCGGGGCTGCCGCGCGGCCGCGATCCCCAGGGGCGCCAGCAGAAACAACGGTCCGAAAAAGCCGCCGGTACTCCCGCCGAAAAAGGTATACGCCAGAGCCATCTCGCGGGGACTGCTTGAACCGGCGGTGTGCCTCATGTTCCGGGAGTAATCCCTCTCGAACTTTGGCGAGACGTAAGGATTGGGAAACGCGCTATTGAAAAACGGCGACACCGGATTGTGCATGTAGACCGCATTCTTGACCAGCCAGGGGACAACCAGCAGCACGCAGGGCGCGGCAAAACGCAGAAGCAGACGCGGGCGCGGACCGAGAAGCAGCAGCACATAGAGCGCCGCGACGAAGCCGGTGTACTTGATGCCAAAGCAGAATCCCGCCAGCAGACCCGCGAGCGAGAGCAGGCGAATGTCATGAGTCTCGCGCCATAATTCCATGGCGTACACCACGCCGAAGGCAACAGCGGCAAGGGCCACATCGTTGTACGCACTGGCGCCGTCCTTACCCACCACCGGACTCGCGAATACCAGGATTGCGGCAAGCAGTCCGGCTTTCGGAAAACCGAAGCGCTGTGCGAACGAAATCAGCAACAGCGGCAACGCAACCAGAAATGCCAGGTGCACCAGCGCGGCGGCGGAGTTGCGGCCGATCGTAAACGCCATCAAAAACAGCATCTCCAGCCCTTCCGGCAGTGCGCCGTACATATCGCGAATCGGTAACAGACCGTGGTGCGCCCAGTAGCGGAGCACATTGCCCAGGTGATACGCACTACCGTCCGGACTCACCTCCGGAGCCCACGCCGTAAGGAAGTAGATCGCCAGAAACGGCAGTGCGACCGCGCAGAAAAGCAGGAACAGCGGCCGCGGCGCCGATGGCGGCGAGTCGCAGGGCGGCGAATTTCGCCGGCGCCATGCGAGCACTATCACCGCCGCGGCCAGGACAAGAACGACGCCCTTTCGCGCCAGTTGCAGGGAGGCCAGCAAGAGCATTAGCGTGCTGAGACACGCGCTGCCCGCGAGGAAAGCGAACAGCCTGAACTCCAGCCGGGTAAGCCGCGGGCTGCACTTTTCTAAAAGCACCGTGCCAATGCTGACGGCGGAGGCGATGGTGATGGCGCCGCCGGCCAGCGCATAAAAAGGAGCGCTCATGGTTCCTCAATGGCGGAAGCCGGCGCGGTTCAGAACGTAGCCCAGGCGCGCGCCATCGGCCGGCGCAGTCCACACCTTATCGAGCGTGGCCTGAACGATTACCGGATCCGGCGTCAACCATGCCGGCGGCACCTCGCGCTCCAGGCGATACTCGCCGGGCAGGGGACAATAGAGACGCGCCAGCAGATGGTCGTTAACCAGGCAGGTGAGCGTCACCGGGCCAGTGCTGCGAAACGCAGTCTCGACAATGGTGAAGTCCATCGCAAAACGTTGGTGATGGTGGTCCGCCACGTGGAATTTCAGTACCGGCCTCAGGTAGGTCCACCGCCACCCGGCGCCTTCCGGTGAGGTGCTGACATCGCGCACAATGCAATCGGCCGCGCGTGGATCGCCCATTTCCAGAAAGGCCGGAACCGTTCCCGGATCGGGCGCGGGCGAATATTCCTGCTGCGCCGGAATGTGCGCCGCGGCTTCGGCATCGTCAAACCGGCGAGCGCCGGACCGCACGCCCGCGCCGCCCTGCGAGCAGCACCAAAGCAGGGGCAGAACCAGCATCGCCGGCATCCAGACGCAGTTCCGGCGCACGTGTAGAAGCAGCCAATGAGACATATTATGAGATGCGGAAACGCGCGGTTCGCTTCCTATCTCAAAGACCCGGACTGGACCGTTTCAACTACAGTGAGGCGCGGCTTTATTTGCCGCACGGCAGCGCGCGCATCATGGAGTTAGCCGCCAGGGGGCGGCGCGTCCATACCCAGCTTCGCGGATCGGCCCAGACCGGATCCGTGTCGCGAGCCACCAGAACATCGATCCCGAACTGTCTGCAAACCGCGTCCACCTGCGGTGGCGGTAACGCCGTCACCCGATTGAAAAGCGTCACCACCAGCGGGCGCATGTGCTCACACACGCTTACGTCCCCTCCCATTACCGTTCCGCAATCGAAGGATTCCGCCGCCATTTGACGGTCCGCATAGAGCCCGAATGGAACGTAGCCCAACTCCAGGTCGGGATTATGTTCCATCACGGCCGCTGCCGGCAACGTCTTACGTAACTGTTCATAAACCTGGCGCGCGGCATAGGTCCGCCTGCCGAACTGGCGATCGGTGGCAAGGTAGGGGTAATCGGGATCGGGCGCGAACTCCGTGCGCACCGGATACACGCGCAACAGGCAGAGTTGGTACACGGTTCCCGCGACGCCCGCCACCAGCAAAAACACCAGCAGGGGACGTACCGTGCGACCCAACAACTCCGGCTTGCCCCACAGGCTCGCGGCCCAGAGCAGCAGCACGAATTGCGCCGGCAGGAAGCCCCGTGCCCCCAGATCGTTGTTTCCGATGACGCCGCTGCGTAGAAACGTGCACACCGCCACGCTGCTCCCGGCCATGGCGCAGGCCGCCAGATCCCACCGGCTCCACACGCGCTTGGTCTTCAGGAAGATAATCCCTACCACCAGGAAGAACCCCAGCTCCAGGAAATAATTCAGCGGCAACAGCAGCAGGTTGGCCAGCGCCAGCTTCCATCCCGCGACGTGCAGCGAGAGCAGCATCAGGTCGGGAAGTTTGAACATCCGGATGGTGGGCTCCACCAGCGGACCTCCGGACGCCTTTCTGCGCAGACCCCAAAGGAAAGTGGGAGCCACCAGTAGCGCCGCGCAGCTTCCCGCCAGGGCCAGCATGGCCGTCTCGCGATACCATTTTCGAACCACCGCGATCAATCCCCAGACCGCCAGGAATATGGCGAACACCAATGTCACGTACACCGAGCAGCCGGTCGCCGATGCAAAACAGAAGCCTGCCACGATGGCGTTGCGGAGCCGCGTGTTCGCGGTCCAAAGCAACAGAAACCCCGTCAGGCAGGCGACCAGGCTGGCCAGGTGATGCGGCACCCATATCATCGTGCCGGCCCAGCTTGTGATCTGGTCGTTCCACCATTCCATGTCCGGCAGCACCACGCCGGTGTTCATCAGCAGCAGGTTGGGAAACAGGTCGAGGCCCGTGACCGCCAGCAGGGAGATAGCGATGACCATGCGCCGCTGCAACCTGGCGGGACCCTCCGGATCCACAAAACGCAGGTACAGCGCCACGATGGCCATGAGCCCGAGCCCGCACCACAATGTGCCGCCGAATGCCGCGAGGCGTGCGCTGATGGCAGAGCCGCCAACGCGTTGGGCCAGGCTGCACACTGCCATCCAGAAATAGTGATAACGCAGCGGAACGGGTCCGCCCGGGTGAAAATAAGGATTGGGCGGCGGTATGCCGGCGCGCGTGATGGCCGACGTGATGGCAACCCGCAGAGTGTAATCGTGCGCGATCACCGAGTAGTACAGCCGGCCGCCCCATTCAAGGTCGATCAGCGACGCGGTACCCACCGCCAGCCACACTGCGGCCAGAGCTTTCACCGCGCGGTATCCTAGCGGCACAATGCGACCCTTCGCCACAAGCACCAGGAAACCGGCCCAGAAGGGCGCGAAGACAAACCATACCGCGCCGGCCGGCGCGAATCTCCCGGCCAGGTAGGCCATCGCCGGGCAGACGCCGATAGAAAGGGCGACAGCCAGTGCGGCCCGGGCTGCCGCTCCACGCCGTCGAAACTCCACCAGGTCGAGCGCCCACGCCAGGGAATAGCCCGGAATCAGGGCGAACAACGCAAAGATAACGAAAGCGCCCGCCGTGCCGGCAATATCGCGGAGCATGAAGTTGGGAGCCGGCATCACCGAATTGGCTGTTTGCGAAGCGCCGCAAATCCCTGTTGCATGGCCAGTCCGGCAGGCAATAACGAGACCCAGAGAATCGGAAAGCGGAACCGCGGAGCCGATTGCACCAGGTAGTAGACCGCGGGATACAGCGCCAGGATCGCCAGAATCGCCAGGACCGCCGGATTGCGCCGGCGCACCATGAGAATCAAACCTGCGACGGAGAGCGCGGTCACCACCCAAACCGAATAAGCGTACGGCCCCGCCTCACCGGGACTGGGAAACCAGAACTGCCCGCAGCGGCGCAGGGCGAGCCCGGCGAAACGCGCCGGATGATCGTGAATCCATTGCTTCGCGATGGCCAGCCGGCTGCGGTTGTAATTCACCTCGCCCATGGGTCGCACCAGTTCGGCCTCATGCACGTTGAGATTCGCCTGCAGCCGTTCGTGGCAGCCATTCAACCCGTTGATATAGTCCCGCGCATCGGCACAATCGGCATTGGAGGAGTAAAGCTCCAGTCCGAAATTGTCGCGCACCAGGAACAGTGCGCCGAACTGGCGCTGGTTACGGATGGTCCACGGCGCCAATACCAGCGCCGCCGCCGCAACAAAGCTCACCGTGATAATCGTAAACCGGCGCAACGGAATGCGGTCGCGGAACCAGAGAAAAGCCATCCACGCGCCGCACAGCATCAATTGCGCCGGGTTGAGCAGCAGCAGCACGCCGCAGAGCGCGCCGCTCACCGCGCCTTGCATCCAGTCCGGGCGGCGGGAGCGCAGCAGTCGCGCCGTGGCCAGACAAAAAAGCATCGCCCCGGTGGCGCTCCAGATGACTTCCCACTGCGGAAAAACCGGCATGGTGGGAACGATCGAAGCATAGAGCGCGGCCCAGACGCCCGGCCGGAAGTCCGCCAGCAGCAGACGCGAGAGGGGCAGCAGCAGCACCATGTGCAACGCG
The DNA here is from genome assembly GCA_963853855.1 of uncultured Solibacteraceae bacterium. Lineage (GTDB taxonomy): Bacteria > Acidobacteriota > Terriglobia > Bryobacterales > Bryobacteraceae > Sulfopaludibacter. Next base: position 39,626 of record CAWKYG010000045.1, on the reverse strand, counting down.
TGAAGCACCACGCACAGCACCATTACCACCAGCGTAAACGCGGGCTTATCGCCGGTGAGCCGCAAGACTCCCGCCAGAATCACGGGAAGCAGTGGCGCAACGTGCGCGGTAGGCCCGGTATCCAAGGCTCCGAAGGGGTTGGCGAATCCCTTGCCTGCGGCCAGGCTGCGGGCCACGTCCACGGTCTCGAAGTACTTCCCCATCCCCGCCGTGGGATACAAAGCCATCTGCCACGACACCATCAGCACCGCGACCACAAACACCCCCACCCTGGCCTGCGTATACAGTTTCGATGCGGCCTGACCCTCCGCGGTGTGCATGATTGAGACTATCAGAATAGCGCCCGTGGGCCACCGCGAGGAAATGTACAGTAAAGAAAGAGGACAGCTTATGGCGGCACTTCCCAACCTGATCACGGTGGAACAGTTCCGGCAGATGCCGGACGACGGCCGCGTCTATGAATTGCACTATGGCGAGCTGGTGGCCGTCACCCCACCCAAAGCGAAACACTATCACTTGCAACGGCGGCTTATGCACCTGCTGGAGAATCGATTGCTCGGATCCTGGCACGTGGGCATGGAGTTCCCCTATCGCCCGGTCGCCGAGTTCGACTTGCGCGCTGCCGATGTCGCCGTGGTCTCCCAGGCGCGCTATGACAGCATCGATCCCGACGACAATCTCCGCGGCGCCCCCGAACTGGTCATCGAAATCAAGTCGCCCTCCAATATCGATCGGAAACTGCGCGAGCTCGCGTCCCTCAGCCTGGCCAACGGCAGCGTGGAATTCTGGATCATCGATATCGAGAGCGGTTCGGTGACGGTTATCCGCGGCGATGGCTCAAGCCTGCATTATCACGCCCCCGAGACCATCCCGCTGGCCGCGTTCGGCGGTGGCGAACTGTCGATTGCCGAAATTTTCGCCTGACACCCTCATACCCCGCGCAAGCGCTCCGCCGCCGATTCCGGAGTGATGTCCCGCTGCGGCATGGCGAGCATTTCGAAGCCCACCAGAAACTTGCGCACGGTCGCCGAGCGCAATAGCGGCGGATAGAAGTGCGCGTGGAAATGCCACTCCGCGTGGGCTTCGCCATCGGTGGGCCGTTGATGGAATCCCATCGAGTAGGGAAACGAAACGTCGAACAGGCGATCGTAGCGTGCCGTGGTGCGTTTCAAAATGTCGGCCAGCGCATCCCGTTCGTCCGAGTCCAGCGCGTCCATCGCGGTCACGTGCCGTTTGGCAATCACCATGGTCTCGAACGGCCACACCGCCCAGAACGGCACCACCGTCACGAAGGCCCCGTTCTCTTCCACCACACGCTCGCCCGCGGCACATTCCAGCCGGGCATAATCGCACAGCAGGCACCCGTCCCAGGCAAGTTGCGCCGCCTGCTCCCTGGCGACCTCATTCGGGATGGCGTGACTCGACCAGATCTGGCAGTGCGGATGCGGATTGCTGGCTCCCATCATGGCGCCGCGATTCTCGAAGATCTGCACATGGTTGATCTCCGGGCGCGCGCCCAGTTCGCCGTACTGCTGCACCCACGTGTCCACCACCTTGCGCAGGTCCGCCGTCTCCATGTTGGCGATGGTGAGATTGTGCTTGGGCGAAAAGCACACCACGCGGCAGATGCCCGGTTCGGACTCCGCCACCAGCAGGCCGTCTTTTTCGAACCGGTCCAGCGGCGTCCCCGGCTTTAGCGCGGCGAAATCGTTATCGAAAACGAAAGTGGACTGCGTACTTCGGATTGCGCGCGCCGCCCGCGCGCGCATTGCCCGGGCACAGATAGCACTCCGGATCGTATTCCGGCTGCGCTGGCGCGGCCGTAGTTTCTTTCTGCCCCTGCCAGGGCCGCTCGGTGCGGTGCGGAGACACCAGCACCCATTCGCGAGTCAGTGGATTGAACCGCCGGTGCGGATCCTGCTTCCAATCGAACATCCACTTCACTCCAACTCAAACATCACCACGGCCCTTCCGAAGTGAATCTCGTCGCCGGGTTCCAGCTTTGTGCCGCGCGAGTTGCGATGCACTTCCTGGCTCATGCCGTCGCGCACGATCCAGGTGCCGCATTCCGGCGCTGCCGCTCGCCGCGCGCGTACCAGCGGTCGTTGAACAGGCGGTACTCGCCGGTCAGCTTGTCGAAGCGGATGTGGGCATGCTCGCGCGAGACGCGAGCGGTTGATCTCGGTGTCTTCGGCGAAGGCCAGGTCGTTGCGGCGGAACAGCCCTTCGTCGCGGTAGACGTCCACGCGTGCGGCCGATGTTGGTGCGCGCCTTGTCCAGCCGCAGCTCCGCGACGTTGGCGGCGCCTTCGCGCACCATCAGGCGTGCCACTGGCCGCGGCGCCGCGCCGGACTCCTGCGACACCGGCTTCCACCACCAGCCAGTCCTCGCCGCGCTGCGGCAGGCCCACGCGCGGATCCACTTCGACGCGCAGATTCTCCGGGAAGCGGCAGCCGGCGGCGCGCAGCGCGCCGTGCACTTCCTGCTCCAGGTACTGGCGGAAGAACTGCCCGGCGAAGAGGTCGCGGCGGCTCTCCTCCACGCCGCGCAATTCCACGCGCAGCAGGTCGTACGGGAAGACCTTCCTGCCGCCCGAGCGGTAGCTCTTCTCGCGCATCTGGTCGAGCACCGCCAGCCGGATCTCCGCCAGTTCCGGCGGCTCTCCGCGATGCGGCGGCGCCGGCCAGCGGCCGCTTCGAATAGCGTTCGGCCGAATTTTTCCAGAAATTCGCCGAGGTTCATAGTTCACCTCTCGCAACAATCCCAATTGCTTGGCCGCCTCCATCACTTCGCGGGCGATGGGCGCCGCCGCTCGCGCCGCCGTATCCGCCGTGCTCCACCAGCACCGCGAACGCCAGCCGCTGCGCGGCATCGCCATCGTACGGCGCGAAGCCCGTGAACCAGGCGTGCGGCATGCCCCGTCCAACTGCGCCGTTCCGGTCTTGCCCGCGATGCCCGACCGTTTCGCCGGCCATCGCGTGGCGCGCCGTGCCTTCGGTCACCACGCGCCGCATGGCGCCGGCGAGGAAATGCCGCCTGCGCAGCCGGCAGCACCTCCAGCGGCGCGTCGTTGCGCGGATTGCTGTCGTCGGCGATCCAGCGGCCCTTCCGGCATGTGCCCGCCGGCGGCGATCGCCGCCGCCACGCGCGCCATCTTGAACGGCGAAATCAGCACCGGGCCCTGCCCGTAGGAGGCGAACGGCAGCGCCTTGCGCAGCTCCGCCGGATCGCCGGTGGAGATGCCCAGCTGCGCGGCCGTCTCCGCCAGCGCCTTGCGACCCCACATCGTGCACGCCCAACTGCGCGAAGTAGGCGTTGCAGGAAACCGTGATGGCGCGCTCCATGTCGAGCGTGCCGTGGGCGCGGTCGCCGATATCGTCTTTGATGGGCCGGTTCCAGCCGGCGATCATGTTGCCCGCGCGGCCGTCGGGCAGCGTGCGGCACAGGAAGGTGCGATGCTTCAGCTCGGGATTGGCGCGCAGCGCCGCGATCGCGGTCACCAGCTTGAAGGTCGAGCCCGGCGGATACTGCGCCGTAGCGCGCGCGGTCGAGCAGCTCGTCGGGCGAGGGCGCCGAGGGCCGCGAGCCCGGCGGATCGGGCGCGGGCGCGCTCACCAGCGCCAGCACGTCGCCGGTGGCGGCGTCCATCACCACCACCGCGCCATTCTGATTGTGCGCATCGCGCAGGTGCTGCTCCAGGATCTCCTTGGCGCGCAATCTGCAGCCGGATATCGAGCGTGAGCTGCACGTTGCGGTCGCGCGCCAGCAGCCGCGCGATCGCCGGATTGCCGGGCTGATGGCGGTAGCGCACCAGCGCCGGCCAGTTCCGCATACTCGTAGCCCTGCAGCTTGCGTGTTGGAATCGTGCTCCACCAGCGAGGCGTTGGTGGCGTGGAAATTCTCGCCCGTGCGCAGATCGCCCAGCACGTGCGCGGCGGCCGCGCCGAAGGGATAATGGCGGTTGTCGAAGCGCGAGCCGGCCTGGTCGATGCGAGATGCCCAGCGCCTGCGTAATCCGCGCGGTGGCGCTCCAGCTCCGCCCAACTGCTGGTGGCCAGCGGGAATGCCGTTGCGGTCGTAGATGGTGCCGCGCGGAATCTCGCGCGCCAGCGAATTCATGCGCGGATTGTGCTGCGGGCGCTTGACGCCGTCCTGCTTCGAAGGCGTGCGCGTCGCGCGCCAGGTAGTCGCGATCCTGGAACACCTGGTAGCGCGCCGCCGACCGCCAGCAGCACCAGCGCGGCGCAGGCCAGCACGGCCTTCAGGTACGCGCGTGGGCCGCGCAACAGCTCGTGCGGCGCTCGCCCGGCTGTCCGTCCGCGGAGATGGAAAGCAGCAGCGCGAAGACCAGGAAGTTGGCCAGCATGGCGGTGTTGCCGGAGCTGAGGAACGGCGAGACCACGCCCGAAAGCGGCAGCACGCCCAGCACGCCCGAGCTGATCAGCATCATCTCGAAGGCGATCAGGCTGGCCAGTCCCAGCGCCAGGAAGAATCCGAAATGCGTGCCGCAGCGCGCGGCGGCCACGCAGCGCGCGCGCCACCAGAAATCCGAACAGCAGGAACACCGCGGCCACGCCCACGAAGCCCCACTCTTCGCCGATGGCCGGCAGCACCAGGTCGGTATTGCCCGCGGGAATCATTTCGGGATCGCCCCAGCCGGGCCCGGAGCCGCACGGGCCGCCGGTGGAGAACGCCCACAGGCCGTGCGCCAGTTGATCGCCGCCGTGCACGTCGTTGTCCCAGGGCGCGAGCCACATGTCGATGCGCTCCACCACGGTGTGCGGCTGGCCCATGCGATAGCCCACGGCCACCGACGCCACCATCAGCGACCAGGCCCGCCAGCGCCAGGCCCGGCCGGCCGCGCGCCACCGCGAACATGGCGAGGAAGACGAAGAACGTCACCAGCGCCGGTCCCAGGTCCTTCAGCACGAAGAAGAACAGCAGCGGCGACGCCGACGGCGCACAGCACCGGCACCACGTGCTCCAGGCGCGGCAGCCGATGCGCCGAACAATTCGGCAGATGCGCTTTTCGCGCAGGTCGCGCAGGCGCTCCCAATTGCGCGTGAAATATCCGGCCAGGAAACAGCACCAGCAGAATCTTGATCAGCTCCACCGGCTGGAACGGCCCCAGGTTCACTTTGGCGTCGTTGCCCGCCGGGCCCTCTGCCGAACGCCAGCAGCAGCGCCGAACAGCCCCAGCGCGCCGAACAGCGGCGTGTAGCACCAGTCGGAGAGGCGCCGGTAATCGAAGAACGGAAGCGCCGGCAGCGCCAGCAGCAGGCATCCCAGAAAGACGCCGAGCGCGAACTTGTGGAACTCCAGCGTGTCGCGCAGCGGATCGCGCATGCTGGCCATGAGGCCAACCCGATGCCGGTGAGCAGGTGCAGCGCCGGGCAGAAACGACGCGGTCGCCGCGGAACCGCGCCGACGCTCCACACCAGCGCCACCAGGTAGAAGCCCGCGAAGTAGAGGCACGCCCAGCAGCAGAAACGTCCTGCTGGAATTCGCCGGGCGTGCGCACCATCATCAGCGGCTTGAGCCTGGCCAGCGGCAGCAGGGGCCGGCGCGTGCCGGGAGCGCGCAGCGCAGTCAGCGCGCCCACATTGCGCAAGGGCCGCGCGCGCTCCAGAAACTCGAAAGTCTCGCGGGCCAGGTCTTCCCGCTGCGTCGCGTCGGGATACAGTGCGAACAGCGGGGCCAGTTCCCCGGGGCTCTGCACCGCGTTCAAATTGACCAACTCCGGGTGCCGGCGAAGCCATGCACCTTGGCGGAATAGACCATGCCCAGCGCGGTGGCCACAAATAGCGACGCGGCGACCAGCCACACCAGTTCGCTTTTGAGTGGCGCCGGTTCCGCTACCGAAACCACAAACGGCTTTGCAGTCCAACTGCGCGTCACCGCCATGAGCGCCCCCGATTCGATTTCAAACGGAGCCGCGCGCGTAAGCGAGCGTTGCGGGCGACTGATGGATCTGCCGCGCCCCCACTACGCGTAATCGCCAGGGGCGTCATAAGTAATTGCGCCTCCGATTCGATTTCATTCCGAGCCGCGCGCGTAAGCGAGCGGTTGGGGGCGGCTGATATATTTGCCGCGGTCCAACTGCGCGTTACCGCCAGGGGCGTCATAAGTAATTGCGCATCCGATTCGATTTCATTCCGAGCCGCGCGCGTAAGCGAGCGGTTGGGGGCGGCTGATATATTTGCCGCGGTCCAACTGCGCGTTATCGGCATGAACGCCCCCTGCGCGTGGCCTTCGCGCTTCCAGGCCGCTTCAAGCCGAGCGTCATGAGTGCCCATCCGCTCCCTTACGGTCGCGGCTCCGATTCGATTTCATACCGGTTGGGAGGGGGAGGGAGCGGTACATTACCACCAGTAGCGCCTCCTGCGTATGCGCCGCCGCGCTTCCAGGTCCTTCAATCAGAGCGTTAGAAGTAATTGGGCATCGATTCGATTTCATACGGTGCCGCGTGAGCGAGCGGTACGTTACCGCCATGAGCGCCTCCTGTGTATGGGCCTTCTCACAGCGCGATGACGCGGCCGCGGCGCCTTCACCGCGTCCAGTTCCTTCAGCGACTGCTCCACGCGATTGAACCCGCGCACCTGCTGATAGATCTGCCGTGCCATGCCGGCATCCTGCCAGGCCGTCTGCGGCGCACTGGCAGCTTCCCGCAGCGCCTCCATGCGGTACGCGTCACCCTGCTGCTCGATTTCCCGCTGCCCCCATGGCGCGCCCAGTTGCCCGGCCGCGTGAAATTCCGCCATCGCGCGTTCCACGTTGGGAAGCCAATAGACGTAGATTCGCGCCAGCGCCAGGTGCGGCGCGGCTTCGAGCGGCATTCGGCGCGCGGCCTCCTCGAAATGTTCGCGCGCGGATGCGCTCCACTGGGCTGCCGCCGCGGCGTGTGGGTCCCCATCCAGACGGCCCAACTCGATGTAGCCCCGTACCAATGCCAGGCGCCCCAGAGTCAGATCGTCGGCGCGGCCAAACTCCACGGCGCGTTGCAGGCAGATCTCGGCCTTCTGCCAATCGGAACCCAGCAGGGCGGAATTGGCCTCGTCCAGGTAAATCTGCCGCCACTCCGCGGAAACTTTCACCGCAGCCAGCTTGCTAAGCGCTGCGTTGCGCGCCTGCAATTGCTGCCATCCCGCCGCCCCGCCAATCCACAACGTCATACCCGCGCCAAACCACCCCGCCGCGCCCAGAAGCCGCCACCGCTGGTTGGCCTGCCTCACCGTGCGGGTGGCCTTCCGCAGCGCTTCGCGAGCCGCTTCTAAGGTGGCATTCGGATTCCAACCCTGCCGTTCCCGTTCCACGGTAGTGGGTCTGCCTTCCAGAAACGCCTGCAGGTCGCCTTGAAATTCCGCCGCGGTGAGGTACCGCTTTCCCGCCTCCGGCGCCAGGGCCTTCATAGCGATGAGTTGCAGCGCCCGCGGGCAGGAGGGCGGCAAAGCGCGGGGCGGCCGTTTGGAGCGAATCAGGCTCTCCAGCCGGCGCGTATCCCCGGCCTGATACGGCGGCATTCCACTGAGCATTTCGTACAGCGTCGCGCCCACCGCCCAAAGGTCGCTCTGCCGGTCCACTTCGCTGTGTGTCAGCCGCTCCGGCGAACAGTAACTCGGGCTGCCGAAATTGTGCGCCGTGGCGCTGCCATCGGAGCGCAGCATCTTGGCGATTCCGAAATCCAGCAGCCGCACCGTATCGTTGGCGCCCAGCTGAATGTTGGACGGCTTGATATCGCCGTGCACCACGGTGGATTGCCAGGTGTGGAACTTGGCAAGCTGCTCGCAGATCTCCAGCGCCATCACCGCCGCGCGCATGGGTTCGATGACGTGATCCTGCCGCAGCATTTCGGCCACGTTGCGGCCTTCCACGTATTGCATGGCCACAAAGAAGTAGCCATCTTCGTCGCCTACGTCGTAGATCTCCACCACGCGCGGATCCAGCATCTGCACCGCACGCTGGATTTCCGCGCCGCGCCGCTCGGCTTCCATGATCAGGCGCGAGGCGCCGATCGCCGCCGGTCTTGACGAGCTTGAGCGCGGCCTGGCGATTTTCCACCGTGTCGATGGCCAGGTAGACATCGGTCATGCTCCGGCCCAGCCGGCGGACAATCTGGTAACGGCCAACGCGAGTCGGTTCCATCACCAGGCGCCCTTTCGAAAAGCCCACACCGCCATGGCCAGCAGCAGACCGTACACCAGGAACGCCATCCGGCCAGTCAACAGACCGCGTCCGGCGGCGGACCCGCGTGGTAGAGGTGCGCGGGCGCGTGGCGCCGGTGCCGCCGCGAAACCGCGGTCCTGCCACGAACAGCGCCGTAATGTTGTCGCAACCCCCGGCGAGATTGGCCGCCTCCACCAACTCGCCCGCCACACGCGCGGCATCGCCGTCGTAGCGCCCCACGATGTCGCGCACCTGCGATGCGGTCAGCAGGTCCGTGAGCCCGTCGCTGCACAGCAGAATGGCAGCATCCGGATGAAAGCGGCACGTCGCGGATCTCGATGAATCCGTCATCCCCGGGAGAGCGCCGGCGCGATCCCACGTCGCGGAACACTTCGTTGCGTCGCGGATGCTGCATGGCCTCCTCTTCGCTGAGTTCGCCGGCGTCTTCACTTTCGCCCACCGGCGAATGGTCGGTGGTGAGCTTGCGGATGGCGCCCTCCCAGATCAGATACAGCCGCGAATCGCCCACGTGGCCGATGGTGAGCTGCTCGTCTTCCACCAGCGCCAGCGTCAGCACGCAGGCCATGCCGCGAAGCTCGGGTGTTCCTCCCCCAGCTCGAAGATGCGATTGTTGGCAGCGGCGATGGCTTTCCGCACGCGCTCTTCCGCGCCCGCCGGCGCCGCCGTGGCTATCGATTCGCGGACTGCGTCCACCGCGGTCTGCGCCGCCAGTTCGCCGGCCGCCTGGCCGCCCATGCCATCCACCACCAGGAACACGCCGCGCTCGGCGTCCATCCAGTAGCGGTCTTCGTTGCGCGCGCAGCAGGCCGGTGTCGGTCGCGGCGCCCGCCTGAACGCGCTGGTCATCGCCGCTCCTTCCAGTGCGCCAGCACAAACAAGACGACGAAAGCCAGGAACGCGACCACAAACGGTGTGTGCAGGTAGTAGAGATCTTTCACCGCTTGGCCTCGAAGTTCAGCTTGACCACTTCGGCCATCCCGATCTCGGCGCGGTCGGGCAGTTCCATTTCGGCGCCGCGCGTCAGCCTGCGCCCGTTGAGCCAGGTGCCGTTGCGGCTTTGATCCACGATGCTGAAACGTCCGCTGGAGGCGTCGCGCCGCAGCCGCGCATGCTCGCGCGAAATTTCATCGCTGGTGTAGAGCGGAAGATCCACCCACAGATCCTCGCCGCCGCGCCCGATGCTGATCTCGTTCTGCGTGACGAAGTAAGTCTGCGGGCCGGAATCGTCCTGGTAGCGGATCTCGGCGAAGACTTTGCGAGGTTTGCCCGCGGGTGCTCTCGCGGTCGCGCGCCACCCGGGCGGCCGTCACCGAAGGCTCGCGCTCGATCAGGGTGGTCTTCACGCCGCGATAGCCGGGCTGCACCACGTCGTTCAGCTCGGAATGGATCTCCACGTCGCCCGGCGGCACGGCGCCTTCGGCGTCGGCGAAGAGCTCGATCCACCAATCGTTCTGTGCGATGCGGTACTGTTTTTTCTTGCCGCCGCGGCGGAAGAGCGAATTCTTGTTCCACTCCGCCATGCGCGCCGCCAGCGCGCGCCGCGCATCTTCGCGGATGATGTCCTGGACGCCCTGCAGCCGCGCGTAATCGTCCGGGTGCAGGTAAACGCTGAAGATACAAGGCAGCAGGATGGTGTATGCCAATTCCAGCCGTCCCAATTCCATGTTGCGGACCAGCTCATCGATGATGGTCTGGCCGCTGATCCGTGTCTGAGGCGATTTCGTAGACACTTTCCCTCCGAATAGGACGCGGATCAACATCATAGACGAAGAGTTGTCCGGGGGGTTACATTCTCCCGCCCGTTCATGAACGAATCACAACATTAAAATTTTGCAGGACTCACGAATCGATTTCCGTGGATGGCAAACCGCAGGAGCCGCTCGGCGCATTGGCGGATGCCGATCCGCGGGGTGACATCCACTTCGATCGCGCGCGGTTCCGCCGGCTCCCGGACCACCAGGCTGCCGCGCGTCACATCGGCGCCGTTCTGCGCCCGGGTGATGGCCAGCGCCAGCGTCAGCTTGCCGGGCCCCGAGGCCAGATCCTCCGAGCTTCCGCGCGGCCGGGCGGCGCCGCCGCATCAGTCTCGATGCCCCAGACCGGCTCCAGAGCCCGCACCAGCACGCAGCCCGGGTGTGCCCTCCGCGCCCACCACCAGGTTGAGGCATTCGTACATCCCATAGATGAAATACACGTAGGCGTGGCCGGGCGGCCCGAAGATGACGCGCGTCCGTTCGGTGATCCCGCGCGCGGAGTGGGACGCCAGGTCGTCGCCGCCCAGGTATGCCTCCGTCTCGACGATCATGCCGGCGGTGGGGCCGTGGACCAGCACCTTGCCCAGCAGGTCGCGCGCCACCTCGCTGGTCTCGCGGTCGTAGAAACTGCGCTTGAGAATCGGTCCGAAGCGCACTACGCTCATCAATTTACAATGAAAGCGCGACATGCGATTGTTCACGGGACTCGACCTGCCCGCCGAGGTGGCCGGCAATCTGGAGCAACTGCTGCGCCAGCTTCGCCCTGCGGCGCGCATCGACTGGAGCCCGCCCGCCAACCTGCACATCACCACCAAATTCATCGGCGAATGGCCGGAGGAGCGGCTCGGCGGAACTGCAGCGGCGCGCTCGGCTGCGCTGCCCGCGCGGCCGCCGATTCCGGTTCACATCCGCAAGGTGGGCTTCTTTCCCAATCCGCACTCGCCGCGCGTCTTCTGGTGCGGCATCGAAGCGCCCGGGCTGACCCGAACTGGCCGCCGATACCGACCGCGCCACGGCGGCCCTGGGCATCGCGCGCGAGAAACGCGCCTTCTCCCCGCATCTCACGCTGGCCCGCATCAAGGAGAAGCTGGACCTGCAACCTCTGCGCGAGGCCATCGCCGCCCTGCCCTCGCTCGATTCGGCAGTTCACCGCGCGGCAGCTTCTTTTTGTATCGCAGCCAGTTGCGCCCCACCGGTTCCGTGTACACTAAACTTGCGGAGTTTCCGTTCTCAAAATGATACCCAGCTCCTCGCTCTTGTTGATCGCCTACCTGCTGGGCGCCATTCCGTTCGGATATCTGCTGGTGAAATGGAAAACCGGCGCCGATGTGCGCGCCTCCGGCAGCGGCAATATCGGCGCCACCAACGTCCTGCGCACCACCGGCCGCGCCGCCGGCATGCCGACGCTGCTGCTCGATATCGCCAAAGGCTACCTCGCGGTCTGGATCGCCGGCCGGCTTACGGACCACAGCGCGCTGTGGATGAGCGCCGCCGCGCTGGCCGTGATGGCCGGCCACGCCTACCCGGTTTTTGAAGTTTCAAGGCGGGAAAGCGGTGGCCAGCTTCGTGGGCGCGTTCCTTTGCCTCACGCCTCTGCCTCTGGTTGCGATTCTGGTGGTTTTCGTGGGGGCGGTGGCCTGGACCCGCCACATCTCCATGGGCTCGATCGTTGCTGCGGCTACCTTTCCGCTGGCCGTCTGGCTGATCCTGCAAGCCTTCTATTGACGTAGTGGTTGCCGCGATCCTGGCAGGGGCGTTCATTATCTACAAACATAGTAGTAATATCCAACGGCTGCGCGCGGGCACCGAACACGTGTTCCGTTTCGGAAGCGGCGGCTCGTGAAGCGCCTCGCGATCATTGGCGGCGGAAGCTGGGGGACGGCCCTGGCCATCGTGCTGGCGCCGCGCTTTCCCGATGTCCGGCTCTGGGTCTACGAAGCCGACCTGGCGGCTCGCATGGCCGTGACCCGCGAGAACGACGTCTACCTTGCCCGGCTTCCAACTTCCTGCTCATGTAGAAATTACCAGCGATCTGGCAACTGCCTTGGAGGGCGCCGAGATCGTCCTGAGCGTGATGCCTTCCCACCTGGTCCGCGCCCTGTACACCGCGGATGCTGCCGTTTCTTAATGATTCCATGGTGTTTGTCAGCGCCACCAAGGGCCTGGAAAACGGCACTCTCTACGAATGTCGGAGGTGATCCGGGAAGTCTTGCGGCCTGCCTTCGAGCCTCGCGTAGCCGTGATCTCCGGACCCACCTTCGCCCGCGAAGTGGCTCGTTTTGAGCCCACGGCGCTGGTAGTCGCGTCGCCGGGACGAAACCCTGCCGTCCGATCATCCAGGCGGCCTTTTCCGGGCCCACCTTCCGGCTCTACACCAGCACAGATCCTATCGGTGTAGAAATTGGCGGTTCCATTAAAAATGTAGTCGCCATCGGCGCTGGCGTGTTACATGGAATGGGGCTCGGGCACAACGCCACGGCCGCACTGATCACCCGGGGGTTAGCGGAGATGACCCGTCTGGCGGTGGCCATGGGCGGGCAGGCGCCCAGACTCTGGCGGGGCTGGCCGGGCTGGGCGATCTGGTTCTGACCTGCACCGGCGATCTCAGCCGGAACCGCACCGTCGGCGTCGAATTGGCGCACGGGCGGAAGCTCGACGAGATTGTCAGCTCCATGAAGATGGTGGCGGAAGGGATTAAAACCACAAATGCCGCCGTGGATCTGGCGAAACGGTACTCAGGTGGAAATGCCCATCTCCGAACAGATGTTTCAGATGCTGCACTTCGGCGTGTCGCCGCGCGATGCGATTCAGCGCTTGATGGAGCGGTCGCTGAAGGGAGAGTAGCCGAAAGATATCCGGTAAAGATATTTAACGCCGGAAGCGCAACCTCGGATGGACCGAACGGGTTAAGACGGATATGGGGGGAGCCGCGGCGGCCCTGGACTACGATGCGGAGTTGATGCTTCGCGTCAAGGATGGAGATGGCGCGAGCTTCGGTGTTTTGCTGGACAAGCACCGCTTGTCCGTGATTCATTTCCTCTATAGAATGGTCCAGAATCACGCCGTAGCGGAGGAATTGGCGCAGGAAGTGTTTCTGCGCGTGTACCGTTCGCGGAGTACGTACGAGCCGACCGCGAAGTTTACTACCTGGCTCTTCCGGATCGCCACGCATCTGGCATTGAACTCGCTGCGGGATGGGAAGAACGAGAAGTCGCAGGAACGGCTGGACGACGCTTCCGGCGAACTGCCGGTACGGCAGGTGTCGGACAAAAGGCCGTCGGTCGAAGCATCAATGGTGTACCAGGCCAGGCTGGAGGAAGTGCGCAAGGCGGTAGCAACGCTGCCGGAGAAGCAGAGAGCGGCGGTTCTGATGCACAAGTATCGAGGAAATGGAATATTCGCAGATTGCCAAGGTGCTGAACTGCTCGGAATCTGCGGTGAAGTCGCTTTTGTTCCGGGCGTACGAAAGCTTGCGCGCCCGTTTGGCCCATATGGCTTAGGGAAGAAGAGGCATTTATGCATTGTCCCCTGGAGACTCACGAAGGCTCAGCCCTGCTGCTGGCATATAGCTCCGGCAGGCTCGCGCCGGAGAGCACCGTTTGCTTGCAACGGCACCTGGAAGCGTGTTCCGCCTGCCGGCAGTTCGTGGAGAGTCAATCGGCCGTCTGGCGAGCCCTGGATTCCTGGGAAGCCCCGCCGGTATCCACCGATTTCGACCGCCGGCTCTACCAGCGGATCGAACAGCAGGTTTCGTGGTGGGATATGCTGATCCGGCCGTTTCGCCCGGTATTTCAATCCCGAAGCCTGCCCATTGCCGCCGCAGCCGGCGTGCTGATCATGGCCGGCGTTCTTCTGGATCGGCCGGCCGTGGCGCCCACGCCTTCCACCCAGGAAAGCGCCCAGGTGGAAGCCCTCCAGCCCGATCAGGTGGAGCATGCCGTTGACGAAGTCGAGATGTTGAATCAGTTCAACCACCTGATGCGTTCCGAGCCCGCCGACCCCACCTCGAAGATGTAAAGCATGAATCGAGCGTTTCAACTTGCGGGAGCGGCGCTCCTGATGATTTGTCCGGGATGGTGTGCCGATCAGAAGCCCCCCAAACCAGCCCCGCCTCCCAAGGCGCGGCCGCTCGCCGCCGCACCCAACAACCGCAACGCCAGGGGCCCTAACCCCGGCGGAGGGATTCCCAAAAAAAATGCCCCCCGCATCAATACTCCCGGACCCGCGCAGCGCCTGCTCCAGATGACGCCCGAACAACGCGAGCACGCCCTGGAGAAACTCCCCCCGAGACAGCAGGAGCAGATCCGCCGCCAACTGGAGCGGCTGGATCGTCTTCCGCAGGCGGACAAGGACCGCATTGCCCGGCAGATTCGCGGCCTGGATACCCTGCCGCCGCCGCAACGCCGCCTGGTGCTCCAGCAGCTCAACGCCTTCCGCAATTTGCGCGGATGACCGCATCCAGCCGATGCGCCGCACGCTCACTTCAGCTCATGAGGATGCCGGAAGACAAACGCAATGCCCGCCTCGACAGCGACGCCTTCAAGACACAATTCTCTCCCCAGGAACAGGAAATCCTCCGGGATCTCTCCAACAACCTGCCTTTGGACTACCTCCCCGGCCGTTAGAGTGGCCAAAGTTTAGGATTGTTTTTATTAGAGAATTCTGGTACGTTTCATGGACCATTAAGGTGCCGATATCTGAAACTCGGCTTTTGGAGGGTTGCATGACGAAGTGCGCGCCGCTTACTCCCATAACCATCGAGGTATACCGGCTGCGTCTGCAGCAAAAGCGAGAGGAAGTGCTTTCCGGTCTCGGAATCAAGTTCGACACCCTGGCCCATATGGGGCGGGTGGCCGAAGACGACCAGGCACAGATCTCGCACGAGGAATTTGTCTCCCTGCACCTGAACCGACTGGACTACGGCCAGCTTCGCCTGATCGATGAGGCCCTGGACCGGCTTTCCTCCGGCGATTACGGCATCTGTCTGAGCTGCGAGGAACCGATACCCGCGAAGAGACTGGCGGCGCTGCCCTGGGCGCGCTACTGCGTGCCCTGCCAGGAGCGGGAGGCGGCGGAATTGACTGGGGATTGGAGCGAAATGAGCCTCGCCCTGAAGTGAAACGAAAAACCGCTCCCCCGCGAAGGCAGCTTCACAGCCGCGACCGCGGGGGAGCGGTAATTTCTTAAGCTTTTACCTGGACGTGAGCATCCAGCATCTTCATTACGTCACTCTTGCCCACGGCGCCAACGCGCTGTTCCACAACCTGGCCGTCCTTAAAGAGCAAAAGCGTGGGAATGCCGCGGATGTTGTAGCGCATGGCCGTGTTGCCGTTGGTGTCCACGTCCAGCTTGCCCACTTTCACGCGGCCGGCGTACTCGCCTGCCACGACGTCGATGGTCGGCGCCATCTGACGGCACGGGCCGCACCATTCGGCCCAAAAATCCACCAGAACCGGAACGTCCGACCGGAGCACCTCCTGGTCGAAACCCGAATCGGTAAAGGTTAATGTGTTCTGACCTGCCATTTTCTCTCCCTACGTAGATTAGAATCTTTGTTCCGCAAAAGGATTCAAACCACTCAAAAGCTGCCGGTAAAACGCCGAATAAGCTGCCGCCGAGGCTTTCCAGGAAAAATCTTTGCGCATTCCCCGGCGCATCATTTCCTGCCACCCCTGCCGATCCTCGTACGCCTGCGTGGCCGCCCTCAGCGCGCCCAGCAGAGCCTCCGGGGAGTACTCCTTGAACTTGAACCCCGTGCCTTCATCGATGGTATCATCCAGACCGCCGGTCGCGCGGACCACCGGCACAGTTCCATACTTCAAGCTATAAATCTGGTTTAATCCGCAGGGCTCGTACCGGCTGGGCATCAGGAACATATCCGCGCCGGCTTCCATACGGTGCGCCAGGCCGTTATCGAAGCCGATCTTGACCGCGATGCGCCCCGGGTGTTCGGCGGCCGGCGCGCAGAAAGAACTCTTCGTACTCCGGCTCGCCCGAACCGAACGCCACCACGTAGACGTCCTGATCCACGATCCGGCCGGCGGCATGGGCCAGCAGGTCGATGCCCTTCTGCCGCGTGAAGCGCGAGACTACGGCCAGAAGCGGCCGGTCCATGGCCTGCGCCGGCAGTCCGAATTCCCGCAGAAGCTGCTCCTTGCAGATGCGCTTGCCGCTCAGATCTTCCGGCGAATACCGCGCCGGCGGGAACGAGTCTGTTTCGGGGTTCCACTCCCGGTAATCCACGCCATTCAGAATCCCGGTCAGCACGTCCGCCCGCGAACGCAACGCGCCGTCCAGGCCGAAACCGAATTCGGGCGTCTGGATTTCGCGCGCATACGTGGGGCTCACCGTGCTCAGCCAGTCGGCGAAAGAGATGCCGCCTTTGATGTAGCTCACGTGGCCGAAAAACTCCATACCGTCGGGGCGATAGACACTGGCGGGAAGGGCCACATCCGCCAGCGCGGTCCTGGGAAACAGGCCCTGGTAGCCCAGGTTGTGGATGGTGAACAGGGTGCGGACGCCCAGATAAGTCGGGTCCGTGGCCGCCGCCGTGCGCAGGTAAGCCGGCACCAGTCCGGCCTGCCAGTCGTGGCAATGGAAGATCTCGGTGCGGAAGAGATAGCGCGCCACACCCAGGGCCGCGCGCGCGAATACGGCGAACCGGATGTGGTTATCCGGATAATCCACGCCCGTCTCGCCGTAGAATCCCTTGCGGTCGAACAGCGGGGGGCAATCCACCAGGTACAGCGGGAACTCTTCGGCCGCCTGGTAGATGGCGGTATCGTACCGGACCGGCCCCAGGTAGACGGGCAGGCTGTCAAAGACCCGGCGCAGGCTCTTCAGGTCGATGGAACCGTACCGGGGGATCACCACGGCGACATCATCGCCGAAAGTACGCAGGGCGCTGGGTAAAGCTCCGACTACATCGGCCAGCCCGCCGGTCTTCGCCAGCGGAGCGGCCTCTGACGAGACCATCAGGACACGGGCCACACCCGAATTGTACCCTGCCGGACAGATGCTATGATTGCCACAGAACGGCAGATTTTCCGTGGAACGCGAACAGGTCCTGGCCAAGCTTCGTGAAAGGATTGTAGTGTTCGCGGCATCTCATTTATCGAGGGACGTCGCCGAAGACCTGGCCCAGGAGGTGCTCATGCTGCTGCATGAAAAGTACGCGCACCTGGAGCGGGCGGAAGATCTGCTGCCGCTCTCTTTGCAGATCGTACGGTTTAAAATCATGAGTTTGCGGCGGAAGGCAGTCCGCCGCGGCGAGTATACCCAGGTGTCCATTACCGATATTCCGTTGCCCGACCTGGACGCCAACCCGGCCGACTCGCTGGAACGAAAGGAAATGCTGGAACGTCTGGAGCGGTGCATCGCGCAATTGGGCGACCGCTGCCGCCAGTTGATCCGTCTCAAACTGCAGGGCAAGACGTTTCCGGAGATACAGGGCATCATGGGCGCGGGCGCACTCAACACCGTGTACACCTGGGACCACCGGTGCCGTAAGAATCTGCTCGACCTGATGGGCGGCCATTGGGAAGGGAAGGACAAATGATGGACCGGCAGGATATCCAAAAGCTTCTGGGCGGATACGCTACCGGCACCCTCACGCCCGAAGAGCAACAACTCCTCTTTGAAGCCGCGCTCAGCGATCAGCAACTGTTCGACGCGCTGGCCCGCGAGCAGTCGCTGCGCGACCTTTTGAACGACCCCGCGGCGCGGGCGGAACTGCTGGCCGCTATGGACGAAAAGCCGCTGCCCTGGTACCGGCAATTCTGGCGCCCAGCGGCGATGATTGGCGCTGCCGCCGCATGTCTGCTGATTGCGGGAGTCTATCTGGCCCGACCGAAGCCGCATCCGGCGGCGACTCCTCTACTGGTTGCCGAGGTGAAGCAGCCGGAACCGCCGGCTCCCGCCCCTGCCGTCGCGAACCGTCCGGCGCCCAGCCCCAGGCGTGCCACGGCCATGAAGAAGACGCCCCCCGAACCCGCGCCGGAGTCCAAAGCAATGGCCGATTTGAGCGCGCCCGCGACCCCCGCTGCTTCGCCTGCGGCCACTCGGAATGAAGCCGCTACGGCCATGCCGGCCGCCGCGCCGCCGGCACCGCTGCCCATGGCGGCACCCGCCCCAAAGGATTTCGCCGCAGTCGCAGGCATCGGCGGCGGGGGCGGCGGGGGCGGCGGTGCTTCCGCCGCCGGCCTGCAATCGAGATTTCTGGACGGCGGCTCGAAGCCTATCCCCTTACAAAACGCCCAGGCTCTGTTTTATGCGCCGCAGCAGGTGGTTGTTTCGGGAGCCCTTCAGGAACAACAATCCGCCGGCGCCCAGCAGAAACAGCAACAGCAGCGCGACAAGAAGCAGCAGCAGCCCATCGCTGCCCTCAAAGCGCTTTCCACCTTCGGAGCGGCTCGCGCCACCTACCTGGGCGTGAAATACACCGTGTTGCGCCGGAACGAGACCGGCGACTTTATAGAAGTAGAACCCAGCCAGCTTCACGCAGGCGATTCCGTGAAGCTCCAGTTCCTTCCCAACGACGACGGCTTCCTCTCCCTTTGGGACAGCGGCGCCCCGGTCCTGCAGGCGGCCAGGGTGGAACGCCTGATCAAGTTCGATACTCCCGTAATCACCTCCGAACGGCCGGGCCAAAAAGTTCTGAGGGTGCAGTTCACGCGCGCTACGCCGCAGACCGGCCTGATCCGCAATGCCGTGGAGCAGCAAAGCGCCACCGACTCTCAGGAGCACGCGACCTACGTCGTGAACGCCAAGACCGACTCGGTGGCCCCCATCTCGACAACCGTCTTTCTGACTTTCAAGTAGCGCGCGAGAGCGCCATGGGATGCTTCGGCTGGTAGAGGCCCACCTGGCCGCCGCCGGGCAGAGGGATGCGGGTGATCGATCCCCACCTGGCCTCCTGCACTTCCGAACACAGGACGCCCTTCCCCAGGAGAGCCGATACTTCGGCCTGCAGATCGTCGCACATCAGATAGAGTTCGGCGGCTCCGTTTTCTTCCGCGGGATGAACCGCTGCTTCCGCGGGAGGCAGCGCGAAGATCAGCCAGCCGTGGCCGGCGTCCACGGAAGCAAACCCGAGGACGTCCCGCAGGAAGACGCGGTCCGCCTCGGCATCCTTACTGTATACAATCACGTGAGCCCCGAAAATCATCAGTTGCCCCCTTCGGTGCAGGCCGCCTGCAGAAACTTCGCCGCCACGCGCGGCGCATCGAACTGCTGAACCCAATCCCCGCCCGCCCGTGCCTGCGCCGCGCGATTCGCCGGCGAGCGATACAGTTCCTCGATTCCCGCCGCCAGCGCTTCCGCGCTCTCCGGTTCCACCAGGGTGGCGTGCGGCGCCACTTCCGGTATGGCGGCGGCGCGCGCGGCCACAACCGGCTTGCCCGCCGCCATGGCTTCCAGCAGCACGATTCCGAAGCCTTCCTGCACGCTGGGCAGGCAGAACAAATCGGCACGATTATACTCCGCCGCCAGTTCCGGCCGCGAGACGTCGCCCAGCCAGGACACCGTATCTTCCAATCGCAGCCTGTGCGCCAGGCGGTGCAACTCCGCGGTACAAGGGCCGCTGCCCACAATCCGCACTTCCAGTTGCGGGATGCGGGTCCGCAGCAATCCGGCCGCGCCCAGCAGCACCTCGATCCGTTTGCGGCGATAGTGCCGGCCCGCGAACAAAACCGTGAATCGCCGCGCGCGCGCCGCATGGACCTCCAGCAGGCGCCGCCATTCCGCGAGGTCGATCAGCTCCGGAACCACCGACGGCAGTTCGGCGAGTCCATAGAGTTCGCGCGCCCGTTCGGCCGAGTAGGTGCTGGTGCAGAGCACCCGCGCGGCACGATGCACGTGCAATTTCTCGCAGCTCGCCTGCAGGGCCATGGTCCGCCGTGTGAAACCCCGCTCGAACAGCACCTCATCGGCGATCACCCCCTTCAGCGATGCCACGTGCGCCGCGCCGGCAGCCAGGCGGTACCCATCCATATCGAAACCCACCGTCAGATCGCACCCAGCCGACGGGCGGAGCCGGCGATTGAACCAGAGCCGCTCCAGCGTGTAAACCGGCAGATGGCGCCGCGGTGTTTCGAACTCCACCCGGTGCCCCAGGGATTCCAGCGCGCGCGCCAGCACGTTGATCCCGACGTACGTGCCGCTCCCGCGGCGAATGTCCAATGGCGTCGAGGTCAGGAAGCGAATGCGCAACTGATTCCCATGATACCCGCCTTGTGTCACGATGAGAGCAGGACTTGCCGGTGTCATCTTCCAAGAAAGCAGTTTGCCTGTTGAGCGGAGGCCTGGATTCCTCCACCTGCCTGGCGCTGGCGCGGCGCGATGGCATTCGACTGCTACGCGCTCTCGTTCGATTACGGCCAGCGCCACCGCTTCGAGCTGGAAGCGGCCGCGCGCGTCGCCGCGCACTTCGGCGCGGAGCGCCACATGGTAGCGAAAATCGGCCTGGACGCCTTCGGCGGTTCGGCGCTGACGGCCGATATCGCCGTGCCCAAAGCGCGCTCCGCGGCCGAAATGGGCCAGGGCATTCCCATCACCTACGTGCCCGCGCGCAACACCATCTTCCTTTCGTTCGCGCTGGCCTGGGCGGAGGTGCTGGAAGCTCCGACATCTTTATCGGCGTCAACGCGCTGGATTACTCCGGCTATCCCGATTGCCGCCCGGAGTACATCGAAGCCTACGAGCGCATGGCCAACCTGGCCACCAAGGCCGGCGTGGAGGGCCGCACGCGCCTGAAGATCCACACGCCGCTGCTGCAGCTCAGCAAGGCGCAGATCGTGAAGCTGGCGCACGAACTGGGGTGCCGTTCGCGCCTCACGCACAGTTGCTACGATCCCGGCCCGGACGGCGCGCCCTGCGGCGAATGCGACGCCTGCCTGCTGCGGCGCAAGGGATTCGAAGAGGCCGGCATTGAAGATCGCTGAGCTGTTCTATTCCCTGCAGGGCGAAGGCTCGCTGGTCGGCGTGCCGTCGGTCTTCATCCGCACCAGCGGCTGCAACCTGCGCTGCGCCTGGTGCGATACGCCCTACACCTCCTGGCAGCCCGAAGGCACGGAGCTGTCGCTCGACCAGATTCTGGACGAAGTGAAGGCGCATCCCGCGCGCCACGTGGTGGTGACCGGCGGCGAGCCCATGATCGCGCCCGAGATCGTCCCGCTCACCGAACGCCTGCGCGCGCTCGGCCTGCACATCACCATCGAGACCGCGGGCACGGTGTTCCAGCCGGTGGCCTGCGACCTGATGAGCATCAGCCCCAAGCTTGCCAACTCCACGCCCGAGGGCCGCTGGGCGGCGCAGCACGAGCGCCTGCGCATCCAGCCCGAAGTGCTTGGGCGAGCTGATGGCGCGCTACGAGTATCAACTCAAATTCGTGATCGCAGAGGCCGGAGGATATGGAGGAGGTGCGCGCGCTGGTCGAGACGCTCGGCGCCGCGCGCGAGCGCGTGATCCTGATGCCCGAAGGCACGGACCCGCGAACGCCTGCGCGAACGCGGCGTCTGGCTGGCCGAGATCTGCAAGGAAGAAGGCTTCCGCTTCAGCCCGCGGCTGCACGTGGACCTGTGGGGCAACCGGCGAGGCGTTTGATCCCCGTCGCGCTGTGTGCTCGTTTGGAACGTGGTATTTTGTTCCCGTGGAACCGACTACCGCGCTGCTCGCCGATCCCATCTACCGGGAACACCTGGAGGGCCGCGCCCATCCGGAACGGCCGGAGCGCTTCGACGCCGTGATGGAGGGCCTGGCGAGCGCCGGCCTGCTGGAACGGCTGACCCGCATACCGGCGCGACCGGCCACCGACGAGGAACTGCTGCTCTGCCATACGCCGCGAGTATCTGGAGATCGTGCGCGCAGGATTTCGACGCCGGAGCGCCGTACCTCAGCACCGGCGATACCGAAATCACGCCGAACTCCCTGGGACACCGCCTCGCACGCGGTGGGCGGCGTGCTGAATGCCGTGGATGCGGTGTTGACCGGCGCGGCGCGCAACGCTTTCTGCGCCGTGCGCCCGCCGGGCCATCATGCCAGTGCGCAGCCGCGGCATGGGATTCTGCCTGTTCAACAACGTCGCCATCGCCGCGCGCTATGCCCAGCGGAAGCACGGAGTGGAGCGCGTGGCTGATCGTCGATTGGGATGTCCACCACGGCAACGGCACGCAGGACATTTTTTACGACGACCCCAGCGTCTTCTTCTTCAGCACGCACCAGTGGCCGCTGTATCCCGGAACGGGGCGCGCCGACGAAACCGGCGCGGGCGGGCAGGCACCACCATGAACTTTCCGTTCCCCGCCGGCTCCGGCCGCGCCGAGATCCTGGGCGCGATCTGCAATTCGCTGGCCCCCGCGATGGAGCATTCCGGCCCGATCTGGTGCTCGATCTCCGCCGGCTTCGATTCGCGCACCGGGGATCTGCTGGGCCGCTTCACCCTGACCGATCGGGATTTCACGGACCTGACTCACGCCGTCGATGGAAATCGCCGACCGCCACGCCGGCGGCCGGGTGGTGTCGCTGCTGGAAGGCGGCTATACGCTCGCCGGGCTGGCGTCGGCCGCGGCCGCGCATGTAGCGGCGCTGGCGGGCTATTCCACCGTCGCGTCCAATTCGCCTTTCGCCAGCCGTACGTGAATACCGTTCAGTTAAGTTACGCGAAACTTCCGGCATCGTCGAGTGGCGCAGATTCCCCGGTCTGGTCACGCTGAAGTTCGCTAGAATCGTATCCAGAATGGCCTTTCGCGTGTTCCTCAGCTACAGTCTTGACCCCACGGAGATGGCGCTGGCCTGGCGCCTGCAGACGCTTGCTGCCGCGCACGGGATCGAAATGTATGTGCCCCAGCATGGAACCGGCGTAGTTGCACCGGGCGTGTCCATAGCGGCGGCCATTGACCGTGCTGACTGTGTGCTGGCGATCATAACGACTGCCGCAAACCAAATGGTTCAGCATGACCTGCGATATGCGTTAGAGCACCGGAAGCTGGTAATCCCGATTGTCCGCACGGATCTGGCCGGCCATCCGCTTCTTGCGCAGTTTCCGCGGGTATTCAAGTTCTCTCCATGGGACAATCCGGGCACCGTTGAAACCCAGATCGTGGAATTCCTCAAAGAGCAACAATTGACCAAAGACAAACAGCAGACCATCGGTGCGCTGGCCGCTCTGGGTCTGGGTCTGATCGTGCTGTTCTCCCTGAACAAGGAATAGCCGTTGCGGATCGCTATCATTGACACCTCCCTACTCATTAACCTTGCTCACCTGGGGCTCGCCCGCGAACTTGACCTCTTTTTTGACAGAGTGTACGTACCCCGAGCTGTCCAGGAGGAATTGAACAGAAAGGGACGATTTCGTTATCGTCTAAACAAGTTGTACGCCACTGGATTCTTCACAAGATGCTTGACTGCCGACAAGTTCAATGTGCAACTGCTCCAAGCCGAATTGCATCGAGGGGAATCAGAGGCGCTTGTCCAGGCACAGGAAAAACAAGCCTCTTACTTTTTGGGCGATGAGCGGCGCGCTCGCGCGATAGCAGTGCGGATGGGCAAGGAGCCGGTTGGGACATTACGATTACTCGCACGCCTGAATATTGAAGGGCGGGCGCCGGAGTTGTTAGGCCTTGTACGAACCCTGCGGCGCGATCCCGAGTTTCGCGTCTCTGATGCCATCGTGCAGCAGGCGATCGATCTGGCGGCTGAGCCGATCTAATCACCATCCGGGTAAGTCTCCACGCAGAAATACTGCTGGCGGACGACGCGTCCGCAGGCACGCCTTGGCCGTGGCTCACTCCACCGTCGCGTCCAATTCGCCCTTCGCCAGCCGCACGTGAATCCGGCTCGCGGCGGGAGCTTCCGCGCTATCCTTCACTACGCCGCCCTGGTTGGACACGATGGCGTAGCCTCGTTCCAGAATGCGTAGAGGGCTGAGCTGCGAAAGATGGGCCGCCAGTTCATCCAGCCGGGCGCGCCGGCGAGCCAGCCGCATCCGCATCGCCTGCACGGCGGCGGTGTGCGCCGCCTCCATCCGGCGACGGCCCAGCGCCAGACGGGGACGGAGATCGAACCGCCGCAGCCGCTGTTCCAGCGCACGGCGCGCGCGTTCGCGTCCCTCCAGCACGGCGCGGACGCGTTCGCGCAGCGCGTATTCCTGTTCATCGACGCGCTGCAGGCCGCGGCCCACGCGGCGGTGCAGCACACTGGAGGCCCGCTCGATTCCCTGCTGGCGCAGGCGCCGCTCCAACATGGCGAAGCGGTAGCGCATGGCCTGCGCGCTCTTGTTGCGAGCCGCGGCGATGCGCTCCAGCAGTTCCTCATACGTGCAGACCACCATCTCGGCGGCGGCTGAAGGCGTGGGCGCGCGCAGGTCGGCCACAAAATCGGCAATGGTGACGTCCGTCTCGTGTCCTACGGCGGAAACCACCGGAACGGCGCACGCGGCTATGGCGCGCGCCACCGGCTCGGTATTGAAAGTCCAGAGGTCTTCCAGCGACCCGCCGCCGCGTCCCACAATCACCAGGTCTGGCCACTTCGAGCGGCTGAACCAGTCGATGCCGCGGCACACCTCCTCCACTGCGCCTTCGCCTTGCACGCGCGCGGGAAACAGGCGGATATGCAGTCCTGGAAAGCGGCGCGAAAGAATCTGAATCATATCGGCAATCGCCGCGCCCTGTGGCGAGGTTACGATGCCGATGCGGCGCGGGAAACGCGGCAGCGCGCGCTTGCGTTCCGGGGCGAACAACCCTTCGGCGGCCAGTTTTTTCTTGAGCTGTTCGAAGGCCAGTTGCAGGGCGCCCAGACCCTGGGGCTCCAGCATCTCCACTAGCAACTGGTATTCGCCGCGCGTTTCGTACACCTCCAGGCGACCGCGCGCCAGCACCGCCATTCCGTCCTGCGGCTTGAATTTCCAATAGCGGTGCGCCGAGCGGAACGCCACGCAGCGCACCTGCGCGGCGCGATCCTTGAGGGTGAAATAGTAATGGCCGCTGGCAGCCAGTTTGAGGCCGCTGATTTCTCCGGTCACCCACACATCGCGGAACTCGCCTTCGAGGACTACCTTGATGGCGGCTGTCAGCTCGCTGACCGACAGAATGCGCCGCTGGGGAGCGAGGTCGAATTCGAGCGCGAATTGGTCCAAGCGTTTATGGTAGCGCGGCGTTAATTGTGCACGGTCAGGGTCACCTGGGGCGAAGGCGCTCCATCGATCGTGGCGATGAGGGGGTAATCGCCATTCGCCAGGGTGGAGGGAACGGTCACCACCACCTGGTACAGACCGGCGAACCCGGGAGAGAGCGCGGTGGCATACACCGACGCGGGAGCGCCGTTGATGGTCACGGTTACCGGATCGGCTGTGTAGTAGATGGTGCCGCTGGGGATCTGCACGCCGATGGGCGCGGCCGGACTGGTGGGTCCGAAACCGGTGCCCCACAAAATGATGGCTTCGCCGGGCTTGGCCGGTGTATTGGTGACGCCCGCGAAGGTGCCGTTCTTCACTGCCCAGGCGGTCGAGGTGCCGCTCGAATCCGCACTGTGCGTGGCCACCGGCTGATTGTTGGGCCACAGGAAGAAGGCGGGCGCGACGGTGGTTGATGTCGCGGTGGCGGCGGTGCTGATGCCGTTTGCGTTGCTGACCGTCACGGACATGGACCCGGTACCCACATTCGGCGCCAGCACGTTGATCTGCGTAGGGCTGATGTAATAAACGTACGCATCCTGGCCACCCACCTTGACGCCCACGCCGTCCAACACTGTCGGCAACTTCCCGCCTGAGATGGCATTGGCCCAGGTGTCGGTGGTGGAAGTGAAATCGGTTCCCTGAATGGTGATCCAGGAATTCGGGACCACGCCCGGTTGGAAGCTGGCGCCGTTGACTACGCCGCCGGAATTGATTGCCGGAAGAGGACCGCCCGCCGACGGCGTGAGCGTGTACTTATTGGTATAGATGTGATCGTTATTCTGGCTGGGCGAACCGCCCACACCGGCATTTCCGGCCACGTAGATGGTGACGTTCCCCACGCCCGTCGCGGGCGGGGTCCAGTTGAAGTTGTAGGTGTAGGACCCGTTGTGGGGCGGTTGCAGGGAGTTCACATATCCCGCGTAGCTATGCTCGATGTACTGCAGCGTCATGCCTGACGGGCAGGTGGGTGTGCTGCTCGCCGCAGGGCAGCCTTTACTGACCGCACCGGCATTACAGACGGCCTCGAACACCTGTAGATTGGTCTGCGAGCACATCAACTGCGTGTTGCTATCGATGTAGGCGAAACTGCCGGCCATATTGGAAGCATTGCTCGCGAGGCGCGCTGTCAGTTCAAACCCGTAAGCCTGCTGCGTGGTTGCCGGATCTTGGATTGTGACACTCAACTGCTGGGCGACGCCGGGTGTGTACGTCATCCCGTTCGGAAAGTTGACGGTAACACTGCCATGATTGCTCGGGGAGTTGGCCGTGCCGGTATGACAACCGGCATTGGCGCAAGTTTGACCGCCATTCTCGCTCGGAATGCCCACATAGCCGGGGTTCGGCCCGTATTCGTACGCCCACAGCAGAATCGGGATGGCCCCCAGAACCACCGCCGCCTTGGCGATCGACCGCTTCCTCGTCCTCTCCATAGTCTTCCTAACCCGATTGGCGGTCTCGTTACTCGGTCAGCTTGAGAGCCTTGCGCGCCGTCGTACTGAGAGGAATCTCCCCAAACTGTGCGGCGTCGAACCAACCGTATCCTGTACCTACGCGCCGGACCGTAGCGGCGTGTACAGCAATCGTGTAGTGATGATGCGTAATGGTGTGAAGGAATTCGCCGAGTCTTTCGCCCACGCGCGCCGCGGGCAATTCCTGCGGCGTGGGCAGATCCCAGAAGCCGGCCAGACGGCCATGCTCGCCGTTTTGCCGCAGCAGCAGTTTGCCGCGCCGGCGGATCACCAGCAAAGTCCGTTCCAGTTCCACCGTGCACGGTGCGGCGCAGTTTCACCGGCAGTTGCGCCGCCGTGCCTTCCTCGCGCCCGCGGCAGCACGCGGCCAGAGGGCAGACCAGGCACAGAGGATTGCGCGGCAGGCAGACCGTGGCGCCGAGTTCCATCAGCGCCTGGTTGAAAGGGCCGGGCTCGGCGATATCCAGCCAGCTCTGTGCCACGGCGCCGAAGCGCTCGCGCGTGCGTGCCGAAGCGATATCCGCGGCGTCGTTCTCCACCCGGGCCACTACCCGCAGCACATTGCCGTCGATCACGGCATGAGGCAGTCCGAAGGCGATGCTGGCGATGGCCGCGGCGGTGTAATCGCCGATGCCCGGCAGCGCCCGGATGGCCTCGTGCTGCCGCGGAAAGGCACCGGCGGCCGCCACCTGCGCCGCCGCGCGCCACAGATTGCGGGCGCGCGAATAGTAACCCAGGCCGGCCCACAGGGCCAGCACATCGTTCTCCCGCGCCGCGGCCAGCGCTTCCACCGTGGGGAAGCGAACCAGGAAGCGCTCGTAGTACGGAATCACGGCCTGCGCCCGCGTCTGCTGCAGCATGATCTCCGAGACCCAGATGCGGTACGGGTCGGAGGTACGCCGCCAAGGCAGGTCGCGATGACCGCGGGCGTACCACTCCAGCAGAAGCCGCGCTACTCGATGACCCGCAGCCATTCGGCAACGACGGCGAAATCCTCCGGACCCACCTCCCAGGGTGAGAATTCCGGATTGAGCGGCTCCAGGCGGATCTGTTCGTGCTGCCACTGGTCTTCCCCGCTATAGACCTTGCGGCTGGTGTACCGCTTCACGGTGTAGCGCGCCGTTTCGTCCACCGATCCGAAGCGCTGGATGAGCAGAATTTTGCCCTGCCGTGACCCCGCCGGATGCAGCCGGAACAGGTTCAGGCTGCCATCGGGAATGCGCGGTTCCATGGAGCGCCCCACCACGTGCGCCACGAAAAGATCGGGCGAGAGGCGCATGCCCTCGGGCGCGCGCACCCAATCTTCCGCCTCCGATTCCATCTCTTCTCCCAAGCCGCCGGCCGCCGCCCGCAGGCTGAACAGCGGCACGTGCGTCTCAAAAGGCCGGACGGCAACCGGTTCCACGTGTTCTCCGAACAGCCGGTCCAGCACGCGCGAAAAGGCATCCACCGCCACCGTTTGCCGGTCGCCGATGCGCAACACGTTCGAAAGCGAATCTTCCAGGGAATGTAAGTACTCTTCCGCGCCGTATTCAGAGAGCTTCTGCCGTGCGTCTTCTGCCAACTGTTCCAGCACTTCCACGTCGTCGGAATCGGCCAGCCCGCCGAACTCCTCACGGAACCGGACCCATCCGCGATTCTGCTCCGGATCCACCAGCACCACGCCCACAGGCATGCTCTGCCGCAGCGGCAAAGCCGCCTCCAGCACCACGTAAACCCCCTGTCGCGAGGCAATCGGAACTACACTAGCCGGCATGGAAAGCTCGTACCTATCCTAACCTGCTTATCGGATGAAACGGCAAAAAGTTCGGGGTTGGGGGTAGGGGCTGGGGATGGGGGTTGAGCCGAGCCCCATCCCCAACCCCCATCCCTAACCCCTATTTGCTTCCGGCCCCGGGTTTCTGCTGTATCACGGGGAACGGGAAATAGCCGTTCTTGTAACTCAGCTTGGCGTTCGGCAGCATCGGGATCTCTACTTTGATCCTCCGGAATTGCTTGGGATTCAGTTCCGCGTCGATATCCGGCTTGTAGCGCAGCACATACTGCGTCGCGATCTCTCCCACGATACCCGTCACCGCCTTGATAATTCCCGCCGAAATCTCGCCGGCATAGCCGCCGACTCCCACCGTGAGCGCGTAATTGCCGTCATCGGAAGGATGCGAGAGGTAGCCCGACACATCCTTATACAGATTGTCCAGCGGGTACTCCACGTGTCCGCCCGTCTCGATGGTCAGTTTTTCCAGCGTCTCCCGGGAGGGATTGTCGAAACCAAAGGCCGCCGTGCTAATGGCGTAGATGGTCACCTGGTTGCGCTTGGCCAGTTCCAGCACTTCGTCCATGCTGTGTTTGCTGGCGTTATCGTGCCCGTCGCCGACGATGATGATGATGCGCCGCGGCTCGTAAGGCTCGCCCTTTACCAGCTTGCGGTCCACGCAGGCGCGGTAAACGGCGTCGTTGAGCGTCGAGCCTCCGCCCGGCTTCATCTTGCGGACCACGTCGGCCAGTTTGTCGGAATCCTCGGTGGTATTGACCGAAAGCTCGGCGTCATTCCCGTAGCTGATCAGGTAGCCGGTGTGCAGGGCGTCGCCGGGCAGCAGCGCCCAGATCAGCTCCAGAATCGCCTCCTTATATTTGTCCCAGTGGATTCGCATGGAGCTGCTTTGGTCGATCAGGAAACCCACCACGATGGGCTGCTTATCGGTATGGCTGAAGAAGCTGATGCGCTGCGGGCGGCCTTCATCGGTCACGCGGAAGTCGTTGGCCGTGAGGTTGGAAATGAATTTGCCCTTTTCATCGGTCGCCGTGACTGGGACGATGACTTCGGTAACGCCGCTGGTGAAGGTGAGCGGCGGTTCCTGTTTGTTCTGTTCCGGTTTGGCCGGTTCCACCTGCTGTTTGGCTGGAGGGACTACCTGTTGGGGCAGCGCGGGCAAGGCCAGCGCCACTCCGCACAGCGAAACGGCAAAAAGGGAACGAAGCATGGATCACCAACTGTCGTCTTATTTTAGCTCACCGGAGCTGGCGGATGATGGCGTCTGTGAATTCGCCGGTAGAAGCCTTCCCGCCCACGTCGCCGGTGAGGTGCTCCCCGGCCGCGTACACCTGGTAAACGGCACGGTGCAGCCGCGCCGAAGCATCCCGCTCTCCCAGTTGCGCCAGCATCAGCACTGCCGACTGCATCAGCGCGGTGGGGTTGGCCAGCCCTTTTCCGGCAATATCGGGCGCCGTCCCGTGGACCGCCTCGAATATGGCGTGATGATCGCCGATATTGGCGCCCGGAACAATGCCCAGGCCGCCTACCAGCCCCGCCGCCAGATCCGAAATGATATCGCCGTACAGATTCGGCAGCACCAGAACGTCGAAGGTTTCCGGCCGCATCACCAGTTGCATGCAGGCGTTGTCCACAATCAGCTCGTTGTACTGCACTTCGGGATAGTCCGCGGATACTTCCCGGCAGCACTTGAGAAACAGGCCGTCGCTC
Organism: uncultured Solibacteraceae bacterium; assembly: GCA_963853855.1. Lineage (GTDB taxonomy): Bacteria > Acidobacteriota > Terriglobia > Bryobacterales > Bryobacteraceae > Sulfopaludibacter. Next base: position 9,569 of record CAWKYG010000045.1, on the reverse strand, counting down.
AGCTTCATGATATTGGCCTTGTGGATGGCCGAGATCTTTTTGCGTCCCTCGCGGCGCGCATATTCGAAGGCCGACCGGGCAATCCGCATGGAAGCATTTTTGGTGATGATCTTGAGGCTCTCCACCACGCCCGGCACCACCTCGTGTTCCAGCCCGGAATACAGGTCCTCGGTATTCTCGCGGAAGATCGCCAGGTCGATGTCCAGATCGTGAAAGCGGGTCTTCAACCCCGGCAGCATGCGCACGGGGCGAAAGTTGGTGTACAGACCCAGTTTCTTGCGCAGCGCCACGTTGATGCTCTGGTGACCGCCGCCGATGGGCGTCGCCGTGGGCCCTTTGAGCCCCACGTGCGTCACTTCCAGAGAGGCGAACACCTCGTCGGGAATCAACTGGCCGTATTCGGCCAGGGCGCGCGCTCCGGCTTCCACGCGCTCCCACTCGATGTTTACGCCGGTGGCGTCTACGGCGCGAACGGTCGCTTCGGCAACTTCAGGTCCAATTCCATCTCCCGGGATCAACGTTATCTGATGGGCCATCACAGCTATTATAAAGTTGGGGCGATATTGCTAACCGATTTTTCAGCGGACCGGCAGGAAATGCTGGACCGGCAGCTTAGCGCACGCGGCATTCGCGACGAGCGCGTGCTGTATGCCATGAGCCGGATCCCGCGCGAGGAGTTCGTGCCGGAGCAGGAACGGGAAGCGGCCTACTGGGATGGTCCCATTCAGATTGGCTACGGGCAGACTATTTCGCAGCCTTACATGACCGCCCTGATGGCCCAGGAACTGCGCCTGACCGGTCGCGAGCACGTACTGGAAGTGGGCGCGGGATCGGGATACGCGGCGGCTGTGCTGGGGCTGCTGGCGCGCGATGTGATTACCGTGGAGCTGGTTCCCGAACTGGCGGAAAAGGCTCGTGCGACGCTGCGGCGCACCGGCTGCGGCGTCAACGTCATGGTGATCAGCGGCGATGGATCCTGGGGCTATTCCGACCTGGCGCCCTACGACGCGATTTCCGTGGCCGCGGGCGCGCCCGAAATTCCCCCTGGCCTGCTGGCACAACTGGCCGATCCCGGCCGCATGGTGATTCCCGTGGGGCCGCATCTGGAGCAGGAACTGGTGGTGGTGGAGAAAGAGCGGAGCGGTATCGACCGGAGAGTCTCCACGCACTGCAGCTTCGTGCCTCTGCTGGGAATCGAAGGGTGGCATTGATGCGGCTGCGTACCGCTAAAGACCGGCTCAAGATCGAGCACAGCATCATCGATGGCGTGCGGGAGATTCTGGAAGAACTGCTGGCACGGAACCCCGAGATCCGGTCCGTGATACCCGGCGTCATTCGCCCGGTCCGCGATGCGCGGGGCAAAGTCAAAGTGCGCATCACGGTGCCGGTGCAGAACGGCTGGAAGGCCATCGCCCTCAGCGCGGGAGCGCGCCAGGAACTGTTCATCAGCACGGACTGGCCCAAAGAGACTCTCGAAAAGGCGCTGGAGCGGGCCGGGGCCGTACTGTAGCGATCGGCAGGGGTTGGGGATGGGGAATACTCTCCGTGTCCTCCGTGGCTTCGTGGTGAAATCCCCCGGTACGTACCAAAAGAACATTCGGGAGAGGCATGTCGGCAATTAAAGGCTTATACTGATTCCTACGTCTCTCAAGGTTCCGGTATGAGGGTGATGTCAGGATTCTCGATCTCTTGTCTGATGTTTGCTCTTATCGCGGGAAACGCCTCGGCGCAAACCGCCGTTACCCTGGTCGCGCGGCCGGCGCCCTCCGCGGGCCGATTGCCGCCGTCCAATTTCCGCGTAGATGCGCGCATGGTGCAGATTCCCGTGACGGTCACAGACCTTCTGGACCGCAATGTGATGAACCTGACCGCCGCCAATTTCCGCGTTTTTGACGGCGACGTGGAGCAGCGCATCGCCTCCTTCTCGATGACCGACGCGCCCATCTCGACAGGCATCGTCTTCGATACCAGCGGCAGCATGAAACACCGCATTCAGGAATCGCGCGCCGCGGTGAAACAGTTCCTGGCCAGTGCCGTCCCTAACGATGAATTCTCGCTCGTGCAATTTGCCGATAACGCCACCCTGCTGTCCGGATTCACGCGCAACGCCGCGGAGATCGAGCGTCCCCTGGGTTCCATGGCGGCTCACGGCTGGACCGCCCTTTTCGATGCGATGTTCCTGAGCATGCACCAGATTCGCCGGGCTGCCAATCCGCGCCGCGTGCTCCTGGTGCTTTCCGACGGGGAGGACAACAACAGCCGCTATACCGAATCGGAGATGATGTCGCTGGTGCGTGAAGCCGATGTGACCGTTTACGGCATCGGCCTCTTCACCAAGGCTCGCTGCCTGGAGAAGATGGCGGAGGAAACCGGCGGCCGGATGATCACCGTCCACAGCCTCGCGGACCTTCCGGCGGCGATGGAGAAACTGAGCCGGGAAATTCGCAATCAGTACATGCTCGGCTACTTCCCCAGCAACGCCGCCAACGATGGACGCTATCGTAAAGTGCGTGTGGAAGTGAATATGTCCGCGGGATCGCCGCCCGTGCACACCTCCTGGCGCCGCGGGTATTTCGTGCCCGACAATTAAGGCATGCCCTCTGGCGGTAAGCGGCTGGCCACGACCCTCTCGATTTACGGTATCGGCCTGCTGCTTATTGCGACCATTGTGACCGGCGCAATCGAACTGGTACAAAGGCCGCGGACCAAACTCACGCGCGTCATGATCGGTTCTCACGACGAGGTCTACTATTATCACGCCGCGACTCCCGAAGAGGCCCGCGCGCTGGGCGCCGCGCTGCAAAAAACCGGCTTCCTCAACGACCGGGGCACCACCGTCCTGCTATCGAAAGGGACGGCCGGCACGCTGGTTTCCTTTGCCCTCAACGATGGCGCGTGGGATCACCCGGACACGGTTTACAGTTTCGAGGAGATCGGGCGGCGCGTGGCCACCTCGATCGGCGGCTTTCCGATTAAGGTGCGCCTGATCGACTCGGAGCGGCTCCTGCACAAGGAACTGACGGTGGGCAAACTCGTGGTGGGATCGCGCGACGCGGTCTACTACTTCGGTTCGGCGACTGAAGCCGACGCGTCCGCCTTGGCGCAGGCGTTGCGCGCCGCGGGCTTCCTGCAGGACCAAGGCGATGCGGTGGTGCTATCTCGGAACGAGGGTACGGCGATTTCGTTCATCGTGAACGATGGGGTCTGGGACCGATCCGACGCCGTCGCCGGCTTCAAGCGCCTGGTGCAGAAGGTGGCGCCATCGGTGGGAGGGCTACCGATCCAGCTTCGCCTGGTGGACGGCACGATGGCTCCAAGGAAGACGCTGGCCGTAAAGTAGACTGCCTGAAAAAACAAAATACTGCTGATTCTAATGCACTTGGGAGTGAGTGTGTGACTTGAGCCATAGTCTTGCCGGTTTGGAACCATAGTCTTGCCGCTTTAGTGGGGATAACCGTGGTTTCGTGCCGGCGCGGCCCTCCCCCCATACACCGACTGGAACGATAGTCTTGCCAAAAGCCCCACGTGGAAGGATAGTCCTGCCAGTTGCATCTCTCCAAAAACCGCCGATGCCGAAGCAAAATCGTTGACTTTTGTTTGTATACATGCATAATGGCACATATAAGACCATGGCGGATGACAAGAGCCCCTCGGACGTCCAACAGTGGTTTACGAAAGCCATTGGCAGCATCTGGCCGGTCGCGACAGGCTCGCTCTCTTTGAGAAAGGGTCCGTGCATCCGCAAAAACTGCCCGGCTTGTGCCGCCGGGACGGGACACAGCAGCTATGCGCTGTACGTGCGCCGGGGCTCTCGACGGTTCTCGATTTATGTCCCCGAGAGGCTGGTGCCCGAGGTCCGGAAGGCCGTCGAGAATGGCCGTTTGCTCCAAGATCTGATCAACGAGGCCGGAGTGCGATATGTGAACGCGCTCAAGAACGAAGAGCCGTCCACGTCGCGAAGGTAAACCAAGAAGCGAACGCTGGCGGGCACCCGACAGAGCGCTGCCGTGACCGCCGGTTTCAAGGAGGACCCCAGTGCTGAGTCCGGACGCCTTGGAAGCTTGGTACGTCGGGATCGGCGTCCCGCCGCACGGGCGCGCGCTGGTCGATCGCATCCGTGCATCGGAGCCCGCTCGTAGAGTTGGTGGCGGCCGGTCGAACGTCAGCGGCCGCTATCCCAGCCGCAAGATGGGCGTCACGATCCAGTTCGAGAGTCATCGGGTTGAACTGGCCGGCATATACGAGATGGAGCACGATCCCGAAGTACTTGAGTTCTACGATCAACCCATTCAGATCAAGCTGGACTATGCGGCGGCGGATGGAAAGCATCTGGGCGTAGTTCATACGCCCGACTTCTTCGTGATTCGCAAAACCGCGGCGGGCTGGGAGGAATGGAAAACCGAAGAAGAACTCCTGCGCCTCGCAGAACGGAGCCCGAACCGGTATCGCGCCGCCGAAGACGGTCACTGGAACTGTCCTCCAGGAGAAGCGTACGCCAGGGATTTCGGCTTCTATTACCGCGTCCGATCTTCCTGGGAGATCAACTGGGTTTACCAGCGGAATATTCAGTTCCTGGACGACTATCTTCGGTCCGATACGCTAACCCACCCCGCAGCCCTGGAACATGTGCGGGCACACCTCGCCGCCAACGCGGAGATCCGATTGAGCGATCTGTTTCGGGAAAGCGCTGGCGTCGTAACGCGTGACGACATCTTCGCCATGGTGGCGCTCGGCACTCTCGACGTCGACCTTTCGGCAGCGCCGCTCACAGAACCAGACAAGGTTCACGTCCGCCTGATCGATCGGAGCGCAGTGCCCATGGAAATCGGCCTTCACGCCGACGCTCCGGCCGCCGAAGGGCTCTTGCCGCAGATGGGGCCGACCCAGATGGCGGAAGCGAATCGCCGGCTGAAACTGATCCGGGCGTATCAGTCAGGGGAGCCATTGGAAGAAAACGTTCCATCGCGGACCATTCGCCACTGGCTTCACCAATACCGGCAGGCCGAGGCTCTGCAAGGGGATGGTTATCTCGGCCTTCTGCCCCGATTCCAGGATTGCGGAAACCGCAACAGCAAACTTCCAGAGAAGACCACGGCATTGATGTCTAAAATCATCGAGACGGACTACGAGACCCTCAAACAGAAACGTAAGTTCCACGCGTATGGCGCGCTGATCCGCGCCTGCGAGTCCGAAGGGACTGCGGCGCCAAGCTACAAGACCTTCTCCCTGGCCATCGACCGGCGTTTACACTCCGACCTCATCCTCAAACGCCGTGGCCGCCGCGCTGCATACCAGATGGAGGCACCCTACTTGGAGCTGCAGCTCACCACGCCCCGCCACGGAGACCGGCCCTTTCACATCTGCCACATCGACCACACCGAACTGGACGTCGAGGTCGTCTGCTCCAGCACGGGGCGAAACCTTGGCAGGCCATGGCTGACCATCTTCATGGACGCATTCTCCAGGCGCGTACTGGCGCTCTTTCTGTCCTTCGATCCGCCTTCCTATCGGTCCTGCATGATGGTGCTGCGGGAGTGTGTTCGCCGGCGTGGCCGCCTTCCGCAGATCCTGGTCGTCGATGGCGGAAAAGAGTTCGACAGCGTCTACTTCGAAACACTGTTGGCACGCTATGAATGCACGAAGAAGACGCGGCCTCCGGCCAAGCCGCGGTTTGGGTCCGTCTGCGAACGGCTATTCGGGACCAGCACCCAATTGATCTACAGTTTGGCGGGAAATACGCAGATCACGAAGAACGTGCGCCAGGTGACCACCAGCGTCGACCCGAGGAATCTCGCTGTCTGGACGCTGGAATCGCTTCATACCCGGCTGTGCGAGTGGGCTTACGAGTTTTATGACACCACGATGCACCCTGCCATTGGGCAATCTCCCAGAGATTGTTTCGAGCTCGGAATCGAACATTCCGGGAATCGCCCTCACCGGCACATCCCGTACGACGAAACATTCCGGATGATGACCTTACCAACCACGGCACGGGGCGTCGCCCTGGTCGATGCCGGGAAGGGCGTCAAGATTCATCACCTCCACTACTGGTCTACCGTTTTCCGTGATCCCGCCATCGAGCGGACCCGGGTGCCGGTCCGGTACGACCCATACGATGCCGGCACCGCCTATGCCTACGTTGGGAACCACTGGGTTAGTTGCTATTCCGAGTACTTCTCGTCGTTTCGCGGACGCTCGGAACGGGAGATGATGATCGCCACTGCCGAACTGCGTAAGCGCTCGCAAGACCATTCCCGGGAGTTTAAAGTCACGGCCAGAAGGCTCGCCGACTTCGTCGCTTCGGTTGAGGCGGAAGAGTCGCTTCTCGTCCAGCGCCTCCAGGATGCGGCAGCCCGCAGAATCCACGGCTGCCCTGACGACCGGTCTGAAGCGGCCATCGTCCCACAACCGGTTGACGTATTGGATACCGCCGAGCCTCGACTACCAGTAGCCGGAACTTATTCGGTGCCGCAAACCGAACTGTACGAGGAGTACTGAGATCGTGACCGACTACGCATTTCCCCCGGATCTGCTGGGCCAACCAGCGGAAGCACGGCTTGACTACTTCAAGGCTTTCACGATTGCACACCCACTCCTGAAGGAAGCCGATGCCGCTCTGAAGCAAGCTATTCATGAGCCCGCCGGTTGGTCTCTGATCTTCGTGTACGGCCCAACTGGCGTCGGGAAGACGACCTTGCGCAGGCGAGTGGAGAAGCACCTGAAGGAATCGATGATGGAGGCGCTTCGCCAGGATCCAGGGCTGGTTCCCGTGGTGAGCATGGAAGCGGCAGCTCCGGATTCCAGCCAGTTCAGTTGGAAGGACTACTATCGGCGGGCTCTGCTCGCAATGGACGAACCACTGATCGACCGGAAGCTGACGACTCAGGTTCGCAGTTCGTTCCGCGACTTTCGCGACACTTTCGGACGATCGCTCACCGATCCGCGTGTGGCGGCGATCGAGCTCCGTTTAGCGCTGGAAAGCACGCTGATCCACCGCCGGCCTGCAGCGTTCTTTATTGACGAGGCCCAGCACCTGGCGAAGATGAAGAGCGGTCGTAAGCTGCAAGATCAACTGGACTCGATCAAGTCGCTCGCCAGCCTCACCAATACGGTTCACATCCTGGTGGGTACATACGAACTGCTCCCCTTCCGTAATCTCAGTGCCCAACTGAGCCGGCGCAGCATCGACATCCATTTTCCGCGATATTGTGCCGAAAGAAGTGAGGATTACGCAGCCTTTCGGAACGTGGTCTTCACCTTTCAGCGCCACCTGCCTCTGACCGGTGAGACCGACCTGTTGCCTCACCTGGAATACTGCTACGAACGTTCCGTTGGCTGTGTCGGGTTAATGAAAGATTGGCTGACGCGGGCTTTGGCCTTGGCCATAAATCAGGGCGCCGGCGCCGTGAGCCGCAAGATTCTGGAAAGAACGGCCTGGTCGCTGGATCAGTCCGAGAGAATGGCCCGAGAAACGGTCGATGGCGAGAATGAGGTTTCCGAAAAAGAAGAGAAGCGCGATCGCCTGAGACACCTTCTGCGTTTGGAAACCACCAGCCCGGCAGCGACTCCTGTAAATCCAGCCGCTCCGCATGGACGTCCGCCGGTAGGGCGGCGCAAACCCGTTCGGGATCTTGTTGGAATCGCGAAGGAGGCTTGAAATGAACGATGATGGCCCTGCAATCTATGAAGCATGGGACATGACGGCGCCTGTGGTTCCGCCTCGTAGCCGGTTGTTCCATATCAACCCAGCCGGGTTCGGAACACCGCTGGTCGAGTGTCTGACCAGCTATTATTCACGAGTCGCTAAGGCTCACTCTGTTTCGCCCGGTGCTCTTCAGAATTACGAAGTGCCCAAATACGGCGTGCGCCGGCGGAACATCTTCTACTATGGGCTCAAGCCCCGCGTCCGCTCATTTACTGCCAGCATCAACGGAACGGGCGCCGTGGCAGCCGATTACGTCTCCGCGATCGGCCGGTTGACCGCCCGAGAAGATCTCCAATACCTCACCATGATCCCCTGGAAGTCGCTCTTCCCCGCGCCTATGTTGATGCGTGGTGTGGCCGCATGGTGCCCCGTTTGCCTGACCGATTGGGAGAAGGCCGGCAGCACAGTTTATGTACCCTTGCTGTGGACGTTAGAAGCCGTCAAGTTCTGTCCATGCCACCGGCATCCTTTGCGGCTGACCTGCCCGCATTGCTCTCTGCCGCAACCACTGCTCGGTCAGCGCTCCTGGGTGGGATTCTGCACGCATTGCAAAGGCTGGCTCGGATCCGATTCGGACACCGACGATCCGGATCGCTATTCGGCCCTCCATCAGGAAGCGCCGGAGTGGGAAGTCTGGGCGGCAAGCCAGATCGCGGACCTAATCGAAGCTGGATTCCACAATCCCCCGTTGGTGACCAGAGAACAGTTCGCCGAACTGGTTCGGATCGGGAGTGAGTTGGAAGGGCTCTCCAGCTTTGCCCGCATACTGGGAGTCAGTTCCACATCGGTCTGTGAGTGGCGGCGGGGCGCCAAACATCCGATTCTGCCGGCCTGCCTGCGCCTGGCCCGGACATTTAATGTGACGTTGGCGGATCTGCTCACGGGAAAAGTTTTGACGGCCGGGCTTCAAGCACTCAACTTTGAAGGCGTACCTCGTTGGCGCAATCTCTGGGCCCGGCGACACACACGATTTAATAGAGCCAAGGCGGCGCGCCAAATGGACGAAGCATTGCGAGAAGTGCCCGCGCCTTCCCTGAATACCCTCGAGAAACGAACCGGCTATCACAAGTCAACCTTGCTAAAACACTTTCCAGACCAATGCACAGCAGTCAAACAACGGTTTCGGGCGTTTTCTGCGGCTTCCATTCAAGAACTACAAGCCCAAAAGATCGCGGAGTTCCGCCAGCTGGCTTATCAACTCCACGAACAAGGGACAGAGCTGTTCGTGAACACCGTGCGCAAACGGATGTCCGTCCCGAAGAGCCTGGACTGCAGCATTGCACGTGTGGTGCTGGCCGAAGTGAAACGCGAGATTCAGGACCGCTCTACCCAGGTCGACGCAGTCGCTGCGAGTTAATATGCACTCATGCGCCGGATTCCATATCGGATAATCCTTCCAGTCGTCCAACTGGCGCTGTATCTGGTGTTGGTTTGGCTCGGTTGTTATTACCGGCAAACGTGGCAAGCTCAATTCGAGCATTGGATCACGTCACGCCCAGTCGCGGCCACTGAATTTATTCCAGGCTGGGTCGACGGTCCGGTTTCCTTCGAAGAACAACTGGCTTTCGGGATCAATGCACCCGCCGTACTCGCCTCTGGGCTGGTGCTTAGACCACTCGATTCGGCCTTCCATGACGGAGCGTCGGAGGAGTTGGCCGCGCACACGGCCGCCATCCTTCTTATACCGGTATTGTGGTATTTCATCGGAAGGCGGCTTGAACATCGAACCGGAGAGGCTGCTCACCGCTCAAAGGTGGGAAAAATCTCGAGGGTCGCCGGACTGGCAGTCGCCTCGGCCGTGGCCCTTCTCGCGTTATCACATGCCAGCTTGGGAGAAATGCCCGTTGCTCAAATCTTAACGCTT
>CAWKYG010000044.1:0-145837 GCA_963853855.1 uncultured Solibacteraceae bacterium | reverse complement strand
CGTTATCAATGAACGCTGTCCGGTCACACGGCAGGGAATTACATGAGGTATTACTGTCTACTCCTACGAAACTGAGGACGCCCGTGGTGGAGGTCGCTTTGAAATAACCGGTCGTGTAGTAAGAGAAACTGGTTGATGTGGGCAGGTACAAGCCAATCAGGTTTCCATTCCAGAAGACGTCGAAATCCTCTCCACCCCCGAAGAACGGATCGGAGCCGGGCGTATCCAATCGCGTTGCCGCAAAGAAGCCAACTTTATAAAACGCTCCCGCCGTGAGTCCAGTGATTGTTTGTGAGATTTCAGAATTCGCCTTTTGGATAAAGGCGGCCTGATTCCCCTGCGGCGTCGAGGTCATGAAAAAACCCACGTCGCTGGGGCCAACCGAGACGATTCCGTCGCTGCCGAGAATACCGCTCCCTGGGGTTGAACCAAAGTCCCAGGCAGTTCCAGTGGGCCTGTACTCGTAGGCACCCGCTCCGCTCAACGCGGGATCTTCGAAGCTAAAATCCTGGACAAGCGTGCTGGCCCAGGCAGAACAGCTCAGGGCGAGCAGCACGACCGCGATCTTGGGCATAGGCATACCTGTCACAGTTTATACGTTTTTTTTGCTAGCTTCAACACAATTTGGCAGTAATGATAGTACTAGTAGATGGTAGCGATCTAAAAGCCTGCGGTGTGTTTTCGCGTTGAAAAAACAAACCTTCCAAGATATAACTGTCTTGATTACATTAATATAGATGTTTTTCACCATAAAGAATCGGAGTCGCCTGGGAAAGTCTATAATTACCAGATAATCCCAGGTACTTTTTCAGGTTTAGGCCATTTACGGGTGGCATCGACAGACGGACGCTTGTGCGGAGCAGTACTGCTCCGGGCCTGTACTGCGAAGAAAGTTACAAATCCGGATTCCCCTGAAGGGCGGCGGGAAGGCCTTTCGCAGGTTCAGTGCGCGATGATTATCGGTACCGAGCCGAGATTGCGAACCTGGCCGCTGTTGCTTTCGGATTCCACGGTGATTTCGTGGGCGCCCGCAGGCAGGGTGGCGGCGTCGCCTGTGCAGTTCCACCCCGGGTTGTCGCCGGATGGAAAGCCAGGGACGACCTTATTCACGTCCGGCCGGTGGGTGCCGTAGGTGCACTCCATCGGGAACTTCCGATCGATCGTTCCGGACACCTGCTTGATCCCATCCTCTGAAACCGCCCACCCAAAAGAAAAGAACTTTCCGGTGACGGTCTGGCCGGGCTTGGGGAAATCGATGTAGCCACGAAGCAGAGGCGGACTGGCAGCGGGAGGCGAGCCGGACGCGGGTGTGGAAGCAGAGGAGCAGGACCCGGCAATGAAGACCACCCCCGCCAGACAGGCCACCGCCAACACTCTTTCCACTCCGCCAAGCTCAACGATCCATGGCACTTGTTGACCTCCTCCGCTTCAAAGCGAATATACCACGAGTACGCCGTGGTTCGGCCCTCGACGTGGGGTATGGTACAATCCGGTTCTTAATTCTCAGGGGGAGACTGCGAGCAGCCGGCGCGTATGAGCGGCCTCGGTCAAAATCTATTTGCCCGGGTGGGCGCGATTGTGGGTAACCGCTTCCGAAGGCGGCATCGCGTGCTGATTCGAAGGATCGAGCAGACGCACCTGTTCGACGCGGATTTCTATCTGGCTGCCAACCCGGACGTCCGGGAAGCCGGATGGAACCCGATCATGCATTTTCTGCGCGTGGGGGCGCGGGAAGGCCGAATGCCAAATCCGCTATTCGATCCGGCATTCTATGTGCGGACCTACCCTGACGTCGGGCAGGTAGGAGCGAATCCGCTGATTCACTACCTGGAAAGCGGCGCCCGGGAAAGGCGCAACCCGCACCCGCTTTTCGACACAGCTTATTACTTGCGTCAGTGTCCCGATGTAGCCCGTTTCGGTCTGAATCCTCTGGCCCATTACCTGGAACATGGCGCGCGCGAGGGCCGTAAGCCAAATCCGTATTTCGATGCAGCCTATTACCGCCGGACGAATCCCGATGTCCCCGGCGATTCGAATCCGCTCCACGACTTTTGTTCCCGGGGAGCGGCGGAAGGGAAACGGCCGAGCCCGCTTTTCGATCCGTTGTACTACCTGCAGCAGAACCCGGATGTGAAGGCCGCGGGGGTCAATCCTCTGGCCCACTTCGTCCTGACCGGCGATCGGGAGGAAAGGCGTCCCTGCGCTCTGTTCGACCCCGAATTCTACCTGACCGAATATCCGGAGGTGCGCGAGGCCGGTCTCTCACCCCTGGCACACTTTCTGGAATTCGGAATGAAGGAGGGCCGCGCGGTCAATCGGAACCGTGTTGCGGTGCACACCGGTCAAATAATGCCGGCCGCGCGCCGGAGGCAGATCGCTGCGGAGATCGAACTGTTCCGGACCCGTCCACGCATATCGGTTCTGGTCCCGGTATATAACCAGACGCAAGAGATTCTGGATCGCATGATCGCTTCGGTGGAGGCGCAGGTTTACCCCGATTGGGAGCTTTGTATTGCCGACGATGGCTCGACCAATGCCGAAACGATTCAGACTCTCAGGCAACACCTGGACCCGCATGCCGGGCGGATCAACATTGCATTTTTAGGCAGGAATCTCGGGATCTCCGGCGCCACCAATGCCGCCCTCTATTTGAGTTCGGGCGATTACGTGACGTTCCTGGATCACGACGATGAACTGGCGCCCGAAGCGTTATTCGAGGTGGCCAAAGCTCTGAACGAAGATCCGAGCCTGGATGTGACTTACTCAGACGAAGATAAGTCATCGGTGGAAGGTTGGCTGGACCAGCCGTTCCACAAGCCGGACTGGTCGCCGGAGTTATTCAGGCAGGTCATGTACGTGGGTCATCTGCTTTGTGTCCGGCGAAGCCTGGCCTTGGAAGTGAGGGGAATGGACCGCCGCTTCAACGGGGTGCAGGATTACGACTTCATGCTTCGCGTCTCGGAACAGACGGACCGGATCCGGCACATCCCCAAGGTCTTGTACCATTGGCGCCGCGTGCCCGGGAGCATCGCCCTGGGAGAGGACGAAAAGCAGGGAATGGGCGACCTTCAGGCTGCCGCCGTGAACGCCCACTTGAATCGCTGCCGCCTTGCGGCGCGCGCCGAAAAGCATCCGGCGCTCGCACACAGAACCGTAATCCAGCCGCTGGCGCGACGTGAGCGGCCGCGGGTCAGCATCGTCATTCCTACTCGCGACCAGCCCGAAGGCCTGGGGGCCTGTCTACGGAGTATCTTCGGAAAGACAACCTACCCCGATTTCGAAGTACTTCTTGTAGATACCGGCACAACGGACCCCGAAGCGCTCGACTTGTTCCGGCAATACCGTGTAAGTGTGGTTCCTTTTTCCGGGCACTTCAATTACAGCCGGGCGAATAACCTGGGGGTGTCAAAGGCTGCTGGTGAGTACCTCGTGTTGCTGAACAACGATACGGAGGTAATTACTCCGGACTGGCTCGAGGAGTTGCTTTATTACCTGGCGATGCCGGACGTAGGGGCGGTTTCTCCGCTTCTGTTGTACCCGAATCGATCGGTGCAACATGCCGGCGTAGTGCTGGGTATGCGGGGAACCGCCGACCATATTATGCGCGGCTTTCCGGCCGATTCGGACGGGTACTTCGGCTCATTGAGTTGCGCGCGCGAGGTTTCTGCCGTGACCGCGGCGTGCATGGCTCTGCGGAGAGAAACCTATGTGGCGCTGGGCGGCCTCCGCGAGGAGTTCCGGTCGATATACCAGGACGTCGACTTTTGCCTCCGTCTGCGTGCCAGAGGAATGCGGATTCTCTACACTCCCCGGGCGCGTCTTTATCACCGTGAGAGCCTGAGCCGCGGGAATCATTATGATGCTTTGGACCGTGCCCTGCTCCTGGATTTCTGGGGCAGGGTCATCGCGGATGGCGACCCTTACTTCAACAGCAACCTGGACACAAACACTGTTTCTCCGAAGCTGCTGAAAGCCCCAGCGCGATGAACATTCTCTTCGTCAATTACGGCGGCTTCGAATCGATCAACAGCGCGATCCACATATTCCACCTGGCGAACTGGCTTGTGGAGCATGGCAACGACTGCGCCGTAGCGGTGTCGGGCGCGGTAAGTAAAGTGGACCTGCTCGGAACGCCTAAGTTCCGATGCCTGACTTATGAGGAGGCCGAAGCCGGAAAGTTCGGATTCGCCGATCGCGGGAGTCCTGCGCTAGTCCACGCATGGACTCCTCGCGAGCGCGTCAGGAGGCTGGTGCAGCGCATTTCCCGTACTTACAGGTGTCCGTACCTGGTGCACCTGGAAGATAACGAGGAAGAGATGACTGCGCGGCACGCGGGCGTCCCTTTTGAAAGGCTGGAGTTGGTGCCGGCAGCCCGGCTGAGCCAGATGATCCCGGACGTGTTTGCTCACCCTATATACTACCGGTTGTTCCTGAAGCAGTCCGCCGGTGTGACCGTGATCATCGACCGGCTGTTGGAGTTCAAGCCGGAGGGGATTCCCGGGGAGGTGGTGTGGCCGGGCTTTGACCCGGCAATGGCGAACTTACCGGAAGAGAATCCCGAACTTCGCTATGGTCTGAGTATCGGCATGGACGAATTCGTACTGGTCTATCCCGGCAATACACATGCTTCGAACTTAGAAGAGATGCGCAGTCTCTACACCAGCGTAGCCCTGTTGAACAGCTGTGGACACAAGGTCCGTTTAGTCCGGTTCGGCACGGACTACAGCGATCCGATGGACGGTCATCCGGAGTATGTCAGCCGGTACTGCCTGGAATTGGGCTTCCGATCCAAGCAGGCATTTCCGGGGCCGATGAGCATGGCGGATGCTTTGGTGCAGCCGGGCAGGCCGGGTGAGTTCAACGATTACAGGTTTCCGTCGAAGCTCCCTGATTTCCTGGTCTCCGGCAGGCCCGTAGTGCTTCCGAAGACCAATGCCGGCCGTTTTCTGCGCGATGGCGAGGAGTGCCTTCACCTGGAAGAGGGCGACGCGATCGACATTGCGGCCAAGTTGGAACGGCTGATTGGCGATCGCGCGCTGCGACAGCGCATCGGCGCGGGCGGCAAGAGGTTCGCCTGCCGCGAACTCAATTGGGAGACGATCGCCCCCAAACTGTTCTGCTTTTATGAGCGGGTGCTGGCGCGGACCGGCCCCCAGACCTCCGCGGAGCCTGATTCGCAAGCCGTGCTGGCCGCACATGACGGCCGAGACGCTGGAAGCCGCCAATGCCCGCTACGGCGGATGCTTTCCGGCGCCGCCGCTGAGCTATGGGACAGTGGCAGACTACTGCGACAGTTATGACCACTTACCGGCCCTGGCGACGGAAGCCCACGACTTGAAAGACTGTCAACGCCCTTGGACCTTCAAGACGATTCTGGGCGCTGTGCCATACGGCGGACGGCTGTTGGAAATCGGAGCCGGCGAACCGATTGTCGCGGAGCTATTGAGTTGCCTGGGCTACATCGTTTCGGTGGTGGATCCATACGACGGAAGCGGCAACGGCCCGATGGACTATGAACGGTTCCGCCGGCAATATCCCGGGATTCACTTCGTGCGCGCGGTTATTTATCGAGGACATCGGCGGGTTCGATCCGGGATCGTTTGATTGCATTTACTCCGTCTCGGTTCTCGAACATCTTCCGATCCTGGAGTTGACCGGAGTCTTTAAGGGAATCGAACGATTGCTGAAGCCCGGCGGCTGTTCGATCCACACTTTGGACTATGTGGTTCGGGGCGCCGGTTCGGAATGGCACAAGGCCCATGCGGCGCGGGTGCTGGCGCTCTCCGGATTTTCGGAGGATGAATTCGAAGCGCTGACCAGCCGCTTGGCGAGCGACCCGGAGACTTACTATTTATCCGCCGAGGGTCATAACGCTTGGCGGGGATCGAAAGCATATTCGGAATTTCCGATGCGGCCGGTAGTAAGTTTGCAGATCAAGACGGGACGGCCCGCCGTCCGGCAACCTGCCGCGCAGGCAGAGACCGGGTGACGGAAGCCGAAATTCTTTATAACCGGATCCGGCCGGCGCCGGTACTGGTTGGCTTCCGGACCGCCAATACCGTCTCAAGTGAGCGGAATCTGCTGAGGCTGAATCTTAACCAACAGTCCGCGCAGCCGCCGGCCGCAAGCTACCTATTTCCCCGGGGTCAGTGCTGCTCTAATCGTAATGGTCCTGCTAGATTCCAGTCGGGCCGCCTTGCCCGGACCGGAAGCCATCGCCGTGACGGTGTGTTTCCCGAGGCTGAGCTTTGAGGTCAGCATCCCGAAGTTCCAGCCGCTATCGGCGTAGTCGGCTCTTCCGTATTGCTGCTCCACATCGGGACGCTCGACCCCCAACATAGCTACACCGGCAAGGACGCCATCCACGTACACTATCACCCGATCCACCGGCGCTCCCAGGGCAGTGTCCGCCGCCCAACCCCAAACATACAGGATTCCCGGTGCGAAAATCGTGCCGGCCCCTTTGGAATCCCCAGCCCCATCCAGCGAGCCGATTTCGGTCCCCGGTTTTCCGGACGCGCGCGGGCGCGGCGCCATCACCACATTCGGGAGCGGGCATATCGAGATTGCATCCTCCAGCACGGCGTAGGCGCGCAACTTGTCTCCAGGGAGCGCGGTGCCTTCGCCCTCCCAGCCGGTGTTGACATTTGTCACGTCCTTCTCGACCGAGAAGAAGTCTTCCCGGGGTATCACCATCTCGCCGAATCCAACCACGCGCCGGTCAGGCCGGGCGAGCACAATCTTCCGCGGAGGCTTGTGCGCTTCCCGGTCCCAGGCCCAGCCCACGGCAGCAACCACGCCAGGCGCTTGGACGCCCGGTTCGAGACCGTCAAAATAGCCAATACAGCGATCCTCCGAGACCACCTTGTAACCGGCAAAATCCGGAATTGGCGCCGGCCCCGATGCCCTGGGCAACCCGGCCTCAAGCTCACGCAAATCGGGACCAAGATTATGACTACGCAGGTAGGCACACCAGATAGGAATCAACGCAGCCTTCGGACTCAATATGTTGGCTGCCGCTGCATTGGCCGGATCGCGGGTTATCGCGACATAGGCCCGGCCTATGCGGACCTTCCGGGTGGCCGCGATCCGTTCGGAGGAGTCGAACCGTCCCACGCCAGCCACCATCAACACCAACAGCCCGGCCTGCACTCCCGTCAGGACAAAATTGCGTAAATGACTGCCGGCGGCCCAGGTAAGAATCAGGGTTGCGACGGCTGCCCAGAAGAGCAGCGCCACACACTGATAGCGGTTGACGGCGGCCTCCGCGGTACCATGCTTAAGCCGGCCGATGCAAGTCATCATGGCCGCCGAGAGCGTCAGGAGCATGACCGCCGCAAGGAACGTGCGTAAGTGATCGGGCGCAGGCCGCCGCAGAACAAGATGCCGCACGATCGCGGTTACGGCAATTGCTATTGCCGCGAGAGTGAAGGCCCCGGAAAGCACTAACCCTGTCGAGCGTGGCGACAGTAAAGAATCCCAGGTGGTGCCAAAGTACCTTAAGATGTACGCCGCGACTTCGATGGGATGCCGAATCCATTCCAACGGACTCGGAGATGCGCCGCCGGAGGGCTCAAAGCCGGAGAAATACGTGACGATGGCCGCAATTCCCAGGCCGCCTATCAGCATGCGGGTCGGCTTCGGGAACCGCAGCGAGAAGCTGAGCACCACCAGGATCGGCCAGGCGAGTAAGCCATGTATATAACTGCATCCGGCGACGAAGGCGGCCAAAAGAGAAAACACCAGCGGCGCCGAGATCCAGCGCGTGGTGCCTGCCCGGATCTTGAACGAATGCAGGATTGCGCAGGCGAATGATATGACCGCGGCTACGCCGGCAAGCACATAGCCGACCTGGTGGTACCAGGTCAAATCGTCGATTGGCAGGGGAGAAAGCGCGCAAAACGCGATAAACCCGGTGGCAGCCACTAGCGGCGCTCCACGCAGTTGCCCTGAGCGCCGAACCATCCAAATCAGAACCAGCGCAAGGCAGAGTGGGAACAGGTAAAGCAAAATGGCGAGCGAGATATTTCGGCCGCCGAAATATTGCAGGTCCACGAAACCGGCCAGGCGGCCGGTGACGAGCCGGCAGTCTCCAGTCTCTACCCAGAGTTGGGACCAGGACGGCCACCCGTGAGAATGAATCGCCTGGTCGACGTATGCCCACTGGTCCCACAGGATAACCGGGCTGTAAGTTCGATGGGCAATGAGTGCGGTGGCAACGGCTGTATAGAGCCCCAAACCGAGGACGCACAGCGAGAGGATCGCGGGAGCCCAGGCCTTCGAGTCGCGGTCATCACCGCCGGACAGGAGGTACGATCGAGCGGTGCGAATCAGGGCCGCGAATCGCCGCAGAAAGCTCATGCGGACATGGTAACGCGCCGATTAGAGGCCGAAGGTGAGAGGGCGATGGACGCCCGCATGATGCCGTGGGAGCGACCGGAGAATACCGCGGAAAACAGTGAAGCGGCGACGATTCGCGACGGCGTGAGTATGTCAGAGCGGCATCCTTAGTACCATTTTCATAAATGCGGCCGCCTGCGCTTGCTGACGCGCGCGGCTCCGGTCGGAGCGTTCGGCGATCGATTCAGATCACCCTCAGTTGCGGATTCCGGACCCACGCCCAGGCATAGTTGGGCGATTCGGCGCCGTCCGCGAGATAAGTCGCAATTTCCAGGCTGGCCTTGGAGAAAGTGCGAGGGAAGGTGACCCTCCAATGTACCGATTCGGCCGGCTGCACTTCGCGGGTGCTTTGGTGAATGGTAGCGCCGCTTGCATCGCGCAAGTGAAACGAAAACCGGACCGGCGCCGATTCGGGATGCTCGACGCTGAGGTCGGCCTGCAGGCAGTTATGGCCCTTCAACTGAACACCCTCGAACAGGACGCGCGGAGGAGTGGTTTGCTGCACGCCGGGATGCAGAAACACGCCGTTCTCTTCGGAGGCGAGCTTAGTCCATCCGCCGCCCTCGAGGGTGATGCGGGAAGGGTCTGTGCCGATAAGCGGCAGCCCGGAAGATTCCGTGGCAAGAGTATGGAGCAGGTCGCTGTATAGAGAAGCCACTCGCGGTTGGTCGCCGCACAGGCGCCGCACAATGTCCACGAATTCCGCGCGGCCGGCGGGCAGGATATATCCATTGGGACCGATGGGGAAAGCGTTGACCGGTTCGAGCGGCAGATCCACAATGCGCGGCGCTTTCAGGCCTTCGGCGATGGCGGATGCCAAACCAGGATTGCCGATGAAAACGCGCGCCTGCCGGATCAACCGGGCCATTTCCAGATAATCCGCGCATTTGCGAATGCGGCCCGGGATGCCGGCCACGCTGCGCCATTCTTCGGGAATCGCCAGGATCAGGATGTCGTCGAAATATAGCATCAGATCGCGCACGAATTCTTCCGTCAAGGTCCGGTAGCGGGGAGTCAGGGCCAGCACCACTTCACCGGCCTCCGGCGCCCCTTCCGGCACGTGGAGGAAAGGCGCGGCGGCGTCGATTTGGGCGTGCACGGCCAGCGCGTGCGCGTGCACCAGGTGGACGTGCAGGGCGTCCTGGGTACGAAAGCGATCGAGCACGTAATCGACGTCGATGCATTCCGGGTCTACCGATTCGAGCGGCACACCGGCTGAGACCAGCGTCACGCGGTCCACATAATCCTGCGCAAGCAGGAGCGGAACCAGGGCACGCGCATTTTCCTCCGTGAGGTGCCGCAGGGGATTGGGATCGCGATAGACATTGAGGAGCAGATGGCGAATTCCCAGTGCCCGGACGGCCGGCAGGGAGTAGATCACGTCGCCGGCATTGCCGCTGTGAATCCCGGACACTGGTGGAGCCGCCGGGCCGGTTCCGCCGAAGTCTTCGATCGTTTTGAACTTAATAGAGACCATGTGCTTGCAGGCCGTTGCGCAGGAGTTCCAGGTATTGCGCTTCCTGGGTTCGTTTCCAGTTGAGAAGGCTCCTGACCGCGGGGTCCGGCTCGAACTGCTCCAGAAAGGCGGGCACATCCTCGGGTTCCCGGATATAGATGTGGGGACAGATTTCCGCTGCCGAGACCGCGCGCGGCTCCGAGTTGGTAAGGATGGCCGGCTTCAGGAGCGAGTTGGCTATCAGGGCGCTGTGCAGACGCGTCGAAATTACCAGATCGCAATCGGAGAGGATGTGGTAGTAGTCGTCTGCATCGTAGGAATAACGGACCGGGCAATCGAGGCTCGCGGAAAACTCCAGATACTCATCGATGTAGTTACACACAATCCTGACGCGGTACCGGGATTGCAGGGCAGGCAGTATCCGGATCATGCGGGCCTTCAGTTCCGCGGTAACAGACTGGTTGGGAACGCGGTCGCTCTGCAGGACGATGGCGAGAGTTTTGAGCGCTCTGGCAGGGTATTCTATGGGCGCGGAGAAGAGCGCGGGACAGGGCATCAGGCGCGCGGGAAGACCGAGGGCCAGCAGAGCTTCGGTGGCGATGCGCCCGCGCGTGACAATCAGGGCTCGCGCGAGCATTCCGAGATCCTCCGGAGTGCAGGGCAACTCCGTGGTTGGGTAGTCGATGCCCAGGTAGAAGACCGGCGCGGCGGAGGAGTGGACGAGGCGGGCCAACGGTTGCAGATGCGGGCCCAGCCATTCCGGTGTCCCGGCAACGATCACGAGATCGATAGGCGGGAGTTCTGCCGCGGGTTGGTAGGAGTTTGCCAGCAGGCGCGGCTGTCTCGGGGACGCCGCCCAGGGCTCCACGAAACAATCCGGGCTACGATCGTAAAGCACCCAATTTAACGCGCGGTCCGGGTAGAGGGTACGGAACAAGTTCCGGACTCCGCGGGCAATCCACTCGTCCCCGGGATTCCATTGACGGGTGGAAGCGCAGAGGATCTGTAAGGGCCTCAATGGATCTCCGCTGTGCGTAGGGCTTTTCTCAAAACCAGTCTAGCTCACCGAGGCTAACTCCGTAGCCCGGATCGTCAGGTTCGGCGAAACAGGTCAGTTCGTGGAGCTTCCAATTGAGATAGAGAGTCAGGCATAGCGCCTACATCACAAAAAAGAACCCGCTTTTTCCCGCTTTAGGATCGCGCAACCCTGCGTTATGCTTCGCAGAGGGGCCGCCGCGGCGTATGGTATACTCAACTTTCCTATTGACCTGCATGGCGACTATTACGAATAGGCGTCTCGCGGAAGTCTTGCCCGAAAGTCTTCTGATATTGACTGTTGGAGCGAGGACTGCGTTATGGTAGCGGCGGTTGCCACTACCGAGCCGCACTCCACCGCACTCCGGATCGTGTCGTCGTTGAAACCCGCCTCGGTGCTGGGCATCGGCAACGCAACCGGCCCGCTGTTGCAGTCCCTGGTGCACTGCGGAGTGCAGGTGGGGCAGGCAACCTCGATGGAGCAATTGGCAAGCCTGCCGGATGCCTACGACCTGGCAGTCTACTCGGGTAGTATCGATCAGGGCTGGTCTCTGATCACGGGCGTGGCGGGACGCAGCCACCGCATTCTGTTCTTTCCTACCTTCGGCGCGGGACAGGACTTGCTGATGATGTCGGCGCTACGCCTGTTCGACGAGGCCGGATTTTCTCCTGACTTCGCCACCGATCCGGTATTTCTGACAGGTAGTGCGGTGCTGTTCCGAAGAGGCGGGGCGGAGCTTCCGGCGTCCGACCTGCCGCTGGCGCTGGAATTGATCCGGTTGAATTCGATTGTGCAGGAATGTCTGTTGAGGGTCAGCCAGATTCAGGGCCGGTTGGGAATTCGCAGTGCCACACCGGCGATGCTGACGCCGCCCTCGCCGCCGGACAGGCAGGCGGAGTTGGAGCGCCAACTCAACGAACTGAGCGCGACCGTGGCGGAAACCCGCGAGATGCAGCAGGTCTTCGCCGAGCGAGTGGAAGGACAGGTCGCCTCTGCTCCAGTCGCGGACCATGCGGGTGCAGCATGCCACCCACGCAATCATGCGCAGTCGCATCTGGCGCACTCTGGTGTTCGGCGGAGGCGTGCTGTTGCGTTTTCGGGATGCCATGCGGCGGCTCAGGCTGCAAAGGCCTTCCACGGAGTCGGCCAATGGCACGACCGATAGCGAGACGCTGTTCCGGATCGCCTGCGACGAACCGGTGGCGGCGGCCGGAAGCGATGACGGCATGCCGTCGCCGCCGCTCAGCGGCACGGTCTTGCTGCGCGGTTGGGCATTGGCGAGCACTGGAATCCGGCGCCTGGAAATCCGGTCCGGCGATGTGGAGTGCGCCGAGGCGCGATACGGGTTCTACCGGCCGGATGTGGCGGCCCATTATCCCGACGTGCCCGGTTCGGACCGGTCGGGATTCCGTGCCAAGCTGGACACGACGCTGCTTCCCAACGGCAGGCAGGTCCTCACCCTACGCGCGTTCAGCGTGGGGGGCGCCGTCACGGAGCGCCGGGTACCGATCGTGGTGGACCATGTGAACGGGTTCGCCAGCGATTACCACCGGTGGATCGCCGAGTTCGAAAAGGAAGACGACGCGCTGATTCAGATGAAGGTCGCGCTGTTTGCGCAGAAGCCGGTCATCAGTGTGCTCCTTCCGGTATTCCGGACGCCGGCGGAGATTCTGGAGCGGACTCTGGCCACGGTTGAAAATCAGAGCTATCCGCACTGGCAGCTTTGCATCGCCGATGACGGTTCGCAGTCCGCGGAGATCGATGCCATCGTGAGCCGGCATTGCGAGGGGGATCAACGGATCCACTCGGTTCGCCTTCCCGGCAATCAGGGAATCTCGGCGGCGTCTAATACGGCGCTGGGGCTGGCCGTCGGCGAATTTGTAGCGCTGCTGGATCACGACGATGAGCTGGCTCCGAACGCGCTGTACCATTTCGTGGACGCCCTGAACCGCAACCCGGAAGGGGACATCTTCTACTCCGACGAAGATCAGATCGATGAAGCCGGGCTCCGCTCCGATCCTTTCTTCAAGCCGGATTGGTCCCCCGACCTGATTCTGGCGGAGAACTACGTCAACCATCTGATGATTTGCCGGCGGTCGCTGGCGTTGGAGGTGGGAGGGTTCCGCAGCAACTTCGATCTCAGCCAGGATCACGATATTCTGCTGCGCATGAGCGCGAAGGCGCGCCGGATCGTGCACATCCCCAAGATTCTGTATCACTGGCGGACGGGCGTGCACTCCATGCGGCGGGCGTCGCAATGGGAGCATCGCGCCATCAACTCCTCACGGCGGGTAATCGTGGATCACCTGGCGGCCACGGGTATCCGGGCCACGGTGGAGCCGGGCGAAATTCCTTTCCGCTGGCGGGTGCGGTACGCCATCCCGGAGAATCAACGGGTACAGATTCTGATTCCCAGCGCCCGGGTGGAGCTATTGGAACCTTGCCTGCGCAGCATCGCGCAACGAACCGACTATCGGGATTATGAGATCGCGATTCTGGACAACTCGCGCGCTAAGGGAATCGAGCACTTTGTCCAACGCTGGAACACCAAGGGGCGTCCGCTGAAATACCTGGACTTTCGGCACCGGCCCTTCAACTTCTCGGCGCTGAATAATGCCGCCGCCAGGGAAACCGACGCACCGTTGCTGCTGTTCCTGAACGACGATATTACGGTGATCACGCCCGGGTGGCTCACCGCCATGGTCGAGTTAGCCTCGCGGCCGGAGGTGGGCGCGGTGGGGGCGAAACTGCTGTACCCGGATGGCACACTGCAGCATAGCGGTGTGGTCATGGGACTGTTCGACATCTGCGGGCATGCCTTCAAAGGATCGCTGGATGAAGAGCGGCAATATTTCGATTTTCCGAACGTAATCCGCAATGTGAGCGCCGTCACCGGAGCGTGTATGATGGTGCCGGCCAAGCGGTTTTGGGAATGCGGCGGCTTCGATGAGGATGCGCTGCCCATTGCTTATCAGGATGTGGACCTGTGTCTGAAACTCGGGCAGAGGGGATACCGTGTGCTGGTGACTCCTCATGCACGCCTTTATCATCACGAAGCAAGTTCCAAGCGCCCCGAGGACAAAGATCCCACTCCCTCGGAAGCGCTGACTTTCCAAACACGCTGGAAGGATGTGATCGAGCGGGACCCGTTCTATAGTCCCAACCTGACCCGGTACGAAGAGGACTATTCTTTTCGCAAGAAACTGTGAGCGCGCCGGCGTTGTGGTGACCGGCTCCGGGGTGGTCGTGGCACACTGGGGTGACAGTCGTTTCCAATGCCCGCAAATAATCGGATTACCGGAGGCACTGACGGCGAGCATCCCGTAGCTGTGGCAGTACTCTCGGTGAAGAAACGGGATGCGCGCTGCCGCCTGTTGGCGAACGGCCAGACTGTCACCCTTCGCCTGCAGCGGCGCTGGGATGCGGTTCCCGGTGAGATTGCACTGGTGGCGCAGCATAAGCTTTGGAGGCTTGCCGGCACACTCGTTTCCGCACGGATCGAGGCGAGCGCTCTCGGGCTAACGCCCCTCCGGATAGAGAAGGCTGGAATGTGGGATCCGGACCAGCACTACTGGGGTGACGCGAGACGCGCCGATCGGGCGTTGGGCCAGACCTATTATTAAGCGCGGTCCGCGCCAGGCATATGTGATGGAGCAGGTGCTGCCCGCGTACCATTACGAACACCCGGACAACGATCCGATCGGGATATCCAACGACCTCAGGGAAGCCGGCGACCTCGCTGGCGCCTATCGAATTCTGAATGACCTCTGTGAAGCGGACCTCCGGTGTCTGGACGCGCATGTCCATCTAGGCAACCTGGCTTTCGATCGCCGGCCCGAGGTCGCCGTGCGGCATTATGAGGCGGGTTTTCGGATCGGGGAATTAGCGCTGTGGGAAGGCTTCGATGGACTCCTGCCGTGGGGTCACTTCGACAACCGGCCGTTTCTTCGCTGCATGCATGGGTATGCGCTTTGCGCCTGGCGTCTCGGCCGGTTTGGCGAGGCCGCGCGGATCTTCCGCCGCATGCTTTGGCTCAATCCAAACGACAATCAGGGCGTCCGGCTTGTGCTTGCGGACGTTCGGGCAAAGCGGCCTTGGGAAGCGGGAATCGGCTAATCGTTCCTGAATGTCCGAAATTGAAACACCGCTGTTCGGAATTGGATTAGCCGGACGATTCGCAGCGCCGTAACTGCCTGTTGGGAGACCATAAGCCGTTTGGCGCGATACGTGCTCCGCAAAACTTTCAGTCCTGTCGCATGAGTATCCGGATTCATCTCCGCAGGTTGCTGCGATCGCGGGGCTTCCTGGCCACGGCAATCCTGGTCCTGGGCCTAGGCCTGGGATTCAACATGATCCTGTTCAATACGGCGTACGCGCTGCTCTGGCGTCCGCTCCACTTCCCCGCCCCCGATCGTCTGGTCACGCTTATGGGACGGAGCAACTCCGGCGACCTCACCAACGCGGTTACCGGACAGGAAGCATGGACGCTTCGGTCGGAAGCAGGCGTGGTCTCCAGTATTGGCCTGACGGGCCGCCGGCGCCTGGTATCGCTGTTCCAGGGAGACGAAGGGATCGACATGCCGTCGGCCGCCGTGGACTCGGACTACTTTCGAGTTCTGGGGCTACGCCCGGTCGCGGGACGGCTGTTTGGGTCTGAAGAGGACCGGGGCGAGAGCCAGGAGCCACCGGCGGTGCTCGCCGAATCGGCATGGAGGACGCATTTTGGGTCCGATCCCTCGGTGGTTGGCCGCGTATTTGTATTACAGGAAGGAGGCCGGCGCCGGCAGATCCGAGTGATCGGGATCGTCACCGGGATGGCGACGCTGCCGTTCGCATCCGATGCCGAAATCCTACTACCGATCGCGTCGGCCAGTCCCGGAGTGCGGATGAATTCCGGAGACGCGTTGTACCGCTGTGTCGTGAGGCTGCAACCGGGGGTATCGCGTCAGCAGGGTTCCGCCCGCATCGACGCGACCCTCCAGGCCATGGCTTCGACGTACCAGCCTGGCCCTTGGGGCCGGCATTGGGTAGAGCCGTTGCGTACCGCGGTTGCCCCGATACAGCAGACGACGATTCTTTTGCTCTATGGTGCGGCATGTCTGTTGCTGCTGCTGACCTGTGCCAATCTGGCGAGCCTGTTCGTTGCCCGGTCGATCGCGAAGAACCATGAGACCAGCGTGCATCTGGCGCTGGGAGCGACTCGCCGGCATCTGGTGGGCGCAAACTTCCGCGAAGCGTTGTTAGTATGTGCCGGTGGGACGGGGCTCGCTTTCCTGGTGGAAAGTTGGGCCAGGCCGCTGGTTCCAGGATTCGTTCCTGCTGTACAGGAGCGCGGGACCGGAATTGTTGGCCACGGGCCCGGTCCTGCTGGCATTCGGAATACTGACCTGCGTGGCTATCTCCTTCCTTGTATCGGCGGCATCGGGCCTGCGGTTCCGTGTCGACGGGCTGGCTGGGGCCCTGGCGCAAGGCGGCCGGGGCGGTGGATGCAGAGGCGCCGGGAGATTTCGCGCGGTACTGGCAGCCGGCCAATTGGCGATCGTACTCACATTGCTAACCGTTGCAAGCATGATCGGAAGGAGTTTTCTTGTGGCCTTGCGGTCGAACCCCGGCCTGGACGCGCGGGGAATCGTGACCGCGCAATTGTCGTTACCTGGTTCGCAAGGCGCATCACCGATGGCGATTTCGACTGTGGTAGCGCGGATCGCGACCATTCCCGGGATAACCGGCGTCACCTACTCGGCGGCTTTGCCGGTCGGCTCGCCGGCGTTCTCGACAGTCACGGCCGCGCGCGGTGGCGATCTCAGGCCGACCGATCCCATGATCGCGTATCGTCTGATTGGCCCTTCCTACTTCGAGACGCTCGGCACACAAATGGTGTCCGGCCGGACATTCTCGCAAGCTGAGTTGCAGGAAGGCGGAGGGGCAGTGATTCTGAACGAGGCAGCCGCCCGGCTTCTGTTTCCCGGCGAATCCGCGATTGGCAGGACCGTGCATTCCGGCTTTGGCGACCGCAAAAGCACTGTTGCCGGCGTCGTGCAGAACATCCGCACGGAGGGGTTGGATCAAGCAGCAGTTCCAATGGTGTACATGCCTTACTTCTCCGGGTGGGGCCTGCGGCTCATCGTCCGAAGCAGCAGCGCTGCCCGCCGCGGTGCTGCCCTTATTGAGAGACCGGGTGCGCTCGGCGAGCCCAGGGGCGCTTCTGCTACGGTACCGCCCGCTCGATGAGATTCTCGATGAAACGGTCCGGGGACGGATGCTTTCAGGGACCCTCATCGGCGGGTTCGCATTATTGGGCCTGGTCATCAGTTCCGTAGGGCTGTACGGAACAGTGGCTGCGCAGGTGCAAGAGCGGCGGCGAGAGATTGGCGTCCGCATCGCGATGGGAGCAACGGTGCGCAATGTAGTCGGCACCATTCTGGGCGACGGGCTGCGGATCGTCGTGTTTGGAACACTGGCAGGTATCGGCGGATCGTTAGCCGCGGGGTGGGCAATCCAGCGGGAACTGTACGGGGTGAGTCCGCGGGATCTGACTTCTTTTGCGGCGGCGCTCGCGCTTTTGTCGATGTGCAGCGCTGATTGCCTGCCTCATTCCGGCGTTCCGGACCGGACGCGTGGACCCGATCCAGGCGCTGAACGTTCAGTAGTTGTCTCGCGACGGAGGAAGCCGCGAGGACTTTATTGCTGTCCGGAGACCATGGCGCGCATGGTCTCGATCGAAAACTCGGGAGAATTGCATAGGTCGATAATCCGCCGTTCGCGTTCCACCAGGCGCGCGGCCGCCGCAGGAAGCTCCGGCGCGATTGACTTTGGTATGGAGAGCACTCCGTGGCGGTCTCCATAAATAAGGTCGCCGGGAGAGACCCGCAGGCCGCCAACCTCCACCGGCATAGCGAAGTCCACCAGGCGAAGATAACAGTGCGATACGGCGGTGGTTCCTCCGAAGAGCGCAAAACCCATGGCTTCGACCGCGGGAAGATCGCGGACTGCCCCGTTGGTCACGGCGCCGGTGCAGCCCAGGCGCATAAGAATCGTGGAGTGGACCTCGCCGAGAAAGCTTCCAAATCCCGGGCGGTCGCTCATATCCTGCAGCACCACCACGCGCGGCGCCGGCAGCGATATCAGGTACTCCCACCAGCCGGGCCGGTCACCGTAACGCTGCCCGGTAATGGGCACCGCCGAGCCTTGAACGCGCGCCGTGACGGCATAGCCGAGCATCGGGACGCGGCCGGCGGCGAAGCAGCGGATGGAGGCGCCGGCGAAGCCTTCGTTGGCCAGCCTGACGCCGAAGGTCTCGATCGCATTCGAGAGGGTGCAGGCGTCGAATTGCCGGATGGCTTCGAGTTCTTCGTTCGTCAATCCCGCTTCGGTGCGGGCGGGGGGTGTAGCCAATGATGTCAAAGCGGCCTCCTAAAAGACGTTGTAGTTGATCATCACGTAAGGATACGTGTAGGACAACGCGTGGTGCGTGCGCACCAGGAAGTCTCCGGAAACGATATAGCCCAGACCGATGCCGTATTCCAGGTGGCGGTTGGGCCGGTACGAGGTTTGAATGTCAAATTCCCGGCCGATATGCGTGCCGGAGTGCCCCTTGGGGTCGCGAGCTACAATGCTGCCGGAAGAATTGTAGAATCCGTCGGTGGCGCTGGCCAGCCACCAATCGTTATAAGCGCTCGCCACAACCCAGTTGGCATGAAGCGACACGCGAATACCCGCGCGGACCGATTTGAGATTCTGCCAGGCCACCTGGTCGGCCAAACCGTGGTGATCGTGAATGTTCGGGTAAAGCTGATCGAATGTGCCGCGCACACCGTCAGCGGGATTGCGGTCGCCGGAAGCGAAATCGTACTTGATGAAAACACGCGGCTTCAAGCCGGAGGGCACGAAGGTATAGCCGGCGACGGCGCTCCATGCCCAGGCACGAATCCCATCGGTCCCGACGCTGCCGAATTGCGTCGCCGTCTCCGCGTCGTAATCGAAATGCGATGCGGCGCCGGCCCAGCGGATGCCGGCGGTCCGCTCATTGAGCTTAGAGGGTTTGCCCTCCTCGGACAGGTAACCGGGGGAGAGCCGCCACAAAATGTACGGTTCGATGTCGGAATTGGGAATGCGGTTCTTGATCGTAGTGTAGATACCGTAGAAATTATTACCCTGCTGGTGATGGCTCATGCCGTTGTCGAGGCACACCACCGGCGAGGAAGCGAAGGCGTTCACGCGAAGGTGCGGCCAGTTCAATCCCAACCGGGCGGCGTCATATCCGCGAGAGGCATTGCGCCAGTAGGCTGTACCCACCAGCCGGAGATGTCCGAAGGCCAGATCCTGGCGTCCGATGCGAAGGCTGACCGGTCCCTGCTCGACGTCGCCGATATCGACATAGGCGCGCCGCAGGTCCCAAGTACTCTGGTAGGGCGGCGCCAGCGGGGGAGTCTTCCAGAATGCGTCGGCATCCTGCACCTCCACGTAGGCCTTGAACCAGCTCACAGGCTTGATGGACATTCCGAAGCGAAAGCGCGTCAGGAGATAGTCATCCGAGTTGCCGGCTTTGAAACTGCCGGCACTGTAGCCCTCAAACCGGGCCCGGTAACCGGCCGTGAAGCAAAGCCAATGCGGCAAAGCCCGGTTGAGGTAGGCAATCGGCGAGAATCCGGCCACCGGGACGTCCGCATCCATCGGACGGTTGATGTTGACCTTGCTGCCTCCAGGATTGTCCACAATACACTGAGCGCCCAGGGGGGCGGCAGCCAATAGAATCGTCAGTGCCGTGGTATGCCATCGGGCCATGCATCGGCCGTCTGGAAAGTGCATTGCAGCGCCTCGCGTTCAGGTGCGGAACTGGTTCCGCCCGGCTTGGATTCTTCAAGGCGGGAGGCCTCCGGTGACCTCCCACCAGGCTCAGCAGCTTCGCATGCCCGCGGCTGCGGGCTCGATGGGCTGCGATACCAACCCGAGCAAAATCGGCTGCGCTCCAACCTCCAATTCATACAGGTCCGATCGACAGCTTACTGCCTCGATAATTGACTAACTTGAATGTAGACCTCGTCAACGAACCCGACAATGCGTTTTCCACTATTCGGAGCATTTAGTCTGAATAAGAGCGGTCCTATGCGTTTTATGGGCTCTGACCAGGCACTGCGGCGGCAAAACCGCGACGCACGGGGTCCGCACCGTTGCTGCTTTCGGCAAGCGGAGCCGCACTGTTTCGGTCCGAGGGGGGAGCATCGCCGAAAATGCCAATCACGCGGAATTCCTAAATCGAGAATTTGCGGATGGCTTCCGCAAATTCGGGGGTTGAGGGGGGAAAATCAACAGCGGCGGGCTGAACCTTTCCGACCCGCGTCAAACACGTTCTCGAATCCGGTATGCGGTGATATTATGAGCTTGAACTCCGCAATTCGATGGAAGGAAACTCATGTCGGTAATCACGATTTCGCGAGGATCTTTCAGCGGCGGCAAGATGCTGGCGGAATGTCTTTCCAAAGCGCTCGGTTACCGCTGCGTGGACCGGGAGGTCATTGTCGAGAGAGCCGCCGCCCGCGGCGTCTCCCAGGAGGAGTTGAGGGATGCGTTGCAAAAGCCCCCCACATTCCTCGAACGGCTGCAGCATAAAAAATATCTGTACATGGTGTTGATCCAGGCGGCGCTTGCCGCGGAAGTGCGTGACGGCCGGGCCGTGTATCACGGCAACGCCGGGCATCTGCTGCTCAAAGGCGGCCCGCATGTACTCCGGGTGCGCATCATCGCGCCCCTCGAACTCCGCGTGACCATGGCCCGGGAGCGCCTGAAGTTCAGCCGCGCCGAAGCCCTGGACTACATCGCCAAGATGGACCAGGACCGCCGGAAATGGGTCCATTATCTGTATGGCGTGGACTGGGGCGACCCCAGCAATTACGATATCGTGCTGAACCTGGAATCCATCCAGATTAAGGAGGCGTGCCAGACGATTTCCACGCTCGCCCGCCAGCGGTGCTTCGAGTTTACGCCCGCGTGCCGTGCGGCCATGGACGATCTTGCCCTGGCCGGACGTGTGCGCGCCGAACTGGCGCTCGATGACGCTACCTCGCACCTGGAATTCGATGTCCAGGCCAAGGACGGCGCTGTGTGTATTCGCGGCGCGGTGTCCCATCTGCGCGAAGTGGCGGATGTGCAGCGGATCGCGGCCGGCGTCCCGGGCGTGGCGACGCTCAATCTCGACGAACTGGCATCGCCAGTAAGGTCGTAACCGATTGATGTTAGTAAGTCTGAAGCGGAACTAAGAAAGTTTGGTACCTGGCGATGAAAGTATGCTATAACTCTCCCAGGTACAAGTATTTTAGGACCTGATGATCCGGACATCGGGAAGGAGAAAGTGCGATGAGCATTTTTTTGCCGGTCGCCGGAATCAGCATCAGAGTCTGGATCTTACTCGGGGCCGGAGGGTTAGTCGGGTTTCTCTCCGGGCTCCTGGGAGTGGGCGGCGGCTTTCTGCTGACGCCGATTCTCATGCTCGCCGGGATCCCTCCCACGGTGGCGGCCGCGTCCGACTCGTGTCAGATTGTCGCGGCATCCTCATCCGCGGTGGCGGCACATTTCCGGCTCGGGAACGTGGACTTCAAGATGGGGATCACCCTGCTGGCGGGCGGCTTGACCGGCGCCGCGCTGGGCGTGCAGGTGATCAAGATTCTGCGTGCGCTCGGTAATGCGGATTCGTTCATCGCAATCACTTACATCGTCGTGCTGGGGGCTGTGGGCGGGTCGATGTTTGTCGCCAGCCTGAAGAACCTGCGCAGTGGAGCGATGGTGAACAAGGTGCATCGGGCGCCTGCGCGTCCAGGCCGGCTTGCCCGGCTGCCGCTGCAGATGAATTTCGAACGCTCGGGCGTCCGCCACTCCCTGCTGGTACCGTTCTTCCTGTGTGTCATCGTCGGAATCCTGGCGTCGATCATGGGTGTGGGCGGCGCTTTTATGATGGTGCCGATGATGGTCTACCTGCTGGGAATGCCGGTGCACGTGGCGGTGGGAACGTCCCTGTTCCAGACGCTGTTCACCTGTGCGGGTGTCACTTACATGCAGTCGACCACCAACCACACGGTAGACCTGGTGCTGGCCCTGGCGCTGGCCGCGGGTTCGACCATCGGCGCGCAGGTTGGCGCGCGTATGACGCGATTCCTGCGTGGGGATCAGCTTTTGATTATTCTTGCGGTCCTGGCGCTCCTGGTCACCATTAAGATGACAGTCGGAATTATCGCTACCCCCGCGAATGTGCTCAGCCCCTCGGGGGGACACGCAATGTTGTATTGGCCGCATGCCCCGGAATGGTACAGGGCCGCGTGGGGAGTATGGACGAAGGGTTAGATGGTGCAGCGTGAACGGGATGGAATTGGATAAGGCGGGCCAATGAGCGTTGCTTCCCTGGTGATGTTGAGTCTCTATGCCGGCGGTGCCGTGCCGCCGGCGCTGATTCGCAGTGTCACGCCGCGCGTGATCGAAGTCGGCGCCTTCTACGAGGGCGTCAACGTAAGGGTCGAGGGCGTTGCCCCACCCGGCTCGAAGGTGATCCTCACAGTCACCGGTTCCGCTGGCGCGGAGACCTTCAATCGAAAGGCTCGCTACGGACCGATCTGGCTGACCGCGGGTAAGGTGCGGATCTCCGGAGCGCCCTCGCTCTTTCTCCGGTTCAGCGCGGAACCTGTCCGAAACCTGTTGAGCGAAGATAGCATCGCCGGCAAGGATCTGGACGAGGCGGCGCTGATGAAGCACATCCATCTGGAACCGGCGCACAAAGATCCCGCACTGAACGCCGCTTTACAGGCCGACTATCTGGCGCTCAAGAAGAGCGACGGCACGTACAATTTTGACGGCCCCCGGGTGGCGATGGGTCAGCCTGAGACCGATGGTACGCCGTACACTCTGGCGTTCCGTTGGCCCAAGAAGGCCCCGCCTGGAGAGTACCGGATCCATGTTTTTGAGGTTCGCGACGGCGAGGTGGCCCGGGAGGCATCCGTTGCCATCCCGGTGGTACCGACCGGGTTTCCGGCATGGCTCGCCGTCTTCTCCACGAGCCGCGCCTCGTTATACGGCCTCAGCGCCGTCCTGATCAGCGCGCTCGCCGGATTCGGCATCGATTTCCTGACGACGCACCTGTTTCGGGGAAAGCGCGTCAGCCACTAAGTCGGTCGTTTCAGAAGTACGCTAACAACGCTCCCTAACGGTCGCGTCTCTGATCGGAGCCGCGCGCGTCAGCAAGCGGCCGTGCTACAAGAAGTTACAATGGAGTTCTGCTCAGAGGGGATCCGCATTCCGATTGGCCAGGCAACCCGCATCCCTGGCGCATCATGACTGCTGTGTTTGCGGCGGTCCTGTTGTGTGCCTTCGGCCTGGAGAGGATCGCTTCGCCGCTCGGGGATGCCGGGGTGCGCGCGGTAGACAGCCGGCGCGTCGAACTCACGGGCACCGTGGTTGCTCAACGCTCCGATTCCAGCCTGGTGCTGAACAGTGCCGGAACCGTCTATCCCGTGTCCGACCCCAATGCGGTAAGGCCTTACGTGGGCCGGACGGTGCGGGTCAGCGGCACGCTCCACCCATCCACCGGCCGGCTCGAAGTCAACCGGATTGACGAAAACTACCACAAATAGCAGGCTCCGATGGTGCGGTTTTGCAACTGCGCCGCCACTTTTCGGAGGCCGCTGGACCTGCCTTTTTTTCTTGTGCGTCGATATCGCTTATGCCATTATTGAGGCGACTAAGAGCTATCAGGAAGCAGAAGACCGCGAGCCGGTAAACGCTTCGGCCTAAAATAATAGTATAAGGTTCTAAAACCTCATTAGCCGGAGAACTGCCGCCACGGGAGGACCGATGCAGCCACTGACTGAAGAAGAGCGGAAGCGCGCGTTCGCCGCCACCAGGAAGCCGGAAGCGATCCGGAAGCAGCGCCTCCCGGTCCGGTATCACGTGGAAGACTTCGAAGGCACCGACCGCCCGCGGCGGTTTCTGGAAGCTTTCGCGGCCATTCTGAAACACACCAACTACCGGCTGGCGCTGGATCACTACATGCGCGTGACGGCGAAATGTTCCCGTTGTTCGGTGAAATGCCAGGTGTTTGCGGCTACCGGCGATACCAACGATATTCCATGCCACCGGTCGGAACTGCTCCTTTCGGTGTATCGCCGGCACTTCACGGTTTCGGGTGTGTTGCGCGGACGGATTCTGGGCGATCCCGGCCTGACTGACGAAAGCATTCAGGAGATGGCGGACTCCTTCTACAACTGCACGGCTTGCCGGCGCTGCCACTTCGAGTGCCCCATGGGGATCGATCACGCGCTGGTCACGCACCTGGGCCGCTACATTCTCTCCGAGATCGGGATTGTGCCGCGTGCCCTCGCGGTCAGCGTGCGCGAGCAGTTGACCGGCGCCAGCGGCAACACTTCGGCGGTTCCGGTGGCGGCGCTGAAAGACGGGCTGGAATTCCTCAGCGAGGAGATGCAGGAGGAAAAAGGCATCGAGATTCCGTTTCCGATCGACCAGGATGGCGCGGAATACCTGTTTCTGCCGGCGGTATCCGATTTCCTGATGGAAGGCGAAACCCTCATGGGGAACGCGGCCGTCTTCCGCGCTACCGGCGACAAGTGGACCATCGGGACAGGATATTTCGACGGCATCAACTACGGCCTGTTCTACAGCGATCACATTCTGGAAGAGGTGCTCCAGAAGGTTCGCGCCGAAGCGCGAGCGGCTGAAGGTCAAGCAAGATCCTGATCGGTGAGTGCGGGCACGCCTCGCGCACCGCGAAGTTCTTCTATCCCACATTCTGCGGCGGGAAGGAAGCGCTGCCGGTGGTGAACATCATGGAGTATACCCACCGGGCCTGGAAGGAAGGGCGGCTGAAGTTGAAGCCGGACACCATCACTGAGACGGTAACCTATCACGACCCGTGCAACTTTGCCCGGTCCGGCTGGGTGGTGGAGCAGCCGCGCGAACTGCTGAAAGCCATCTGCACGAACTACGTGGAGATGACCCCCAACCGGCAGGACAACATTTGCTGCGGCGGAGGCGGGGGCACGGTATCGATGGATGAACTCCGGCCGTACCGGACGCTGGTGGGCGGGCGGATGAAGGCGGAGCAGATCCGTGCCACCGGGGCCAAGTACTGCGTGGCGCCGTGCGCCAATTGCAAGAAGCAGCTTCGCGAGTTGGTGGAAGAGCACGGCATCGACTGCCAGATTGTCGGCCTGCACGACCTGTTGTACAAGGCTATTGTTTTCGACTCATCGGTGCCAGGAGAGTAGCGAGTGCAAGCGTGGATCGAGTTCGGACGCGGGCCGTTGTTCCGGCTGGCGTTTTGCCTGATGGTTCTCGGCTTATTGCGGGTGGTCGTGCTCACGATCGTCGGAATCGCCGAAGCCTACCGCCGGAATTCCGACCGGATTGTGCCCTGGAAGGGCATCGCGCGGCATACCCTGGGCTGGCTGGTGCCGGTGCGCCGATTGTGGGGCGGCCGGCCGGTGTACAGCGTGACGTCATTTCTTTTCCATGTGGGTCTACTGGCGGCTCCGCTGTTTCTGGCCGCGCATGTGCGGCTGTGGCGCGGCGCGACGGGTTTTGGCTGGCCGGCATTGCCGCAAGGTGCCGGCTGACTACTTCACATTGCTTGCCATCGCCGGCGGAATCGGCCTGCTCTGCGGCCGTGTTTTTCACCGCGGCAGCCCGCGCGCTCAGCCGGATGCAGGATTATATCTGGCCCCCGCTGCTGCTGGTGCCCTTCGTGACCGGGTACTGCTGCGCGCACGCGGCGCTGGGGCCGAAGGTCTATCAGGAAATGATGCTGGTTCACATTTATGCGGCCGACCTGATTCTGCTCACGATCCCCTTCACCAAGATCGCTCACTGCGTGCTCGCGCCGTTCTCCCAGGCGGTTACCGCGGTGGCGTGGAAGTTCGTGCCCGGCGCGGGCCGGGATGTGGCCGCCACGCTGGGCTACGCGGATCGTCCCGTCTGGATGGCCAACTCCCGCTCCGCGGCGCCGGCCGGGGATAAGAAGGAGGCTCTCGTCAAATGAAAGCCGCGATTCTCACGGATACCACCAAGTGCATCGGCTGTAACGAGTGTGCCATCGCCTGCAAAAAGGCCAACCACCTGGCGGCGGATTCGCCCCGCCGCTGGGACGAGGAAGACGGCCT
The DNA here is from genome assembly GCA_963853855.1 of uncultured Solibacteraceae bacterium. GTDB lineage: Bacteria > Acidobacteriota > Terriglobia > Bryobacterales > Bryobacteraceae > Sulfopaludibacter. The sequence goes on along the minus strand of CAWKYG010000044.1, from coordinate 119,790 downwards.
TTCAGCGCGCAACTGGACCAGCGTGGTGGAAGGTCCCAACCACACTTATGCGCGCCAGCAATGCCGCCACTGCCTGGAGCCCGCCTGCGTTTCCGTCTGCCCGGTGGGCGCACTTTCGAAGACCGCGCTCGGCCCGGTGGTTTACGATCAGTCCCGGTGCATGGGCTGCCGCTACTGCATGATGGCCTGCGCTTACGGAATTCCGCGCTACGACTGGGACCAGGCGGTCCCTTACGTCCGCAAGTGCATTCTCTGTTACGACCGGATTCGCACCGGCGGCCAGCCGGCGTGCACGGAGGCGTGCCCGGCCAAGGCGACCATCTTCGGCGATCGCGATGAACTGCTGGCCGAGGCCCACCGGCGCATCGCGGCGGCTCCGGGCAAGTATGTGAACAAGGTGTGGGGCGAGCATGAGCTGGGAGGCACGTCGGTGATCTCCATCTCCAATGTCGACCTGTCTTTCCTGGCGCCGGAACATCCGGCCGGCAGCGCGCCGCTCCCCGAGACAACCGCTCTTGCCATGCACGCGGTGCCCTTCGCCTTCACCAGTGTGGTGGCGGGAATGGCCGGGCTGAACTGGATCGTCAAGCGGCGCATGAAGCGGCAGGCGGAAGGCTCCGATGAATAGGGTATACAGGCTGAAATTCATTTTGTGGCTGGTGGTGGGCCTGGCGGCCGCGGTGGCCGCCGCCCGGTTCACCCAAGGGCTGGGCGCCATCACCAACCTCTCCGACGCTACGCCCTGGGGCCTCTGGGTCGGCTTCGACGTGATGGGAGGCGTGGCGCTGGCGTCGGGTGGATTCATCATGACGGCCGCGGTCTACATCTTCCGGCTGGAGCGCCTTCACGGCGTAGTGCGTCCGGCGGTGCTGACCGCATTTCTCGGCTACGTCGCGGTGGCGGTGGGGCTGCTCTTCGATCTGGGTCTGCCCTGGAACATCTGGCACATGCTGGTCTTCTGGAATCCGCACTCGCCGCTGTTCGAGGTGGGCTGGTGCGTGATGCTGTACCTGACGGTCCTGACTCTGGAGTTCTTTCCCGTGCCGGCCGAGGAATTCAGCGTGCTGGCCAGGGTGCGGCGGATCCTGATCAAGGGCAGGTTGCCGCTGGTGGTCGCGGGAATCGGGCTTTCCACGCTGCATCAATCCTCGTTGGGATCCCTGTTCCTGATCATGCCGTACCGTCTGCACCCGCTCTGGTATTCGCCGATTCTGCCGTTGCTGTTCCTGGTTTCGGCGATCGGGCTGGGCATGATGATGGTGACATTCGAAAGCCATTTCACCGCCTGGCTGTACCGCCGTAAACCGGAGACGGAAGCGCTGGCGCCGCTGGGCGGGGCGGCCCGCTGGGTGCTGCTGCTCTACATTGCTATCCGTCTGGTGGACCTGGCGGTTCGCGGCCAGCTTCGCTACCTTGTGACACCCGGCGGGCACATGGCGCTGTTCTGGCTGGAGATCTCGGTGATGGCGATCGTGCCGGCCATCCTGTTTTCGCTGCCCCGCGTACGCCACTCGGCGGGCGGGCAATGGGCGGCGGCGGGCCTGGGAGTGTTCGGCGTGGTCATGAACCGCATCGATGTGGGCGGCCTGGCCCACCTCTCGCGCGGTAACCAGATTTACCTTCCGGCGTGGACCGAGGTGGCGATCAGTGCAGGCGTGGTGGCGGGCGCCACCCTGGCATTCCTCTTCATGGTGGAACGATTCCGGGTATGGGAACAGCGTCCCGCCGATCCCCTGGCGGACCCGCACAAACTGCCCGAATTCGACCGCGTGGGGATGACTTGGCTTGGTGTGCCCGCGATTGCCGGCCGCACGGTATACTCGCTGGGCTTCATTTTCGCGGCTGCCCTGGGGCTGGCGCTGCTGGCGCCGCAGCCCGCGGCCAGCCGTGGCGTGGAGCCCCAGCCGGTGCATCGGGCGCGCGGCGGAGCCGATCCTCTGGATCGACGGTAACCTGGATGGTTTCGGAGTCGCTTTCCCCCACGAGCGGATTGTGAAGCGCCTGGGCGGCGATACCTCTTGCGTGCAGTGTCACCACATGAACCTGCCGCGCGACCGGACCTCGGGCTGCTACGAGTGTCACCGGGACATGTACCTGGCCTCGGACGCGTTCCAGCACGACTGGCACGCTTCGCCGGAAGGCGGGCGCCTCGCATGCGGCCAATGCCACCCGTCACAACCTCGCAGCGCCACCGGTGCAAAACCGTGCACCGGCTGCCACAAGGACCTGACGCCCGCCGGAGCCACCATCGCGGTGAAGCACTACCGCGCTCCCGGCTATGTACAGTCCATGCACGTGCTCTGCATCAACTGCCACGTCCAACTGGCGAAGCAGGAGGGCAAGCCCGATTTCGCCCGCTGCGCCACCTGCCACAAAGAGAGGCGCGGCCTCACCGATTCCGGGGACACCACTGCGCGGCCGGACGCTGTGCGAGGCATCCTGCTACCCGCGATGACCAGGTAGCCGGATTGTCGCTGGAACCCGGCGAGCTCGATTCTCGTTAGCCATGGTGATGCGCAAATCCGGGAAGAGCGGCGGTTGGGTGGACACGTGGATTTCTGCTGGGAGCTGGATTCTTCATTTTTGCCCTCGTCCTGTCAGCGGCGTTCGATCCGAAGATCCGGGTGCTGCATGCCCTTCAGGCGTTGATATATGTTGCGGTGATCCTGCTGACGCGGCGCCGGAGCGCGTGGGGATTCGGCGCGGGCTTCACCATCGCCGCTGTTCTGGAACTATACCAACCTGTTTGTCACCACCTTCATCAAAGCCGGGCTACAGCAGTTTTCGATTCTGCTTCGTACCGGCCATCTGCATCGACCTGACCTGTTGATCGCGGTGGTGGCAGCCGCCGGCCATTGCCTGATGATCGTCGCATGCCTGGCCGGATTCCTTCGCGGCGTCCGGACCTCAGGCGATGGGGGCAGTTCGCCGCCGGAGGCCTGCTTGCCGTGGGCTACTTCGCCTTGATCATCCTCACTACGGGTCCGCAATACACCGGCCTGTTGAAGCGCGTCTTCCATCTGTAACGCGGTCACAGGGGCAATGCTTCCACCGGGCGCTGCGGTATCACGCTTCGCTGTACGGTATTCCGCAGAGCCCTGCCGTAGCCCTCGAAATGCACTTCCATGATGTCTCCATCCTGCAGCCGGATGCCGTCGCCGAAGCTGAATGCATCCGCGCCGAAGTAATGGACGTGCAGATCGCCCTGCCTGCGGTGCGCCTCGAACTTGAAATGGTGATGTTCCAGGTTGGCCACGGAATGAGACATGGTCTCTTCCCCGGTGCGGATCGATCGCGACCAGAGGCGGTTTCCGCCGCGCTCAATCGAAACGGTGCCGGGTACGTCGTCAAACGCCGCGCCAATCACCAGTTCCGGCCCGATGGCGCAGGTCCGCAGCTTCGATGCGGCCAGGTAGAGATAGTTATGCCGTTCGAATTCGTGGTCGGAAAACTCATTGCCCTGGGTGAACCCGATGCGCCGGGGCACTCCGGCGTCATCGATCAGGTAGACGCCGGCAATCTCGGGTTCTTCGCCTCCGTCGTCAGAGAAACCGGGAATGGCCAGGGCTTCATTGTGCGCCCGCAGGGATGTGCCATTGCCTTTGTAAAACCACTCCGGTGCGACGCCGATCTCGCCCGGCGCGGGCTTGCCGCCCTCGACTCCCCAGCGATACATCCTCATACTGTCCGTGAGTTCCTCCGGCTTTCCGTGCATGGCCTGGCGGTTGTTCGCACTGGCAACGTGGGTGAGTCCGGTGCCACTTACCAGGCAGCGGGCCGGCTCTTGGGGATGGTCGGCCGCGGGAAGCAGCCGCCACTCCGAAGTCCCTGCATAGACCTCGTCATAAGGCACCTGCTCCTTCCCCTGCAGGCTCGCTACCACTGCTTCGGGACTGCGGTTTTCGCCGAGGCACGTCCGGGCCAGATCGTAGACCGAAGCGCATCCGTCCAGAAGCAGGAGTAGCGGCTCCTGTACCACTGCCACCCTTCTGCCGCCGGGCCCCTGCAATTGCGCCAGGCGGATCATTTGCGGCCTCCGCCTTCGATCACGTCGAAACTGGCCAGGGCGTCCTCGCGGATCGTCACACCCAGGCCGGGCAGGTCGTCTCGCAGGTCAATGAATCCGTCCTGCGGCGTGGGTTCGCCTTCGAAAATGTACCAGAACAGTTCGTTGCCGATCTCCACGTCCACAACCGGGAAGAACTCGGCCATGGGTGAGTTGTAACTCGCCATGACCACGTGAAAGTTGTGCATCTGGCCGGCGTGGGGCACCACGGGAACCGAGAAGGATTCCGCCAGCGCCGCCACCTTGCGCGCCTGCGTGATGCCGCCCGACGCGATTGGTGTCGAACTGGATCACATCCACCGCCCGTGCCTCCAGCAAATCGCGAAAACCGTACGACGTGAACTCGTGCTCCCCGCCGGCAATCGGAATTCGGCCCAAGGCCTTCAATGCCGCATACCCGCCGATGTCGTCGGGAATCACCGGCTCTTCAAGCCAGCGCAGGCGGTAAGGCTCCAGCAGCGGAATCATTCGCCGGGCGTAGTCCAGAGTCCATCCCATATACGCGTCGGCCATCAGGTCGATTTCGTAGCCGATGGTCTCGCGCACCGTGCGCACCAGTTCCAGGTTGCGCTCCATGCCGGCCGCGCCATCCACCGGCCCCCATCCGAAGCGCAGTTTCATGGCGCGATATCCCTGCTCTTTGTAGCGGCCGGCCTCCGCCGCGAGTTGATCCAGAGGCTGGCTGTACAGCCGGCTGGCATACACCGGAATCTTCTGTTTGGTGCGGCCGCCCAGCAGTTTGAACACGGGTTGCCCGGCGGCTTTTCCCAGAATGTCCCAGAGCGCGATGTCCACGGCGCTGATGGCCGCCATGCCGATGCCCTTGCGGCCAAACGCCATGGTGTTGCGGTACATGTGCTGCCAGAGTGCTTCCACGTCCCACGGGTCGCGCCCCATCAGGATCGGCTTCAGGTAAACGTCGATGATCTCCTGGGCCACCCGTGGCGCCAGTGCCGCGTTGCCGATGCCCACGTGGCCGGCATCGGTAAAGATCTCGACAATCAGCCAGCCGTGAAACCGGAAACTCGCCATGGAATCGTTGGGCAGCGCCAGCAGATCCATCGGATTGGTGCAGAAGTGCGGTTGCGGAGGCACGGTGGGCCCCCTCCATTCCACGACGCGGGTTCGAATCTCCGTAATTTTCATACCTTCACCTCCAGGAATCTGGCGCGCACAAAATCGACCCCGCGCACGGAGAGCAGAATGATCAGAAATGCGGCGACGTGGAACGTGCTCACCGCGGCAAAAACCGGTCCGTAGCCAAAGCCATGGTCCAGAAGATATCCGGCGATCAAGCCAAAGACGGCTCCGCCAATCGCGCCGCCGAAGCCCACCATGCCGGCTACCGATCCCACCGCACGCTGCGGAAAGAGATCGGCCGGTAGAATCATCACCAGCGTGGACCATGATTGTTGTCCGAAAAATGCGATGCTGAACAGCATCAGCGCCAGGCTGACCGGTGCGTGCGTGAGAAACAGAATGCACGGCATCACTGCCGCGCTGGCGCCGAGCGCAGCCTTGCGCGCGAAATTCAGGCTGTGTCCGCGCTGGATCAGTTTACTGGAAAACCAGCCTCCGCAAAGGCTGCCAACGCCCGAAAACGCGTAGGGAATCCAGGCGAAGGCGCCCACCGCTTTGATGTCGAATCCGCGCGCGTCATATAAATATTTCGGAAGCCAGAACAGGTAGAAATACCAGGCCGCATCGCTGAGGAATTTTGCCGAGACCAGTCCCCATACCTGCGGCAGCGCGAGCAGCCGGAACCATTCGCCCGCGGGCCGGACATCGCTTTCCGAATACGCCAACGCCTCATCGAGACCGGCGCGTTCGACGAAGCCGAGTTGGGGATGGCTGCGCGCCGGCTGGTACCGCTTCCACCAGAACGCTGTCCAAGCCAGCCCGACGGCACCGGAAGCGAAGAACACCCAGCGCCAGTTCAGCTCGGTGATGAGGAGCGAAATGGCCGGCGGAGCAATCACGGCGCCGACCGCGGTGCCCGCGTTGATGATCCCCATTGCGGTGGACCGCTCCCTGGTGGGAAACCACTCCGCCACAGCTTTGGTGGCCGCCGGGAATCCGCCGCCTTCGCCGGCGCCCAGCAGTAACCGGCTCCCGGCCAGCATGCCGAAACTGCGCGCCAATCCGTGGCTGGCGCATGCCAGCGACCACCAGAGCATAATCCATGCGAAGCCGGCTCTGGTTCCTATCGCGTCGATCAGTTTTCCGCCGCCCGCGTACATCACCGCGTACGCGATCAGAAAGCAGGCCTGCAACTGGGAAAACTGCGTATTGGAAATGGGAATTTCGCGCTGAATGGCCGCGATGGCTACGGGCAGAGTCTGCCGGTCGAAATAGCTAATTGCGATCGCGGCGCCGATAAGGAGCGCGATTCTCCAGCGAAGGTTCCGAATCATTCTATCGGGCTGAAATGGTACAACCAATTATATGACTTCATTCCCAATATGGGAATTCGGCACGATGTTCGAGCGTATACTTGGTTAGTCCAATGAGTGCGTTAGACCGCAAACCGGATGTGACCACGAGGCTGCTCGGGACTTTCAAGCAGCTCATTTCCGAGGGAACTCTGGTGCCGGGTGCGCGTCTCCCCGCGGAGCGGGAAATGGCTTCCAACCTCAAGGTCAGCCGTGGTTCCCTGCGGCAGGCTCTGAAAATGATGGAAGTCATGGGAGTGGTATCGCAGCGCGTCGGCGATGGCACGTATCTCAACGGCGCCGCGCCCTCCATTTTGTCCGAGCCGATGGAGTTCCTGGTGCTGCTGGAGGGAATTTCATTCGAAGAATTGATGGAGGCGCGGCTCATCGTGGAGCCGGAACTGGCGGCCAGGGCCGCCGGGCGCGCCACCCCGGAACGGATTTCCGACCTGCGCCGTTCGCTCACCCGCATGCGGGCGAGTGAAATCAGTCAGGGGGAGTTCATCGAGGAGGACCTCCGCTTTCATCGGACCATTTTCCAGATGGCCGGCAATCGCGTTTGCAGCCTGATGTTTTCGATTGTTCACGAATTGCTGCACAGGCTGATGGAACTCACTTCCCAGATGGTGAACCTGGATCACACCGCCAGGCTTCACAACCACATCTATACGGCGATCCGCCGGCGGGAACCCGAGGAGGCCCGCGCGCGGATGCTGGCGCATCTTACGGATGCAAGAGGTCTGCTGCTGCGGTCCTGTGAAGCGCAGCGGCAATCGAAGGTGCAAGCCCGATTCTCCAAGCTCTCGCTGGCACGGAGGTGATAAAAGAGAAGAAATGAAACTGACATTGCTGACGGCCCTCTGCCTGGCTTGCGCGGTTCCGGCGAACGCCCAGTTCCCCGTGACCGTCACGGTGGACGCGGCGAAAAGTCTTGGTGAATTGAAGCCGATCTGGCGCATGTTCGGCGCGGACGAACCCAACTACGCCACCATGAAAGACGGGAAGAAACTGCTTGCCGAACTAGGCGAGTTACGGCCCGACGATATCTTCTTTCGCGCGCACAACCTGCTTTGCACCGGCGACGGGACGCCCGCGCTCAAATGGGGCAGCACCGGCATTTACACCGAAGACAAAGATGGCAAGCCCATCTATAACTGGACCGTCATAGACCATATCTTCGATACTTACCGTGCGCGACGGCGTGCGGCCCTATGTGGAGATCGGTTTCATGCCGGAAGCGCTCTCGACCCACCCCGAGCCCTACCAGCACGAATGGCGCCCCGGGGCCGGTTACAACAGGATAGCCACGGGCTGGTCCTACCCGCCCAAGGATTACGCCAGGTTTGGCGAGCTGGTCTATCAGTGGGTGAAGCACTGCGTCGAGCGTTACGGCCGCGCCGAAGTGGAGCATTGGTACTTCGAAGTCTGGAACGAATCCAATATCTCTTCTTACTGGCATGGAACTCCGGAGGAGTTATACAAGCTGCACGATTACGCCGTGGATGCCGTGCGCCGCGCCTTGCCCACGGCGCGCGTCGGCGGTCCGGATATGGCCGGCACAGGCGGACGGTTCATGGAGAATTTCATGAAGCATGTGGTGGACGGGACTAACTACGCCACGGGCAAGCGCGGCACGCCGACGGATTTCCTATCGTTTCACGCCAAGGGCGCGCCGGGGTTTGTAGATGGCCACGTGCGGCTGGGCATCGCCGCCCAGCTCAGAACCATTGACCAGGGCTTTGCCATGATCGCCAATGTTCCGGAGCTGAAGAACAAGCCGATCGTGATCGGCGAATCCGATCCGGACGGCTGCGCCGCGTGCCAGGGACCGCAACTCGGGTATCGCAACACTACTATGTATTCCAGCTATACGGCAGCCACTTTCGCGCGGGAGCACGACCTGGCGGCCCGCCGCGGTGTGAATCTGGATGCCGCGCTGACCTGGGCCTTTGAGTTCGAAAACCAGCCTTTCTTCTCCGGCCAGCGCACCCTGGCGAACAATGGGATCGACCTGCCGGTGATGAATGTGTTCCGGATGTTCAGCCGCATGAGCGGGCAACGGATCGAGGCCACCAGCTCCGAAGAGGCGCCGCTGGATGAAGTTCTGCGAACTGGCGTGCGCGACAAGCCGGACGTGGGCGCGCTGGCCAGTCTCGACGCGAAGAAGATGACCGTGCTCACCTGGTATTATCACGACGACGACCTGGCGGGACCCGACGCCACTATCGAATACACGCTAAATCATCTGCCTCTGGCCAACGGGGAAGCTCGCCTGGTGCAATATCGCATCGATCGCACCCACAGCAACGCTTTCACGGTGTGGCAAGGGATGGGCTCCCCCACGGCGCCAAGCGATGCGCAATACGCGCAGCTTCTCAAAGCCGGCCAGCTCGCCACCGATACCGCTTCGCCTATCAGTGGTCCCGGTGAAGGACGGAACGGCGAAGGTCCAGGTCACGCTGCCGCGCCAGGGCGTTTCGCTCCTGGTTCTGGAGTGGCAGTAGCGCCGCGGTGCGCCGCTTCACCACGTCAGCCGTTCGCGGAATGCAATCGATGAATCCAGACGCGTGGGCCCGGTTGCGCCCGCGCAGGGTGCGATCCACGCGGGCCGGCGGTCGATCATTCCGTTTTCACGGCCGACACGATGGTATGGCACACGAGATTCCTGGTTCAGGGTGTCAGCCCGGCGCGACGGGAGAGGGCAGTGCGGAACCAGTTCAAATCCGATCGCTGGTTCATCTGAAAATACGCTCCTACCCATCGCTCATAATTCTGATAGTTCGAGGCATCGCAATTGCGCGCCAATAACTGTCCCCAATGCATCAGCGCATAGAGGGTGGTTTTCGCATTGGCCGTAGTTTGACCTTCTGCGACTACGGCCTTCCGGTCGACGTTATCCATGTCGATAACGCTATACAGGCCAATTGACTTTCCATTAGACGCTGCCGCGACGGCGGTCACATCCGAAAATAGTACCGGGTTCTCCGGCATGATGGGACCCATAAGTCATTCCTGCTCCTTGTTATTTTTTAGGACAAACGCTGATAAGGTTCACGGCGGCCTGGCAGCGGCAGGCAGACCCGGCGCAACGTTCTAATTCTGCTGTTTGTTCTCGAACGTGATCTCGAGGTGTGCCCGGTCAGGTGCGGCAAACTCGCTATTCACCAGATCCATCGGCGCTACCACTTTCACATCGAAGGGGTTCAAAGTGAACACGACACCCCTCGTATCTTCGACGTCTGCGCCATCCATCAGGAACACTTTGAGTGTGACGTCAACGAAGCCACCGATTCGCCATGACATCTGAATGTCGACCTTGAGGGCATCCTCATCGCCGCAGGACAGCACCGGCTTGGCCCCCCAAGTTGTGCCCGTGGTATCGGACGGGACGGCGGGGTTTCCGAATGGTCCCAAACGGGCCGTCAGGCTGATCGCGGGGTGGGTCCAAATATCGTTGCCGATTATCTTGCGGTCGACCATATCGGCATGCCCGTGGATCTCCACCATCCGCCAATCCACGGGCGGCGGTTTCAAGGTGAAATTGTGAATGGCGCCGGCGGGCCAGGGTATATCGACAGACTCGGCAGCCGACCACACGATATCGGTCTTCGGATCCTGCCAGGAAGCAGTGGCCCAATAAGTTCCGGCAGGAACGTCCATGGTATAGCCGTCGACGTTGCTCCAGGCATGCTCGCAGGCGCAGGTAACCACCGCACCGGCAACTCCGGCGCTGGAGCCCTCTAGAAATATCTGGCCATGCAAGCGCGCGCGCCCCGGGCTGACTTGCCATTGGCACGTTGGCAGATCGCCCCACATCGGCGGCCGAAGAACCATCTCGCTGTTTTGGCCGTACAAACCCCGAAACTCGACTACCGGCGAGGTGGCAGCTCCAATAAAGGTCGTCGGCTCCCAGAACCAGATGATGTCGTCGGGGCTCACGGCGCGGCCCTCTCCAGGACTCTTCCAGGCTGTCGATTCCTCATTCGCGCCGCTTTGATTGTCATTTGCGAAGGAGTTGCACATTTGGTTGGCGATATCGTCGGGCATGTCGGTCAAGAGGTCGAATACCGCCTGTGCGTCAGCCACGGCGATGCCGAGGAGTTCTCCGATGGCTCCGACAGGACTGACGCTATTGCCCAGGGCGAACAACAAAATGGCCCATCCGATTCTGGGAACTTTGAAGCCCACTGCCTTGTCAAGCGCGGCAAACAGTTGGTCGAGCTCCTGCTGGATACCGTCGTCCACGGCGTCATGCAATTTCTGGTAAAGTGCCTGGCCGGCATTGCCTCTCTGGGCAACACTGTAATAGTAAAGCCCATCCGGGGTAATATTCTTGGGGTCGGGCGCATCTCCGCCCCACTGTGGAGGTATCTTCTGCTCACAGCCGGCGGGCACTGCAGGCTCGCCTTTTACGTCAGGGTCTAGCTCGATCAGGACGCCCTTGGCCTTCAGACGTTGAATCGCAGTCCAGATAAAGGATGAGCAGCAAAGAGGGACTGTGTGATCGACCGGGACCTGCTTGCAAGGGTCGCCTGGGTCGGGCATTGTGCCTTCCCGTTGCTTGCCGGCGGAGTCATAGAGCGGCATAGGAGGACCCAGGTAAGCCGGGTCCATTGAGATGGCAGCGTTGGTGTAGGAATAGAACCGGTAGTGTCCCCGCATGGCGAGCGCCTCGTCTGCCACGCGCTGGAGCATGGGGCGGAGCTCCGGGTAGGTATTTTGAGCGCCCGGACAGGCCGAAACGATGAGTGCCGGACGGCGCGAGCCGCTGCTGTCGTATACCGCATCGAAAGAAAGGGCGTTGACGTTCCAAATGTGCGATGGGTCGGTGCCCGGGCGATCGCTATAGTTCGCAGCGGCGAAGAGCGGAGTACTGGAGTCTTGACTCGCACGCCAAGCCTCCTCAACTGACTGTGTAATGGTGCCCGGCCAACCATATTTGATCTTGTTCGGATCGAAACCGTCGATCGGCGCGGGCACGTCCGCCAGCCCAAAGAGTTTTCCGCCGGGGTCAGATTGCATCCGCCCATCGATGGCTGTTGTGTGCCGGACCAGGAACTTATCCGCCACCATGATCCCCATGTGGGTGTAGACTTGCGGCGGCTGCAGCGCGCCCATCATCGCGCCGATGATACCCTGACCGTCACCAGGGCATAGGACCAGATCTCCCTTTAGTCCATTTGCGATGTAAGCGGGGTTCATGCCTTTACCCACAGAAACCACCTGGCAGGTGAGGTTCGGATCAGGCGGGCAAAGCGGCTGGCTGCAACAGCCGCAGCCGCACGCTTTTCCGATCAAAGCTTGGGCGGCAGGCGACAAGTCACCTTTGGTTATGGGTTTAGGAGCCGGCGGCCCCACGGTAATGATGGGCGGATGTTCCATAATTTCCCTAACCTTCTACTGAGTTTCGGATTCGGTATACATTTCGGTTCTCCCGCGGAACCGGTCAGAGACTTCCGCCGCCGCAAAGCAGGTAAACGGCACCGCCAAAGCAGAGCAGGCGAAATACGCGGATGCGATCACGGGAGGCGAGCGTTCTTCTCACGATTTTCATCACCTCTGCAAATGAACGATGAGCGTGGCCAGCGTATTGTTTGCGGTCAGCGGTTTTCCCCCAGTGACATCCTGTAGGTAGAATGTCGTGCCGTCGGCCACCCAGGGACCGGTTTGCGCCGATCCCTGATTCCCTCCGGAGGCGAAGAGCGGGCCATTCGGGCTGCCAATGTGAATCTCGACGCTGGATGCGCCTGGCGCATTCCAGCTGATCGTGGTAGTTCCATCCACGGCGCCTGTGACCTGGATGGGGTTTGGCGAGGCTGTCAGGGATGGGCCATTCGCCGGACATGGGGACCTCCCCGAAGAGCGTTTCCACCGGCAACGCCCGATAGGGGAAGCCAGTTCCCGGAGGAATCTGCACGTCCAGGACCGCTACGGCGCTGGCCTCGGAGCTGGCGTCGGCTTCGACGAGCGTGTAAGTCTGCGGGCTCTTCGGCTTGAGCGTCGTGGGATCGATGTCGGCGCCGAACCAGACGATCGTGTTGCCGTTCGCGAGCCGCTGGGCGGTGCCGACTCTATCGGAGTACTTATAAACGGGAGCTCCGCCGCTGGAGCCTATCTGGTGGCGATACTCCCATACCTTTGCCGCCGTCATCGACTTCCAGTCGAGCGCGAGCTCGAGTGCGCGGGTATACAGTCCGCCCTCAGCCGCCGGCCGGCCGTTTCCGTTGTCGAAGAGGAGGAGATTTCCGTTCTCGAGCATGCGGACATAATGCTCGTGGTAGAACCTGTCGCTTGGGTTGGGGAAGGTAAAGTCGCTCTTGAAGCGGCCGATCCGCCACGCGATTCGGTCGAGTTGCGGCGAGATCGCGATCACCGTATCGAGGTACCTCACCGACATGAGGATCACACCCATCGGCGTGACCTGGAGCGAGTTCGCGTGCATCCACTCCTCGCTCTGGAGCGAGGCTCCCGCGCAAGGAAAGGAACTGACCAGATCGGAGCTGTTGCCCGGATCGGTGTTCGAAGTGTTAGTCCTCTCGGTCAACGGATCGAGGAAGTTGAAGGGGTCCCACACGATTTCGTCTGTTCCCGCCGCGGGGTTCCAGCGGCGAATGACGCTCCCCGCCTGCAGCCGCTTGCCCTGCGGAGCCTGCCCCGCGTCGAAGAACGGGTCCTTGAAGATCTTGCCAAGGTGGAGGACCGTGCCTGCGGACACCGTCCGCGCCGGGCACGAGATGTTCATGCCAGTCGTTTCCCTGGCCCCAGATCCAGCCCGCCGGGCTCGGCGAGGCCGCCGGCGGCGTCACGCTGCAATCGGGCGGGCTCTCGGCAAGAAGGGTCCCGTCGGGCGTGATCGCTCGATAGAAAGTGTCCAAGGCCGTGGGACCTCCCGTTCCTGCGTCCCCAAAGAGGAAATTCCCGTTCCGCTCCCGAACGATCGATCCCACGGTGTCGACTTGCAGTTACGCCGGACGCGTTGCTCGGAACGTTGCTGTAGTACCAGACGATCTGCGGCGCATCGGAGGAATGGAGGTCTAAGCCCACCCAGCCCCGGAAGCCCACCTGGTTGTCCTGCACAATGACGAGCGGGGCCGTCGTGCGCCCTGTAAGCGTGTAGGTGTTCGTCAACAAGGGCGCCGGAAGCGGGCCGGTGGTAAAGCTCCCGCTGGCGGTTCCCGCCGGAGCGCCATCGCGGTCGAACGCGTCCACGGTGTAGGTGTACGTCGCGGTTTGCCCTAAGCCTTCCGATGGTGATCGTGGTCGAGCCGGTGGACGAGACCTGGGTGGGGCGGGAAACCAGCGGGTCCACGCCCGATGGTCTGGTAGGTGATCAAGACCTTCTCCACGGTTGGCGCCGGTGGTCACCTGAACATCGACAAGCAGCGAATTGTTCGACCTCACCGTGGCGGTCGTGCTCAGGATCGATGCGTAGCCATAACTGCCAGCGAGCAGCACGGCGGCCACTATCCAGAATCAGGGAGCCTCCGCATCTGGATATGTTATACAGCCCTTTCATTTCGTCCCTCCCTGGGTGCAGGTTTGTGAGCCAGATTGGCATTGGCTGCCGCGAAAGGTCAATCCAGCCAAGGTGCCTTTCGTGTTCCCCCGCTATTCCCGCTTAAGCGGCCGGGAACCAATGCCTTATCGAGACATGTGAAACGCGGTGTATACTCGGTCTACCAGGAGTGAGTATGTCGGGGAATGGCCGGCCGATCCGCTTTGGTGTGTTCGAAGTCGACCAGCACGCGGGCGAACTGCGCAGGCAGGGTCTGAGGATCAAACTCCGTGAGCAGCCTTTACAGATCCTCCTGCTCCTGCTGGCACACCCGGGCGAACTAGTATCCCGGGAGGAACTGCAAAAGACAGCTCTGGCCGGCCGACACGTTTGTCGATTTCGATCGCGGTCTGAACAAGGCAGTCAATCACCTCCGCGACACCTTGGGCGACTCGGCGGAAAGCCCCCGATTCATAGAAACGCTACCGAAGCGCGGCTATCGGTTCATCGCGCCACTCGGGGGCGGTCAGCCCAACGGCGCCCTTGTGGAACCGATACCGGAGACACCGCACACACCCGCCGAACAGCCGGAGCCTTTGGCGCACGCCCAACCGGTTAGCGCGCCTGGAACATCCCATCGCTACAGGCTGAAGCGTTCGGCTGGCCTTTCGTGGATGATCGCGGGTCTTTCGTCGGTAGTCGCGGTAATCTCGGGCGCGCTGCTCTGGCGCGCCATGCTGCCGGCAGACCGGCCGATGGTGCGCTTTAGCGTTGACCTGGGACCCGAAGCGATCCGGGGACGGGCAGAAAGCGGTGAATATTTCAATCCGGTAATCTCGCCTGACGGAACGCGTTTAGTTTTTCCCGCGAAGGCGGCGGATGGCAGTGAGCAACTGGCAATGCGCCGGCTCGACGAGTCCACCATCACAAGACTCGCAGGTACCGAAGGAGCGGTCGCTCCCTTCTTTTCTCCGGATGGCCAGTGGATCGGATTCTTCGCCGGCCAGAAGTTGAGGAAGGTTCCGCTACAGGGTGGCGGGGGCTTTTCCTTGTGCGTTACCGCCGGCCTGGAGCGCGGCGCCTCGTGGGGAGAGGACGGCACGATCATTGCCAATCTGGATAACTATCATCTGTTCCGCATACCTGCGAGCGGGGGCGAACCGCAGATCATCGGCAAGCCGGAGCAGCACGGCGAACGCACCTGGCGTTGGCCGCAGGTTCTGCCCGGCGGTGATAACGTTTTGTTCACCGGCCTCGTCGCAGCTTCCGCCGCCGCTATGAATAGCGCCAACATCGAAGTTCTTTCGCTCAAGTCGGGACGGGTCAAGGTGGTCCGGCGCGGCGGTTCCTCTGGGCGCTATCTGCCGAGCGGCCACCTCATCTATTTCCGTCAGGGAGCGCTTTATGGCGTACGGTTCGACCTCGGGCGACTGGAGACACGCGGCGCGCCGGTGCCCTTGCTTGAAGACCTCGCCGATTCGGAGAACGCCGCCTTTGGCCGGGTCTCTTTTTCCCAGACCGGGATTCTGCTATACGCGAGCGCGGCGCGACGAGCCGAAGTCGCCCCCATTGCCTGGCTGGACAGCACCGGAAAGTTACAGCCGGTTGTAAGCCCATCCATCAGCGCACTCGCGGCAGGCGGAGACTCCTCGCCTTTCGCCGGACGGCAACCGGCTGGCACTGGCGGTGGCGGGAGATCTGTTCGTTCACGATCTCCAACGCGGCACTGTAACCAGGCTGACCTTCGATGGCGCTCTGAACCGGCATCCGGCCTGGACGCCGGACGGACAGCACATTGTTTACGCCTCGGATGTTCCAGCGGGCGACGGTGAATTCGGCATCTGGTGGATCCGCGGCGACGGTTCCGGCAAGCCTGAGAAGGTGTTCGGCGAGAAAACTCCTCTGCAAGTGTTTTCGATTTCCCCTGACGGACGCACCATAGCTTTTGTTCGGAGTGGCAGGGATAAGGCGTTTGAGATTTGGACGCTACCGCTGGATTTGAACGATCCGGAACATCCCAAACCGGGGAAGCCCGAGCCACTCGCGAACGAATCCCTCAGCCAGGTAGACCCGGCGTTTTCACCCGACGGGCGATGGATCGCCTACGTATCTACCACCGGCGCGGGACTCGGAGGTCAAATTTCTGTGCGCCCGTTTCCGTCCGCGCCTTCGGCGGGCAGGTGGCAGGTATCGGAATCCGAAAGCGGGGCAAAGTTCCCCGTCTGGTCGCGCAATCGCAGGGAACTGTTCTACGTGAATTCCGAAAATCGCGTCATGGTCGCCCGCTACACGGCCGATGCGCACTCCTTCGTCCCTGAGAAACCTCGGCAGTGGTCGCCGGCGCCGCTCTTCCGGCCAACGAACAACGCCCTTTGGAATCTGGACATAGCACCTGACGGCCGGCGCTTTGTAGTGCTCGCTCCGCCTGAATCCAGGAGCGAGGAGCCGGCTACGGTCCACGCAACCATCCTGCTGAACTTCTTCGACGAACTGCGGCGCCGCCTGCCATCAAAGTGAGCGCAACTGGCGCCGGATCCTTACCGCAGGGCGGCCAGTTTCTCCGAAATCTCCGCGCAGAACGTTCTTAACTGCGGCACCAGGGATTTGGCGCGGGCGACGTCCATGCGAAAGACGGGGCCGGAGATGCTGAGGGCGGCGACCACGCGGCCGTCGGGCGTGAGGATGGGGGCGCCGATGCAGCGGCCCTCGATTTCGTTTTCCTGGTTGTCCATGGCCCAACCCTGTTTCCGGACGCGGTGGATTTCTTCAATGACGGCGGGCTTGCCGGTGAGGGTAAAGTCAGTCAGGCGGGGAAGCCCTTTCATGCGAATCAGGCGGAGGAATTCCTTGTCGGGCAGGCCGGCGAGAAAAATCTTGCCGAGCGCCGTGGAATGCAGATGCCGGCGGTTTCCGATCTTGGAAGACATGCGCACGGCCTGCGGGCTTTCGACGGTGTTGATCACGACGACTTCGCCGGCATCGAGAATGCCCAGGTTGACGGTCTCCTTAGTGGCGTCCACGACGCGTTCCATGATGGGGTGGGCGACGCGATTCAGAATCTGCTCCACCGATTCGGAGCGTTGCAGATCGAAGAGCTTTTTGGCCATGCGGTAGCTGCCGTCGGCGGCGCGGTCGAGATAGCCGCGGCCCTCGAGCGTGGTGAGAATGCGGTAGACGGTGGCTTTGGGCAGTTCCACCTCGCGGGACAGCTCGGCCAGTTTGAAGCCGGACTCGCGGGACTTGATGGTTTCCAGAATGTCGAGGGTCTTGTGGAGAACACGGACTCCGCCCGCGTCCGCCGTTGTGCCGGTGGTCATCTTGTTTCACATTGTAGTACAAGGCGGTTCAGATTTTGCTAATTTCGGTCTTGACACTCCGTTTGTAACGCAATAGACTCAGTGACAGAATACGGTACAGAGCATTTCACATTGTGAACTGGAGTGAACGATGAGCAGCGTGGCTTACCGGCTTAGCGAAGAAGATTGCATCCGGCGCGGAACGAATCGCGCCAAGGGCCGGACCTGTTCGCTGGCCCCGGGCAACGGCGCGGTGCGGCACCTGCACTATGGCCGGATCATATTGGATGGCGGCGCGGAGGCGCTGGCATTTTCCACGTGCCGAGCGGGAGACGGGCTTGATCTGCCTGCGCGGCGGCGCGGAGGTGGAGGTGGACGGGCAGCGCTTCGCCGCTACGCCTTACGACGCGGTGTATGCTCCGCGCGGAAGCCAGGTGCGGGTGACGCCCGCGGCGGAGGGATGCGATTTCGCCGAGATCGCCGCGCCGGTGGAGGGCACGTATCCGGTGCAGTTCGTTTCGCTATGCGAAAGTGCGTGCAGAATCCCGCGCTGCATTTTCAGGCGGGCGGCGCCAACAACACGCGCGACTTGAACATCGTGATCGGAAAGAACGTGGAGGCGGGCCGGATTCTGGCGGGCGTCACCTTCAGCGAACCGGGCAACTGGACCAGTTGGCCCCCGCACGAACACGGCGCCACGCTGGAGGAAGCCTACGTCTACATCGATATGCCCGCGCCGGCGTGGGGCGTCCAACTGGTGTATACCAATCCGCAGGAACCGGAACTGGCGGTGGTGGTGCGCGAAGGCGATTGCGTGGTGATGCCGCAGGGCTATCACCCCAACGTGGCGGCGCCGGGCAGCAGCATCGGTTTCCTGTGGATCATGGCGGCGCACCGCGAAGTGGCGGACCGGGAATTCGGCGTGGTGAACGTGCAGCCGGAATACGCGCAGGGCGGGTCCGGCCTGGAAGCGTCGCGCGGAGGAAAATAGGCATGCGGCATGGGCGCATTGGGCCTGCGCCGGTTTGCGCCGCGCTGTTGCTGCTGGCCGCGGCGGCCGGCGGCGCGGCGGCGCACATCAAGGTCCTGAAGCTGGCGGTGACCAACCCGGGCGGGGAGGCGCGGCCCGCGCAGAACGTGGTGGTGGCGGTGAGCGCGCTGAAGGCCATCGCCAAAGACTTCACCGCGGGCACGGCGATTGTGACCACCAGCGATGCGGCCACGCTGGCGCAGGACGCGGCGGTACTGGAAACCACGGAACTGCCCTCGCAGGCGGACGATCTGGACGGTGACGGCAAGTAGGACGAACTGGCCTTCCAGATCGACCTGAAGCCGCACCAGACGCGCATCGTCACGCTGGCTTACGGCGATGCCCCCACCATACAGCGCCTGCGCTCGATTTATCCCAAGCGGACCGATGCCAAATTCGCGGTGCATTACGAAGGGCCGGGCTGGGAATCGCGAAGAGACGGCGTGGCGCATCTACTTCGACAAGCGCAACGCCATCGACCTGTTCGGCAAGCGCCGCCCGGGCTTGTACCTGGATCTGTTCGCATCGCCGGAGTATGTGTATCACCAGGAGAGCCCGTTCGGCAGGGATATCTACGGCATCGGGAAGGCGCTCGGGGTGGCCGGGATCGGGGCGCTGGTGGATGGCAAAGCGATCCCGGTGGCGGACGTGGCGGATCGCAAGTGGCGCGTGATTGCGGCGGGACCTGTGCGCGCCGATGCTGGCGCTTGGATTACAAGGGCTGGAAGATCGGCGACCGCACGGTGGACCTGGAGAGCCGCATCACGCAGTGGGCCGGCGAGCACGGCTTCGAACATCGCATCACGGTGAAGAACGGCGGACGGCATCGGGTTCGTGACCGGCGTTCCGATCAAGCCCGGCATGGAAAACCTGGATGCGGCGGTCGCGCGCGCGGGCGTGGTGGCGACGTGGGGGCGGCAGGTGGTGCTCTCCGGGACCAAGGCGCAGCTCACCGATCTGCCGGACGAAAATCTGGGCGTCGGCGTCGCTGGCGCCGCGCGACGAAGCGGGCGCGGTGGGCGCGGACGACGCCAACCGGCTGCTGGAGTTGCACCTGCATAACGGCGTGGCCCATCTGTACGGGGCGGCGATGTGGGACCAGGAAGATACGGAGCGGCTGGTGGTGAACGACCCGAAGCCGGCCGGCCGGATGCATGACGGGACTCTGGCGCTGCCGGCCACGCCGCCCACGCGCGACAGCTTCGTGGCGTATTTGAAGGGGATGAGCGCGCGGCTGGAGGCTCCGGTAAAAGTGGAGGTGCTTTCGACGGCGGCGGCGCCGGAGAGCGCGCCCGCCGATACGCTGCACGCCGGGGGCGACGAAGCGCAGTTACGGCGAAGCGATCGCGCTGATGCGAGCAGGCCGCCGCACGCACGGCGGCGAAGTTCGAGCCGCTGGTGAAGCAATCCGCGCCGGGCACGGTGACGAAATTCCAGGGCACGGGCTTCTTCACCGAAGGCAATGGCGCGACCGGACAGTGGACGCCGCGGTAAAGGCTATTTCTGGACGGGCGCGTTTCTGGCCCGGCGAATTGTGGAAGCTGTACGGCCACACGCACGATTCCCGCTACAGGCAATGGGCGGAGCTGTGGACCTCGCGGATCATGGGAATGCAGGACCAGCAGAACCACGATACCGGCTTCCTGAATCTGTACTCTTCGGTGCTGGGCTACGAGGCCACGAAGGATCCGAAATATCGCGCCGAAGGGCTGCGCGCGGCGGCGCGGTTGAAGCAGCTCTACAACCCGCTCACCAACCTGGTGGCCAGTTGGGGGCCGAACGGCGACGACACCATCATCGACACCATGATGAACCTGCAGATCTGGTGGTGGGCGGCCAAGGAGACGGGCGACGCGGTATGGACCGACCTGGGCCACAAGCACGCGCTGCGGTCGGCGCGAGTGGCTGGTGCGGCCGGACGGATCGGTGGCGCAATCGGTGCATTACAATCCGGGCGATAACCGGCAGACGTTCACGTCGAGCAATAAGACGCTGGCGTTTCCGAATCATACGCCGCCGGGCGCAGGTGGTGTTCACGCATACGCACCAGGGATTGTCGGCGGATTCGGCGTGGTCGCGCGGGCAGGCGTGGGCGGTGTACGGATTCGCGGAAGCGGCGCAGGCGACGCACGACGATGCGCTGCTGGCGGCGGCCGAAAAGACGGCGCAGTATGCGCTGGATCATCTGCCGGAAGACGGCGTGCCGTGGTACGACTTCTGCGACGAAGGCGTGTTCTTCCGGAACCGCGACAGTTCGGCCGCGGCGATTCTGGCGGGCGGGCTGCTGCGGCTTTCCGAACTGGTGCCGGACCAGGCTCGCGCGGCGCAATACCGGCGCGACGCGGAAACGATCGTGCAGTCCCTGATCGACCGGTATCTCGCGCCGGTGGGCGGGGAGGACCGGACTCCGCCGGGCGTGTTTCGTCATGGAACGGGCACACGGCCGATGGACGGAATGTTGACTTACGGGGATTACTACTTACTCGAAACGTTATTGAGGTTACAGGGGCAGAAATAGCACGAGGCCGCGGGCGGAGCGCCAGGAAGACCCGCCGCGGCACAACCAGGAGGTTAGTATGTCGAAGAAAGCTGGAGTGTGTTTACTCGCGATCACGCTCCTTTTAGCGGGCGCGTGCGTGGTGAGCGCGCAGACAACCACAACTCTTTACGGCACCGTGACGGATAAGTCCGGGGCCATTGTGCCGGGCGCCCAGGTGACGGCGACGAATGTAGGGACCAACCAGTCGCGGACCGCGCAAACGGGTACGGAAGGCGAATACCGGTTCGATTTCATGCCGGTTGGCGCGTACACCGTGGAAGTGACGGCCACCGGGTTTCAAGAAATTCGTGCAGAAGAACGTCACCCTGGACGATCAACGTGAACATGCGCGTGGATGCGGCTCTGGACGTGGGCACGATCACCGAAGAAATCGACGTGACGGCGGCGCCGCCGCTGGTGAACACCGATAACGCGCAGATCGGGCGGACGGTGGAGAATGCCGAAGATCACCACGCTGCCGATCGTGGGCCGCAACGTCTATACGCTGCTGAACCTGACCCCGGGCGTGGAATCCACGGGCAACAGCATCGTGCTGGGATATCCGGAGCAGCGCACCATGATCAACGGCGGCGTGGATGGCGGCGCTGGGGTCGGTGAACTACTACCTGGATGGCGGCACCAACATGACCGGGCTGCGCAACACCGGCAACATCGCGCCGAATCCGGACGCGGTGGAAGAGTTCCGCGTGGTCACCAACAGCTACAGCGCGGAATACGGGCGCTTCGCCGGGCGGCGTGATCAACATTATCACGCGGACCGGGCACCAACCAGCTTCACGGGTCGCTGTTCGAATTCTTCCGCAACAACGATCTGAACGCCTACAACTGGGGCGCGATCTCGGCCACGCCGCTGCATCGCAACCAGTTCGGCGGCAGCATCGGCGGGCCGATTCGCAAGAACAAGACGTTCTTCTTCGGCACTTACTCCGGGCTGCGGCAGATCACGAGCTCGTTTCTGAACAGCGCGATTGTGCCCACGCCTCTGGAGCGCACCGGGGATTTTTCGCACTCGAAGATCGCGCCGATGGATCCGCTGAACAGCGCGCCATTCCCCGGCAGCATCATTCCGGCGAACCGGCTGGACCCGACCGCGCTGAACATTCTGAACAAGTACATTCCGGCGTCGAACCTGGCGAACAATTTCTGGCAGGGGACCATACCGAATCCCTATAACACCGACGAGTACCTGGCGAAGATCGACCACTCTTTCAGCGACCGCAACCGCCTGAGCGGCAGCTATTACGAGACCAGCGGGCACAATGCGCATATCGCCGGGCGGCAACCTGCCGTGGTCCACGCAGAATTTCGACTGGCGGCAGCAGAACGTCAATCTCAGCGACACCTTCAGCATCAGCCCGAACATGGTGAACCAGTTCTGGGTGACCTACACGCGCAATTTCGGCGGCCGGCTGAACACGCCGCAGATGTCGCTGGGCGACCTGGGTTCGAGCTTCGGAGTGCAGGGGCACGCCCTCGCTGCCGCAGATCACGGTGACCGGCTACTTCACGCTGTCGCAGGCCATCGCCGGACCGGTGGCGGGCACTAATTTCTATTCCACGCGCGACCAGGTCAGCTACACGCGCGGCCGCCACACGTTGAAGTTCGGCGGCGAACTCTCGCTGGATAAGGACATTCAGCAGACCCTGCTGAATAACTACGGCGTCTTCAGCTTCACGGGCACCAAGACGGCCAATACCAAGCTGGGTCGCATATCGGCAACGCGCTGGCCGATTTCGTGCTCGGCCTGCCGGTGACCATGAACCAGGATGCGCCCATGACGGCCATGGACAATTTCTGGACCGGCGCGCTGTTCGTGCAGGACGATTTCCGCATCAATCCGCGGCTGACCCTGAACCTGGGCCTGCGCTAGGACCTGCAGACAGCCGCCGACCGATCCGTTCAACCGCGAAGCCACCTTCGAGCAGGGCGTGCAGTCGCAAGTCCTGAAGGGCGCGCAACGTTCCGACGGGACTGCTGGTGCCCGGCGATCCGGGAATCGGCCGCGGCATCGTGAGCACGCAGAAGACCAATTTCTCGCCGCGCGTCGGGCTTGGCCTGGGATCCGTTCGGCGACGGCAAGACCTCCATTCGCGCCGCGGCGCGGGCATCTTCTACGGCAGCGTCTCGGGCAACGAGTGGAACTCCACGTCCAACTATCAGCCCTTCGCGGTGCGCGAGCAGTTCAACAATGTGCAGTCGCTGACCAATCCGTACGGACTGCTGCCGGGCGGCGTGTATCCGTTCCCGTACAGCTACAATCCGGCGACCCCGCAGTTCATTCTGCCGGCGGCGATTTATGGCGTGGCGCCGAATTTCCGCTGGCCCTACACCTACCAGTTGAACTTCTCGGTGCAGCGGCAGGTCGTCAAGGATCTCACCGTGACCGCGGCGTATGTGGGCTCGCTGGGCCACCGGCTGCCCTTCGCCGAAGACCTGAACTATCCGTACTACAACAGCACCGCCACCACTGGCAACGTGAACAACCGCCGGCCCATCGAGACCAATATTCTGTCCAACATTTACTCCGTGCAGATCGTGATGAACACCGTCGTACAACGCCTTGCAGATCACGGTGGAGAAGCGCTTCTCGCACCACTTCAGCGTGAAGGGCTTCTACACGTTCTCCAAGGACCTGGAAGACGTGGAACTCGATAACAACACCGTCAACGGCAGCGCGGAGGACTATCGCAATCTGTCGCTGGAGCGCGGCCGTTCCGATAACGACCGGCGGCAGGCGGCGTCGGCATCGGTGATCTGGAACATGGACTACTTCGGACATGTGAACCCGTTCCTGCGCGCACGTGATCAACGGCTGGGAGCTTTCGGCGATCGTGACCCTGCAGAGCGGACTGCCGTTCAATATTACGTCCGGCAGCGACATCAACCTGGACGGCAAGAACAACGACCGCGTCAACGTGGTCGGCAATCTATACCTGGATCCGCACCGGTCGCGCAACGATGTGAGCAACGCGTGGTTCAACACCGCGGCGTTCGCCAAGCCGGCCGCGGGAACAGACGGCAACCTGGGCCGCAATGTGGTGGACGCGCCGGGCATCGAACGTGGACCTGGGCATTTTCCGCAACTTCAGGTTCTGGAGCGGTTCAAGCTGCAGGCGCGCGGCGAATTCACTAACTTCTTCAACTTCGTCAATCTCAGCGCCCCGACCGGCACGCTCAGTTCGGCGGCGTTCGGGACGATCCGCACGGCGGGGGCGATGCGGAATGTGCAGTTGGGGCTGCGGTTGACGTTTTAGGGGGGGGAGTTCCTTATCGCGGAGACGCGAAGGCGCGGAGGAAGAGACTGTAAGATAAACGCAACAGAACTATAGTAGGCTGATGGTTTGACCACTCCGCCTACCCACGAAAAGCTGCGCTCTACGCTGGCCCACGGGCAGTGGGGGCAGGCGGTACAACTGTTGCAATTGATGGAGCCATCGGACGCCGCGGAGCTGATGATGGAGCTGCCCTTCGAGGAGCAGCAGACCCTGTTTCGCAAGATTCCCATCGGCTTTGCGGCCAAGCTGGTGGGGGCGTTCCCGTACTACCACGCCTACGTCCTGCTGCACTCGCGCTCCGACCGAGGAGCTGAACGCCATCGTCGACCAGATGAACTCCGGCGACCGCATGCAGTTCTTCGACGAGCTGCCGGAAGAAGCCTGGCAGCACCTGATGGACGAGCTGGCGGAGAAGGAAAAGGAGCCGCTCGCCGCAGCGCCGGTGGAAGAGGCGGCGCCGGTTGCCGCAGCGCCCGCCGAGCCGCCGATCATCGAGGCGCGCGGCATCGAAAAAGTCTTCACGCGGCCGGACGGCGGGCAGGTGCAGGTGATCGCGCCAACCGACCTGGCCGTGGATGCGGGGGAGATCGTGGCGCTGCTGGGCCCTTCGGGCTCGGGCAAATCGACGCTGCTGCGCATCCTGACCGGCCTCACGCAGCCCTCCAGCGGGGAGGTGCTGTGGCACGGCAAGCCGCTCAGCGAAAGCGCCCCGCACGTCGCCATCGTGTTTCAGAGCTTCGCCCTGTTTCCCTGGCTCACGGTGCTGGAGAACGTGGAAGCTCCGCTGCTGGCGCGCGGCATGCCGCAGGCCGAGCGCCACCGGCGCGCCACGGCGGCGCTGGCATCGGTGGGACTTAAGGGATTCGAAACGGCCTATCCCAAGGAGCTCTCCGGCGGCATGAAGCAGCGCGTGGGATTCGCGCGCGCGCTGGCGGTGGAGCCGGAGATCCTGTTCATGGACGAACCATTTTCGGCGCTCGATGTTCTGACCGCCGAGAACCTGCGCGGCGAACTGCTGGAGCTGTGGATCGGAAAGAAAATTCCCACGCGCAGCATTTTCCTGGTGACGCACAACATCGAGGAAGCCGTGCTGCTGGCCGACCGCGTGCTCGTGCTGGGCCGCAATCCCGCGCGCATCCGCGCCGATTTCCAGGTTCCCCTGCCGCAGCCGCGCGACCGCACCGCCGCCGAATTTCTGGTCTACGTGGACTACATCTACAAGCTGATGACGCAGCCCGAACTGGAGCCGGCGCCGCTGGCCGCTGCCGAAGGCGCGATACCCGATGCTGCCGCACGCCCGCCCGGGCAGCATCGCGGGCTGCTGGAACTGCTGAACGACCGCGGCGGCAAGGAGGACCTGTATCGCGTCGCCGACGATCTCCTGATGGAAGTGGACGACCTGCTGCCGATCGTGGAAGCCGCACGCTGCTGGGTTTCGCGATGGCGCGACAAAGGCGATGTGGAGCTCACGCCGCAGGGCAAAGAGTTCGCCGAAGCCGACATCGCGCGGCGCAAGCACCTGTTCCGCGAGGCCGCCCTGGCGCACGTGCGCCTGCTGCAGCAGATGAACAGGCGCCCTGGAGGCGAAGAAGGACCACACCATGCCGCTGGAGTTTTTCCGCGACATCCTGGACGAGCATTTCTCCGATGCCGAAGTGGACCGGCAGATCGATACCGCGCTGAACTGGGGCCGCTACGGCGACATTCTTCGCTACGATTCGGAAAGCGACAGGCTGATGCTCTACGCTCCCAGCGAAGACACCGACGACACCGCGACCATGCGGCAACTGGGATGACGGAACGGCGCGGACAGGCCACCACCTGGGCACCTTTCGGCGTTCTGCCCAGCGGCGCGTCGTCGCTGCTGCGGGACCTGCCGATCATCCTCGCGGGCCTGGCGCTGTTCTACGGCCTGCTCTCGCTGGCGCGCTACTGGACGGGCCGGTCAACACGCAACACGGAGATCCATCTCACGCCCTGGGCGCTGCCGCGAGTACGCGCTGTTTTCGCTGGCGCGGATGACCATCGCCTACCTGCTCAGCCTGGTGTTCACGCTGGTCTACGGCTAGGTGGCGGCGCACAACGCAAGGGCGGAGCGAATCCTGATCCCGCTGCTGGATACGCTGCAATCCATCCCGGTGCTCAGCTTTCTGCCGGGCGTGATGGTGGCCATGGTGGCGCTGTTTCCCACGCGGCAATTGGGCGTGGAACTGGGCTCGATCCTGCTGATTTTCACCGGGCAGGTGTGGAACATGACGTTCAGCGTGTATTCCGTCCATGAAGAACATTCCGCGCGAGATGCTGGAGGCGGCGGAGATCTATCGGCTGAGCTGGTGGCAGCGCTTCACGCAACTGGAACTGCCGTACGCGGCCATCGGGCTGGTGTGGAACTCCATGATGTCGGTGGCGGGCGGCTGGTTTTTCCTGATGGCCTGCGAGATGTTCGTGCTGGGCAATCGCGACCTGCGCCTTCCGGGCTGGGTTCGTACCTGCAAACCGCGGCCAACGCCGGCGACACGCGGCGCCATCCTGTGGGGACTGGTCGCGATGATCGCGGTGATCGTGCTGATGGACCAGTTGATCTGGCGGCCGGTGATCGCCTGGAGCGAGAAGTTCAAGTTCGAGCAGGTGGAAGCGGCGCAGACGCCGCGCTCGCCGATCCTGACGCTGCTGCGGCGCTCGCAGGTGCTGGCGACGGTGTCGCGCGGTGACGCTGGATCCGGCGCGGGAAGCGATCACGCTGTACTTCGCCCGCGCGAGGCGGAGCGCGCGCCGGCGAGAGGCCGCGGCGGCGTACGGAAATGGCTCGGCGTGGGCGGCGGGTCTGGCGGCGCTGGGCGGCCTGCTGTACGCGCGTGATCGGGATGCTCATCGATGCTGGCGGGCGCTCACGCGGTTCCGGATCTGCGCGACATCTTCCTCGGCGCCGGCGCGACGTTCCTGCGCGTGGAACTGACGCTGGTGCTGGCGGGGCTCTGGACGATTCCGGTGGGCGTCTACGTGGGACTGCGGCCCAAGGCTCTCGGCGGTGGCGCAGCCCATCGCGCAGATTGCCGCGTCGGTGCCGGCCACGGCGCTGTTCCCGATCGTGCTGCTGATGCTGATCCGGGTGGGCGGCGGGCTGGGCATCGGCTCGATCGTGCTGCTGCTGCTGGGCACGCAATGGTACATCCTGTTCAACGTGATCGCCGGGGCCAGCGCCATCCCCACGGATCTGAAAGAAGTCTGCGACATCTTCCAGCTCGGCACGGTGGAGCGCTGGCGCAAACTGTTTCTGCCGGGAATTTTCCCGTACCTGATGACGGGCTTCGTCACCGCGTCGGGCGGCGCGTGGAACGCCAGCATCGTGGCGGAGTACTTTCACTTCAACGAGCAGACGTATCTCCACCACGGGCCTGGGGGCGGTGATCAGCCGCGCCACCGACGCCGGCAACTTTCCGCTGCTGCTGGGCGCGACGGTGGTGATGGCGGCGATGGTGGTGACGATCAATCGGCTGCTCTGGCGGCGGATGTACGGGCTGGCGCCGACGCGGTACAAGCTGGAGACGTGAGGCGGGGAAAGCGGGGGTTAGGGATGGGGGTTGGGGATGGGGGATTAGCTTAGTGGCTCGCTTCGCTCGCCTGGGCCGGCTATTGGTCGCGGAGGAGGGTTGCCGGGTCGATGCGCAGGGCGCGGCGGACGGGGCCGGCGACGGAGAGAGAGGCGGTGAGCACCATTGTGAAGGCGACAGCGGTTAGCACGAATGGATCTTGCGCGGTGGCCTGGTAGACGATGGCCGAGAGCAGCCGGCTGGCGGCGATGCCCAGCACAATCCCGACCACCGAGCCGGTGCCCAGCAGGAGCAGCAGGCGGCCGAGCGCGGCGGTGAGGATCTGCCGCGCCGGCGCGCCGAGCGCGACACGGATACTCAGCTCGCGCAGGCGCTTGCTGACGGTATAGGAGGCGAGGCCGAAGGCGCCGGCGATGGAGAGCAGAAGTCCAAACGCTCCGAAGAGGCCGAGGGCCGCGGTGGCCACCTGGGAGGGGAAGAAGCTCATGGCAAGCTGGGTGGCCCAGACGCTGGATTCACGGATAGGAACACTCGGAATCCAGGTCGCGGACTACCTGGCGAACGGAAGCGGCGAGGCCGGCGGTGCTGCCCCGGGGCCGGACGACGAGGGCGGTTTCGGTGCTGGATTTCCACGAGATCGGGTAGAACGCCGCGGCTTCCTGATGTTCGGTGATGGTCAGATATTTGCCATCCGCTACGATGCCGACAATCTGGATGGACTGGCCGGTGCGGATTCTTGAAATAGCGGCCGACGGCATCGGCGGAGTGGAAGAGCAGGCGGGCGAAGGTCTGATTGACCACGGCAACGGGGGGAGTCTTCGCCAGTATCGGCAAAGCTGACGTCGCGTCCGGCGAGCAGCGGAGTTCCGGCGGCGGCAAAATATCCCGGCGACACCTCAAAGAAGTTGGTCATGAAATGCGCGAGTTCGAGGGGCGGAAATCGGTGGTCTGTTGCGAGAAGATATCGGTCGCGGAATGGTCGCCCTTGAGGGGCGTGGTGTTGGCGTAGCCGGCGGCTTTCACTCCCGGGAGTTGGGAGACTCTTTCCAGCAGGCGGCGTTGGAAGCGGTCGCGCGGCCTCGGCGGAATAGCCGGCCTGGCTCAGATCGAATTGGTAAGCACGGCATTCCGCGGCTGAAAACCGAGGTCCGTGTCGAGTGCTCTGCCCAGGCCGCGCAGGGAGACAAAGGCGGCGGTCACGGTGACGCAGCAGAGGGCGATCTGGGCGGCCAGCAGGCAATCGCGAAGGGGCCAGCGGCGGCCCGCGAAGGGCTGGCCGCCGCCGCTCTTAATGGCGTCGTTGGGATCGGTCTTGAAGATCTGGCGCAGCGGCATGGCTCCGAACAGCACACCGGCGAGCACCGAGACGGCCAGCGCCATCGAGGATCAGCGACGGCTGGGGTTGCACGGTGAACGCCATGGGGTAATCGGTGGGCGGATGCCAGGCGGACAGGCCGGTGAGTGCGATCCACGCGAGCCCGCAGGCGCAGGCGCCGCCGAGAATCGAAATCAGAATCGCCTCCACCAGCACCTGGCGGAGAACGCGCCAGCGGCTGGACCCGATGGCCATGCGGATGGCGATCTCGCGGGCGCGGTCGGCGGTGCGCGCGGCGAACAGGCTGCCGAGATTGACGCAGGCGGCGAGCAGGACGATACCGGCCAGGAACATGACACCGGCCAGGAAAGCGCGCGCCGGTCCGCCGAGGGTGTCGCCGACCAGGCCGGGGCGAGCCAGCTTGTATCCCAGGCCATCTTCGTCCTTCGGGATACTGCCGGCGGATGCGGGCGGCAATGGCGTTCAGTTCCGCGAGGGCCTGGGGCACCGTGACTCCGTCTTTGAGGCGGACGATCGGAAAAGACCTGTTTGGATGTGCCGTTGCTCCAGCCAGTCGCCTTCTCCCATGGATGCTTCATTGGCGAGGGGAATGAAGATGCTCCGGCTGGAGAAATTTTTCGGTGCCGTAGAAGCCTTCCGGGGTAACGCCGACGATGGTGTACGGATGCTTGTTGAGGCGGATGGTTTTGCCGACGATGTGGGGGTCCGCGCCAAACCTGTTCTTCCAGCCCTGAAAGGAAAGCACGGCGGCATCCGAGGCTCCGGGATGATCGTCGTCGGCGCGCTGGAGCAACCGCCCGAGGAAGGGCTTGATGGCAACGAGTTCGAAGTACTGGCCGCCCACTTCATATCCCCAGACGGGCCGGGTGACGCCGCCGGCTTCCAGGCCGAAGTTGCTCGATGTTATAGGCGGCGACGGCGGAAAGCAAGGTATTGCCGTCGCGTACATCGCGCACTTCCGGATAGGCGATAAACGGATACGGCGGAGGTACTCGAGGGAGAGCATCATGACGCGGTCGCCACGAGGCACGTTGACGGGCTGGAGGATCATGGCCTGGAGCACGCCGAAGACGATGACGTTGGCGGCAATGCCCAGCGCGAGGGTAAGGACGGCGGTGGCGGCGAAGCCGGGAGACCGGCGCATCTGGCGAAGGGCGAGGGCAAGATCCTGGCGGAGACCGGTCATCCAGGCCCAGCGCCGCTCGTCGCGGCACCTTTCTTTCACCTGCTCGCTGCCGCCGAATTCGCGGCGGGCCATCAGGACGGCCTCCGCGTGAGAGTATCCGCGGCGCTCGAACTCCGCTGTCAACTCGTGGAGGTGATGGTCAAGCTCGCGCTTCAGTTCGGCCTCCATCGCGATTCCAGGGGAAAGGCATTGGTCCTCCTCTCTACGATTCCAGCACCATGGCGACGGCGCCCGCATAGCGCTGCCACTGGGCTTTTTCTTCCTGCAAATATTTGCGGCCCGAGGCGGTCAACGAGTAATATTTCGCCATGGGTCCGCTGCCGGATTCGCGCCACTCGCTCTGGAGCAGCCCTTTGCGCTGCAAGCGATGCAAGGCCGGATATAAAGACCCCTGCTGGACCTGCAGGATTTCTTTCGAGGTCAAAAGAATCCGCTGGGCGATCCCATAGCCGTGGATCGGATCATGGGCGAGGGTCTTGAGGATCAGCAGATCGAGCGTGCCTTGAATGAGATCGGTTTTCTTGTCCGCCATGCTAATCTACCTTTACACTCTAGGTAGGTAGATTGTCAAGGTACCAAAAATTCCGAAGTGTGATCGGCCGCCCAGTTGTGGAAGGTGCGGGGAGGCGCTCCGGTGATTTCGGCGAAGGTAGAAGTCACGAACGCAGGCTGACCGATAGCGGCGCCCCATGCGCGGAGCAGCATGTTCATGACGAAGGGAGGAAAGGGCAGTTCCTGGCGCGCCTGGCCGGGCGAGATCTCTTCGATGCGCAGTGCGCGGCCGATCACACGGGCGATGGTGGATATCTGTTCGAACTGGGTCAGGGATTGCGGGCCGGTGAGAACATATTCCTTGCCGGCGTGTCCTTCCTGGCAGAGGGCGCGGACCGCGACGGCGGCGATGTCGCGATCATCGATGGGAGCGGTAGGAGCGGAGAGGTAAGGCCAGCGCACGAGGTCGCCGCGGCGGATCTGCGGCGCCCACCAGAACAGGGCGTTGGAGGCGAACATGCCGGGGCGCAGGAAGGTCCACTGGCGACCCGAGGTTTCGACGAGGCGCTCGATTTCGGAGTGCAGGTCGCGGATGGGATTGGGCTGCCCACCTTGAAATAAAGGGTGCGGCGTTTTGTAGGGAGACGACAGGAAGACGATGCGGGGGACGCGGCTGAGGATGCGATCGAGAGCGGGGGCGACGGAGGCGGGCAGAGCGGTCCAGACGAGGAAGACGGCGTCGATGCCATCGAGGCAGGCATCGAGAGTCGCGGGGACGGTGAGGTCTCCGTGGACGACCTCCACGTGCGGCGGGAGAGCGGCGTTTTGCGGGTCGCGGACGAGCGCGCGGACTTGCACGTCCGCGACCGGCAATTGCGAGACAACCTGGCGGCCAACCCTTCCGGTGGCGCCAATAACGAGGATACGCGTACCTAGAATGAGTACCGCATGGCGAACTCCATCTGGCGGGCGGCGGCGGAGCTGGTGGCCTTGCCGAACGTACTGGCGGTTCCGAGGCTCAGCGAGTAACCATTGAAGATGGTGGTGTTGGTGAGGTTGTAGGACTCCCAACGGACTTGGAGCTTGTGGTTCTCGTGAATGGTGAACTCCTTCGCCAGACTCAAATTGATGGCGAAAGGTCCGGGCGTGCGCAACTCATTGCGCGTGCCGCTCTCCCCGGGCAGCGCAAACTGAAATGCGTTAAAGGCGGTATTGGGGTTGGCGAACAGGTTGGGTCCGCCGACGCCGGTGATGGCCGGTGCGTTCTTGAAAACGCCCGTGGATACGGGGGCGACCTGGTCGGCGTTGGTGGTGATGTTCCAGTCGGTGGCCCAATTGGAGCCATCGCCGACGCCGGTGGGCACCCTGCTGCTCCATTGGAGGGTCGGGGTGAGCATCCATCCGCCCAGGACGGCATCCACGGCGCGGCCAGCGCCGGAGAGGAACTCGCGATTCCGGCCGACGGGCACTTGCCAGACGGCGAAGGCATTGAGAATGTGGCGCGCGTCGTAGTCGGAAACGGCCCACATCTGGCGGGGGAACCAGATGTTCTGCATCAGCGACCCATAGGAGCCGCCGCTGCTTTCGCCGCCGGAGCCGAGGTCTTCGGACTTGCCGAAGGTGTAGTTGAAGTCGAGCGTCAAGGCGCTGCTCATGCGCTTGCGAACAGTCCACTGCATGGCTTCGTAGTTGCCCTTGCCGACGGAACTGAAGGTAGACAGCGCCGAGTACTGGGAATTGAACAGGGCGTAGGGTCCGTAAATGCTGCACGACGGAGAGCAGGCCTGATCGATCTGCACCAGGGCCGAGGTGTAGTCCGGAGCGTAGTTATTGTAGATGGTGTAGGCCTCCTGCGTGGCCGTCAGGCCCTTGCCCGCCAGCCCGGGGAAGAGATTTTCCCAGAAGGGGATCTTGGCGACGTTGGCGGTGGCGACACCGGCGTTGCCCTGAGTAGCGAGCAACTGCGCGGCCTGGAAGTAGGTCTGGCCGCTCTTGGGATCGACCAGATTGGTAGGCTCGGCGACGTCGCGGTGAATGAGCGAACGGCGGGAGAGGCGTCCCACGTAGGATCCCTGCACGAACCAGCCTTTGCCGAACTCGCGGCCGATGCTGAAGTTCAGGTTCATGGTGTAGGGAGGCTTCAACTGGTCGTCGATGCTATTGGTAATGGCGAAAAGATTCGGCGCCACCTGCGGGAAGCCGGCGGGAGGGGCGGCGGGCAGCAGGCCAGCCGGAATATTGTAGAAGCCGGTGTAGCGCGGGGTGGTGAGGGTGCTCTGCACACCGGCGGGGTTGGAGAGCGAAGTCGAGAAGCCCAGCGCCGAGGATGAGTACGATTGAGCCAGCGGTTGCCCGAACAGGTCGTAGAACATGCCCCAACCGGCGCGGATGGAGGTTTTGCCTTCGCCACCGAAGAGGAATTTGCCGATCCCGTCGTGGGCGGTGGGAGAATACGCCACCGACAGGCGCGGCGCGAAGTTTTTCAGATGGTTGGGATAGAGATCGCGTCCCTGAGCCGACTGGGCAAGCACGAACTGCACTGGCGTTGCCAGGCTCTGCGGCGCACCTACCATGGCGAGGCCGTCGCGCTGCGCCAGCCAGTTGCTCAAAGAAGGAATGGCCGTGCTTTGAGCGCCGTTGGCTTCGTAAATGGGCGGCATCAGGGAGTGGCGCAGCCCGGCGGTGATGGTCAGATTCCGAGTGACGCGCCAGGTGTCGCTGATATAGGATTCGTACTCCTGATTCTTGAAATCGCGGACGATGGGCTGACCCGGTCCGAGAGCGGTGCCGGCAGTGGTGTAGTTATAATGCGCGTCCCCTTCGGGCAGCAGGCCAAGGACCGCGACCATGGCGTACGTCTCGGAAGTGCGGAAGCTGGAGGCGAGATCGGAAGGCTGCAATTCCTTACCGGTGTTCAGCATCCACGAGGCATTGCCGTAGGCGTCTGAGAAGGTGCCGCCGAGGCTGCTGGACTGGTTGGAAATGAAGCGGGCGACGGCGCCGAAGTGGATATCGTGGGAGCCATGCACCCAGGCGAAATCTTCGCTCAGAGTGTGCGCCGGAATGATGCGCGCCGAATCGGTGGAGGTGGGATACAGCGTGCTGATGTTCCGGAAATAGGCATAGTTGCCGTTGAGCACGCCGGTGGTTTCCGCGCCATACCGCGTGAGGCCGTAGCGCAGGGTACTTACCAGATTCGGCTTAACCATGGCCGTGTAACCGATGGCGATGCCTTTGCTGTTGTCCAATCCAACCGAGGCCGGATCCTGGCCGGGAAACTCCGGCGAGTTGTTGTTCCAGTAATCCTGCAACTGGCCACGGAAAAACACAGTGTGCTTGCCGGCGTTATCGACCGCCCAATCGAAGCGGGTGATATAGGTGTTCTGCACATTGTGCGCCGGGGAGTTGAACCGGAAGCCGATGATGTTCAAACCGTCGCCCTGGGTATAATCGTTGCCCGCGGGATACTGTTTGAACAGCGACAGCACGGCCGCACTGGGGCCGATGTGCGATTGATCGATGGCCGCAATCTGGGTGGGCGATAATGTGGTGATGGCCCCGGCCGTGTTCTTATAGAGCACCTCGCCCTGGTCGAGCGTGGGCGAGGGAACGGAGCGCAGCGCGGAATTGGCGCTGGCATCGCGGCGTCCTTCGTAGTTGAGGAAGAAGAACAGCTTGTTCTTCTTGATGGGGCCGCCCATAGATCCGCCGAAGATATTGATCAGCAGCGCCGGCCGGGGCAATCCCGAGAGGTTGTTGAAGAAACTGTTGGCGGCGGTTTCGGTGCCGCGCCGGTACTCATAGAGCGAACCGTGGAACTGATTGGTGCCGCTTTTGGTGACCAGAGTGATCTGGGCGCCGGAGGTACGGCCTTCATCGGCGTTGCCATTGGTGGTGGTGACGCGGAACTCCTGGACCGAATCGATGGTCACGTTGAGGACGCTGGTCATGGCGGAGCGGCTGTTCTCGTTGATGACGTCGGCGCCATCGAGGGTGATGTTGCCCTGGTCGCTCTTACCGCCGTTCACGTTGCCGCTCTGATTGACGCCCGGCTGGAAAGTCAGAAGAGCGGCGACGTTTCGCGCGTAGGAAGGCAGTTCCACGATCTGGTGGCTTTCAATGGCGTTGCCCAGGGTGGCATCGACGGTATTGATCTGTGTGGTGCCGGCTTCGACGGAAATGGTTTCGGTGGCGGTGCCGACCTTCTCGAACTTCACCGCAATGGTGGCCGGCTGGTTCACCAGAATTTCGATATTGTTGACAGCCGTGTCAGCGAATCCCGCCGCTTTGGCGTTGATCCGATAGTTTCCGGGCTGCACACTATCAAAGGTGTAGCGGCCTTGTGCATCCGACACGGTGACACGTTGAAGGCCGGTTTGCTGATTGGCAAGTGTGATCGCTGCGTTTGGAATTACGGCGCCCGATGGGTCAGAAACGGTCCCGTTTAACGACGAATTCTGAGCCAGCAAGGCCGCGCAAAACACCAGTGTCGCTGCCGCGGCAGCCAGGAGCGTTCGCATGTGTGTATCCCCTCTGTAAGCAAGAGTTCTGGCTCAGGCCCGCGAACTTGGAAGGTCTAAGCGTTTCAGGTAGATTACACGTGGCGTACAGCCGCTGTCAACCAAAAACGGCTCGAAAGACAAGTATCTTGCACGACACACTGTAAAATGGACGACTGATGATCGATTTGAAACTGCTGGCGCAGTACGACACACCGACAATCTGCAACACGATTGAGCTGTACGAAATTCGCCCGCGCACGGAAGGCTACATGGATGGGCGCATCCGGGCCTGCTTCCCAGAAATGGCGCCGATGGTAGGGTACGCGGCGACGGCCACGATGCGCTGCGCGCTGCCAAAGCGGGAGGGTGACGTTTACGGGTCGCTGGACCAGCAGGTGGCGCGCTTCGCCGAACTGGCGGGGCCGCCGGTGGTGGTGTACCAGGACCTGGACGACCCGGCGGTAGCTGCTACATTCGGCGAAATCATGTGCACGACGTACCAATCGTTCGGCGCGGTGGGGCTGGTGACGAGCGGGGCGGCGCGAGACCTGGACCAGGTGCGGCGGCTGGGTTTTCCGGCCTTCAGCAACGGCGCGATCTGCTCGCACGGATACAGCCATATCGTGGATCTGCACCGTACGGTGCGGGTGGGCGGCCTGACGATACAGCCGGGGGATTTGATTCACGCGGACTGCAACGGCGTGGCTACGATTCCGCTGGAAATCGCGTCGGAAGTAGGACAGGTGGCGGCAGAGCTGGTGGGTGCAGAATCGCTGGTGCTGGACTACTTCAAAACGGGCAAGCGCGAGGTGGGGGGATTCGCGGAAGCGCGGAAGGCGATGATGGAGGAACTCGGCAAAATTTCGAGGCGGGTGCGAATAGGAAAAGGAGGAAAAGGAAAAGGGACAGACGCATTTAATAAATGCGTCGCCCCTTTTTTACGCCTTTTTTACGTGCGGACTGCAACGGCGTGGCTACGATTCCGTTGGAAATTGCATCGGAAGTAGGCCAGGTGGCCGGGATTTGGCGGGAGCGGAATCGCTGGTGCTGGATGGCGATGAAGAAAAAGGGACAGACGCATTTTAATAAATGCGTCTGCCCCTTTTTTAGCCGATGGCGAGGGCGCGTTCCTCGGAGTTTTCGAGCACGGTGGATTGGAGGGACTCGAGGGCTTCGACGACGCGCTCTACGAGGTCGTCGGTCTGGGCCATGGCGGTGCGCGCAGAGTCGATGGCGGTGGCCTGAGTCTGCAGGGACTTTTCGAAGGTCTGGAAGTCCTGCGCCACGAGGTCCTGGAACTCGCTCATCTGGCGGCGCATCTGTTCGAGGGCTTGTTCGAGGTGGCTGGTGTCCACGACCGGAGCCGGGGGTTCGGCCTGTTCCAAGCGTTCGAGCCGGCCCAGGGTCTCGGTGAAACGCTGCTCGATTTGAGCGGCCAGTCCGCTGAAGCGAGCCTCGGTTTGCTCCAACATGGCGGCCACGCGGGCTTCCATCTGTTCCAGGCGGCCGGCCACACGAGCGTCGATTTGCTGGACTTCGCTGCGCAGGGCGAAATCGGGCAACACTTCGGGTTCGCGATTGATCGCCTCGGAGACGGCCGTCTGGATATCGGCGACGACTTTCTCACTGGCCTTCATGCGGTTGGCCATGCGGACTTCAAGCTGCAGGAACTCGGTGCGCATGGCGGATTGGGCGGTGGCATCGTGATGGAGCACCTCGCCGGCCAGACGTTGGGTTTCGGAGAGGGCGTCCTCATGGGCCTGGACGCGCGCCAGAATGCGGGATTCGACCTGTTCGATGGCGGCGAGCAATTGGGCGTCGGCATCGGGGTCGCGGCGCGGCGGGACTGGAGTGGCGGCGCGGGCGGCAGAGACGGCCAGGAGTTTCAGTTCGAGCATTACCTTCTGAATGCGCTGGATTCGCGCGGCGGGCTCGGGAGCCATGCAGCCGCTGACCAGGCGATCGACGGTGGGGCTGCCGGAGGGCGCCATGGGTCCGCGTGCGGTGCCTTCGAACGCGCGTTTGCCGCTTAGCATTTCGTAGACCACGGCGCCGAAGGAGAAGATATCGCTGCGCGCATCGGCGGGCTGCCCTTCGAGCACCTCCGGGGATTTGTATGACGTGGCTTCGTCAATCGGCGGAGCGGGCAAGAGTTCGAGTCCGGTAGCCGTGAGGTTGATGGTCATGGGAGAGACTGCGCCGTGCGCACGTCCGCCCTCGTGAAGCTTCCGCAGAGCTTCGGCCAGCATCATGGAATAACGCAGGGCCTCGGCCACGGGAATGCGGCCTTGCGAAAGACATTGGGAAAGCGTTTGAGAGGTCATCGCAGTTGAGGTGGAAGTCATTTTACGTCCTATGTGTCGGGGCAACTCCCCACCCAAGAGTTAATCAGACGCGGGCGATTGGGGCAATAGATCAGTTAGAAAGTCGAGTTCTACTAACGTACCGTGCGTACCCATGAACTTTGGTTAACCGGGTAACGCTATCCGAGCATTTGCTCGAAGAAGCGGAGGGATTGCGCGGCGCAGTCCGGCCATGAGAAACGCCTGGCGTGGAGCCGGCCGCGGGAACCCAAAGCGGCTCGCAAGGAGGCGGAGGAAAGGAGGCGGCGGAGGCCGTCGATGAGTTCCGCGGCGCTTTGGGGATCGATCAGCAGGGCGCCATCTCCGGCGATCTCGGGGAGGGAGGAGACATTGGATGTAAGCACCGCGACTCCGGCCGCCATGGCCTGGGCTACCGGAAAGCCAAAGCCCTCATAGAGCGATGGATAGGCGAACACGGCGGCGCCCGCGGTGAGCGGCGCAAGATCGGGCTCGGGTACGTAGCCCAGGTAGCGGGCGCTACTCAGCAGCCCGGCGGTTTCGGCGGAAGCCCAACCGGCGGGACCGGCCAGGACGAGCTCGAACTCGTCGCGCAGGGCGGACGGGAGGGCGGCGAAACACCGGACCAGGGCGGCGATATTTTTGCGTGGCTCGATGGTTCCGACGGCGAGTGCATAGGGGCGTTGCAAAGCGTACGCCGTGCGGACGCGCGCGATTTCAGCCGGCGCGGAATCGAAGAACGATTCGGGGATCCCGGGATAAATGACGGTGATGCGATCGGGCGAAATCCCAAGTGTGCGGACGGTATCGGATTTAGTGCTTTCGGAAATGGCGATGAGGCCGCGGGCGCGTTTCAGCAACTCGGAATAGGTGCGGTCGGCGCGCAGGTTGGCGGCGGAATGCAGGTGCGGCATGAGCCAGCAGGTCATGTCATATGCGGTGGCCGTGAGGCGCGGGCGGCGCGGAGGATGGCGCGTGAGGGTAGAGGCATGAAACAGACCGGCGCGCCCGGCCAGCCAATCGTACACAGGCAGCGGAGTGTAATTGGAAAGCGCCAGGCCGGCGAGGCCGGTGAAGGTACGAACCGGGCCGGCCATGGAGGCGTCGTGATGCAGGGGCCCGAGTTCGCCCAACGCCGGAACCGTGCGGATGGAGCCGGGAGGAGCGATGCGGCGCAGGTGAGAGATCCAGTAATAGAGATAATTCTTGATGCCGGCGCTGCGTACCAGCAGCGGCACGGCATCAATCGCAATGCGCATGTGGCTCTTACTATCGTATGGCAGGGAGCCTGAGTTCCCTCGCCGCCTCCGATAGTTTTTTGTCGAGCGTCCAGAGCCCGCAGTCCGACAGCAACGCTGAGGCAAGCAGGTGCATGTCGATCCAGCCTAATCCGCGCCCCCAGAGACGACGGTGTTCGATGAGATGAAGTACCTCCCGCTGCGAGGCCACCTTGGCTTCCGGCAGCGCCTGGAGGTCGGCCAGCGTTGCGAACCTGTCTTTCAAATTACCGCAAGCCAGTTCGCCGGCTATGAAAGGATGAATCAGAATACTTCCTTCGAACAGGCGATCGGCAAAACCGGGCCCCCCGCGCCGGAAATGCTGGATCCAAACGGACGTGTCCGCGAGAATCATCACGCGGACCGCCGCCGCGGAACGTTCGTCATTTTGGGGTTTGTGCCGCCGAGAGCCGCTAAGCGTTTGCCGGCTTCACGCGCAATCAGCGCCTCAAGTCCCGCGCGAACCAAAGCGGTCTTTTCGCGAATACCGGTCAATTCGCGGGCCCGCTCCAGCAGAGCGTTGTCGATAATCAACGTGGTTCTCATATGCATTAGTATGCATGAGGAGGATGCGCCAAGGGGAGACGTTGGACCAGTTTTTCAGGCCGCTGCGGCGAACGTAAAGGTGTGCGCGGTTCGAGTTGGGGCAGGCTTGACGAGGCCGGCGTTATTTTCGGTGCCGCGGACATCATGGCAACTGAAGCAGAATACGCCGTGGGCGTACACCCGGCTGGTCACCGTCGTGGTCCGGGTGTAGTAGTTCACCGAACGGCAGCCTTCGCAGAGGGGGCGGGTGGGTCGTTGCGTATCCGGCGCGTTGTATCCTGTATGCCAAGGAGTGCCCGATGTTCCGACTGCTGTGCTGTCTGTCCGCGGGGCTGGCCGCCCATGGCGCGACGCCATTGTTCCAAAGCTCGTTCGAAAAACCCAACCAGGGCTGGACCGCCGTGAGCGGCACGGCAACGCCGGATTCGACGGTGCTGCACGGCGCGAACAAGTCGCTGCGCCTGGAGGCGGCGAAAGTCGGGCGGGGACCCGGTGGTTCGGTTCGCGCCCATCTCGCTGACCATCGGCAAACGCTATGAGCTCAGCGGCTGGGTGCGCACCGAAGATCTCGCGGTGAAAGATCGAGCCGGTCGCCCATCGCCATCGGCGCCGCGCTCACCATGGCGTCCATGCCGTGGGACGTCCATTCGGCCTCCGTGGGCGGCACGCAGCCGTGGACGCGGCTCTCATTGAAATTCGTCGCCAGCCGGGCGCAGGACTCCATCCTGCTCACCGCCGGCAGCGGCGGCGCACTGCGCGGCAAAGCGTGGTTTGAAGGCGTGAGCCTCGACGAGGTGTCCTCCGACGGCAGTGGCCCTCGCGCGAGGCCGTCCAGACGTTCGGCCCTGCGTACCGCTACCCGTCCGGCGGATGGATCTATCTGCACATCGAAGGCGCGCCCTATGAGCGCGGCTATCAGCACGGCCACCTGATGGCGCGCGAGATTCCCGAATACCTGGAGCGCTGCGCCGCCGAACTCGGATCGAAGGACCAGTGGGACCAATACCGCACCACCGCCAACGCGCTGTTCCTGCGCGGCTTCGACCGCGAAATTATGGAAGAGATGCGCGGCATCGCCGAGGGCGCGTCGGACGCGGGAGCCAAGTGGCTCAACCGCCGCATCGACCTGATGGACATCGTGGTGGCGAACGTCACGGTGGAGCTTGGGCGAGCTGGCATCCGCCGTCTCTACTACCGCGACCGGGCTGGAGGGCTTCAGCTTCGACAAGCCCGCTTACGCCGGCGACAAGAGAGATTCGCCGGTGGACCATTGCAGCGCCTTCGCCGCCACCGGCCCGGCCACGCGCGACGGCAAGATGGTCATCGGCCACGTCACCTGGTGGCCCCTGACGCTGGCCGAGCAGACCAACGTGATGCTCGATATCAAGCCCGCCGCCGGCCACCGCATGCTGATCCAGAGCTATCCGGGCGGCATCGAGAGCGGCACCGACTGGTATCAGAACGATGCCGGCGTGGTGCTCACCGAGACCACCATCCGCCAGACGCCGTTCAACGCGCAGGGCACGCCGGTGGCCTTCCGCGCGCGCATGGCCATTCAGTACGGCGGCAACATCGACGAAGTGGTGAAGCAGTCTGGGCACGCGCAACAACGGCCTCTACACCAACGAATGGCTGATCGGCGACGCCAAGAACAACGAGATCGCCATGTACGAGCTGGGCACCAACAAGACCAAACTGTGGCGCAGTTCGAAGAACGAATGGTTCGGCGGCACGCCCGGCTTCTACTGGGGCGACAACAACGCCAAGGACCTCGATGTTCGCCTGGAAAACTACCCCGATCCGAAGGGCGCGCCGGACTACATTCCCTTACGTTCCCGGCGATTCGCGACCTGGCCTGGCAGAATCTCTACCAGAGCCACAAGGGCCAGATCGACGAGCAGTTCGCGTTTCTGGCTTTCCGCACCGCGCCGCTGGTCAGCGCGAGCACCATGGATGCCAAGGTCGCGACGTCGGACATGGCGAACCGCATGATGGTGTGGGCGGAATTCGGCAAGCCCAACCAGCGCGAATGGACGCCGTAGCGCGGCGGCTATGCCAAGAACGACGGCCTGTATCCTTCGGGCTACGTGCTGTTCGCGCGCCGAGAGTCGGAAGGCTTGCGCGCCGCCATTCAGGAAAACGAAAAGGCCCGTCTGGCCGCCAAGGCGAAATCCGACGCAGACCCGCCGCCAAGACCGCGTCCCTGAAGGACCGTCTGTGGAAGGGCTGGGTGCTGCCGGCTTCCGACGCCGATACCTGGTTCGTGGGAGGCGCGGCCGGCGTACTACCGCGTTCTGGAATCGGACGATGTCGAGAAGGCGCTGAGCGCGCAGCGCGCCACTTACCGCGGTCTGAAACTCGGTCCCGAGAATGCGCATGACTCGCGTCCAACTGGAACGGGCCAAAGGCGTGCTGTTCCTCGATTCCCTGCGGCGCAAGATGGGCGACGACGCGTTCCTGAAGCTGATGACCGATTACTTCGCGGCCAACACCACCAAGACCGTGACCGCGCAGTCGTTCCTCGACAAGGCGGGCGTGCCATTCGAGTTCAGCGGAGCCGGCGGACGGCCCGGCGTATCTGACGAGCGACATTACGCGCCATCTGGCCTCCGCCGTGATCGTGTACGGCACCGTGCGCGAAGCCGGCGCCAACCGCTACGCCGCCGAGCAGATGCAGTCCCGCTTCCTGGACCGGTACGAAAGCCAGGTGCCGATCTACAAGGATTTCGAAGTGTCGGACGATCTGCTGCGCCATCGCGACGTGATCTTCGTCGGCCGCCCCGAGGCCAACTCGGCGCTGGCCGCCTGGGCCGGCAAGCTCGGCCTATCTTACGACGGCGCGAGCTTCAAGATCGATGGCGACGTGCACGCGTCCGAACGGGAAGCGCTGGTGTATGCCGCGAAGAACCCGCTCGACGCCTCGCACATGGTGCTCACCGTGGCCGGCAACGACGCGCTGCGCACGGTGAAGGCATCGCGGCTGCAGGCGGCGGCGGAATACATGCTGCTGGATGACGGCGCTCCGGCGAGCAACGGCTTTCAGCAGCGCTAAGTCGTTTCGAAAAGACCGCACTTAGTGCGGAACCATACATATTCGACAGTACTTTCGATAAGTGGGGCAAATCTAGAAATAGCTTTAGCTGGGGATGTGTAGGCCGTATAATTACCGGGAATAAAGCTTATGCCTAACTTGCCTGACGATATCGGCGCGATAGTCCAGCCCGGGCGGAGAGTGGCTGATGAGGCCGACGCATTGAGTCTCGCGCTGACCAGTGGGGACCAGGGACAAATCGAAGATGCCGCGAAGGACCTGGCGGACGCTTACGACCGCTATACGGGACGAGCCGCTGGGTACAGCAGCCGCCTGGGCTTCGACGAAGTCTCGAAACTGGCGGAGCCGGCGGCCCGGGACCAGGGCGCGGCGGATGCACTGGCGAGCGCCCTGGTGGATATGCAGGTGGCGGTGGTGCTTTCCCGCGCTGCCCAGGCGACGGGCGAAATCGACCTGCCGGCGACGCCGGACGATGTGGACGAAGCCACCGCGACACTCAACGGTACGCTGAAAGCCCTGGAATCGCCGGCGGCAGGCACTCGGTTCGGATTCGACGAAGTGACGGCCAGCCAACCCGCTGCGTTAAAGCCGAGCCCCGACATGGATACGGCGAGATCCGCATACCAGAAGCAGGTGGATAGTTTTTACAGCGGTCTGTTGAAGGAGAGCAGCGCGGTGCTGACGGGGGCTTATCACAAGGTGTCCGGGCTGGACACGGGCAAAATCAAGGAGGCGATCGAGACGGTGACCGGTCCTATGGAAGCTTTTCCGGTGGGACGGCTGGCGACGCGCGCGGTGGAAGCGGTGAAACGCGCCATTGCGACTCTGAAGAGCATTCTGGGAACGCAGGTGCTGGGAAAGGCGGAGGAGGCCCTGGGGAAACTGCTGGGCGAGATCGCCAAGGGCGACGACGCCCTGACGCTGTTCCTGAAATATACGTACGGATATGACGCCGGGCGCGCCAATATCGGGGCGTGGCTGCGGGACACCAAAACGGACCCGGCGGGACTGGACGGCGGCACACGCACGCTGGGCGAGTTGCAGCAGCAGATGACGCAGGCGCTGGCACTGGAGAAGCGCATTATCGCCACGCTGGAGATGCTGCGCCAGCCGCTCACCTGGGTGCTGAAGAAGTTCGGCGGGACGCTGCCGCTGGACCTGGTGATGGCCGGGGCGTACCTGCTGGTGGCGAACGTGGCGCTGGCGCGCGGCATGGATTATGCCGACAGCTCGTCGGTATTTCAACTGGTGGATGGCGTACTGGTGGTTTCGCGGCGGACACTCGGCGTAAACTAAGGAACCTATGCCGGCGATCCTGGCTCCCGAGGGGATGTGGCGCGCGCGTGTCGAGGAACTGGCTCGCGACCTGGGTCGCCTGGAAGCGCTGCTGGATTCGAACCTGGTGACGCAGCACCTGGGGCTGGGCGGCAAGTTCGGGCAATGGCTGGGTCCGCTGGAAGCGCGGCTGCGGCGCCTGGAGCGGTCCGCGGCGGGCGGGGTGACGCCGCAACTGTGGGCGGACCTGGCGGCG
Source organism: uncultured Solibacteraceae bacterium (assembly GCA_963853855.1). Classification (GTDB taxonomy): domain Bacteria; phylum Acidobacteriota; class Terriglobia; order Bryobacterales; family Bryobacteraceae; genus Sulfopaludibacter. The sequence goes on along the minus strand of CAWKYG010000044.1, from coordinate 75,841 downwards.
TTGTCGCGGGAGCACCGGGCGGTGAGCGAAGCTCAGCTCGGGTTTCTGGGCGGCGTCACGATCGGGCGCAGCGGCCTGGATGGCGGCATGTGCCGGCGGGCACAGGAGTGGCTGGGCGGCTACTGCACGCGGCTGGGGCTGGATGCGCGGCCCGGCGTCATCAGCGGGCGCGGCCCTTTGGTGGAATCCGCAACGGGCATCGTGCGCCTGCCATTTGCCGATTGGGAGTTGTGGACGCTGCCGCTGCTGGGACGCGCGGTGGGACTGTTGGCGGCAGCGCCGGGGAGCCCGTATCACGCGGCGCTGAACGACTTCGCGGGCGCGATTGGCGACGGCGAGTGGGAGGCGCGGCTCCCGGGTGTGGCGCCGGCGCGGCGGCGCGAGTATGTGGATTCCCTGTTCGCCGACATGTTCGCCACCGCCGTGGTGGGGCCGGTGTACGGCCTGGCGCTGTTCGCGCTGGAGCTGGATTACGCCAACCCGGAGGCGTTAGACCTGCGCGACTCCGACCAGATTGAGGGCCGCGATTCGGCGGAGCGATACCTGCCGCCGTCGGCGGACCGTGCCGCGGCGGTGCTGGCGGTGCTGCGCGCGATGAACGGCCCGGGCAGCGGTTCCCAGCAACCGTATAGCAGCGCCATCCGGATGCTGGAAGGGATGTGGCGGGCTGCCCTTGGCGCTTCCGGACGGCGGGACCCGCTGGATGCGGTGACGCAGAGCCATGGCGGCTGGCACGAGGCCCTGTATGGGGACGCTATCGAACCGCTGGCCTTTGTGGAACTGCCGAATACGCGCGCCGCCTGGCAGCGTTCGTCGCAATGGCTGCAAGCGCTGCGGACGGGAAGCCCGCCCGAAGGCCTGGCGGTAGAGACCACAGCGCTGCTGGGCGCGATCTGGCGATTGCGGCTGGAACAGCCGGAGCAGGCTGCAAATGCGCTGGACGTGGCCAACGCGCTGCTGTGCGGGAAGGCGGTCCGCGTGCCGCTGGGGAGCCCGGGCGGTGCGGCACCCGCGGAGAGCGTAATCGCGCAGGCACGGCTGGCACGGCTGCTGGAGCGCTGGCGGCGAATTCAGCAGATTCTGAGCGGCGCGCCGGAAGACGGACTGCGGGCCGCGATAGCAGGCCGGTTCTACCGCCTGCTGAGCGAGCAGGAATATGCGCTGGAGCCGTGGCTGGCGGCGTCGCGCGCGGTGAAACTGCGCACGGGCATCTGGGGCAAGATGGCGGACCTGGCGGTGGGCGCGCGGCCGCTGCAGCGGGAGGCGCTGGAATTCCTGGGCGGCTGTCTGATCCGGGAGCAGGGCTTGGACCGGGAGCCGGCGACGGTGGCCGCATCCACGCGGGAGGGCGCGGGCATCTGCGGCCTGGCCGACCTGATGCTGCGCGACTACGCGCGCCGGACCGGGATCGACTGGAACGCGCGGACGGTGCTGGGCGCGGACCCGTTTCTGGAAACCGATACGGAGGTAATCCGCTTGCGCTTTCCGAGCTGGTCTTTGTGGGACCTGCCTTTGCTGGCGCACGAATTCGGCCACCTGGCGGCGCGCGCCACGCCGGCGTTCGTAGAGTATCAGCGGGAGCAGGCGGGCTCTTCCGGGATGGAGCAGCGCTTCCGCCATATGGACGAGTTTTTCGCGGACGTGTTCGCCACTTATACGCTGGGGCCGGCGTTCGCCTTCGACGTTGTGCTGCTGCAGTTCCAGCCGGCGGAGGCATACCTGGCGCGCGGCGGGCACCCTTCGCACCAGGAGCGCGCGCGGGTGATTCTGCAGACGCTGGCGGAGATGAACCGCAAAGGGGCGGGCGCTTTCGGTGGCGCGCTGCAGCAACTGGAACGGGCGTGGGGCGGGGCCGTGGCGGCTTGCGGGACGGTGGCGGCAGACGCTCCGGCGTTCGAGAAGCAACTGACGCAGTCGTTGAGCTGGGGCCGGAAGATCCACGGGTTCATCGACAAATTCTACCGGCTGGGCGCGGCCTACACGCCGCAGGACTGGTCGCGCGACCGGCAGGCGGCGGGGCGGATGCTGCGATTGCCAGTGCCGGCGCTGGCCGAACTGGCGGCTGTGGGCGGCGTGAAAGCGCAGGAAGTTTCGTTGGGCGGCATTTTGAACGCGCTCTGGTATGCGCGAGCCAGCGAACCGGCACCGGGCGTGGACCTGATGGCGGTGGCACACGAACTGGGGCGCCGGTTCCAGGAGGCCGGTGCGGAGACGGCGGCGGCTGGAAACCGCGGAAAGTGAGGAGAGATGCCAGTCGACGATAAGACGGTTTTGCGGGCGGCACACGAGGCGTTGACGCAGGAGATCAACCGCATCAAGTTCCTGATTACGCCGACGGCGGATCACCCGCTGGGGGATTACGCGCATCGCATCCAAACCTATTTCGGTTCGCTCTCGGAGGCAAGAAACACGCTCGACCAGATCAAGGAAGCGGTTGCCGGAAGGAGGAGCTCGCAAGAGGGGTGGCGGGCCTGCGTGAAATTGAAGGGGGATCTGCTGCTCAACCTTTCCAACGAACTGCTGGCGGTAGTGGGCGGGATTCACATCATCGAAAAGGAACTGGACCGGATCTCGGATCCCTCGTCGCCGGAAGGTCAATCCACCCTGAGATTTTCGACCATCGCGCAGAACCTGGTGGACGACCTGAACAGCCGCTGCGGGCGCGGCTGGGCGCCGATCCTGATTGTGGGCGAGGAGCGGTTGGGAAACAGCGTAGCGGGCATTATCCGGCTGCGTTTTCCGGCCTGCGACCTGGGGCACCTGGCATTCACGGCGGATGAGTACGGCTACCTGGTGGCGCAGATCACGGCTCCGGCGTGGTTCGAGGATCTGAAGAGCGACGTACGCCGGAGCACGGACCCGAAGAATCACGCCGGAGGGTGTCCTCCGCCGGATGGGGCGTGCTTCAATGAACCGGTGCAGACCCTGTGGGCGGAATACTATTTAAGCAACGAGGCGCAACCGGCCGCGCCGGCGAGCCCGTTCCGCAGCAGGCGGAGGGATGTAGAGGAGTTGAAGCGGCAGCAGGTGACGCACCTCTGCCGTCTGTTCGCGGGCGCCTTTGCCACTCTGTTCGCGGGTCCGGCATATGTTCGGGCTTTGTTGCATTTGAATTTTCTGCCCGATGCCACGTTCAGCGAGGCGGGGGCCATGCCTGCCTTCGCGCATCGTTTCGTGTTCGCGCTGGAAACACTGAAGTGGATGAACCGCGGGCTTCCGGACGCCGATGACCCCTCGACATGCGCGGACGATTCGCAAGGGCCGTTTGCGGACGAGGTAGACAATACGATAGGAATTCCGGCGCTGTGGCGGGCCACTCTCAAATCGGCTGGAATTACGCAGAGCGAGGAGGACGACGGAGGCTACGCCAAAATTGCCGAGGAGTACGCGCCCTGGCTGACGCGCATCAAACAGGGCCTGCGGGAATCGTTCAGCCTGGCGTTCAACGACGAAAGGGTGGGCACCAGGGCGCAGTGGGAAACGGCGCAGGAGCTGAAGCGGCAAATCTCGAAGGCCGAATTCCAGGTGCGCCTCTGGCCACCGCTCTGGGCGGTGCTGAATGCGGCATGGCTGGCACGGTCGGAGAGCCCGGAGCAATGGGCCACGATGGAGCACAATGCGTTTCGCCTGCTGGGCAAGCCGGATGAAAGCCTGCTGGAAAGCCCGGTGACGCGAACCAGCGGGGCGCGCGAGGCGAAGAGGAACGCCGCGGTTCAGGAGGCCAAGAAAACGGTCTCGGATGCGCTGAGCAGTAATGCCGACCTGCAGTACCGGTTCCTTTCGTCGCTGGGCGGACCGGGCGCGGTGCCGAAGGACATGGGAATCTGGCAGTTCCTGGTGGGGCTTTCGCTGAGTGGGGACCAAAAGCCTCTGGCGGCTTATCAATCGCTATTGGAAAAACAGGATTCCTGATGGATCGCATAGCAGTCCGCGGCATGAGTTCACCTACGTATCAAGAAGACCGCTTGCTGACGCGCGCGGCTCCGATACGAGTTACGGTTTTACGACGGACGCGCAGTTTGAGGTAGCTCGATGGATATAGACAGTAAGACCGAAGACCGTCCGCTGGCAGCGATCTACAGTGAGCTGGGGGGTGCGCTGTACCGCATGGGGCGCTACGCCGACGCGGCGCAAGCTTACCGCGAGGCGCTGCGCGACCGGCCCGATGCGGCGGAATTGCAGGTCTCGCTGGGGCAGGCATACCAGGCCCAGGAGCGCCCCGAAGAAGCCCTGCGGGCCTACCTGGAGGCGGTGCGGGTGGCCCCCGACCGCTCGCCGGAAGCGCTGGAATTGTGCCAGCGCCTGCTGACGCCGGAACTGGCGGTTCGCGTGGCGGATTGGGCGAATACGGTATGGCGTCCCGCGGTGGAAAAAGCTGCGATGGAAGCTCGGACGCGCGGGTCGGTACATCTTTTTTTGGGCAGGATCAATCTTTACCGGGGCGCTTTCGCGGAAGCGCTACAGGATTTCCAGGCGGCCCGGCAATACCTGCCCGGGGACGTCTTCAGCCTGGAAGGATTGGGCGAATCTCTGTGGCGGGAAGGCCATCCGGAGCGGGCTTTGCCGGTTCTGGAGCAGGCCGTGAACCTGGCCGACCAGTTGGGCGACGCGGAGCGGCGCGCCACCACGCGCTTGCGCCTGGGGCGCGTATTCATGGACCTGAAGCGGTACCAGGAGGCGGCCGGGGTGATGGAGCAGGGGCTCGCGCTGAACGAAGCGCCGCCGGTGGAGTTTCTGACCCTCCTGGGAAAGTGCAAGCTGGCACTGGGCGAGCCGGAACCGGCGCTGCGTGCCGCGGACGCGGCGCTGCAGCGGGACAGCAGCCAGGTGGAGGCGCACGCGGTACGCGCGGCAGCGCTGTACGACCTGAAACGGTACGAGGAGGCCATCAAGGCTGCCGACGCGGTACTGCGGGTAGGCCCCAACAACGCGCTGGCCATTCGCATCAAGGCACAGGCCATCATCGACGGCAAGATGGAAAAGTATATCCCGCAGGCCATCCGGCTGCTGGAGGTGTACCTGCGGCAGCAGCCGGCGGACGCAGCGAGGCACCGGCTTCTGATCCGGGTGCTGCGCGAGAACCAGCGGCCGGTGGAGGATGTTATGAACGCGCTGCGGCGGGCGGTGGCCGGCGAACCGGACAACGAGCGTCCCGCGTTCCTCACCGAACTGGCGGAAACCTGTCTCGCCGCCGGGCATGCGGACGAGGCCATAGAGGCGCTCGCTAGCGCGGCGAAGATAGACCAGGGAGCGCAAACGGCCCAGTGGTGGCAGATCTACGGCGATGCGCAGGTGCAGGCCGGGAAGCCGGAAGAGGCAATCCACAGTTATGAAGAAGGACTGCGGCTGGATCCCTCCAACGCCATTCTGCCGGACCACGATGCGGAATTGCTGCTGAAGCTGGAGCGCCTGCCGGAGGCCGAAAGCATGTGGCGCCGGCTGATCGGGAGTTACCCGCGGAACGGACGGGCGCGCTTGCGACTCACCGAGACGCTGCGGCGGAAGGGCGATCTGCCGGGAGCGTTAAGCGCCATCGATGAGGCCGTGGGGGTACTGAGCTGGAACGACTATACGACCAAGGCGCAGGCCTATCAGCTCAAGGCCGAAATACTGGAAGCGCAGCAGCGGGCGGGCCACGAGGTTGCGGAGGCATGGTTTGAAGCCGCGCGGCAACAGTATTGGGGAGACCACACGCAGGAGGCGCTGGCCTTGTTCCGGCGGGCGCGCGCCGTGGATGAAACGCACCAGCCCACCTGCTGGTACATGGCCGACGCATTGCTGCACGACTGCTACCGGCAGACGGCGCCTTACGTGGACCAAGCGAGCCTGGAGGAGAGCCTGAAGATCTGGGAGGCCGGCTACCGGTTGGGGCGGCCCGAGAGCAGCGGCGAGACGGACTATTCCTGGGCGTACACGGTGCGGGCGCTGATCAACGAGCAGCAGGCGCGGCTGCGCAGCCAGGATCGCATGGGCCTGTGGTGGGAGGCCATTGCCTACCTGCAGCGCGCCATTGTGCTGCGTGCCGACGAGGTGTACCGGTGGGCCCACCTGGCGCGTTTTGAGCGCTACCTGGATAACGACAACACGGCGCTGGCGGTCACAAGCAGGGCGTTGCAGATCGACCCAAAGGAACTTGCGGCGCTGGACGAGCGCGCCGCGGTTCAATCGGATAGCGCGGTCAGTACGGTGGACTGGCAGGCGGCACTGGAAACGATCGATACCAGGCAGAAGGCGCAGGCCAATCTGTGGCTGGGCGCGGTGAAGGGCCTGGTGCTGCTGTACCTGGGGAAACCCGAGGAGGCTCTGCCGCTGTTCACGCAGCAACTGGAAACGGACGGCGACGATGTTTGGACCCGCGGTCTGCGGGGGTTTACGTACCTGCTGTTGAACCAGCCGGCGCCGGCCCGCGAAGATTACCAACGCATGTGGGACAGCCGCGAGGATCCGCGGCTGGGGCACGTGGAGAACCGCTCCCGGTTCGCTTCGGCAGCGTGCCACCTGGCGTTTCTTACCGGACAGGCCGCGCTGCTGGACGAGGCGATCGCCATCTACCAGGAGGTGCGGCGCGACCCGCTCCAAAGAGTGGACGATAGTCTGGGCTGCTGCTACCTGGCACGCGGAGCCCGGGGCGATCTGGAAGAAGCGGAGGCGCGCTTCAACGAGTACATCCGGGACGCCGTCGACGGCCCGTCGCTGGAGAGCCTGGAACGATTCGACCTGCCGCTTCTGGAAACGCGGGTGCGCGACTTGCCGCACGGCAAGCAGGCACTCGGCGTTGTAGAGCGAATCCGGCCCACCCTGGCAGCGCGGCGGGCGGAACTGGACCGCGCCCACCCGCGGACGGAAGCCGAAGAGATGGCGCACGCCCAGGAACAGATGCGGGCTATCGCGGAGACCGCGGAAGCCGGCGGCTGGAAATGGATCGCGGCGCAAGCTACGCGGGCGCACTGGCACACCGCCCAGAAGCAGTGGGCGGAAGCGATGGCCCTTTACCAGCAACTTCTCGGTGAGGCGCGGGAGCGGTTTCCGGAATCGGATACCGGTTTGCTGCAGAGCCTGATCGGTCTGCAGGACGCAGGTGACGAGGCACTCCGGCAGGGCCGCGCGGCTGAAGCGAAGCGATGTTTTCAGCAGGTTCTTGAGGTGGCGGCGGCCCACTTCGCGGCGGGCAAGGATGCTACTGCCGGCCTGCACGCGCGTCTGGGCTGCGCCGGTTTTCAACTGGGCGAACGGGGCGAGGCGCGGGCTCACTTCGCCGAGGCCATACGGCTTTACGGCGAGTCCGGCAAAAGCAACGCCGGCGAGGCACTGGGCGCGCAATGCGTTTCCCTACTCCCCGGCACCGGCGCGTATTGGGCGCTGGATGCCGAATGGCAGGCTCTGGTGAACTCGCCCGGTGCGGACGAGATGTTCCGCGCCCAGGTTCCCGCGGCGCGGCACGCGTTGGGCCAGTATCTGAACGAGCGATACCAGCTTTCGTCCGGGTCCGGAAAGAGCGCGGAACTGCTGCCCGTGGTCACGCCGATTGTGGTGGAGGTGGGCGCAAAGCTGGTACCGAAGAACGCCGATACGGACTGGGCGCTGATCAAAGCGCGGTTCCCGGAGATGCGCCGGCAGATCGAGAACACTACCGGTGTAGTGATTCCGGGTGTGCGCGTGCGCGGTACCGAAACCGGCCGGGGCGCCGAAAATTACGTGGTGCTGCTGGATGAGGTTCAGGTGGCGACTGGAGAGGTACATATGGACAGGCGCTATGCGCTAACGCCGGCGGAGGCGTTGGAGGCGCTGGGTATCCCGCGCGATGCGGCAACGCCCGCGGAGGACCCGCTGACGGGCGGGCAGGCCTGCTGGGTAGGTCCTGAGCACTGGGCGCTGCTGGCGGAGCACAATGTGACGATGTGGGAAGATCCGCTGGAATTCATGGTCCGCCACATAGAGGCCATTCTGGCGCGGCATCTGGCCGAATTCCTGGGTGTGCAGGAGGTGGAAAACCTGATCGAGCGCTGGAGCGGAACCGAGCAGGGAGCGGCGCTGGTAAAGGCCGCACTGCCCGATCCGGCGCTGCACTTGCGCTTCGCCCGTGTGCTGCGGTCCCTGGTGAAGGAGCGGGTTCCGATCATGGACTGGGAGAGCATTCTGGAAGGCGTAAGAGACGCGGGCCTGGAAGGAGCGGAACCGGAAGCAGCGGTACGCGGCGTGAGGCAGCGGCTGAAGGCGCTTCTTCCCGGCAACCGGGCGAACGACGAGCGGCGGCCGGTACCCGTGGATCTGGAGGACCGGATCGCCAGATGGATCCGGGGCGAGGATGGCAAGACCTACCTGGCCATAACGCTGGAGGCGACGCAGGATCTGCTGGCCGCGATCCGAAACGTGGTAGAGCCGGCCGGAAGAAACCTGGTGCTCACCGCCGGGAGTGAGCTGAGGCCATTCGTCCGCCGCCTGGTGCAACAGGAGTTCCCGGACGTGATGGTGATCGCAAACGACGAACTGCTGGCTGAGGGTGCCGCGGCCGGCAGCCAAGCGGAAGGAGCGTAATGGCCATGTCGGAAACTGGCGGGTTGCCGGAGGTCCCGGTTGCGGTAACGCTGAGCGCACCTCTTTATAACGCGGCGGTGCAGGGCTTGCGCGAGGCAGTGACGGCGGATCTCGAGGAGTTATTACGGTCGCTGGGGCTGCCGGGAAGGCCGGAGGTGCAGATCTCGCAGGCGGCGGAAGGGGCATCTCCGTTCCCGGTGGCGCTAGCGGTTCACGGCCGCAAATGCCGCTACTCGATCGATTTGCTAAAGCGCGTCGCGAGCTACCTGACCGGGGAACCCGTAGGCCCGGGGGGCACCGTGGAGAAGCTGACGAACTGGCTGGCAGCGCCCGACGGCCGGCCTTACCTGCCGGAGTTCGTCACGCTAACCTGCGTGGAAGCGTGCAAGGCGCGAGCATCGGTCTTGCTCTCACCGGCACAGGCGGCGGCTTACGCGGCGAGCCTGCCGGGGTTCACGCCGCCGGACGAAAGCTGGCTGGCGGCGGTACTGGCGAAGGTGCTGGATCTGCGGCTCCCGTTGACGGATCTCACCACTGTGGCGAGTATTCTGGCACAGTCCGCGGCACAGGCGCGCGCCGCGGGAGACGCGGCTGAAGATCTGGCGGCAGCGCTGCAAAGCGGCGTGATCGAGATCCGGCTGCCCGGAGAATATCTGCGCGGAATCACCACTGCGGAGCCCTCCGCCGGGTACGAACAGTTTGGGCTGTTACGCGACGGATTGTTCTATGAGCTCGGCCTGCGTTACCCCGACTTTCGCTTCGTAACCGACGAGGGGCTGCGACAGGCGAGCGTCGCCTTCCGTATCAACAATGTGACGACGCTGCCGTGGGCCGGTTTGCGGCCGGATGAGCTGCTGGTGAACGACGCGCCGGATCGCCTGCGCCTGCTGGGCATCGAGGGCCGCCCGGCGGTCTCGCCGGCGGGCGGCGTGGCGTGCAGCATTGCGAGCATCAGGGACCGGAGCGCGTTGGAAGGAGCGGGGCTGACGGTTTGGGACGCCTTGGGTTATGTGGGCTTGTGCCTGGCTCAGATCCTGCGGGGACGGAGCGGCTGCTTCGTCCACCGCGGCGAGCGTGGAGACCATGCTGGAGCAACTGTCGCAGGTGTATCCCGCACTGGTCGCGGCAGCGCGGGGCAGATACCGCATGGAGGAGATCACGGGAGTCCTCCGGGACCTGGCCGCGGAGGGAGTTTCGGTGCGCAACCTGAGACTCATTCTGGAGACCCTGCTGGATTACGACCGGATTCCGGCGGATGCCTCCGGGTACATTGTTTTCGACGACCGCCTGGTGAGCCGCAGCACGGGCGCGGCCAGCCTGACGTCATTCGTGCGCACCGGATTGAAGAGCTACCTGTCTTCCAAGTACGCTCCGGCACGCAATCTGCAGGTATATATTCTGGGTTCGGAAATCGAGAAAGCAATTTCCGGCGGAGAGGGCGCGGCGGCGATGGAAGACGAGGCCCTGCTTGCGACGATGCGCCGGGAAATCCTCATTCCGGACGCTTCCACCCCGCCGGTATTGCTGACGACGACGGAAATGCGCCCGGTGGTTCGCCAGATGATCTCCGCGGAATATCCGTGGCTGAGCGTAGTGGCGATCGAGGAATTACTGCTGGATCTGAACGTGGAGCCTCTGGGCAGACTCACGCTGGGGCGGTGAAACGGGCCTCCAGCATGCGCTGCCACTCATCGAGACCTTCGCCGGTCTTCGACGAGACGCGCAGGACGGTCATGCCGGGCCGGACGGCCTGAATATTGGCCAGCACAGCGTTCCAATCGAACTCCACCGCGGCGGCAAGATCGATCTTGGTGATGACGGCTACGTCGGCGGTATTAAAGATGGTGGGATATTTGAGCGGCTTGTCTTCACCCTCGGTCACCGAGAGCAGCACCAGGCGCAATTCCTCGCCGAGATCATAGGAGGACGGGCAAACCAGGTTGCCCACATTCTCGATGAAAAGGATATCCAGGTCCTCGAGGTTCCAGCCTTCGAGCGCCTTGCGGACCATCTCGGCCTCCAGGTGGCAGACGGTGCCGGTGACGATCTGCTTCACCGGCGCCTGGCTGCGGCGCAGGCGTTCGGCGTCGTTTTCGGTGGCCAGGTCGCCCACCAGGGCGGCCACGCGATGGTTCCGCCCCATTAGGGAAAGGGTCTTTTCGAGGAACGCGGTTTTGCCCGATCCGGGACTCGACACCAGGCTCACCACGCAGACGCGGGCCTCCCGGAACCGCCGGCGCAACTCCGCGGCGACGATATCGTTCTGCTTGAGGACTTTTCTGCGAACTTCCACCATTCGCGGTTCCGCGCTCATTGAGTCAATCTCCAGTCCCACCACTTCGAGTTCCCTGCCCTGCACCACTTCCATGGCGGGCGTGCCGCACTCCGCGCACTGGAAGCATTGCAGGGAGCGAATGGGCCGCCGGGCGCCGCAAACGGTACAAAAGATCATCACGGGCGAATCTTCGATGATCAGTTGCGATCCGCGCAGGGGAGTATCTTCCGAGGCCAGCCCGTAGGAAAAAAGCAGCGCCTCCTTTTCGACTCCGGAGAGCGGACCGAGCCGGAGATAGACCGCGCGCACCGCGGTGGCGCCATGTTTTTCGGCCTCTTCGCCGGCGGCTTCGATCAGGCTGATGCGCGATAGAGAGCTCATGCATGATGGATCACGCAGCCGAAGCCCTGCCAGCCGGATTGAATCACTTTGCCATCCTCCACCAGCACGGGCACCATGCTTTGTCCGCCGGTCAGCTCGCGCAGGCGGGCGAAGGCGGCGCGGTCGGCTTCCACGTCGTACTCCTCGAAATCGCGCCCGCGCCATTCCAGCCACTCGCGCATTTCCCGCGTGTGGGGACAACTGGCGGCGCCGAACAGTTCAAGCATGGGGCTGTCCGATGGTTTGCAGATTTTCGCGAATCACGTGATAGAGGGACGCCTGCACCTCCTGGATGCGCGGGATGTAATCGCAGGGCACCACCAGGGCATGATCGGCCAGACCGCGCCGGCGGATTTCGCCGCCGTCATAGCCGAGCAGGGCCACGGTGAGCAGTTTGCGCTTGCGAGCCTCTTCCAGCGCCATGATGATGTTGCGAGACCCGCCGCTGGTGGAGATTCCGATGGCGACATCTTCGGGGCGCGCCTGGGCGATGAGCTGGCGGAGGAAGATGAGTTCGGGGCCGACATCGTTGGCCACGGCGGTGATGTTGGCGGGCTCCATGGAGAGCGAGACAGCCGGGACGGGCCGGAAGCCATCGGGCGGCAGGACGCAGTCCAGGGCCCAATCGTTGGCGTCGGTGGCCGAACCGCCGTTGCCGAAGAGAATGAGCTTGCCGCCGCGCGCGATGCGTCCGGCGATGGCCACGGAGACGTTCCAGATTTCGCCCTCCATCTCTTCGGCCAGGCGCGCGCGCAGACGGGCGTCGTCGGCCACCTTCATCAGGATGGAACCGGCCACCTCTTCGACCAGGTCGCCGGTGTCCTGCTTTTCGCGGCCGAGGAAGGGGTAGAGGAAGCCGGCGTCGCCGGTATCGAGGCCCTGTTCGCGGCGCTCCAGAAACACGTGGACCGTCTCCCAGAGGGTATGGTACAGAATCTCGATGGCCTCCTGATGGATGAACGGGTCCTGGGTGGGCGGGTCACAGCGATAGTCGCCCTCCGCGCCGGGAAGCGCCAGTGTGAGGGCGCCGGCGGCGCGCGCGTGAGACAGGGCGGCGGCGACTTCGGGGTCGCCCTGGGGCGGAGCGAACCCCATCACGATATCTTCGGGGCGCACAATAGCCTGGAGCCACGGGCCAAAAGCGGCGGACAGGTCCAGAGCCGGAAGGGCGCGCTTGCCCACAATCACGGGGTGCACGAATTCCACAGAAACGTGCTGCGCATCGGTGGAATAAGGGCCGCGGCCGAAGGCCAGCAGACGTCCGCCGGCAAGGAAGCGCTCGGACATGGCACGGCAGATTTGGGCCAGGGGCTGCGCTTCGCGCGCGAAGAACTGCTCGCAGATGCGATTGCGCTCCAGGAGGCGCGGCGCGGCGCTCGCCGGGAGGGGAGATGGATTGGCCAGGAGCGACACTAGCAGATCCTCGGCAGGGGATCTCCCACCAGCATGTCTACAATGCGAGTGCCGCCGTAAGGCGTGGAGGCGAGCACGGCGCAGGCCGGCTCTGCGCGCACCTCGCCGATTCTTCGGGCGCCGCTGCCGCCGGGCGATTGCCGCAGGGCGTGGAGGGCCGCATCGGCATGCTCGGGAGCGACTACTGCCAGAAACTGGCCTTCGTTGGCGATGTGGAGGGGGTCGAGTCCCAGCAATTCGCAGGCGCCGCGGACTTCGTCACGTACCGGGATCTGGTCCTCGACCAGGTAGACGCCGAGGCCGGAATCGCGCGCGAACTCGTTGAGTGCGGTGGCCACTCCGCCGCGGGTGGGATCGCGCATCCAGCGCACGGCCGGGCCCGCGGCGCGCGCCACGGCCTCGACCATTTCGAGTACCGGCCGGGTATCGGAGCGGAGGTCGGCCTCCAGGTCGAGTTCGCCGCGGGCCAGCAGGATGGTGATGCCGTGATCGCCGATGGGTCCCGAAAGCAGAATCGCGTCGCCCGGGCGCGCGGAACGGGCGGAGATTTGCAGGCCCGGAATGGGGCGGCCGACGCCCGCGGTGGTGATGTACATGCGGTCGGCTTTGCCGTGCTCGACCACTTTGGTATCGCCGCCCGCGATGGTGACTCCGGCGGCGCGCGCGGCTCGGCCCATGGCGCACACCTCGGCCTGCAGCACATCGGTGGGCAGGCCGGCTTCGAGCACGAATGTAACTACCAGAGCCTGGGCATGAGCGCCGGAGACGGCCAGGTCGTTGACCGTGCCGTTGACCGCGAGTTCGCCGATGGATCCGCCGGGAAAGCTCAGCGGGCTGACCACGAAGCTATCGGCGGTAATGGCAATGCGCGCGCCAGCGATGGTAAGGTGGGCGGCGTCGCCTAAAGGCTCGGAGGGCGAATCGAAGAGAACCGGCGCAAACAGGCCTTCAATCAAGCGGCGGCTGGCCTTGCCTCCCGCGCCGTGCGCCATTTCGATCTGCTGGTCGCGGAAGCGAATCTTGGGTGTGGCGGAGGCCATGGCAATTTTACTCATCTTGATGATACGCCCCATGGCGCGCCCTATGGGCGGGAGCGGTACTGCCCCGGCGCAGAGTGTGCGATAGGACCCCCAGGGGAAACTTTTGGCGGCCTGCGGTGATTAAAGAGTGAGGTTTTTGATGCTTATGGCACACCCGTTCAGAAAGGGGCTCCTGGCCCTGCTGCTGTTTTCGCCGCTCCTGTGCGCACAGAACGGCCCGACGATCACCCTGGTGGCCAATGCCGAGGGCGAAATTCCGGCCATCGCGCCCAATACGTGGGTGGAGGTCAAGGGCCAGAACCTGGCGAAGGCCGGGGATTCGCGCACGTGGCAGGCGTCGGATTTCACAGGCAGCCAGATGCCCACCGCGCTCGACGGAGTCAGCGTGACGGTGAACGGCAAGAGCGCTTATGTGTACTACATCAGCCCGGCGCAGATCAATATTCTGACTCCGCCGGACGCCCTGCCGGCTACAGCGGCGGTGCAGGTTACCCGCAACACGGTGACGAGCGCGGCGTTCCCGGTGGCGGCGCAGGCGCTGTCGCCGTCGTTCTTCGTATTCAATGGCGGGCCGTACGTCGCCGCCACGCACGCCGACAACAGCCTGCTGGGTCCAGCCAGTCTGTATCCGGGTTTGACCACCCCCGCCAAGCCCGGCGAGACAGTGGTGCTGTACGCCAACGGATTCGGGCCGACCTCGACGCCGGTGGTGAGCGGTTCGATAGCCGCAATCGGGAAGCCTTGCGGCCTTGCCCGTGGTCACGATCGGCGGCATCGCGGCAACGGTGCAGTTCGCGGGGCTGGTGTCGCCGGGCTGTTTCAGTTCAACGTCGTGGTTCCGCCGAACGCGCCCAGCGGCGATAACGCGATGATGGCCACGTACAACGGCGTCGGAAGCCTCTCCGGTGGCGCTGATCACGGTGCAGGGGCTCCGCGCGGCGCCCGCGTCGGTGACTTTTTACGTCGCGCCGAACGGCAACGATTTCTGGAGCGGCCAGCTTTCCGCGCCCAACTCCGACGAACACCGACGGCCCGTTCGCGACCTTCGATCATGCGCGGGCGTTCGTTCAGGGCATCAGCAAGACGGGGCTGAGCCAGGTGAACGTCCAGTTTCGCGGCGGGACCTACTTTCTTCCCGCGACGGTAGATGTTCACCGCGGCCGACTCGGGCTCGCGGCAACTCGCAGATTGTGTATCAGAATTATCCGGGCGAATCGCCGGTCTTCAGCGGAGGCGTGCGCGTGCAGAACTGGACCAACACCAGCGGCAACATCGTGGAAGACCACGCTGCCCGCCTCCACGCAGTATTTCGAGAACCTGTTTTATAACGGAGTGCGGCGGCTCGCGGCCGCGCTCTGGGCGGCTACGTTGGGCACGTATTACCGGATCGCGAACACGGTCTATCTGAATGCGCCGGCGCCGCCCGCGGCCGCGCCCGATCCGAATTGTCCGGTCTATATTTCCGGCAGCGGATGGGAATGTTTCGACCGCTTTCAGTACAGCCCGGCGGACCCGATCGCGGGCACGTGGAAGAACCTGGCTCCGGCCGCGGGCAACCCTTGCGGCCAGCCCGCCGGCAACCAGGCGATTGCCGGCGATATCGAGGTGCTGGATTTCGAACAGTTCAGCACCTCGAAACTGCGCATCAGTTGCGTCGACACGGCGAACCACATCGTCTACATGACGGGGCCCACGGGGATTTCACAAGCCAACGCCAGCCAGGCCGGGCTTCATCGCCGGCAACCGGTATCTGGTGGAGAACGTTCAAGACGCGCTTACGCAGCCGGGGCAGTGGTTTCTGGACCGCTCCACCACGCCGTGGACGCTCACCTACCTGGCCAATGCGGGCGAGAATCCGAACACCGATACGGTGATCATTCCGCAACTGCCGCAGGTGCTGGTGGCCTCCAACCTGCAATACGTGACGTTTCAGGGACTGACGTTCGAGCACGATAATTACACCCTGCCGGCCGACCGGGCATGTGTCGATGGAGCTGGAACCGGACATCAGCGCGGCGGTGTCGTTCCAGAATTCGCAGCACATCACGTTCGATTCCGGAATCGGTGACGCAAACCTCGGGCACGGGCCTGGAGTTCATTCCGTGCATCAACGGGTCGTCGCCGGCCTACTGCGTGGCGACCAATATCAACGCGGTGGTCGCCAACAACGTGATTGAGAACAGCGCCTTCTACGATATCGGCGCCGTGGGGATCCGGATCGGGAACCCGTTTCAGATGGCGGACACCGACGCCAACGTGCCGCAATTGACCACCGTGCAGAACAACGTGGTGGAGGGCTACGGGCGCATCGATTCCGGCGTCGTTCGGCATCGGCCAAGGCATGGGACACGACAATCTCTACACGCATAACGACGTCTACGACGGCTACCACTGCGCCATTTCGACCTCCCAGAGCATCGCCGAAACGATCAGTGCCGGCGGCATCGGGAACGCCAACAACATCATCTCCTTCAATCACGTCTACAACCTGTTGCAGGGGATCATGAACGACGGCGGGTCGATCCGGATCGACGGCGGAAACGCCGTCTTCACGGCGGCGGGCAACAAGATTCTGAACAACAAGATTCACGACGTGACCGACGCGTCCATTATGGATTCCAACGGCTACGGCGGCAACGGAGTTTACCTGGACAACGATACCGGCCTGGTGGACGTGGAGAACAACCTGGTGTATCGCGTTTCCGGCTTCGACGTGTACACTCCGCACGGTCCGCCGGCGCCCAACCAGGCCAATATCATCAAGAACAACATTCTGGCGTACGGACGGCTGGCGATTGGTGACCGTCAACTTCCCGTATGGTAACGGCGTGCCCTCCGCCATTCCGGAGGAATTTGCAATCAGCAACAATCTGTTCTATTTCGACCGGAGCAACTACGTCCACGCCGAAGTTCTGTGTGCAGGGCGGATGCACTGTACAGCGGCGGACTTCCGTTTACGCAATTCGAGCAGTGGAACAGCAATCTGTACTGGCGCACGGACGGCGCCTTCGCCAGCGACGCCAAGGCATTTCACGTGCAGCCGAACGCCGGCACCGGTCCGGATGCGCCGTGCAGCAACAGCCTGACGACTACACCTTCTATACGTTTTCGGGCTGGCAGCAGAAGGTGGGAGAAGACCTGCAAAGCGTGGTGCAGAATCCCGGCTTCAACGAATCCGGCCTATCCGGCGGACGATTATTCGCTGCCCAAGGGCTCGCCGGGTGTCGGGATTCGTGGTGTTCGATCCGAGCCAGGCGGGGCGCTCCAATCCCGTGATTCATCCGCCGGCGGTGCGCCGCCACGTTCCCGACGAAGCTGTTCAATCCGGCGACGGATTATTAGGAGGGCGGTGTGGCCGGAGTTGTCGAAGGCTCCGGCACTTACAACCGCAAGGTAAGTCTATCGTCGCTTCAGAGGGCCGGCGACTTATTCCGTCCCGATCGCTCCCTGACGGTCGCGGCTCCGATTAGGGCCACGACTTAGAAATGAACGTAACCCAGCAGCATTAACAGAATCACGATCACCAGAATGGTTCCGAGCCCACCGCTCGGGTAGTAACCCCAACCCCGGCTGTACGGCCATGCCGGAACCGCGGCCAGGAGCAGAATAATGAGTAAGATCAGTAATAACATTCAATTCTCCTTTTCTCTCAGAAGGATTACATCCTGGTAATGCGGATATAGCGCGCAATGTCCGGCAGGTTTGTGATCACCCCCACGGTCACTGCCGTTCCTATCACGACGCCGAACAGGGCGGCAAATCTGCGAAAAGTCATGCTCCCTCCTCTACGCGGATACTGATGCAATTTCGCGGCCAAGCTCGGCGGATGTGAGGGAACACCCGCTGGCGCTGGCATAATGGGACTTGGCCTTCCATTCCCTGCCCCGACTCTGTTTGCTGGTTGCCTGCTCCGCTGTGAGCGCACAGGCCGTGGAACTGCACATTCAGTTCAATGCGCTGGAGAGAATGCTGGCGGAAAGCGTCTTTACCCAGGACGGACGCCGTTATGTGCACGGCGATAAGAACAATAAGTGTAACTTTGCCTATCTGGAGAAACCCAAGGTGAGCGGCGACGGCGGACGACTGGAGATCCGGGCGCGCTTTACGGGACGTTCCGCACTGAATACTTTCGGCGTCTGCGTAGGTTTGGGGGACGCGTTCGACGCGGTGATCACGGCGACTCCGGCGTTTCGCGACGGCAACATCATATTGACCAAAGTGACCGCGGCCAGCGGCAGCAAGACGGGTCTCTATATCCGCCGCGTGTGTGCCGCGCTTTCCTCCAGCCTGGGCCGCGATTTCCGCTATCCCATCTCCACGCAATTTCAGAAGTCACTGGAAGACGCCACCATCCTGCCGCATTATCCGCGCGAGTTACGGAATTTCGACGTGACCGCCATCCGGGTTACGGATGACGCGCTGGTGCTGGTGCTGGATTTTATGTTGACGGTCAAATAGTCACTTCCAGGGCCGTTCCCAGCCGCGCCACCAGCCGGTGTTTTCCAGGTTCAGGGCGTCCCAGCAGAGGTCCAGCGCGTGGCCATCGCGCCGCAGCACGGCAGTGCGCGTGACTTGCGGGGGCACGGCCACCAGTTGCGCAAAGCGATCGAAGACGCCGCCGCGGGCGTTTTCCGGAACGCGCGTGAGCAGGTGCCAGAGCGTGAGGGCGTCGCGCGGGCGGGCGGCGGCGAGGATGGCGGGTAGCGCCGCGGCGTCGCCGGCTTCCCAGGCGGCCACATCGCCGCGGAACTGCGCGGAGGAATCGGCATAGAAAGGAATGCCGGGCCCCTTGCGCTTGCGCGTAACGCACTCCGCGCCGGCGGGGATGAAGGATTCGCGGTCGTCGTACTGGAAAGCCACCCAGCCCATTTCCACGTGAAGCAGGCCATCGCCCGCGGCGTCCACATGGAGCGTGTATTCGCAGCCCAAATCGACCGCGCGGGCCGAGGGCGTGTCCACCACGAATTCGCGCGGCGGCGCCCAGATGAAGGCGTGCAGTTGACCGCGCTGGAGCGTGACCTTGCGTCCGGAGGCGGCGCGCAGTTCCGAATCGGGGCCGAGATCGATCCTGCCGACGTCGTCCGATTCCAGGGTCAATTGCGAAGACCCGGCAGTGCGCAGCAACTGTCCGGCGCCCAGAGCGGTGGCGACAGCTACCTGCCTGCCGCCCAGGCTGGCGGCGCCCTGGAGTTGCGAAACCTGCCACGCCGTAGTGCGCGCGGCGGGAATGGCGGTGACCAGCAAACCCGCGGCAGCAGCGACGGCAGCGGCGGCGGCAACGGCCACCCACGCCCAACGAGGCCGCGGACGCACGGCACCGGCAATATCGGCGCGGTGACGGTAACGCAGGGGCGCGAGCGTGCGCTCCAGGCGCGCGATTTCGGGGTCGGGCGATCCGGAACGGTCCCAGAGGTAGTCTTCGTTCATTGGTTCTCTCCCAGCAGGGCGCGCAGCATCTTCATGCCGCGGCAGAGGTTGACGCGCACCGATTCCGGCGTGAGTCCGGTCTGCCGCGCGATTTCCGGTCCGGTGAGTCCTTCCACGAGGCGTAGCACCAGGGTTTCGCGATAGGCCTCGGGCAGGCGGCGGATCAGGTCCAGCACCTGGCCGGCTTCCAGGGCAGCGGGGTTGGTACAGGTGGCATGTCCGTCGGCTTCTTCCAGCGGTTCATTCGGTTTGCGATTGCGGAAGTAATCGATGGCGCGGTTGCGGGCGATGGCCCCCAGCCATCCTCGAAACGCGGCGGCGGTCCGCAGGCCGCGGAGTTGCCGCATAGCGGACAGAAAGACCTCCTGTACCAGGTCTTCGGCATCGCCCGGAGGCACGCGCACCAGCAGGATGCCGTGCACCATGCGGGCATAGCGCACGTAGAGCTCGCCGAAGGCCGCGCGATTGCCGCTGGCGGCGTCGCGGATCAGGGCATCGTCTTCGGCGGGCTCTACGCTCACGAGCATGGCTGCCTATCTCAGCATAGCTTCGACATCGGAAGCAGCGAAGGCGTGCATATTCTCCTTGAAGCGGGTGCGGTCCACACCGCCGGGACCGGCGCCCACCAGGGTATTGGTGAACTGCTCGCCGTTGCGGCCTACCAGTTGGATGACCCACTTCCCTTCCCGGGGCCACTGTTGGGCGATGGCGAACATGCCCACTCCGGAAAGCGGCGTGACCTTGAGCGGAATCTCACGCCGTTCGCCGTTGACCATGCCGATAGCGGTGGCGGTGACTTTGGCCGTTGCCGGATCGTGACAGCCCCAGGCCTTGACGGTGAGGACGGCGCCGGCCTTGAGCGCTTCCGGGCTGGCTTCAGGCTTCCCCAGTTGCAGGTAGAATCCGCCGGCGAAAAGTTGTCCGGCCAGCGCCAGGGGCGCCAGCAGTTTCAATTTGTGCAGCATCGTTTTTCCCTCCCGCCGGAAAGACGCGAACATTGGCGGGAGTGTTAACGATGCCGTCTACTCCAGTTTGTAGATGGCCAGGCCGGTGAGCACCTTGGGATAGAAATCGGTGGACTTCTGCGGCATCACGCCGCCCGCGAAGGAAGTGCCGGCCACCTGCTGCACCGACGTGGGCTTGAGCAGAAAGGCGATCTCCGCCTTCCCCTGGCGGGCCTCTTCTACCGCGGCGTCCAGGCCGCGCATATAGCGCAGATGCTTTTCGTCGCGGACCGCCTCTTCGCCGATACCCAGCGCCTTGCCGAGCAGCCGCTCGTGGAGGATGCGCACATCCAGTTCGCCGCGCGCCTCGCGATCTTCCAGCAGATAGAGGCGCTCGCCGATAGCGGCGCCGATGATGGTGCGATCGCCGGACACGGCCCAAGCGGACTTGAGACGATCGAGCGAGGGGATCTCTTCCACTTCAAAATCCTGCGCCGCATTGGCGAGGAAATCCGCGGTGGATACGTTGCTCACCAGCCGGTGCGTGGCCAGAATCTGAAGGCCCGGCGAATGCATGTTGATGAAGGTCATCATGACGCGGTCGGCGCCGGGCAGGCCGGGATTTTCGTCGCGAAAGGCGAGGGCGGTTTCGTAGCGATGGTGGCCATCGGCGATCACCAGCTTCTTGTCGGCCATCAATTCCGGAATGGCGCCACCGCCGGGGATCTTCCAGACGCGGTGGATGACGCCGTACTCGTCGGTGACCTCGGCCAGCGGCGCGGCGGCGGCTGCCTGATCGAGCAGCGCATCGATGGCGCAGGCGGGGTCGGGATACAGCATGAAGAGCTGGCCGAAGTGGGCGTGGGTGTGGCGGAGCAATTCCAGGCGGTCCTTCTTCGGGCCGCTCAGGGTCTGCTCATGACGGTGGACCACTCTGGCGGAGTAATCTTCCACCGCACCCAGCGCGATGAAGCCCTTGCGCACCATGCGCTCGCTGGAATCGGGCACGGTGAACTCCTGGAAATAGGGGAACACCGCGGCCTCCTCTTCGCGGGCCAGGATGCCGGATGCGATCCATTGTTTCAGGAAGGCGCCGGCGCGCATGTAGACGTTATCGGCGGCGGTGTCTTCGGGCGTGCGCGGTCCCAGGATGACGCGGACCAGGTTGTACGGACTCTTCGCCAGATATTGCGCCTGCATGGCGGGCGAAATCTTGTCGTACGGCTGGGTGACCAGATCGCTTAGTGGACCGGCTTTGGCGGTGTAGCGGTAGGGTTGAAACGGGTAGATTTTAGCCAATTTCCAGAATACCAGAGGGTCCTGCGCTTGCTGACGCGACAGGAGCCGGCGTCACTTCTGACGAATGGTGCCGTTGGGCTGATTCAGGATCACAGGAATCGGATCGGGAGCGCGTTTCACGAGGCCCGTCTTGGCTTCTCCGATGTCCACGTTGTACGCATCCAGAATGCGGCCCAGGTCGCGCTGTAAGCCGGTCCGCGCCCGCTGCAACTGATTGAGCGCGTCCACTTCGGAGAGGCGGCGGGTGGTATCGTCCCGCTGGGCGATAATCACGTCCAGGATGGTGGCCGTGCCCAGTTCGTACTTGCGGCGGGTGCCGGCCAGGGTCTCGTCGGACAGCTTGCGGGCTGCGACGGCGGTATCGTACGCCGCGCGCGAATTGCGCTGCGAGGTCCAATCGTTCATCACCGCCAGCTTGATGTTGTTGTGCAGTTGCTTGTCCTGAATCTGCTGCTGCCGGTATTGCAGTTCGTTGGTGATCTGGTCGGCCTGGTTGGCGCGATTCTTGATCGGCACAGTCAACTGGAGCTGGAAATTGTAGTTCGGGAAATTGCGCGAGAAGATCTGGCCCAGCGCGGTACCGTAACCGCCGATGATGATGGACGAGACGTCCTGCGGACCCAGCGGGCGATAGCCCACGATGGTGTTGCCCGGCCCGAGGACAGGAACCTGCACGGAGGGATTGAGCGTGCCGCCCTGTCCGGCATTGGACATCTGCGCCGAAAACTGGAGCGACGGCAGCAGGTTGTTCTTGGTGCCCAGCAAGTCCAGGCGGGCGTTTTCCAGCGCGATCTGGTTCTGTTCGATCTCCGGCCGGTGGGCGATGGCTTCGGTCACCAGGTCCTGGATGGGAATCACGGGTTCCTGGGCGGGCACATCGACGTGGTCGGTGGGGACCACGCGGGCCAGCGCAATGGTGGTGTCATCCAGGCCGTTGCGGGTCAGCACGCTCTTCAGGATCATCTCCTGCTGCAGCAACTGCGATTCGCGCTGCACCACGTCCTGCTGGGCCGACTTCATATCGGCTTCGGACTGGATGATGTCGATGGGCGCCAGCGCGCCCAGGTCGGCGCGCTTCTTGGTGTCTTCATAAAGCTGCGTGTCCAGCCGCAGGGTCTCCTGGCTGACCTTGAGTTCGTCATTGAAGGTGACCAGGTCGTAATAGAGGTTGACCACGTTGGCCACGGTGGCGATCACCTGGTTCTCAAAGCTCAGATCGTTGGATCGCAGGTTGTTCCTGGCCTTGTGGTAGGCGCGCTTGTTGACGGCCAGCCCGAACCCGTTAAGCAGGTTCTGCGTGATGCTCAACGAAAGGCTGCCGGTGCTGATGGGATTGAACAGAGCGGTAGTGGCGTTCTGGTTGTACCCAAAGACGCTGCTCAGCGCCATGGACACCGTGGTGCCGGTCCAGAACCCCTGCTGCGCGCCATAAGTGAGGTTTTTATATTGCTGCACCAGGAACGGCGTCCCGGTGAACTGCGTGGACGTCTCGATATTGGTGGTGTGATTGAACCCGCCGGCGATGTAGAAGTACGGTTCGGTGTTGGGAATGGAAGAGCCGGCGAGTTGGACATTCAAGCCGCTCAACACGCCGCCGGTGCCCCCCGAACTACTGGCTGCGCCCGCCGCATTCACCTGGCTGGCTCCGGAGAGTACGCCCAGCGATGCCGAAGAAGGTCCCTGAGAGAGGTTGCTGGATACGTTGCGCAGCAACTGGCCGGCGCTGGCGCGCTGGAGATCGGCGAGCGCCAGTTTCGGATCGTAGCGGGCGGATTCGATATCGAGGTTGTTTTCCAGGGCAAGCGCGATGGCATCGCGCAGCGAGAGGTAGATGACGCCGGCGCGCATCAACTTTTCCAGCCGTGGAGAATCGTCAAAGCTCACCTGGGCTACGCCATGCGGGCGGTAGTTGCCGGTCACAGCGTCGATCACTCCATGGCCTTCATTCAGGGTGAAGGACCGAGTCTGCGCGAAAACCGGCAGGACAAGGGTCCCGGAGAGCAGGACTGCGATCACTGACTTGGCACGGTACATACGTGATTTTGACTCCAAAAGATTATTATGGCGGCAAATGTTCTCAGGAAGGTACGCATTTGTCGCGCGGCGAGTTCGGAGATTCTCGGAATCCATGGGCGAAGAGACTACGAATACAGACGCGCCAGACGAAGAAATATTAGCCGCCGGGAGGCAGGCAGTGCGAGGCGGCCCGGTCTGACCTGTAAGTGATTGATTCCAGGCTTACGGCAGGGTTAGCCTTCGTCGCGCAGGGTGGCGACTGGGTCGACCCGGGCCGCGCGGCTGGCCGGCACAAGCCCGGCGAACAGGCCGATCAGGGTCATAGCGGCGCAGGCGAGGGCCAGCGCGAGCGGGTCCAGCGGGGATACTTCGAACAGCAGGTTCTTCATCACGCGGGTGAGGGCGAACGCTCCCACCAGGCCCAATGCCAGCCCCACCGCGACCATGCTCAGCGCGTTGCGCAGGACGCGCGACAGCACATCTCCGCTCCGCGCCCCCAACGCCATGCGAATGCCGATCTCGCGGCGCTGTTGCGTGACCAGGTGGGCCACCACGCCATACAGACCGATGGCCGCAAGCAGGACCGAGAGCGCGGCGAAGACGCCGATGAGCCAGGCCGGGCGGGTAGCGCCGGACAGCGTGCTCTCCCGGACCTGCTCCATGGTGGCGATGTCTCCCAAGGGCAGGCTCGGCGTCGATTTCGCGGATGGCCTGGCGAATGGCCGGCATCACGGCCCCGGGCTCTGTCCGGGTCCGCACCAGGAGTTTGATCTGCGGGCTGGGCACCTGCGCCAGGGGTACATACACCACCGGCGGATCGGGATATCCCGGAGAAGCCACGCGCTCGCTGCGGATCACTCCGGCGATCTCCATTTCGGGCAGGAAGACTCGTTTTTCCACGTAGCCCGGTAAACTCACCCGGACCTTCTTGCCGACTGGATTCTTATAACCGGCCACATCCGCCAGGCGCGCGGCCAGAGCCTGGTTGATGACCAGCACGCGGGTGGCCCATCCACGTCGGCGGCGGTGATGCCGCGGCCGGCCAGCACGGGAATCCCCAAGGTCCGGAAATAGCCCGGGTCCACGCGCTTGAACCGGACCCTCACCAGTTTTTCCACTCCGGGAACCTGCATGGCCTCGCCGTTGGAGATCCACTGGAGAGGCAGCGTGGTAGCCAGTCCGGCCTGCGCGACTCCCGGGGCAGCTTGCACGCGCCCGGCCGCCGCCTGGTAAAACAGCGCCGCCTGTTGGGGCGTACGGTAAGCGCCCGCGGGCAGGTCCAGCGACATAGTTATCACGTGATCGGTGCGAATGCCGGTATCGAGCGCCTGAAGTTTGAGCAGGCTGCGGAGAAGCAGCAGGGAGCCGGAAACCAGGATCAGGGAGAGCGCGACTTCACCCACCACGATGGCGCGGCGCATATGCGAGTGCGCGCCCGAAGATCCCCGGGCGGACCCGTTCAACGCCTGCGCCAGATTTCCGAAGGCCATCCGCATGGCGGGCAGTGTACCGGCCAGCAGGGCAACGCCCAGCGCGACGGCGGCGGCGAAGGCGAGCACCCGGAAGTCGAGCGTGACGGCGGCGGTGAAAGGGTATGGAATCGGCGAGAATCGGCCTGGCCAGGCGGAGAAGCAGGGCGGCGACGGCGACACCGGCGAGGCCTCCCAGCAGGCACAGCACCAGGCTCTCGGTGAACAACTGCCGGACCAGGCGGCCGCGCCCGGCGCCGAGCGCGGCTCTGACGGCCAGTTCCCGGCGGCGCATGACGCCTTTGGCGAGCAGCAGATTCGCCACGTTGGCGCAGGCGATCAGCAGCACCAGGGTAACGGCGCCGAACGCCACCGTCATGGAGCGCTGCAAGCCGTCGCCCACCAGCAGGCGCGCCAGGGGTTCGATGGCGATGGTGGTTTCGCGATCCTCTTTGGACGCGCCTTCGGTCATGGCGGCGTGGATGGCTGCCATGCGTTCCCGTGCCTGGGCCAGGGTGACGCCCTCGTGCAGGCGCCCGTACACGGTCAGCCAGTGCACGTCACGCGTGGCGAGCTGGTCAGGAGTGAAGATGAGCGGCTTCCAGAAGCGGGTCTCGTCGCGGTCGAAGGCACCCGGGGCCAGGACTCCGATCACCTGGTATGGCGCGCCGTCGAGGATGGGCCGGCGGCGCAGGATGTCCGGATCGCCGCCGAAGTAGTTTTGCCAGGCGGCATGACTGAGCACGATCACGGGAGCGGCTCCGGGCCGGGCGTCACCGGCCGTGAAGGTGCGGCCCAGTTGCGTGCGGGCGGTGAAAACCTGGAAGTAGCCTGCGGTCACGTCCTTGCCGGACAAGCGGAGGGGCTCGCCATTGCCGCTGAGATCGGCGGAGACCGGCTGCTCCGCCGAGAGCGCGGAAAATACGGTGGCCAGACGCTGCCAGTCGAGAAAGTCCGGGGCGCTGGTGGCGTTGACAACGCCGGGCCGGGGAGCTTCCCAGACGCCGGTGATGCGATCGGGCGCGGCGAAAGGAAGGGGCTTGAGCAGAACCGCGTCCACCACGCTGAACATGCCCACGTTGGCTCCAATGCCGAGGGCCAGCACGCCCACCACCAGGGCAGAGAATCCGGGTGCGCGGCGCACCGCCGCCACCCCGTAGGAAAAGTCTCTCAGCAGCGTTTCGATCCACGGAAAGCCGCGCCGGTCGCGATGCGCTTCCTTCATTTGTTCGATTCCTCCAAAGCTAAGGCGCGCGGCGCGGCGGGCTTGTTCAGGCGAGAGGCCGCGCGCCAGGGCGTCCCGCTGGGCCAGTTCCAGGTGGGCCAGAATCTCGCTTTCCAGTTCGGCGTCGAGGCGCCGTTTGCGGAACAACGCCGCCAGGCGCTCCACCGCCCGGCGCGCAGTCATGACGAGGCCTGCAGGAAGCGGGCCACCAGGGCCGTGGCCTTTTCCCATTTGGCCACCTCGACGTGGAGCTGTTTGCGCCCGGCACCGGTCAAGGAGTAGAACTTGACCTTCCGGTTGGTTTCCGAAACGCCCCAGGCGGTGGCAATCCAGCCTTCCTGCTGGAGGCGGATGAGTGCCGGGTAGACCGAACCCTGGCTCAACTGCATATCGTCGCCGGAGACCTGCTCGATGCGGCGGGCGATGGCGTAACCGTGCAGGGTGCCGAGGGTTTCGAGAGTTTTCAGGATCAGGAGGTCCAGGGTTCCGTAGGGCACTTCGTTCTGTTGTTTCGACATGTCGTCTTCCGACAGCTATATCATGCGGCACGTCAGGTTCCGTGTCAAGCCGCAGATGGCATGGAAACGTGACCGGCGCTAGAGTAGTCAAAGGAGCAGTATGCGGAAAGCCTGGCTGGCGCTTGTTCTGCTGGTGTTTACGGCTTGGGCGGCAAACATCAAGCTTTACTTGAAGGATGGCGGCTATCACCTTGTAAGAGAATACAAAGTGGAAACCGATCGCGTGCACTTCTACAGCGTCGAGCGGGACGAATGGGAAGACATTCCACTGAGCATGGTGGACCTGAAGCGCACGGAAAGCGAGGCGGCCGCGCGCAAACAGGCGCTGGAACACGACGCCAAAGTCCTCTCCGACGAAGAAGCCGCGGAGCGGGCGGTGGCGAAGGAGACTTCCCGCATCCCCCAGAATCCCGGCGTGTACTGGCTGGACGGCGACAAGACCGTGACGCTGAAAGCCGCCGAGAGCACGGTCCACACCGACAAGCGGCGTGAAATTCTGAAAGCCCTGTCCCCCATCCCGGCAGTTACCGGAAAGGGTACCCTGGAAATCGAGGGCATTCATTCGAAGAACGTCTTCCACAATCCGGAACAGGAATTTTACATCCAGCTTTCCGAGACGGAGCGTTTCGGCATCTGCAAACTGACCCCCAAGGGCGCGGTGCGCATCGTGGAGAACCTGACGTACATGCCGGTCACTAAGGACGTGGAAGAAGATCCAGTCATCATCGACATCTTCCGGCAGCAACTGGCTCCGGACGGCTTGTACAAGATCTGGCCAAAGGAGAATCTGGCGCCGGGCGAGTATGCGGTGATCGAATATACGGCGGGCAAACTCAACATACAGGTTTGGGACTTCGCCATCCAGTGAGGGCCGGAATGTCCTCGAATTAGGCACCTGGGTGTTTTGCCCCATATAAAATATCCACAAATTGTAGATATTTTCATCTTTTTATCTTGAATATTTCGTTTTGTCGTGAGATACTCGATCCAAATTCCCCTGTTGGAGCTTCTTTTCATAGGGCGGAACGCCTGTAAATCCGCGTTTCCGTCCCCTCACAAAGAGGTCCGGTATCGACCTCATCGCGCCTCGGCAGGAAAGCCAACAGGGTCCGTACCCACTCGTACCGCACGACCAAGTGCAAATTCAGGAGGACAGAACATTGTCCAAAATTCGCATCCAGGCGACGCTGTTATGCGTTCTCGGCGCTTTTTTGCTCGCGCTCGTTCCCGCGCCCGCAACGGCACAGATCGTGGTCAAGAATGAAGATGTAAGTTTCAAGTTCGGAATCCAGGGGCAACTCTGGGGAGACTGGACGCAAGATTCCACCGGCGCCCAGGGCTATCAACAGAATTACTACCTGCGCCGCGCACGCATTATCTTCGGCGGCGATATCGGCAAGGACATCAGCTTCTTCGTCGAAACCGACGATCCCAAGCTGGGCATTACACCCAAAAACCTGGCATCGGGGTTCCTGCTACAGGACGCGCTGCTGGAGTGGCGTCCCACCAACGTCTTCCAGGTGGCGGGCGGGCTGATGATCGTTCCGTTCACCCGCAACGGGTTGCAATCCACGCTGAGCTACCTGACCCTGGACCTCAGCCCCATTTCCACGGTCACCAACGGGGTGACGCAATCCTCCGCGCTGCGCGATGTGGGATTTGAGGCCAAGGGCTTCTTTTATCACGATCACCTGCTATACCGGTTGGGCGAATACAGCGGCGAGCGGGACACCAACGGGCACAACGCCCCGCGAACCGTAGGCTATTTGCAGTACGATTTTCTTTCCCCCGAGAAGGGATACCTGTTCAGCGGCACAACGCTGGGAAAGCAAAAGATCTTAGCCGTGGACGCCGGATTCGACAAGCAAAGCTCCTACTCCGGCCAATCCGCCAATATGGCGGCCGCGTTGCCGGTGAATAAGGGTGACGAAGTGGCCGGCCAGTTCCAGTACATTCGCTACGACGGCGGCACCAAGTTCCCCACCATCGCCAAACAGAACGATTTTCTGTTGGAGGCCGGCTACTACGTGCATCAGGCCAGAGTGCAGCCGTTCCTGAAGTACGAAACGCAGGCGTATGTGGACGCCGCCAATGCCTCCAAGGACATCAACCGCATGGGCTTCGGGGCGAACTACTACATCCGCGGCCAGAACCTGAAATGGACGCTGCAGTATCTTCGCGCGATGCCGCAGAACACCACGGCTCTCAAGCCGGCCAATGAGCTCACGATGCAATTGCAGTTGATGTACTGGTAAGCGAAAAGGAAAAACACCGTGTCCCAAGACAACATGCAAACAACTCTGGCGCCCGGACTCAGCCGGTGGTGGCGGGTGGTGGGCGGACTGGCGATGAATCTCGCCTTAGGGACCTTGTACGCATATAGCGTGTTTCTAGCGCCGCTGGAAAGGAAATTCGGCTGGAGGCGCGCCGACACTTCCATGGCCTTTACCATTGCCGTGGTGGTGTTTGCCCTCACTTTCATGGTGGCGGGGCGCATCCAGGACAAGTTCGGCCCATTCGGCTGCTCGTTGACGGGCGGCATCCTGGTGAGCCTGGGATTCTTTCTATGCTCCTACACGACCAGCCTCACCTGGTTGTACGTCTGTTTCGGCGTGATCGGCGGACTGGGCAATGGCTTCGGATATGCCACGCCGATTCCGGTGATGGCGAAGTGGTTTCCGGATAAGCGCGGCCTCGCGGTGGGCCTGGCGGTGGGCGGGTACGGCGCCGGGTCGGCCATCTTCGGGCCGCTGTCGCAACTCAAGCTCATTCCGGCCTACGGCCTTGCCACCACCTTCCAGATTCTCGGCGCCATCTTCCTGGTGATGACCATGATTGGCGCCTTCCTGCTCAAGAATCCCCCGGCGGGATACAGGCCCGCAGGCTGGACGCCGGCGGCGGCAGCGAAATCGGCCGCCACCACGTATGAATTCAGCCCCAGCGAGGTGTTGGGCACGTCCACGTTCTACCTTATGTGGATCGGGTACGCGCTGGGCTGCTCGGCCGGCCTGATGGTGATCAGTCAACTGGTGCCTTTCGCCGCGAGCGCCGGCATCGCCGCCGCCGCACTCACGACGATGACCATGGTGGTGGGCGCATTCGGCAACGCTTCGGGCCGCATTCTTTCCGGCTGGATGTCCGACAGACTGGGGCGTATCAACGTGCTCCGCGCCATGATCGGCATCTCCATGGTGGCCATGCCTCTGTTGTACGCGGTGGGCGGCAATGTGGTCCTGCTCTACGCCGTGGTGCTGGTGGTGTACTGGTGCTACGGTACGCAGCTTTCGGTGAACGGGGCCGCTACGGCGGACTTCTGGGGAACGAAGAACGCGGGCATCAATTATGGCATGCTGTTCACCGCCTGGGGCGTGGCCGGCATTATCGGTCCGCGCATCGGCGGCGTTTTGTATGACAAGTACCACAATTATCAGGCGGCCTTTTACACGGCCGCGGTGCTGGCCGGTGTTGCGTTGCTCTGCGAGCTGGCGGCCAGGAAGCCGGCGCATGAGCCGCGCGTGTCCGCCGCGCGGGCAGGCCACGTGGTAGCGCAGGGATGAGTCACTCAGAGAAAGGGATATCTTAAATGCCGACTGTTACGCAAACCAATATCGATTCCGTTCTGCATGAAAATCGCGTCTTCGAGTGCTCCGAAGATTTTCGTTCCCGCGCGCACGTCTCCGGAGTGGAGGCGTACGAAGCGCTTTACCGGGAGGCGGCGGAGAACCCCGAGAAATTCTGGGGCGAAATCGCCTCTGAGCTGCACTGGTTCAAACCCTGGGACAAGGTGCTGGATTGGAGCTGTCCGTGGGCCAAATGGTTTTCCGGCGGCGAACTCAACCTCTCCTACAACTGCCTGGACCGACACGTGGCCGGGCCGCGGCGCAATAAGGCCGCGCTGATCTGGGAAGGCGAACCCGGCGAAGTGGAGACCTTGACCTATCAGCAATTGCTGATCGAGGTTTCGAAATTCGCCAACGTTCTGAAATCGCTGGGCGTCCAGAAGGGCGACCGGGTGGCCATCTACATGGGGATGTGCCCGGCACTGCCGATCGCCCTGCTCGCCTGCGCGCGCATCGGGGCGCCCCACACGGTAATCTTCGGCGGCTTTTCGGCCAACGCCCTGGTGGACCGCATCACCGATTCGCAAGCCTGCTGCGTGATCACGCAGGACGGCTCCTACCGGCGCGGCCTGGAAGTGAAGCTGAAGCCGGCGGTGGATGAAGCCATGCTCTCGTGCCCTTCGGTGAAGAACGTGGTGGTCTACCGGCGCACCGGCACGCCCCAGACCATGTTCGGCGGCCGCGACCACTGGTGGCACGAATTGATGGCCAATGCCTCCGACGAATGCCCGGCCGAACCGGTGGATGCCGAGCATCCGCTGTACCTGCTCTATACTTCCGGCACCACCGGAAAGCCCAAGGGCATTCTGCACACCACCGGCGGCTATTCCGTGGGGACGTACATCACGTCCAAATGGGTCTTCGACCTGAAGGAAGAAGACGTCTACTGGTGCACGGCCGATATCGGCTGGGTGACCGGCCACAGCTATATCGTCTACGGCCCGCTGCAAAACGGCGCCACCAGCTTGATGTACGAGGGCGCGCCGAATTTCCCCGAGCCCGACCGCTTCTGGCGCATCATCGACCGGCACAAGGTCAACATCTTCTACACCGCGCCCACGGCGATCCGGGCATTCATGCGGTTCGGCAACCAGTGGCCGGCGAAGCATCCCATGAAGAGCCTGCGCCTGCTGGGGACGGTGGGAGAACCGATCAACCCCGAGGCGTGGATGTGGTATCGCGAGCACATCGGGCACAATCGCTGCCCGATTGTGGACACCTGGTGGCAGACGGAAACGGGCATGATCATGATCGCTCCGCTGCCCGGCGCGACTCCCATGAAACCCGGTTCGGCAACCCGTCCGCTGCCCGGCATCATCGCCGACGTGGTGACGCGTGAGGGCGAGCCGGTGCCGCCCAACGGCGGCGGATTCCTGGTGTTGAAGCAGCCGTGGCCCGCCATGCTGCGCACCATTTACGGGGATCCCAAACGCTACCGGGATCAGTACTGGTCGCAGATCGACGGCATGTATTTCACCGGCGACGGCGCGCGCAAAGACGCCGACGGATACTTCTGGATCATGGGCCGCATCGACGACGTGATCAACGTCTCCGGCCATCGCCTGAGCACCATGGAAGTGGAATCGGCGCTGGTAGCCCACCCCAAGGTGGCCGAAGCCGCCGTGGTCGCTCGCCTGGACGACCTGAAGGGGCAGGCCATCGTCGCGTTCGTCACTCTGAAGAGCGGCTACCCGCACACCCCGGAGCTGAAAGAGGAACTGCGGCAGTGGGTGGCCAAGGAGATCGGGTCGCTGGCCAAACCGGACGATATCCGCTTTACCGAAGCGCTGCCCAAGACGCGCAGCGGCAAGATCATGCGCCGCCTGCTGAAGGAGATCGCCGCCGGGGGTGAAGTCAAAGGCGACACCACCACGCTCGAAGACCTGTCTGTGATCGCGCGCTTGAGCACCAACGAAGAGTAGAGCTGGAGGCCCGGCTATTCCGGCGTGAAGTAGCCGGGCCTCCAGGCGACACGTAACGGGCGGCCGGCCACCACTTTCACCTGAACCTTGCGATATCGCGGGCCGCCGCCGGCATTCGACGGACGGTAGCCGATCAGGTATTGATTGCGCAGCTCGAGCCCGATGTTGGCGGCGATCCCAGGCATCTCCGCCGGGTTGCGCACGGTGAAGACGCGGCCTCCGCTTTCTCCGGCGATGCCTTGCATCAGCGTCTCTCCGTGGACTTCCTCGGGAAGCATGATGGAACCGCGGTCGCAGATGGCGATCATGTAAATCCATACATCCGATTCGCGCACCCGGCTGCGGATTTCGGCTTCGGTGTAGCGGCTGTGGTTATCGACGCCATCGGAGATCACCAGCAAAGCGCGGCGTGGATTCCTGGCGCGCTTCATGTAGTCCGTGGCCAGGCAGATGGCATCCAGTAGAGAGGTCTTGCCCTCCGAGCCGGTGTAGAGAAGCCGGTTTTGGATGGCGCCGGCATCGCCCGTAAACGGGACGGCGATTTCGGGGTTGGAACTGAAGTTCACCAGGAAGAACTCGTCCCCGGGGCCGGCGGTATCCAGGAATCGCGCCACGGCTGCGCGCGACTGCGCCAGTTTGTCTCGCATACTTCCACTGGCATCGAAGACGATCCCCACCGAAACCGGCGCGTCCTCGGCGGCAAAATGCAGCAGAGTTTGCTCCGTTTTGCCTTCGAACACGCGGAAGTCTTCGCGGCGTAACCCGGTGACGGGATGGTTGCGCGGATCGGTCACGCTCACGGGGATGAGCACCAGATTGCTGTCCACGCGGATATCGGCGGTCATGCGCCGCACGGCATGCCGGTCCGCACTCCACGCGGATAGCCCGGCGAGCAGACAAAACGCACCGAACAGCGCCGGTGCGCGGCGCAGGAACACAGCCATACCCTACCCAGCCCTCTCTGGGGCTAGAGTCTACCACAACCCGCCCGGATGTCCTGCTCCGAAAATATCTCTTGACTAGTGTACCAGTATAATAGTACATTGCTGATGTGCCGGCCTGGATTTGTTTTTTCCACGATGCGCGACAGAGCCTCACCTTGCTGCGCCGGGATCGCGCCGTATCGGGTTTGATTGTTCTTGTGCTGGCGCTGGGCATTGGCGGGACGACTGCGATCTTCACGCTGTTGCAGGCGGCATTCCTGAATCCGCTGCCTTACCGCCACCCGGAGAGGCTGGTCACGGTGATGGAAAACACCGGGGGGATGCCGAACGTCTCCGAGTTTCTGGAAATCCGCAGGCGCACCCGCACCATGGAACAGCTTGCCTTCGCCGAACACCTGGACATGCAACTGACCGGAACGGGCGAACCGGCGCGCGTGTTCGTGGCGCGCGTCACGGCTTCGTTCTTGCCGCTGCTGGGAGTCAGTCCGCGGCTCGGCCGGAACTTTCTGGAGGAGGAGAATCAACCGGGCCGGGCGCCCGCCGTGATTCTCACCGATACGTTCTGGCACGCGCATATGGGCGCCGACCCCGGCATAATCGGCCGCACGCTGCGGCTGGATGGCCGGCCCGCCACGGTTGTGGGCGTGCTTCCGGCCGGCTTCCAGTTCGACTATCCCTCGCTGCGGATTCCCGAACCGGTGGACATTTACGTCTCGTATCCCATCGAACCCGCCTGGGGCATGGGGCCGGGCGCCAACGGGCACGGCGACCCGGTGCGTGTGATCGGCCGCCTGAAGGATGGCGTCAGCCTGGCGCAGGCGCGGGACGATCTGCGCGGCGTGGCACGGGCGCTGACCAGCGAGTATCCCGGATCCTTTCGGAATCCGCAGCACAATCCGAGCCTCTTTTCGTTTTTGCTTTTGCCGCTTCGCGAGGCGATTGTGGGCACGCAGCGCTCCCTTCTGTGGCTGCTGCTGGGCGGGGTCGCGGCGCTTTTGCTGATTGCCTGCGCCAACGCGGCTCAGCTTTTGCTGGCGCGCGGGTTGCGGCGGGAACGCGAGGTAGCCATCCGGGCGGCATTGGGGGCGACGCGGCTGCGGCTGGTGCGCCAGTTCTTTTTCGAAGGACTGGTGCTGGCGTGCTGCGGAGGCGCGGCGGGGCTGCTGGCGGCTGTGTGGATGGCGCGGCTGCTGGTGCGCTCGCTGCCGGTGCGCAGTCCCCTGCTGGCATCGGCGCACCTGGACGGCCGGACGGCCGCGTTCACGCTGGCGGTCTCGCTGGTCTCGGCGCTGCTATTCGCCATCGTACCGGCCGTGAAGGGCACGCGTTGGACGCCGGGTCCGAGCCTCGGGGCGCGCACCACCGCCGGTGAGGGAAATCGCTGGCGCCACTGCATGATCGCCATCGAGGCGGCGCTCTCGGTCTTTCTGCTTTGCGGCGCGGGGCTGGTGGCGCAGAATCTCCACACGCTCATCGCCACCCCCATGGGGTTCGACCCCAAAGGCGTGCTGGCCCTGCGGATAAAACTGCCGCAGGGGGTGCAACGCGAGATTGAGCCCAACGCCGGCGTGGTTTTCCAGGAATACCTGGACCGCATCGAAGCCATTCCCGGGGTGGATGCGGCGGCCCTGGTGACGGGCCCGCCGCTGCGTCCGGCGCGCGGCGGGAATTCCGAAATCCGCGGCATTACCGAAGCTAACGGCGAGCTGAAAAGCATCATCGCGTGGAACCACCTGGTGAGCCCGGATTATTTTCGGACGCTGCGCATCCCGGTGCTGGCGGGGCGCACGTTCCGCCGCGACGATGCGGGCCGGCAGGTGACCGTAGCGATCGTGAACGAGGAATTCGCGCGCCGCTTCGGACTTGGGCGTGGACATAGTGGGCAAGGAACTGGACGATGGGCCGGACCCGCCGATCGAGATTGTCGGCATGGCCGCGAATGTGCGCACGCGCGGGCTGCAGACGGCGCCGTTTCCCGAGGTCTATTTATCGTCGCTGCAACTCTCCTGGGCCAACGTATATTTCGTGGTGCGGTCCGCCCTGCCGCCGGGCCAATTGTTGAAGCAGGTGAAGGCGGCGATCCGGATCGCCGACCCCGACCAGGCGGTTTACGGCGTTCAGACCATGGAGGAGGTGATTGCGGACTCGGTAGCCGAGCCGCGATTCGACACGTTCGTCATCGGCGCGTTCGCACTGCTAGCCATGCTGATGGCGGCGGCCGGAATGTATAGCGTAATCTCGTGCGTGGTGACGCAGAGGACCGGCGAAATCGCCATCCGCATGGCGCTGGGCGCGGGCCGCGGCGACATTGTCAGGGCGGTGATGGGGACCACCGGTCTTTGGGTCGCGGCCGGCCTGGCATGCGGCCTCGGCATGGGGTTGGCCGCGAGCCGCGCCATCCGGTCGCTGACAAACGCGGAGGCTGCCGCATCGCCGGGGGTGTATGCGACTGTGATGCTGCTGTTCCTGGCGGTGGCTCTGGCGGCGGCGTGGATGCCGGCGCGGCGGGCGAGCAGGCTGGATCCGGCAGTGGCGCTACGAGGGGAATAATAGACTGGAAGGTTGGCCGGCGAAAATCAAAATCCGGTGTTCCTGCGCTTCGTCACCACGCGAATCGACCCGGACTCGCACCGCCAACAAGGCTTGTTTCTCGCAGTCCACTCGCTATTGGGCTCGGGCGCCTTGGAGCCGGTCGAATGGAAGCGGCTCCGAGAAATCGTGATCTGGTTCAATAAGAACCTGCCCAGTCCGCCGGCCCCGTTCGATGCAAAACGTGCGACATTCTGGTTCAAATCGTGTGCCAGCGAGAGCATCGCCAAGATCTGGGAACTGGTCCACGCCTTGCGGCTTCACGGGTACCACGTCGAAGTTCAGAAGTGCCGCCGCCTGGCGAATATCGTGTTCGAAGACAAGTATCAGGTGGCTGCGTACCCTTCACCGCGGGATGGCCGAATCACTTTGCAATAAAACGCCCAACTTGCCAAGCATCGCCTGTGTGACATACGCTGTAACACGGATGCGAACGAACCGAAGGGAAATGATGGCGGCAGCTCTGGGGCTGGCTGCGGCGGCACAGGCGAGGGGCGCGGACGATCCCGTGGCCATCGCCGGCAAGCGGCCCCTGATTCTGCACAATGACCGGCCGGAAGACCTCGAGACACCGGTCAAGGATTTCGACTTCCTACCTCACCCCGGTGGATGCCTTTTTCGTGCGGCAGCACATTCCGCGGCCCGGCCCTATCGACGCCGAAGCGTACCGGCTCACGCTCAATGGAATGGTCTGCAAAGCCGCTCCAGGTTTCGCTGGCCGATCTGCGCAAGCTGCCCCAATTCACCGTAACGGCCACCCTGGAATGCACCGGCAACGGCCGCGGATTCTTCACGCCGAAGGTCCCCGGCATCCAGTGGGGACGCGGCGCGGTGGGCAACGCGGAATGGAAAGGGCCGCGACTGAGCGACGTGCTGAAACTGGCGGGCGCCGACCCGAAAGCAGGCTTCATCGAACTCGACGGCGCGGATAAGGGCCTGCTGTCCACGCCCGATTTCATCCGCTCCATGCCCATGAAGAAGGTGATGCATCCGGCCACTCTGCTGGCGCTCAGCATGAACGGCGAATCCCCGGCGATTCACGGCTTCCCGGTGCGGCTCATCGCTCCTGGTTGGGACGGCACAAGCTGGGTCAAGTGGGTGACGCGCGTTTCGGTGACGGCCGAGGAGAACAAGGGCTTCTTCATGAATCCGGCATACCGGTATCCCAAGTACGCCCTGCCGCCGGGCACGCCCGCCGCGCCCCGCGGAACTGGAAGTGATTGAAGGCATGCCGGTGAAATCCACCATCACGGCGCCGGAGGATCAGGGCAAGGCGGCGATGGGGACGGTGGCCATCCGCGGCTTCGCCTGGGCCGGCGAAGAGGCCGTCGAGCGCGTGGAGATCTCCACCGATGGCGGCAGCAAATGGCACGATGCCGAGCTCGCATCGCCCAAGCTGCATTTCGCGTGGCGCCTGTTCCACCTGGATTGGAAGCCCGCCCAGCCGGGCTATTACACCATACTTTCGCGCGCCACCGATTCAGCCGGGCGCGTGCAGCCGTTCGTGCCGGCGTGGAACCCTTCCGGGTATCTGTGGAACGGCATCGACCGCGTGGGGGTAACGATCGCATGATTGCGAAACTATTGTGCGTGGGCGCGGCGATTGCGGTACTGGGGCTGGCGGCGGACCAGGCCACGCTCGACCGCGGGCAGAAGGAAGAGAGAACCGCCTGCCTGCCCTGCCATAGCCTGCGCTTGATTCACTCGCAGCGGCTCTCGCGCGCCACCTGGAACAAAGAACTCGACAAGATGGGCAATTGGGGCGCACGGTATTCGGACCGCGCCGCGCTGCTGGAATATCTGGTGGCGAATTACGGCGACGATAAGCCGCTGGTTCCGGACGGCATGTCTCTGGACGGCACGAAGAAGAAATAGGCCGCGGGTGTGGCGCGCAATCCTAGCCGCGTGGAGTTTCGCAGGCGCCCTGCTCGCCGCGCAGAGCGTGGAGGGGCACGTAGTCAACGCCGTGACAGGCGCGGATATTCCGGCGGCCTCCGTCTTCATCCGGCCTGTTGTGGAGAGTCCGGAGGGCCTTCACAGAGCTACCAGCGATGCAGCGGGGCGATTCCTGGTCGAGGGTCTGGAGCCCGGCACCTACGGGATTTTCTACCAGGCTCACGGTTACTGGACGGACCCCGCGCAGCAGGACTCCGACCGGCAACGCAAATTACAGGTGACGGCGGGGAACGAGCCAGTCCACCTGGAATTGAAACTCCAACCGCTTCCGAAGATCGCCGGAACGGTGACGGATGCCCTCGGCAAACCGGTCCCCAACGCCACCGTATGGGTCCTCGGGGATAAGTCGCGGTGTAACGGACTTCAGTGCTATCCCATTCTGAAAGAGGTGAAGGCGGGCGAGAAGGGAGAGTACCAGATCGACGATATCGATGCGCCCCTCCCCGCGTGGCTGGTGTCCGCGGCGGCGGTTCAACAGCCCGGCTGGGTGCAGACGTTTTATCCCGACACCACCGACCCCCAACTGGCCGCCAGAATCCCGGCTGATCCCGGCAGCGAGCACTGGAATCTGGATATTCATCTGGCGAAGGCTCCGGTGCACCGGATTCGCGGCAAGCTGGTGGACCCGGGTGGCCGTCCCGTGCCCGACGCGCAGGTGGCCATCTACAACGGATTGGGTCCCAAACTGCAACTGACCAGTGGGAGCGACGGCGCATTCGAATTCGGACCGGTCGCCGATGGCGCATGGCGGCTGTGGGCGAAATTGGATCGTGGCGGCGTCAAGCTGTGGACCGCGCAATCCGTGGAGGTCAAGGACCATGATCTGGAAGCAGTGGAACTGCGGCTCGCGGCGCCATTTGCGCTTCCGGGAAGAATCGTTTTTGAGCGGCCCGAGGGAGCGCCGTTTCCTGCCGACCTGCCGAACGTGATTTTCACCTATAATGCGGGAGCTTTCGGCGGCGAAACACTCTTCCTCTCCGGTCGA
The DNA here is from genome assembly GCA_963853855.1 of uncultured Solibacteraceae bacterium. Classification (GTDB taxonomy): domain Bacteria; phylum Acidobacteriota; class Terriglobia; order Bryobacterales; family Bryobacteraceae; genus Sulfopaludibacter. Next base: position 37,283 of record CAWKYG010000044.1, on the reverse strand, counting down.
TAGGTCACCCCGAAGAGAGCGGCGCGTTCACGGTACAGCTTTACCCGGGTCCCTACCGCGTGGACATTCTGGATTCGCCCGCTGGGCCCTATTATCTCGACTCGGTTCGGCTCGGCGACGTGGACGCACTCCGCAACGACGCCGTTCCCATTCTCTCCGGCGCGCAACCATTGACCGTGACATACCGGTACGGCGGCGGGTCGGTACAGGGGTCGATTGAGGGCTGCGCAGGGAGCGGCGTCGCGCTGATTCCTGTGGAGCGTGCGCTACGCGGTCCGGCGCTGGTGCGCACCACGCAGTGCGGGTCGAACGGGCAGTTCACCTTCACCGGGGTTCGCCCGGGAGAATACTACGGGGTGGTCATCAGTGGCATGAGCCCGTTGGATGAAAGCACGCTCAGCCGGGCCGCCAGGGTCAGCGTGCGCGACAACGAACACACTACGGCCGACATCACGATGAGATAGCGGTGCGGCGGGAGTTATCGTTTCCAGGCAGCCACATGAATGCCGGCGGGGATGCGGGCGTGGGCAAGATCCAGGTCGTCGTTCACCACGGGCACGGTAATCACCGTGGCGGCGGCACCGAAAGGTGTCAGGGCGATGCGGACCGCCTTGCCGGCATACGCCAGAGCAAACGTAGTGTCGGCGAGCGAGTGGAGCGTTTCCGCGCGCGCGGCATTGTCGCTGGTGAGGAGCGCTTCGCGAATCACGCCATCGCCCGAAGCGTATGTCAGAACGCCTACCACACCGGGAGCCTTCAGGCGCTTGTCCGCCGTTTCGTCATTGGAAACTTCCAGGCCCACGTAACGCTCAGTCTGCTCCGGATCGGTGATGGAAAAGCGCAGCAGCGGCGCGTAGGTGTCGAAGAAGTGCTTGCCGGAATCCAGGTGGTAGACGCTCCACCAGGGGATTTCCTGCGTGCGGTCGAACACCAGGAGAGCGTCGTCGATCGGGGCGGCATCCGGGCCCGCCAGCGTCACCACGTATAGGGGCTTCTCTTTCAGGTTCACGCCCAGCGGCCAGGCTTCCACAGTAATTTTCGCGTCGTCGCCCTCATCGCCGATGACGTTGTGCTCGGAGTGAGTCTTGCGGAGAATCAGGCGGCGCTCCTCGCTGATTTGCACCAGTTCGAAGGCGACATTGGTGATGTCCACGGTATCCTGGCCATCGGAGGTGCGGCCGTATTGCATGGTGGATGCGGATTGCGCCTGAAACGGTTCGTGGGCGGGCTCATAAATGCCGGTGAAGGTCACGTTCATGCCGCCGCAGGCGCGGTTGTCGGAAGCGGCCAGGGAGTGGTTCACCAGAGTCAGCATCACTTTGCAGTCGGGCGATTGGAACGAGAGGTGATTGCCGGAGGGCACGGCCTCGCCTTCCACGCTGCCATCGTGCGTCGAATTCAGCCCGTGCCAGAAGGCGTTGCCGCCGATGTGCAGACGGTGGCCGTCCGCGGTGACCGCGATCTGCAGATGGTTGTCGAAGAATTTCCAGTCGCCGGCCCACGCGGCGAGCGGCGGGTTGCGGTCGAAGGTCAGCGAGAGATCCACGCGCGCCGCGGGTACCCAGCCGACCGCGTCGGTGGACTGCCAGACGCAGGCAAACCCGTTGTGCACCTTGCTGACCAGCACCTCGGTACCCGGGGGCGGCCCATCCGCCTCCTTGCAGACAGCGCCTTTCTGCGGGCATCCCGGCGTCGAATCCTGGTACAGGGGCGCGGAGCCTGCTCCGGTGATGCGCGCCGGACGCATCTCGGTTTGATCGTCGGCGAACAGGCCATTGCGGCACCAGTTCTCGCTCTGTGCGTAAAGACCGGGGAGCAGCGGGAGCAGGAGCAGAAGCATACGCATCCGTTCAGGGTAGCGCTTTTTGCGATACTGCCAGAAGGAGAACCGCAATGTTCGAGAGGTATACCGAAGATGCGCGGAAATCCGTCTTCTGCGCCCGTCATGAAGCCATCGCGTCGGGCAGTTCCCAGGTGGCGCCGGTGCATCTGCTGCTGGGCGTAATCCAGGCCGATGGAGCGCTGGCGCTCCGTTTGTTCCACTCCGCGGAGAATATTGCCATCATTCGGAAGCGCTTCATGACTCCCGCACCGGAGTCTTCCGGCAAGGTGGACCTGCCGTTCACAAAGGAGAGCAAGCGCGCCCTGGCTTACGCCGCCGAAGAATCGCAGCGGATGAGCCATCCACATATTGGGACCGAGCACATCATGGTAGGGCTCAACCGGGAAGACGAGACTACGGTTTCCGTCCTGTTCAAGGAAATGGGACTCACGCTGGAACTGCTGCGGGAGGAAGCCACCGGCACAGCCGAACGCAAATCCCGCCAGGCAGCCACAACGAGGCAGCAGGAGTTCGCGGCGCTGCTGGGCAGGATGCGCAACAGGGAACCCGCACTCTCCGACCGCAGTACGGATCTCACCCTGGCGGCGGAGAAGGAGCGGCTGGGCCCGGTGATCGGCCGTGAGGCGGAACTGGCGCGCATGATGGAAATTCTGGGGCGCCGTCAGAAGAATTGGGTGGCGCTCCTCGGCGAGACGGGCGTAGGCAAAACCGCATTGCTGGAAGGGCTGGCGCAGCGACTGGAGGAAGGCGCGGCTCACAATTTTCTGGGCGGGCGGCGTGTCCTGCTGACGGAAGCGGCCTACCTTGAAGGCGCGCGGGATCTGTGCGAAGGCGCGGTCATTCTATGCGTCGAGGGGCTGTTCGACCTTCCGCCGAAAGATGCGGTCCGCACCGTGCGGACGCTGGACGCGCAGGCTCGCCGCCACGATGCGCGCATCATCGCGACGGGCACCCTGGAAGGCTTCCGGCGCCTGGCCGGGCCGCTGATCCGGCAATTCGAGCCGGTCGAGATATGGCCGCCTTCGGAAGCGGAGACGATTGGCATTCTCGCCGCATGGAAGGAACGGTACGAGAAATTCCATGCCGTTGCCGTGGCAGAGGAGGCGATCCGCGCCGCGGTTGTGCTGTCGCGCCGGTTTCTATCGCGCCGTGTATTGCCGGACCGCGCGCTGGATCTGCTCGACGATGCCTGCGCCACGGCGCGCCTGAAGGGGAAGCAGGAAGTGGGCGCGGAAGACGTGGAAGCGGCGCTGCGGGCCCGCCGCGCCTGACCGCTAGAGTTGGAAAGGGGGCGACCCGCTCTCCCCTCGTCGAACCGGAGATGCGGATTTCCCGCGACCGGCTCTCCTGAAAACTCTCGCCTCAAGCATTGCACAGGCCCGGATTCGGAAGGCCGCGCCAGACACACCAACCCCAGCCTTTGTAGATGCATTGATGACTACTGGTCGACGCCTTGTTTCACGGTCCGCAAAGGCCCCTTGGCTCCATGGGCGTTACCCCACTTCTGCGCTGTTACGGGCCTCTCCGTCTCGCTCCTACTGCTTGATTACCGTACCATCCAGCCGGCGAATTTCTCCCCAGCCGCCGTTCAGCCCGTTGCGTCCCGGCGTGAAGGGCGATTTCGCCGCTTCCTTCTCGTCGATTTCGATTCCCCAGCCAGGCTTCTCACTGACCCAGAGGTATCCGTCCTTCAGTTCCGGACAGCCGTGGAAAATCTCCTGCGTCCGCTGATTGAAGGGCGAGTATTCCTGGACGCCGAAGTTATAGCTCACTACGTCGAGCGTTACGTTGGCCATGTGGCCGATCGGCGATACGTCCCCCGGACCGTGCCACGCCGTCTTCACGCCATACAGTTCCCCGAGGATCGCGATCTTGCGCGCGGGCGTGAACCCGCCGGTCTGCGAAACATGCACGCGGATGTAATCGATGAGCCGCTCACTGATCAGCGGGGTCCACTCGTGCGGGCTATTGAAGAGTTCGCCCATGGCAACGGGCGTGGCGCACTGCTCGCGAATCTGGCGGAAGTAAGCAATGTCCTCCGGAGACAGCGGATCTTCCATGAAGAACATCTTGAACTTCTCCACATCCTTGCAAAACTGCACCGCCTGTCGCGGCGAGACCCGCTCGTGGACGTCGTGCAGCAGTTCGATCTCGTCCCCCAATTCGGTGCGCGCCACCTCGAACAGTTTCAGCGCGCGCCGGATATACACGGCCGGCTCGAACACCGGTTTATCGTGCAGCGCCTTGACCGTGGCTGTGCCGCGCGCGCTGCCGTAACCGGCCATGCCGGGAACGCCAACCTGCACGCGCACATAACGGAATCCCTGGGCCATATACCGCCTGGCGGCCTCGATCACAATGGGATAATCGGCGCCGTCGGCGTGCCCATAACAGGCCGCGGCCTCGCGGCACTTACCGCCGGCAAGCTGGTATACCGGCATACCGGCCAGCCGGCCCTTGATATCCCACAGCGCCTGGTCGATCCCGCTGATGGCATTGTTCAGCACCGGGCCGTTCTTCCAATACGAACTGTCGTAGCAGGTTTGCCAGATGTCTTCGATCCGGTCCGTGGTCTTGCCCATCAGAAGCGGCTTGAGGTAGCGCTCCACTGCCGGCTTCACCAGGTCGGCGCGCTGCGTGAACGTGGCGCAGCCGTAACCGTACAGGCCGTCCTGATCGGTGGTGATCTTGACCACGGTAAGCCGCACACCCGCCGGCTGGCACTCGATCACCGAGATATCTTTGATCTTGGGTATGGCCATTCCGCGTGCGGCGCGGGCGGCCTGCTCCTGGGCCTTCTGTTCGCGCGGGGTCATCAGACCGAGCAGTCCCGGTAGTGCGGCTCCTCGTAGAAAATTGCGTCGTGGCAGTGTCATAAGTCAGCTCCAATGAATCTGTTCGCGGGATTCCACCTTGGCGTCGTCCAGTTCGATCCCGTAGCCGGGCGTGTCCGGCAATGCGAAATGGGCGCGCGTCAGAACCGGCGGGTTCTTCTCGAAGTGATAATACGACTGCATCTTGAGGATGAGATACTCGGCCAGCGGGCAAACCGCCGGCGACTGGCTGGCAATCACATGCAGGGCCGCGTGCAAACTATGGCCGTGCGGGATTACCGGCACATCGAACAGGGAGGCCACCCCGCAGATCTTCACCAGTTCGCTGGTGCCGCCGCACCATTCCGGATCGCACTGCACCACGCTCAGCGCGCCGTCCTTGAGGTAGTCGTACACTTCCCAGCGGCCCTGAATGTGCTCTCCGGAAGCCACCGGGATAGAGGTGCCTTTGCGCAACTGCGCGAAGCTGTCGATCTTCTCGGCCTGCGTGGCCTCTTCGATCCAGCGCGGGCGGTACCGTTCCACCTGTTTGGCCCATTCGAGGGCGTAGCTGAGGTCCCAGCCGCTGTAGACGTCGAACATCAGCTCGACGTCTTCCCCCACCGCCTCGCGCAGCAGGCGCACCAGGTCCACATTTTTGCGCATGCCTTCGGGCCCATCGCCAGGGCCGTAGGCCAGAAACCATTTCTGATAGCGGAAGCCCTCACTCTTCACCTGGGCGGCGCGGGCCTGCGCCTTTTCCGGTTCCAGGGAGTAACCCAGGCAACTGGCGTACGCTTCCACGGTGGTGCGCGTGGGGCCGCCCAGCAGACGGTAGACCGGCGTTTTGAAGTAGCGGCCGCGCAGGTCCCACAAGGTGTTATCCACGGCGCTGATCGCCATAAGGTAGAAGCCGCGCCGCGCGTGGCGGTTGGAGCGGTAAAGCTGGTCCCACAGTTTCTCCTGTGCCAGCGCGTCTTTGCCCATGAGGAAGGGCCGCAACTGCTCGTCCACCACAATCGCGACTTCCTTATCGATGGGACCGTAAAGGCCGTCGATTCCGGCATCGGTGCGGATCTTCAGATACAACGCGTTCACCGGCGCATTCACCGGGGTGGGGTTCGCCGCATCGTGATACGGTGCGGGCCGCAGTTCATCATAGACGAACAGGGGATTGGCTTGATACTGCTGGTTCACTCCGCGCACGGTCTGCCGGTGGCCGCGCACCTGCCAGATTTCGACGCCGGTGATTTTCACCGGCCGGGTTTCGGCCATGGCGGCCGCGACGGGCAACGCCGCCAGAAAATGACGGCGGGAGAGCGTGGACATCGACCCTACTGTATCGCATGGAGCGGGGATCCGGCAGCGGGGCGAGGTAACGACTACTTGGGAGTATGGGATCTGGCGACGATGGCGGCGAAACCCTGGCGGGTGGCGGCGAGCATTTCCTCGTAAGCCGTCACATCCTCGCTGCCGGTCGCGGGATTGATGGCAATCTGGCTGACCAGGTCACGCCCGGCGACCAGGCCGTTCCGGTTGCGTCCGGCTCGCGTGAGAACCTGGCGGAGGCGCTTGCCGAAAACGGGAGTCCACTCCTCGCGCGAGATGGTTTGGTCGTTGTTGGTGTCGAAGACGCTGAGGAATTGCGCGGCGGCCGCGGCCAGAGGATCGGGGAGAATCTCGTTGACGGTGAGTTTGCCGTCGTCGTTGCCGTCGAGTGTGCGCAGCATGGCTGGGGAGTTGCGCATCTCGGCGGCGGAGATCTCGCCGTTACGGTCGGTGTCCAGCGCGGCCAGGATCGGGTGAATGCGCATGAAGGCCAGGCGGGCCCGCTGCAGGAATTGCGGGTCGAGAGCGGTGGCGCCTGCTGCCTGATCGGCCGCGGCCAGTTTGCGGATACCGGCAGCCACAAGAAAGCCGGTCTTGTTCGGATCGCCACGATCGAACAGGCCCTGGAGGCGCGCGGGGAGTTCGCTACGTTCCAGTTTGCCGTCGTGATTGCGGTCGAATGCCATCAGCGTCCGGGTGAGCTCATCCGGGGTAGGGCCGGTGGTCTCAGGCTTGTCGCCAAAATTGCCGCCGCATTCATCGGCATCGAGCCGGCCGTCGTGGTTGGCGTCGAGCGTGGCCAGGAGTTTGGGCGCGTTGGCAATCTCGCCGGCGGAGATGATGCCATCGTGGTTGGCGTCCAATGTGGAAACCAGCGCCAGGAGCCGGAAGTAGAACGGGACGAACTCCGTAGGTTCCGGCTTGACGGGGGCGGCAGCGGTGGGCGCGGGGACCAGGTGGGAATGGCTGGGCTGGTGCGAGCCGACCAGGGCGCTGGGAAGGCCGCCTCCGCGGGCGATCAACAGGCAGACACCGGCTAGAAATGCCGCCGCTAGAACCGCCCCGTTCACCAGGGCGCTGGGACGGGGAAGGGACTGGTCGCAAATGTAAAAAACGGGAACCGCGGCGGAGGGCTGGACGGCTGCTGCGCGGGGGGACTCGGGGGCACTCATCGAAACAATTCCTTCCCGGAGACCGGCGGAGGCCGCCCGGTAAACCCGGCAGAGGCAAGATAACAGAAAAGGATGCGGCATTACGAGTCGCTTTCCAGGAGCCGGGTCGGGACGCTCGCCGGATTCCGCCACGAGGCGGGCCGACAGCATGCGTTTCAGGCATTTGCAGCTTGCCGCCGGTCTGCTGAGCGACGTCCTGCCTGATGCCGTATCCGTGCCTTTCCCCATCGGCAAGCGCCACCAGGATGTGGAAGACGGGGGCCGTGAGAGGCAGCATGCTTTGCGGATCAGGCGATTCGGCCATACATCCGTCACGGATATATCAGCTCAGGGCCCGCGGCAGGCGCAAACAGAAAAAACGCCGCGGATTCGGTGAATCCGCGGCGGGAGTAAGAACTGGACCTTATCTCAAAGGAGAGGCTAAAACACGTAGTCGATACCAACCATAGGAACGAAATCGTGAAGCAACGTGCCATACTTGACGTTCTGCGGAGGAGTGATAATTTCCGTTGGGAACGCGGTCATAAAATCGCGGAACTCGGCGCGCAGAAACATGTGCCGGGTGAGGGAATACTTGACCCCGGCGCCCACGCTAAGCATGGGCTTAATGGTGCGAGTCCTGGTGAAATAACCGAACTGGCTCAAGGGCTGATAGGCAGACTCTGCGCCGGTGCCCTGGAACAACTTCATGCCGCCGCCCAACGCGGCGAAGAACTGCACCTTGGAGTCATTCTTATTCGTGTGCCAGAGCATATCGTAGTGAATAGCGTGCGCGGCGCCGTTGAACTGCGCGCTCTGGCCGCCGCTGGTGAGCTTGAGGTTGTTCTGCATGTATTCATAGCGGATCTCACCAGTGAAGTGCGTAAACAGATTCTGTCCGAAGAAGGCTCCGACGACCGCGCCGGGTTGGAAACCCGCCGTGGCGGAACCGGCTGGGCCGCTGGCCGACACGTTACTCAAAAACCCGCCGCCGCCTATGCCGCCAAACTCCCATTGCTGGGCCATGGCTGCGCCGGAAGCGGCGAGGAGCAGAATCGATAGTCCAAGAACTTTCATGCGATCTCCTTACTCTTTCTAATTCACTACGCGCACATTCAGAGTGCTGCTCGGGCCGCCCTGGCTGATAGTGAGCGGAACGCTGATTCCGACGGGCACTCCGGCCGGGACGGTGGCGTTGATCTGGTACACACCGACTTCGCCGGGGACCAAACCGGCGTAAAGCACATTCAAGCCGACTCCGCCGAGCGTGACGGTAGGCGGAGCGGCGGCCGCGGCGAGCGGGGCCGATGGTGCCGGCAAGCCCGCGGTCACCGCCGGTAAGGTAGCGCCCATGCCCGTCAGATAAATCACCACCGTGTCTTTCGGGTGAATGGGATTAGTGGGCGTGACCAGTTGATTGTTATCGGCGCGGACGATGGTTGCCAGCCCGGTATCCGGTCCCGCCGTTCCCGACAGGAACACGCTCGGAGCGGTTGGCTGCACGGTAAACAGAAAGTTGTTGCTGAGGCCGGCCGGGCTGTGAATCATCAGCGTGGAACTGCCGCTGACGTTGTACGGCAGTTGCGCGTTGATCTGCTGGCCCGAAACAAACAGCAGAGGAACCGGTGCGCCATTGATGCTGAGGCAGGAATCGCCGAGCGCCGTAGGCAGGGGAATCTGGCTGGTCGCCATATTCACCGGACTCATTTGCGAGCCGAATACGCTGATCAGGCCGCCCGGGGCTACGGGTTGTGCTCCGTTGGCCGCATTCACGACCGAATTGATGGCGGGGGGCGCCACGGCCGCGGCGTAGTTCGCCGCGAGCACCGTGAAGCCGGAAGTTGTCAGTACGATGACCGTTCCCGCGCCGGGCATGGGCGCCACGGTACGGGTGAAGGCGTAAAGGCTGTAGACGCTGGTGCTGCCCGAGCCGTTGCCGCCGGTTCCGGTGCCGCTACTGTTGCCGGTTCCAGTGGCACTGCCGCTCGCGGTGGCCGTAGGCAGCAGGGGGGCTTCAGCCATGCGCACCGGATTCACGGCCGACGCCGTCTGGAGGCCCTGCATATTCTGAATGATGCCGGGTCCCGATGCCGACGCCGCGGTAGCCAGGTAACCGCCCTGATCCACGAAAGCGAAGCCGGATGCGGTACCGCCCGAGGTGCTTAGGGTGCCAGCCGGCACCAGGGAAGAATTGAAGATGTTGCCACCCACTACGTAGCTTCCGTAACTGGAGGCGGCGTAGGCGCCACTCAGCGATTTAAAATCCTGCCGCGAAGTGATGAACGAGTTGGCCGCGGCGGAGTACAGCATCACGGTGCCATCGGGCGAGGCCAGCAGGATGCTGGCGCCATTGGGCGAAGCCGTCAATACGCCGATGTTGGAAACCGTATTCTTGAAGGGGCCCAAATTCGCCAGCTTGGTGGCATACGATCCCGCCACATTGAGGGAATCGATCACACCGGTGCCGCTGCTCTCATCGCGCGCCAGCACCAGAGTGGCCGCGTTGGAGGCCGCGATGGAGCGCGCGTAATGCCCGCCGGGAAGCACAATGGACGCGACCTGTTGCATGGCGTTCAGGTCATACACGGTGACCAGTTGCGAATCGTTGTGACCCACCAGCAGGTAGTTCTGGTCGATTGTCATGGCCATCGTGGAAGGGGTGGTCTGGGTGCGGAAGGCGGCAATCTGCTGATTGCTGCCGCCGTCATACACCTGGACCTGATTCTGGTCGGCACGGACAATGTAAAAGCGGTTGCGCGCCGGATCGGGCAGTATGTCGGTCAGGTTGCCCGGAACATCGACGATGGTGCCGCGCTGATCCTGGTCGGGGTTGCTCATTAGCACGCGCACGGGGCGGGGCTGGTTCACCGCGCTCGCCGAACCCAGCGTCAGAGTAATCGGTGTAGTTCCGTTGGTTCCGGCGAATGCCGTCGGGTCCACGCTGACGTGGACGGTGGCTGGAGTCACGCCGGAGCTGGGGGAAACGATTACGCCCGCCTGGCTAGGCGTGATGCTGAAGTCGGTGTGATTACCGCCCGGATCGGTAATGGTAAGGTTCTGGGTGACCGAACTGCGGTTGCAGAAATTGGTTTGCACCAGAACGTCTTCCACGCCGGCGGTAAGCCGCGGATAAGAGTTCAACGAACCCACCGGCAGCACCATGACACCGCTTTCGGAGATGGCGTAGAGATTGGCGCCGGCGGAATCGAGGACCGCTCGTCCCACCATATCTTCGGGAATGGTGATGCGGTCGCGCACCGTCAAATTATCGGCGTCCATGACGAGCATGGCCGGAGTGCCGCTAGAGACCCCGCCCGCTGCCGGTCCGGTCGGCTGCGAGGAATCAGGGAACTGGCCGTAGATGATGCCGTTGGCGGAGTCATACACATGTCCGGTGATATTAGCCGATGAAATGACGTTGGGATACCTGCTGCTGAGGTAGCCGTTCATATTGAATTGCGCCCAGCCGATCAGGGCGCTGGTACCATCGGCCGACACGCTGACGCGCGGCAGAAGCGCGGGCGAAGAGACGTCTATGGTGATGCTCATCGCGCCGGTGTGCGCGTTGTAGGTATAGATGACCTGATTGCCGGTGCCGGCGCCGCCCACGCCCCATACCACGTAGCCATCGCGCGAGGTGGTCAGCGCGGTCTGCAGAATCTGTCCCGGGAAGAGGCCCTGATCCACGGGCAATTGCTGGGAGAGATTCGCGAAGGTATTGAGCGAAACGATCTGACCCGATACGGGATCGAGGAGCAGGAAGCCGGAGGTAGTGACGATCATGGCCGCGCCGGTGGACGACTGGCCGGACCTCACGAAGGCGACTCCCAGGGGAGCATCGCCGGTGGCGAAGGTCTGGCGCGTGTTATTGCCCAGGTTGATCACCGAGACCACATTCCCGGAAGTGCTGGTGGTGAAGTTGGAGTAGTGAGCAATCACCAGGTACTGGGAATCCAGAGACAGTGCCATGGAGCCAGGCAGGGGCGGCACATTGATCGACGTGTGGATAGAGTTATCCACAGTGGACATGACCTGAACGGTGGCCGCTCCGAAATTCGCGATGTAAAGCTGACTTCGCGATTCATCGAGAACGATATCTGAGGCTTGCCCGCCAATCGCCACCACCTTGCCAAAGCCGGCGGCGAATGAGGGCGCGGCGACTGCAATCATCAGCGCCAATGAAGGAATGAACTCTTTGCTGCGCATAGGGGAGTCTTCGAACAGTATGATTAGAGGCTCGCGCCGCCGAAGAATCAATGATCGAAATGGCTAGTAACTGCCGCATTACCAAAGTTAGTCGTGTATTTCCGCGCATTTACGCGTATACTCCGGTCCGTGGTGAACCAACTCGCAGCGTTCCGGAACACCGATATTCAGGCATCACAGGCACGTCAGATTATGAAATTCTTTTCGAAATTCATACCAGTTGCTTTTGCGGCGGGAGTCTTCTTCGCCCCGGCACCAGTCACACGAGCGCAGACACAAAGTATGACAACCGTTTCGACGACGCCGGCAGGCCCGGTCTTTTCGGTTGACGGCACAAACTATATCAATTCGATGAGCGCGCTGTGGCCGCAGGGCAGCAAGCACACGCTGAGCACGCAGCCGGTGCAGAGTTCCGCGGAAGGCGTACAGTATACGTTTTCGGGCTGGTCTTGGTCCGGCGGAGGACTTCTGGGCAATCCGGCAGTCGTGACGGCCGATCCCTCGATCACCAGTTACCAGGGGACTTTTTCGAAAGAGTACCGGCTGACGGTGCTGTTCAATAACTGCACGGACGGTGCGCCTTGCGTGCCGCCCGGAATGGTTCTCGTCAATGGCGCGGCGATCGGCAGCAACCAGACCACTTTCGTACCGGCCGGAAGCGGCGCGGTGCTGCAGGCTTATCCGAATAACGGATATGTTTTTGCCGGTTGGCTGTCCGATACGGCGCAGATGATTCAGGGTTTTCAGACCACCCTCACACTGAATGGGCCCGCCACCATCACGGCCGTTTTCCAGCCCGTGCAGTTCGTGAACCTGGCCACCGTGCCGGCGGGCCTGAGCGTGCTGGCGGACCGCACCCAGGTATTCACGCCGATCGCGATGCAGTGGGGACTGAATACGACGCACTCGCTGGCTCCCGTCTCGCCGCAACAGGATAATCAGGGCTCCTGGTGGGTATTCAACTCCTGGAGCGACGGTGGAGCGCCCACGCACGCCTATACCGTGCCGGGGCTGGCATCGACGACGGTGACAGCGAACTACGGTCCGGGAGTTACGGTGGATTTCTTTACGAATCCGCAGGGGTTGCATCTTACGGTGGATGGGGCCAGCAGTTGGTCGTCTTATTCATTCGTCTGGGGAGTGGGACAAACGCACACCGTGACCGCGCCCTCTACCCAGACGGATTCCAAGGGCAACATCTGGGCCTTCTCGGACTGGTCGAACGGCGGCGCGCAGACGCAGAGTGTCACGGTTCCGCAGAGCAGTGTGGCGACCGGCATGCGGATGGTGGCGGACTATACGCAACTGGGCCACATGACAATAACCAGCCCGCTGAGCGGCCTGTCGGTGAACGTCAACGGCAACGCGTGCGCGGTGCCCTGCGATATCCAGCAGCCGCCGGGAACGCAGCTTACCATCACAGCACCGGCGTCGGTTCCGGTGAGCGCGGTATCGCGGCAGGATTTTGCCGGCTGGTCTAACGGCGCAGGCACGGGGCCGCTTTCGGTGACGCTGGGCACGGACGCCGTCACGGTAGCCGCGAATTATCATCAGATGAATTATCTGGCCACGGCGACAGCGCCGAGCGGCGCGGCATCGTTCAGCCTGCAGCCGGCATCGCCGGACAGTTTCTACGATTCGCAGACGAACGTAATAGTCGCGGTGACGCCGCTGCCGGGATTCCGTTTCCAGAACTGGAGCGGCGATTTGACGGGTTCGACGCTATCCGGAACCGTGACGATGAGCGCTCCGCGTTCGGTGCAGGCGGTCTTTAAGAAGGTCCCGTACATTACTCCCGGCGGGGTGAGCAACGGCGCCGGCACGACGCCGCAGAGCGGTGTCGCCCCGGGTAGTGTAGTTTCGATTTTCGGCGCCAATCTTACGGACACCACTGCGCTGGGTCCGGCCAGCCCGATGGCCCAGACCCTGGGCGGACTGACGCTGCAACTCAGCGGCCGTCTTCTGCCGCTGTATTTCGTTTCGCCCACCCAGGTCAACTTCCAGTTGCCCGACGACCTGCAACCGGGCACCCAGACCCTGACAGTAAGCGCTCCGGGCCAGCCCGACGTGCAATCGACTGTAACGATCGTACAGGACGCTCCCGGGCTGTTCCCGATGGCCGTAAGCGACAAGACCTACGCGGTGGCCACCCACGCCGACGGCACGCCGGTGACTCCAGACGCGCCAGTTCAGCAGGGTGAAACGATCACGCTCTTCGGCACAGGCTTCGGCCCTACGACTCCCTCGCGGCCCTTCGGCCTGGCGGTACCGGGCTCCCCATCTTATGTGTTGAACGATGGCGTCACAATCCAGATCGGCACCGCCACACCGGTAGTTCCCGTTGCGGCGTATGCAGTGCCGGGCTCGGTGGGAGTAGACGCAGTGCAGTTCACGCTGGGCAGCGATGCGCCTTCGGGCACAGGCGCGCAGCTCACCATCACGATCAACGGCCAGGTCAGTAACATGGTGCTGCTGCCGATTCAGTAGCGGCTGGTCCGCACTACAAGCCGGCCTTACCGATACGCTGAATGAGGGTGAGCATGTCCTCGGCATGCTCCTCTTCCTTGGCGAGGATCTCCTCCATCATGCGCCGCGAGGTGGGATCCTTATCGGCCAGGAAGCGGATGATTTCCGAATAGGATTCAATGGCGATACGCTCGGCGACGAGATCTTCCTTGATCATGTCGGTAAGGCTATCGCCTGCCACATATTCGGAGTGGCTGCGGGTCAGGATACCCTCGGGATTGAAATCGGGCTCGCCGCCCAGTTCGGTGATGCGCTTGGCGATCTGGTCGGCGTGGGACTGCTCTTCGGCGGCATGTTCGGCGAATTCGTCGGCCACTGACTGGGCGGCCAGCCCGTGGGCCATAAACTGGTGCCGTTTGTATCGCAACACACAGACGATTTCGGTAGCGAGGGCTTCGTTGAGGAGTCGCAGCACGGTTTCACGGTCGGCCTGATATCCTTCGGTGACCGCGCCTTTGTCGATGTGCTGGCGGGCCCGCTTGCGAATCTCCTGTATATCGGTGAGGAAAGGTTGCCGGGGTTGCATGGTTGCCATGCTTCCCATGATCGGTTTTTGGCGCCCCGTCTGCCTGTCCGTTTGCACACCGAGCCCGAACCAAATGTGATGGTCTGCGCCGATTGCGCTATCGTAGCTGTTTGCAGGCTGAACCTTACATTCGCGTACGGGACCTCGCCAAGGTCTACAAATCCGGCGAAAGCGACCTGATCGTATTTGCAGATGTATCGCTGGACGTGGGTAAAGGCGAAATGCTGGCGCTGGTGGGCGAAAGCGGAGCGGGCAAGTCGACCCTGCTCCACCTCCTGGGCGGTCTGGACAGGCCTTCGAACGGTACGATATACTACGGAGGGACAGAGATCTCAGGACTCGCTGACACGGAACAGGCGGATTTTCGGAATCGGGAAATTGGATTCGTCTGGCAGATTCACTACCTGTTGCCTGAGTTTACGGCGCTGGAGAATGTGATGATGCCATTGCTGATTCGGGGCGTACCGCAAGCACAGGCGGCATCCGAATCGCTCGCGAGGTTGGATGAAGTGGGCCTTCGCGCGCGGTCGTCGCATCGCGCAGGTGAATTGTCCGGGGGAGAGCAGCAGCGCGTGGTACTGGCCCGCGCTCTGGTGGGAAAACCGTCCGTTTTGCTGGCGGATGAGCCCACCGGTAATCTGGATTTCCGGACCGGCGAGATGATCTTCGAACTGCTGGCAGGTCTTCATCGTACCCACCAGCTCACGTCCGTCCTTGTCACGCACAATCTGTCGTTCGCAAACCGTTGCGATCGCGTACTAAACCTGGAAAAAGGCGGCTTGGTACCGGGAAAACCAAATGGTACGCAACCCGGGGGCTCGCGGGAGTATCTTTAAATCATAGGGGGCGTCACTTATCATGTTTGAGCGATACACGGAGAAAGCGCGGAGGGTCATCTTCTTCGCGCGCTACGAGGCCAGCCAGTTCGGAAGTCCCTACATTGAAACCGAACACCTGCTCCTCGGCCTGTTACGCGAAGACAAAGCGTTAGCGAACCGATTCCTGCGATCGCATGCTGCCGTGGAATCGATTCGTAAACAGATTGAGGGCCATACGACGATTCGGGAGAAGGTGTCGACGAGCGTCGATCTCCCGTTGAGTCATGAATGTAAGCGCGTCCTGGCGTATGGCGCAGAGGAGGCTGAGCGCTTGAATCACAAGCACATCGGCACCGAGCACCTGCTGCTGGGACTGCTTCGCGAGGAGAAGTGCTTCGCGGCGGAAATCCTGCACGAAAGGGGCCTGCGGCTTTCCACCATCCGGGAGGAGTTGGCGCGCTCGCAAAGCGAGAAGGTGGCTTCGCAGCGGCCCAAGGAGAGTTCCCTGCTGGCGGAGTTCAGCCGCGACCTCACCCAGGCCGCCATGGACAATACGCTCGACCCGCTGATCGGCCGGGATTACGAACTGGAGCGTGTGGTGCAGATTCTGTGCCGCCGCACCAAGAACAATCCGGTGCTCATCGGCGAGCCGGGTGTAGGCAAGACCGCCATCGTGGAAGGGTTGGCGCAACGCATCGCCGAAGGCGACGTTCCGTCTTTCCTGGCGGACAAGCGGATCCTGGCGCTGGATCTTTCCCTGATCGTGGCCGGCACCAAGTATCGCGGACAGTTTGAAGAGCGGCTCAAAACCATCATGAAAGAGCTGATGGAGAACCAGAACGCCATCATTTTCATCGATGAGCTCCACACCCTGGTGGGCGCGGGTTCGGCGGAAGGCTCGCTGGATGCGGCCAATATCCTGAAGCCGGCGCTTTCCCGGGGAGAGATCCAGTGCATCGGGGCCACTACCCCGGCGGAATTCCGCAAATCGATTGAAAAAGACCGCTCGCTGGAGCGCCGCTTCCAGGCAGTCAAAGTTCCTCCGCCGAGCGAAGGCGACGCCGTCAAAATTCTCTTCGGCATCAAGGATCGCTATGAGAAGTTCCACGCCGTGGCGTATACGGACGATGCCATCGAAACCGCCGTCTTCACCAGCAGCCGCTACATTCCGGATCGCTACCTGCCGGACAAGGCGATCGACCTGATCGATGAGGCAGGCGCACGCGTAAAGCTCCGCCAGACTACCCTTCCGGCCGACCTGGCGGACATCCAGAAGCGCATCAAGTTTATTGTCCATCGCATGGAGAACGCCATCGCGAACCACGAGTTCGAGAAGGCCCGTTTCTACTCCGACGAAGAGCGCAAAGAGCGCGAAAACATGCGGCAACTCCGGGAGAAATACAACCTGGACGATTCTTCCACTGGCTGCGTGACGAAGGACGATATCGAAGATGTGGTGGCGCGCTGGACCGGCGTCCCCATGACCTCGATTAAAGAGGAAGAGATCACTAAGCTGCTGCGCATCGAGCAGGAGTTGCACAAGCGCGTCATCAGCCAGGAGAAGGCGATTTCGGCGCTGGCACGGGCCATCCGGCGTTCGCGCGCCGGGCTGAAATCGTCGGCGCGTCCGGCGGGATCGTTCCTGTTCCTGGGGCCGACCGGCGTCGGCAAGACAGAAGTGGCGCGTGCCCTGGCCAGCTTCCTCTTCGGCAGCGAGAAGAGCCTGGTGCGCTTCGACATGTCGGAGTACATGGAGAAGCATTCCATCTCCAAGCTGATCGGTTCGCCTCCGGGATACGTGGGATACGAAGAGGGCGGGCAGCTCACCGAGCGGGTGAAGCGCAATCCGTATTCGATCATCCTGCTGGATGAAATCGAAAAGGCCCATCCGGACATTTACAACATTCTGCTGCAGGTGTTCGAAGATGGCCAGTTGACCGACGGACTCGGCAACCAGGTGGATTTCAAGAACACGATCATTATCATGACGTCCAACCTGGGCGCGCGTTTCCTGGAAAAGCGCGGGCAACTGGGCTTCTCGGCGCCTCCCGGAGAGGGCATCCCCTCGAAGATCGAGGACATGGTGCGCGGCGAAGTGAAGAAGGCGTTCAACCCCGAATTCCTGAACCGCCTGGACGAAGTGATCCTCTTCACCAGCCTCACTGATGACGACCTGATCCTGATCATCGACCTGCTGGTGGACCAGGTGAACGTGAACCTGGTGGCCAAGCAGGTGAAGATCAAGCTGGCCCCGGATGCCGCCAAGTACCTGCTGGAGAAGACCTGCGGCGACCGCAGCTACGGCGCGCGCCCCCTGCGCCGTGCGCTCCAGAAGTACATCGAAGACCCCCTGTCCGAATCGTTGATTCAGGGCACGCTGCCGCGGCCCTCGGAACTGGAAGTGTACCTGGGCGATACGGGCATCTACTACCGGCAGCTCAATATGGAAGGCGATGCCGCGGTGACTGCGGGCGCCCCGGCAGAGCCCGCGCCCGGCACCCTGCTGTACACGTTCTAAAGGCTGTAATATGCGCTCCCTTACGGTCGCGTCTCTGTTAACACGCTGAATCTACAGAGCCGCGCACGTTAGTAAGCGGTCTTGCACTCGGAGCGGGTGAGAAAAAACAGTTACAACCAAACCGCTCCGCCCCGCGTCCAAGAGGACAGGGATAAACCTTGTCTGCGCGGAAAGCCTTATAATGGCTTCAGGCCTCCGGAGAGATCGATACAACCATGAGTAGCCGTACAAAATACATCATCGTGAGCACTTCAACGTGCCTCACTGCCCTGCTCCTGATCGGAAACGTGATGGGCAAAGGGTCGGGCAGCCAGCAGGATGACACATACAAACACCTTCAAGTGTTCACCGACGTAGTGGGTTACATCAAAACCCAATACGTGGAAGAACCGGACATGAAGAGTGTGACCATGGGCGCATTGAACGGCATGCTGGAATCGATCGACCGGTTCGCCAGCTATCTGAATGCGGATCAGTACAAGGAATATCTGAAGTACAAAGATGTGAAGCGGGCGGATGTGGGCCTGGTTCTTTCCAAGCAGCAGGGCTACATCGGGGTGGTCGGCACAGTGCCCAACTCTCCCGCCGCGAAGGCCGGGCTGGGCAGCTACGACATGATAGAGAGCATCAAGGGAATCGCCACGCGCGATATGCCTCTGGCCTATGCGTACATATTGCTGCAGGGCGAATCCAACACGCCGGTGGAAGTGAGCGTGGTGCGCGTGCGGCATCCGGAACCGCAGATGGTGAAACTGACTCGCGCGATGCTGGTCGTGCCCGCCGTGGATAGCAAGATGCTGCCGGGGCAGGTGGGCTACGTCAATATCGATGCGTTGTCTCCGGCTGCTGTGAAGGAAACGGCAGCCGCCGTGCAAAAGTTGCAAAAGGACGGAGCGCAAAAACTGGTAGTGGATGCCCGCGGCTGCTCTTTGGGGTCTCCGGAAGACGGTATCGCACTGGCCAATCTGTTCCTGAAGAGCGGCAAGATTACTTACCTGAAAGGTCAGAAGGTGCCGGAGCAGGACTTTACCGCCGACCCGTCCAAGGCTGTTACAGACCTGCCTATGGCGTACCTGACCAACCGCGGGACGGCCGATGGCGCGGAGATCGCCGCGGCAGCCTTACAGGATAACAAGCGCGCGCAAGTGGTGGGCGAACGAACCTACGGCGATGCCGCGATGCGTAAGGCCATCACCATGGACGATGGCGGCGCCATTATTCTGTCGGTGGCCAAGTATTACGCGGCCAACGGCAAGGCCATCCAGGATACCGGCGTGGTGCCGGCGACGCCGGTTGCCGAACCGGATGTTCAGGTGGATTACGACGAGAACGGCGAGCCCATTGCCGAAGCTCAGGAGACGCAGCAGGCGCCCAAAAAGACCGAGGACGATCTGGTTGTAAAGAAAGCTCTGGAAGTCCTCGGTGTGAAAGCCGGGTAGCAGGGGGGACAGGCTGGGAAGCCTGTCCTACAACGTCTTCAGGTAGGCGATCAGGTCGTCTTTTTCCGTATCGCTGAGCATGTCCTTGTAAGACGGCATGCCGTTGCCGCCTTCGTCGATTTTGGCGCGGACATTGGCCTCGGTGGGCTTCTTATCGTTGGACATTTTGTCTTTGGAGAAAAGGCCTTTCAGGCCGGGTCCCATCTTCTTCTCGGTGCTGTCCGCATTATGGCAGACGCTGCATTGCTCGAAGACGGTCTTCCCTTTTTCGGCATCGCCCTTCCCCGCGGCGAAAAGCGCGGCCGATCCTGCGGCCAGCGTGGCACAAACAACCCAAGTACAAGCACGATTCATTTTTCTATCTTATCAACAGTCCCGCGATTCGGAGGTTAACAGTGCTACATCTCAGGCCAGGGCTTTGCGGCGGGGAATGTCGGCAATATTGACCACGGCCTTGTCGAAAATGGTCATGTCCTGCACCAGGCGGTCGATGTCCACACCCTCGTCGAGTTGCACTTCATGTTCGATCCAGTCGGACAGCGGGATGTTGCGGAAGTACATGCGCTCCTGCAGTACCAGGCTGCGGCGATTCTGCAGCAGCAGGCGATTTTCGCGCGTGTAGTGCCGCTGTTCCACCTTGAGTTCGGAGAGGAAGGCTTCCAGGGCCTTGCGCTTGACGCTCTCTTCGGTGGCGTGCAGGGTGGCTTGCATGGAGGCCTGGATGGCCGCCTTTTCGGCATCGAGCGCGCCGCGTTGCTCGGCTAATTCCGTTCGCTGGTCGGCCAGGGCTACATCCATGCGGGACTGCATGACAAACCAGGCGAGCAGGCCGGAAGCCAGTGCAACGCAACCGGGCAGCAGGATCCACATCAATGCTTCCATCATGGGGTTAATGTTAACCGTACCAGTCCCGGCCAGACCAGATGTCAAAGGTAAGCAAAAGGGTAGTTAACCAGCGTCAGGACTGCGTGCCGTCAATCTTCTGGCCCGAGATGGTGCGGCTCAACTCGCCGAACTGAAAGGAGAACAGCGGCCCGAAAATTACCGCGAGGCGCGTCTTCAGCCCTTCCACAAATCCGAAATACTTAGCCGCGAAGGCCGCCCGGCACAGCAGGAAATCGGCACGCTCTTCGGTGGTATAGCCCTGGCTGCCATGGTGCAGCACCTTGACGGTAGGCAACAGCCAGATCTTTTTACCGGAGCGGTTGATCTGCGCGGCCAGGTCGGCATCGCCGCCGAACTGCCCGAAGCGTTCATCGATCTGGCGGACGGCGCGGATGAGGGCCACGCGCATGAAGAAGGCGGCCCCGCGCGGATACTCGACGGGGACGGGTTCGTTGCCGGGTGTGGCCGGGGTCCAGTTGTTGTCCGGCGGGAAGGTGCCGAGTTGGGGCGCAGGATTGCCCTGCTCGTCAACCAGAAGCGGACAGGCGGCCGCCACATCGGGGTGGGAATCCAGCAATTCGGCCAGTCGGAGGGCAGCGCCCGGGTCCACCTCGGTATCGTCGTGGAGGAAGAACACGTATTCGGCGTCCGCCGCGCGCCATCCGAGATTCATGGCCTTGGTGAGACCGAAATTCTTCGGCAGGCGGATGAATTGGGTGCGAGGAAACTCGCTGTCGAGAGACTCGCTGCCATCGGTCGAGCCGTTATCGACTACGATGATCTGTAATTTATCGCGGCCTTCGGA
Source organism: uncultured Solibacteraceae bacterium (assembly GCA_963853855.1). Taxonomy (GTDB): domain Bacteria; phylum Acidobacteriota; class Terriglobia; order Bryobacterales; family Bryobacteraceae; genus Sulfopaludibacter. The sequence continues at coordinate 16,424 of CAWKYG010000044.1, read as the reverse complement.
CTGTTCCAGCGATTGCAAACACCGGCGCAGCCGCTCCTGCCGGTTGCGCGATACCACCGCCACCGAAACGCGGGGCGGAAGTTTCTGCTGTTCTGATTTTGCTTGTGGCGTCAAATCAATAGCATAACGTGATGCCGCTCCAGATGTTAACGTGAAAAAGATGACAGCCAAACAGATTTTAGAGTTCATCACGGGCGCGGGCATCGTTCCGGTTGTGCGCGCCGCGAGCGCCGAGCACGCCATTCGCGCGGTGGAAGCGCTATACAACGGGGGCGTACGCGCTGCCGAAATCACCATGACGGTTCCGGGCGCCATCAAAGCCCTGGAGAAGACCGCCGACACGTTCGGCAACAAGCTTGTTTTGGGCGCGGGAACGGTGCTCGATCCGGAGACGGCGCGCTCCTGCATGCTGGCCGGGGCGGAGTTTTTCGTTTCCCCGAGCCTGCGTGTTTCGGTAATCGAAATGGCCAAGCGTTACTCCAAAGTCGTGTTTCCGGGCGCCCTGACGCCTACCGAAGTGCTGGCGGCGTGGGAAGCCGGCGCCGACGCGGTAAAAGTGTTTCCGTGTGGCAACGTGGGCGGGGCAAAGTATATCAAGGCGCTGAAGGGACCGTTCCCGCAGATCGAGATGGTGCCTACCGGCGGGGTCAATCTGGAGACGGTGGCGGACTTTCTAAAGGCCGGAAGCTGCGCGGTGGGAGTGGGCGGCGAACTGGTGGACGGAAAATTGATGGCTGCCGGAAAATTCGAAGTAATCGAAGAGCGGGCGCGCCAATTCCTGGCGGCGATTCAGAAGGCGCGCGCCGAAATGGCATAGGAGGGTACCGTCGATCGTGAAGAAGCTTCGCCGGGGTGTGTTGGGGGTGGCGCGCATGGCAATGCAGCAAGGGGAATTGACGGAGATCGCGGCCATCGGTTCACGGGATCGACGCCATCTATAATCCGCTGGTCTATTTCAATCCGGACCCGGCGCCGTGAAATTCGTAGTTCATATCCCGCCCGCTGTTGTCCTCTCCGATGGCGAGGTCCACCACCTGTCTGGTGTCTGACGTCTGGCCCAGCACCGGCTGGCTGCTTCCGATGCCGGGCAACTCATCTTGTTTTCGGGTGGCGGCCGGTCAGGACGGGTGCCCCGTAGCGGACTTGCGGTGATCGTTTTCTGATAGGATCAAGACGTGCGGGGACTCCGGATCGCGCGCGCGTTTGTCGCTTTGGTGTGCGTGGCACTGCTGCTATTGTGCATCGCCACCAGCCCTTCCGCGGCGGATCTGCAGCTCGGAATTCCGGTTCTGGTTTTCTGTTTCCTGGTTGTCCTGGCGCTCTCGCGGCTGCGCGTTTCTGGTAGCGAGTGCGCGGCTCAACCGGTATCGTTCCTCAGCATCCATATCTCTCGCGCTCCTCCCTTGGCGTAGAACCCAATCCTAATTTTCTTTTCCGATTTTGGTTTTCCTAAAGGAGATTTGTGCGATGAATCGTATACCTGTGGTGCAATACTTGCGCTCGCTGTTCGACCGGGACCGGTCGACGGTGGAGCAGATTCAAGCGATGCGGGGCGCGTTCGCGCGCCTGACTGATGCCGAATTGGGCGCTGCCGCGCGCGAAACCGAAGATCAGACCCGGTGGTTCGCCCTTGCCGCGACGGCGGCGGCGCGGGTTCTGGGGCAGGAGATGTACGACGTACAACTGCGCGGGGCGCTGGCCCTGGCGCGGGGCTCGATCGCCGAGATGCAGACGGGAGAGGGCAAAACGCTGGCAGCCGTGCCGGCGATTTCGTGGCTGGCGCGCGAGCATCGCGGCGTCCACGCGATGACCGTCAATGACTACCTGGCGCGGCGGGATGCCGCCTGGATGGGCGGGATCTACCGCCTGCTGGGCCTTTCGGTGGCGTATGTGCAGCAGGGGATGACAGCCGCCGAGCGGCGTGCGGCCTATGCGGGCGACATTACTTACGCGACGCAGAACGAGATCGGCTTCGACTACCTGCGCGACCGGATCGCCATGCAGACCGGAGAGCAGGTACACCGCGAGTTTCATGCGGCCGTGATCGACGAAGCCGACTCGATTTTGATCGATGAGGCGCGCGTGCCTCTGGTGATTGCCGGCGGCGAAACGGGCGACCGCGGTATGGCTTATGTGGCCGACCAGATTGTCCGCGGTTTGCAGGCCGGCGAGCACTTCACGGTGGATCCCGGCGGGCACAACGTGGCGCTGACCGATGCCGGGATCCGCGCCGTGGAGATCGCCCTGGGATGCGGGAACCTGTTCGACCCGGGCAACCTGGCGATCCACGGGGCCGTGGAGGAGGCGCTGCACGCGCATGCCCTGGTGCACCGCGACATCGACTATATCGTGAAGAACGGCGCCATCGAGATGGTGGACGAGTTCAAGGGCCGGATTGCGCTGGACCGGCGCTGGCCGGCCGGTCTGCACACCGCCATCGAAGCCAAGGAAGGGGTGGCGGCCAAGTCGCAGGGAATGATCCTGGGGCAGATCACGCTGCAGCACCTGGTGGCGTTGTACCCGATGGCGTGCGGGATGACGGGGACGGCGGCGACGCAATCGCTGGAGTTTCTGCGGGTGTACGGACTGCGGGTGGAGACCATTCCGACCAACCGGCCGATGATCCGGGTGGATCATCCGGACATGATTTTCCCGACGAAGGCAGAGAAGGAGCAGGCCGTGGCTGCCGAGATCCGCCGGGTGCATGCCACCGGCCAACCGGTGCTGGTGGGGACAGCGAGTGTGGCCGCTTCAGAACGATTGAGCGGGCTGCTGGGGGACGTGCCGCACGAAGTTCTGAATGCCCGCCACGACGAGCGGGAAGCGGCGATTATCGCGCGCGCGGGGGAACGTGGTGCGGTGACGGTTTCGACGAACATGGCGGGGCGCGGAACCGACATCCGGCTGGGCGAGGGCGTGGTGGAACTGGGCGGGCTGTACGTGATCGGCACCAACAAGCACGAAAGCCGCCGGATCGACAATCAGCTTCGGGGACGCGCGGGGCGGCAGGGCGACCCGGGATCGTCGCGCTTCTTCCTCTCCACCGAGGACGACCTGATGGTGCGGTACGGGGAACTGGACACGCGCTACCGCGAGGATCCGGACACGCTGCAGCGGCTGATCGAAGGGCAGCATCTGGACACGCGCGTGTTCCTGCACGGCTACGAAGTGCCGTTCGAGGGACAGCGGAACAAGATCCACGCGCGGCGGCAGGAGGTTCTGGAAGGCGGCGGGCCGGAGCGCCAGAAGCACATCGCACTGCGGACGATCGACGATGTTTGGGCGGACCACCTGGCGCGGGTCTCCGAGTACCGGGCGGGGGTGCACTGGGTTTCCTGGGCCGGGCGCGATCCGCATCGCGAGTACCTGCTGAAGATTCACGAGTGGTTCGGGGAAATGGAGGCGGCGCTGCCGGGCGAGATTGCGCGGCGGGTGGAATCGGACGGCGCGGAGATCGCCGACCGGGGGGCCGTCTGGACCTACCTGACCACGGACCAGCCTTTCGAGCGGTGGAAGCGTGAATTCGCGCGCCGGTTGCCATTTCTGGTTGCGGCGTATTGGGGAATGGGGGCGTGAGGACAGGCATAATGGAGGACGACGCTTATGAAATACCGCAATCTTGGCAGGACTGGCTCGAAAATGTTGCCAGCGTGATGTTTCCTTGAGCATCGCGGGCTACAGTTGCGCTCGCCTGGCCTGTTCCAAAGCGGCTGCCCGAGCACGGTAGCGAAACGGTCGTTGTTTGTATTCATTAACAAAGAAATTTGGAAGCGGTGTGACTCGTTGACCAGCCGATCCTCGAAAGCGGGGGGGCCGTCCCGTTACGCTCCAGGCACGGCCCGTTCGCAGACCCTCCGAGGCCTGGCTATTTCTTACGCTCAGCGGTGTGGCCACGTCCATCCCGCACTTCGTTTCCTTTGAAGTGCGCACTATCGACTCGTTTTGACGGCTCGGCTTTCTCGCCACGTTTTGGCATTGGGCCCGTATAGCCGTGATCCGGATGTAAACGGTTATCTACGTTGCCCTGGAAGCCCTCGGCGCCGTGAAACCACGGGCCAGCGCCAATGAAGCCATCTCCATTGAACCATTCCGGGCCATAGTAGCCAGTGGGAGCACACGCATAGGGGGCGACGTCATAGTAGCCATATGGACATTCAGGGGCTATTCCGACTTCGACGTTATCCTGAGCCTTCGCTTTGGGTGTGGTAACCGTGAAGCCAATTCCAGCGACAGCAGCTAACACCAAAAATGTAAATCCGCGCATTAGTTTACCTCGCAAGTGTTAGAGCACTTAAACGGCCTAAATAACTGACTTGACGGATACCTTGCAGCCTGGTGGTTCGATGAAAGGAGACGGATGGTCGAGAGGGCCGAACCGCGCGGTAGAACGAAATATGTGGCGAGATTCGCAGGCCACTCAGGCAAATGTCGCATCTCAAGATGCAGCAATAGCGTCGCGCCCGGTAGGTTTCTGCGGGACTCAAAGCTGTCTGGCGGGTGGAGGATTTCGGCGGCTCAATCCACAATGGGGATTATTGACGTCCCTCTGCATGCTCCATATATCCTCCAGGGACGTTAATGCGAAAACTACTCTTAACCACGCTCATTGGGGTTGGCATGGGGATAGTATCTGCTCAGGCGGAGGAGTTAGTAATAAAGCTCCGACCGCCGATTAGCATCAGGGAACATCGGTCCAGCGCCCCAAGCGGCATGTGTGGATTGCGGGCTATCACCGCTGGGACGGGCGTGGATATGTATGGGAGCCGGGACGATGGGAAATTCCGCCTCGCGAACACGCGACGTGGGTCGCTCCCCGATGGCAGCACCGGCACGGCGGATATGTTTTTGTCGCAGGCAGATGGCGGTAGCTCTGCAAAGGCATGCACAGTTGCGCAGCAATGACATGCGCGGGCCTCCGCCCGGCCGGGTGCGGACCGCCCGGCTTCTAAGGACGGAAGTGTGGCGTTCGGTTCATTGCGGAATGCTGGAGTAGTTTGAAACAAGTGCGGCGATCGAAGAAGATGGGGATCCGCGCCGACGCCGCCCTGACGGCATAACGCCGTCAGGCACGGCAATTCGGGTGGACCGCATGGTGCGTTGGAACCAACGGGCACGAATGTGGTACCGCCTTCGGCTTTCAAGCCATGCTGCGACCTCTGAAGAGGTGCACCACTAAAGAGATCACCGCTACTATTAACAGAAGGTGGATTAACCCACCAGCGATGTGGAACGCGAAGAATCCCAGCAACCACAACACAAGCAAAACAACAAACAGCGTTAGAAACATTGAAAACTCCTTAAACTTCCTGAATACCCGGCGGCTTACCTTGCTCCTAGCTAGACCGAGAGAAGACGACCGAAAAACGACCGATAGCGGCGCAGCGCCAGCCGGAGGTCCTCGGTGGATACGCTCTCTTTGCTGTCCCACTGTCCCTCGAGTTTCGCGCGCTCCTCCGCAAAAATTTCCGCGAGGTGCTGCATCGTCCCCGCCACCAGACTATCCGCCTGCTCGACCGCGCGGCGGGGCTCATCCACAAAGCCCCCCTGGTCGGCATCCCAGCAAACACGAAACTCTTTTGCCTGGCCGGGCGAAAAGAGCGGCGTAGCCTTTTCATCCGGAGCCACAGCCGCGGAAACCGCGGCAGGAGCGACGCCCTTGACACCGGCGTCCGCCAAAACCGCAGTGGTGAGTCCCGCGTATCTCTGCTCTTCTTCTTTATGTTCTTCGTTCACGGAATTCCCCTCCCATTTTTCTTCCAACCTCTCAACAGTTACACTGCTTCTGCCGGCAACCCGCGAGCTCAGGATGCAACCTTCGTCAGGGGCATCTCCGGCTCGTTGGTCAGTTCCTCGAAAAGCGTCCTGTAATGAACCATGGCCTGGCGCAATTCTTCCGTGCTGGCTTGCCCTTGCGTCTGCCGAAGCGCGATTTCGTGAGCCGTCCTGTAGTTTTCCATGACCAATGGATGATCGACGGAGATATCCGCCGCCATCTGTTCGAAGTTACTTACCGGATAACCGCGCGTCGACATGACATCGCGCAGCAGTTGGTCCGCTTCCGTTACCGCGCCGGCTGGACCGTCGACGAAGCGCGCCTGGACTCCGCGCCACGATTCTGCGAAGCGCGTGCGATCGCCTGCCGCGAGCGGCCGGATGTGAAACGCCTCGACTCGTTTTGCACGCTTCTCCAGTTGGGTTTCCCCATGCCGAGCGCTGCCGCCTTTCTGTACGGCGCGGGCATATTCAGCGCCACCGAACTGAGTGCGGAGTCTTTGAGTCCGGCGCTTTCGGTAGAAGAGAAACGCGGCGACGCATGCAACGAGCACCACGAGCACTCCGATGATTAGCGCCAATTCCGTTGTACTTAGAGCTGTGAAATTCACGATCTACCCTCGCTTTTTGTGCTACATTTCCTTGTCCAGCCTCAGACCGCGGTGAAGCGGAACGAGGCCGGTAAATCCCGCGTGGCTAACCGCGCCAGCGAGAATATCCCCAACCGCCGCCACCGAGTACAAACACCAGCAAAAGAATAATTAACAGCGTCGTCATTTTGTCACCTCTGCTCGATCTGTAGTGCACACCGGTGACCAAACTGAATGTGTGCGCATAACAGAGGTTGAAGACGGCGGCCGCCAGTAGTAAGGTGCAAGTCCTGCGGTCGAGAAGGCAAGAAGAGCATCATCTTGAATAGCAGGCGGCGATTTCGGGGTTGCGGTCAAGGGATATCAGGAAAGCCACGGTCTGAAGCCGACCGGCGTAATTGACACCGAGATTTGGGGATTGCTCAATAGAGATGCCGGTCCCGTGCTGTTGACCTACGCGATTACCCAGGCGGATGAGAAAGGCCCGTTCCTGCCGCTACCAGCCGAAGTCCAGGAAAAGGCGAAGATGAAGCGGCTTGGCTTTGAGACGCCGGAGGAAGGACTGGGTGAGAAGTTCCATATCTCGCCGAAGCTTCTGGCCGAGTTGAATCCCGGCAAGAACCTGGACGCGGCGGGGGAGCGAATCAGCGTGCCGAATGTGCGGCGCGGCGTGGTGGGCGTGGCGGTACGCGTGGTGGTGTCGAAGTCAAAACGCACGGTAATCGCCTGCGGCGCCGGCGGCAAGGAACTGGCCCAATACCCGACTACCATTGGGGACTCGCACGACCCTCTGCCGATCGGCCATTGGACCATAGTCGGCATTGCGCATGCCCTGGTGCACCGCGACATCGACTATATCGTGAAGAACGGCGCCATCGAGATGGTGGACGAGTTCAAGGGCCGGATTGCGCTGGACCGGCGCTGGCCGGCCGGTCTGCACACCGCCATCGAAGCCAAGGAAGGGGTGGCGGCCAAGTCGCAGGGAATGATTCTCGGACAAATTACGCTGCAGCACCTGGTGGCGTTGTACCCGATGGCGTGCGGGATGACGGGGACGGCGGCGACGCAATCGCTGGAGTTTCTGCGGGTGTACGGACTGCGGGTGGAGACCATTCCGACCAACCGGCCGATGATCCGGGTGGATCATCCGGACATGATCTTCGCGACGAAGGCAGAGAAGGAGCAGGCCGTGGCTGCCGAGATCCGCCGGGTGCATGCCACCGGCCAACCGGTGCTGGTGGGGACGGCGAGTGTGGCCGCTTCCGAACGATTGAGCGGGCTGCTGGGGGACGTGCCGCACGAAGTTCTGAATGCCCGCCACGACGAGCGGGAAGCAGCGATTATCGCGCGCGCCGGGGAACGTGGTGCGGTGACGGTTTCGACGAACATGGCGGGGCGCGGAACCGACGTCCGGCTGGGCGAGGGCGTGGTGGAACTGGGCGGCCTGTACGTGATCGGCACGAACAAGCACGAGAGCCGGCGGATCGACAATCAGCTTCGCGGACGGGCGGGGCGGCAGGGCGACCCGGGATCGTCGCGCTTCTTCCTCTCCACCGAGGACGACCTGATGGTGCGGTACGGAGAGTTGGACGCCCGCTACCGCGAGGATCCGGACACGCTGCAGCGGCTGATCGAAGGGCAGCATCTGGACACGCGCGTGTTCCTGCACGGCTACGAAGTGCCGTTCGAGGGGCAGCGGAACAAGATCCACGCGTGGCGGCAGGAGGTTCTGGAAGGCGACGGGCCGGAGCGCCAGAAGCACATCACACTACGGACGATCGACGATGTTTGGGCGGACCACTTGGCGCGGGTCTCCGAGTACCGGGCGGGAGTGCACTGGGTTTCCTGGGCCGGGCGCGATCCGCATCGCGAGTACCTGCTGAAGATTCACGAGTGGTTCGGGGAAATGGAGGCGGCGCTACCGGGCGAGATTGCGCGAAGGGTGGAATCGGACGGCGCGGAGATCGCCGACCGGGGGGCCGTGTGGACCTACCTGACCACAGACCAGCCTTTCGAGCGGTGGAAGCGTGAATTCGCGCGCCGGTTGCCATTTCTGGTTGCGGCGTATTGGGGAATGGGGGCGTGAGGACAGGCATAATGGAGGACGACGCTTATGAAATACCGCAATCTTGGCAGGACTGGCTTCGAAGTCAGCGAAATGGGATACGGCGCGTGGGGCATTGGCGGAAAGCAATGGCTCGGCGGGTCGGACGACGAATCGGAGGCCGCGATGAAGCGCGCCATCGACCTGGGTGTCAACCTGATCGATACCGCGCTGGCATACGGCGACGGGCACAGCGAGCAACTGGTGGGGAAGGTAGTCCGCGAGTCGGCACAGAAGATTTATGTGGCCACCAAGGTGCCGCCGAAGAATCGCATCTGGCCGGCGCGGAGGGGCACTCCGATCAGCGAGGTATTCCCGTACGCTTACATTGTGCAGTGCGCCGAAGAGAGCCTGCGCAACCTGGGACTGGAAACCATAGACCTGCTGCAGCTTCACGTCTGGCAACCGGAGTTTCTCGAGGCTGACGACTGGCGCCGCGCGTTCGAGGATCTGAAGCGCTCGGGCAAAGCGCGGCGCTGCGGCATTTCGGTGACCGAGCACGAGCCCGGCTCGGTGCTGGACGCCATCCGCACGGACCTGATCGACGCGGTGCAGGTGATTTACAACATTTTCGACCAGGCGCCCGAAAGGGAGTTGTTCCCGCTATGCATCGAAAAGAATGTGGGGGTGCTGGCGCGCGTGCCGCTGGACGAAGGCGCCCTAAGCGGCACCATGACCGGGGAGACGAAGTTCCCGGCGGGCGATTTTCGCGAGTACTATTTCCGGGGCGATCGCAAGAAGCAGGTAGTGGAACACGTGGACGCGCTGCTGCGGGACCTGGGACCGAGCGGCGAGCCGCTGCCCGCGCTGGCGCTGCGATTCTGCCTGGCCCATCCCGCGGTCTCCAGCGTGATTCCGGGGATGCGCACAGTGAAGCACGCCGACAGTAACAGCCGCCTGCCGGACCTGGGCCCGCTGCCCGAGGAGACGCTGGCGATTTTGAAGCGGCACGCCTGGGACCGCAACTTCTATAATTGATCCCTGTGAGATACTTCCGCCGTTTGCTTTGCCTGATTCTGCTCTCCGGCGCTGCGTGGGCACAGGGCCGCTTCGCGCCGGGGACGCAACCGTTCGTGACAGTGAATGCTCCGGTGATCGCGCTCGAGCACGTGCGCGTAATCGACGGCACCGGCGCGGCGCCCGTAGAGAATTGACGGTCGTCATCGACCACGGAAAGATCGCCGCCGTGGGACCCGCGGGCTCGACGACGGTTCCGGCGGGCGCGCGGGGCATGGACCTGACGGGCGCCACGGTCATCCCCGGCCTGGTGGGCATGCACGAGCACCTGTTCTATCCCTCGGGCGGCGGCATTCCGATTTATACCGAACAGGCCTTCAGCTTTCCGCGTCTGTACCTGGCGGCGGGAGTCACCACGGCGCGGACGGCGGGCAGCCTGGAGCCGTATACCGACCTGAACATGAAGCGGCTGATCGACGCCGGCCGCATGCCGGGTCCGCGCCTGTTCATCACCGGGCCGTACCTGGAAGGAACGGGCAGTATCGCCGGTCCGCAGATGCATGAACTCACGGGACCGGACGACGCAGTGCGCACGGTGGAGTATTGGGCCGCCGAGGGCGTGACCTCCTTTAAAGCGTACATGAATATCACGCGCGCGGAACTGAAGGCCGCGGTGGAGGCGGCGCACCGGCACGGCATCAAGGTCACCGGCCATCTCTGCTCGATCGGCTTCCGCGAAGCCGCCGCTATCGGCATCGACAATCTGGAGCACGGGCTGCTGGTGGATACCGAATTCCATGCAGGCAAGCAGCCCGACGTGTGCCCCTCGCAGGGCGTCACGCGCGGGGAGATGGGAAAGCTGGATATCGGCGGGCAGCCCATCCGCGATATGATCGCCGACCTGGTGGCGCACCACGTGGCGATCACCAGCACGCTGGCCGTGTTCGAAGCCTTTAACGGCAGCCGGCCGCCGCTGGAGCAGCGTTTTCTGGACGCGCTTTCGCCGGGATCGGCCATCAGCTATCTCAGTTCGCGCGCCCGGGCGCCGCGGCGGAGAGGATACGGTTTCAGCGCAGGGGCTGCGAAAAGAGCTGCAATTCGAGTACGCCTTCGTAAAAGCCGGCGGCCTTCTGATGGCCGGGGCCGACCCCACCGGCAACGGCGGCGCGCTGGCGGGATTCGCCGATCAGCGCAATATCGAACTGCTGGTGGAAGGCGGGTTCACTCCGGTAGAAGCGATCCGGATCGCCACGTCGAACGGAGCCCGGTTCCTGGGGGAGGAGGACCATTTCGGCACGGTGGAAGCGGGTAAGCAGGCCGACCTGGTGGTGCTGGATGGAAACCCCGCGGTGCGCATCGCCGATATCCGCCGGGTGCGCCTGGTTTTCAAGGACGGCGCAGGCTACGACCCCTCCAAACTCCTTGATTCCATTAAGGGTTCCGCCGGTCTCCATTAACAGTTGAAAAGTACCGGAAAAGCAATCGGATTGTTACAAAACTATCGTATACTCGGAAAATCGCATGCATAGACGGTTTCGCTGACCGTTTACTCCGGGTCTTGTTAGTACCAATTCTGTTTGGAGGGGTTACATGAAGTTCCACTATTTCGCGGCGCTGTTTCTGTTCGTTTGCGCCCCCATCTTCGCGCAATCCTCTGCCGGCGTGGCTGGGATTTCGGGCGTTGTGAAAGATGCGAGCGGCGCGAGCGTGCCGAACGCCAAAGTCGTCATCTCGAGCGCGAGCCAGGGGCAGGTGCGCTCGCTGAGTACCAACGATTCGGGCCTGTTTTCGGCGCCGGCTTTGATTCCCGGGGCGGGCTACAAGGTCATGGTGACGGCTGCGGGCTTCAACGTTTACGAAGCCGATAACCTGACGCTGGCGGTGGGGCAGAACCTGAACCTGAATGTCGCGCTGGCGGTGGGCGCCAGCACCACGGAAGTGGACGTGAGCGCGACGGCGGCCATGGTGGACGACACCAAGAGCGACGTCTCTACGGTGGTAGACAACCGGCAGATCGCGGAACTGCCGGTGAACGGGCGCCGGGTGGATTCGTTCGTTCTGCTGACGCCGGGCGTGACCAACGATGCTACTTTCGGACTGCTGAGCTTTCGAGGAGTGGCCGGAAACAACTCGTTCCTGATCGACGGCAACGATAACACCGAACAGTTCTACGACGAGAACGCCGGGCGCACGCGCATTCAGTCGCAGATTTCGCAGGACGCGGTGCAGGAATTTCAGGTGGTGTCGAGCGATTATTCCGCGGAATACGGGCGCGCCATGGGCGGCGTGGTGAACACGGTCACCAAGAGCGGCGGCAACGATTACCACGGCAGCGGTTTCTACTACTTTCGCAGCACGGGATTCGACGCGCGGGATTCGTTTGCGGCGTTCAACCCGTCGGAGAGGCGCGTGGAAGGCGGCGCCAGCGTCGGGGGCAAACTCATCAAGGACAAGCTGTTTTTCTTCCTTAATTTCGACTTGACGCATCGCAATTTTCCCATGGTGGACAGTTATGTTTCGGCCACGGTGCTCAACCCCACGACTCAGAGTTTCATCGGGTGCGTGCTACCCGCGACGCCCGCGCAGTGCAGTGCGATCAATGGCCTGCTGCCGCGGTTTTACGGGCAGGTTCCGCGCACCGACGATAACGACCTGGGCTTCGGCCGGCTGGACTATCATCTTTCCGATAAGAACACTTTTACGGCGGAATTCAATTATCTGCGGTGGCTGTCGCCCAACGGCATTCAGACCGGCCTCAGTTCCACTACGGGTTCGGCCATCAACGGCAACGGCGACGATTCGGTGCGGGTGCGCAATGGAAAGCTGGGTTGGACTTTCGTGCCTACCAGCAATTTCGTGAACACGTTCCGTTTCGGTTGGGATACCGACCGGCAGGCGGATTCGTTCGACCAGGCGGAACTGGGCGGCGGCCTGGGCTACCTGGATGTTTCGGTGGGCGGCGTGCAGCTTGGACCGGCCAATTACCTGCCGCGCGTGGAGCCTTCCGAGACCCGCTACGAACTCTCCGACGACGCCAGCCTGGTGAAGGGCAGCCATACCATCAAGCTGGGTTTCAGCTTCTTCACCACCGAAGACTACAACTCTTACATGAGCAATGTATTCGGTTCGTACACCTATCTCAATCCGACGACGTTCGCCCAGGACTACTCGGGCAACACAGCCGGCCTCAAGAACTGGACTTCGTACTCGCAGACCTTTGGCAACCCCATTGCGGATTACCGGATTAACGAGCTGGCGTGGTACGTGCTGGATCAGTGGAAGGCGACACAGAGGCTGACCCTCAACCTGGGGATTCGCTGGGATAAGTCGATGAGCATGAACTTCCCGGTGACCAATCCGGACTTTCCGCAGACCGGCTACATCCACACGCCGAGCAAGAACTTCGCGCCGCGCATCGGACTATCTTACCGGCTGACGGATAAGACAGTGCTGCGCGGGGGTTATGGCATTTTCTATGCGCGGCTGCTGGGCGGATTGATCGACAATCTGTGGACCACTAACGGCATCTATCAGGTGGCCGATTCACTTACGGCCACCAACCCGACGCAGCTTGCCGCCGGGCCGGTATTTCCCAACGCGTTAGCCGCGCCGCCCACCGGCGCCACCGTGGGAGCGGCCACGATTCAGTTCGCCGACCCGCACTACAAGACGCCCTACACGCAGCAGGGCAATATTTCGCTGGAGCGGCAGCTTACCGCGGACACGCTGCTGAGCGTATCGGGCATCTGGAGCCGCGGCGTGCACCTGATGAGCTCGGTGGATCTGAACGCACCGCAGCCCACCGGGTCCTACACGTATACCATTGCGGATGCCAACGGCAATCCTACGGGATCCTTCGCTACGCCGCTGTATCTGACTCCGCGCCCCAGCACCAAGTATGGCGCGGTGATCGAAGACGTGAACGGTATCGACAGCTACTACGATGCGCTCGCCGTGACCCTGAATAAGAGGTTCTCGCACGGGCTGCAGGCGCTCGCCTCATACACCTGGTCTCACGAGATCGACGACGGACAGGGGGGCGGATCGAGCGCGATCTTCTACAGCAGCGCCACCTCCGATACCTATAACGGCAACAATGCCTTCGAACGAGGCAGCGGCACGCTGGACCAGCGGCACCGGGTGGTGCTGTCTTTCGTTTGGGCGCCCACCGTCACCCGCTCCAGCAACGCTATCGCCAAATACCTGCTGAATAACTGGCAGCTCTCCGGGATCACCACGCTGGCGGCGGGGCGACCTTCCGGAAGTCCGACGATCCGGGTCAGCTCGGCTGGTCCCAGCGGGCTGCTGTCCACGAGCAGCATTAACGGCTTTGGGGGCAACTTCAGGGTGCCGTGGCTGCCGGTCAACAGCATTTATACGCCGGCCTCTTATCGTACCGACGCGCGGCTGACCAAGGTGATTCCCATCATGATCAAAGATCGGACGACAAACCTGACGCTCAACTTCGAAGCATTCAACGTCAGCAACTCGTGGTCGCCGACAAGCATGACGAGCCAGGAGTATCTGGAATCCACCAAGGGAGTGCTGACGCTAACTCCGACAGCATACGGAATCGGCTCCGCCGACGGCGGATTCCCCGACGGTACCCAGGCGCGGCGGCTTCAGATCAGCGTCCGGTTCAGCTTCTAGCACGGTCGGGGCGGGGATTCACCACGGAGCCACGGGGAACACGGAGGAAGCACGGAGAAAATCAAGATTCGTTTTGACTGCTCCGTGTTTGCTCCGTGTCCTTCGTGCCTCCGTGGTGAGCCCAACTGCTAGAACTGGAAGCGGAGGCCTACTTGCATGCGGCGGGCCTGGGTTCCATCGGGGAATCCGCCGTCGGCCGAGGGGATGTATAGTTTGGTGGGCGTCGGGGTCAGGACGCCTTTCGCCTCGGTGTATGCCTGGCTGCTGGAATAGCCGGTGGCAGACCAGGTATTGGCGAGGTTGAAGACTTCGAATGCCAGACTGAGCGTGTATTTTTCGTGGATCGGCAGGATCTTGCTCAAGCGCGCGTCGGCGCGGTAGGATGCCGGCAGGTAGTAGCCGTTGTAGACCATCCACGGCACGCGATAGCTGAAGCCTAATACCGGTAATGCTGTAGTTGCTGAACATGCCGGGGACCGGCGTATCGGTCACGTTGATGGTTTCGCTGCCATACGGATGGCCGCTGGACATGGTAGTGATGCTGCTGAGCTGCCAGCCATTCACCAGGTAGCGCGACAGCGCGTCGGTGCGGTGCGTGAAGGTAGGCTGCCAGACCCAATTCAGGACGAAGCGGTGGCGTTGATCGAGTGTCCCGTTGCCCTTATCGGCCTTGTAATTTCCGTTGTATAGCCAGTAATTGGCGTTACTCAGGAACAGGTTGTTGGTGCTTTCGCCATAGCTCTGCCCATCATCGATTTCGTGGGACCAGGTGTAAGCAACGTGGGCCTGCAGGCCATGCGCGAACCGCTTGTTGACCTGCACGGCCATGCCGTTGTAGTAGCTGTTGACACCGTTTTCGTCGTAGTAGACGCCGCCGTAACGGGTGTCGGGACGCGTGCCCACGTAGACCGGAGTGGTGTAATTGAACGCCGGGTTGCCGCTCGTGTCATTCACGGTGTAAGTGAAGTTGGTGGTAGTGGAGGGCAGGTTCAAATCGCGAACGCCATAAAGCTGCACGCCTCGGCTCCAGATATAGGAGACGTTGATGGAGAGGTCGCTGGTGAGCTGGCGCTGAATTCCGATGTTGCCCTGTTCCGAATATGGCGTTTTGATATTGGGCGCCAGGAACTGGAGGCTGGCCGCCGAGACGCTGGCGCCGGCCGGCTGAGCCGCCAGAGCGTTAGGAAATACCGGACCGGCGGCGAGTTGCGGAGCAGTGGTGGAGTTCAGAGTCACGGCAGTCTGGTAGACGCCATTGCCGGTGGTGAACAGATTGTCGATGGTGCCTCCCTGGAATCGCCCGTAGAACATGCCGTAGCCGGCTTGCAGGACGGTCTTATCGTTCAGCCGGTAGGTCAGGCCGAGCCGCGGCGCGAGGTTGGTGGTGGGCGACGGCACATGGCAGGTGCCGGGATAGTTCTGATTGCACACCGCGGGCTGAGGCATGCTGGCATATTCGTAACGCGCGCCGTACATCGCGGTGAGCCGGTCGTTGATGCGCCACTGGTCCTGAAGATAGAAACCGTTGTCGCCAAGCCGGTAACTGATGGCCCCGTTGCCGAAGGTCTGGACGTACCGCTGCCAGTTCTTAGCTCCAGTGGTGTTGCCGCTGTAGTCCAACGCGAAGGCGTTCACGGTTTGATAGGTGTAGCTGCCGTAGGCGTTGCTGATGTAGTAGACATAATCGCGCGTAGTGGCGATGTCGACGCCGAATTTGATGAGTGTGTGCGCCTTTGGTCCAGGTGGCGTTGTCCTGGAACTGGTAGCGGGTCTCCATGGGCTCGATGCGCGGCAGGTAGCTGGCGGGTCCAATGGTGGTGCCGTTTACCGATACTTGCAGGTAGCCCAGACCCTGGCCGAGTTCCGACTGGTCAAATCCATCCCATTGCCGGTCCGTAGCCACGCCAAAGCGAAACTCGTTGACAAAAGTGGATGTAGGAATGAAGGTCCAGGCGGCGTGACCGTTGCGGACCGTCACGGCGTCGTCGCCGTTGCCGTTCAGGGCCGAGCCGGTGGTAGAGGATGCGCTGGTCTGGATGCCGTTGGGCGACATATCGTGCAGGAAATTGAAGCTCGCGGTCAGGCTGTTGCGGTCGTTCAGGTGATAGTCCAGTTTGGCCAGATACAGTTCCTGGTCCAAGGTGCGCGGAATCGAACCGAAGAAGCGCGGTAGCAGCGTGTTGATGGCGTTGCACTGGGCCGGCGTGGCCGCCGCCTGCGTGGAAGTTCCGGTGCCGCAGCCGATCCAGGACTGGGTGGTGGGGTTCACGGCAACGGTATTGAGGCTGTCCACCATGGGGAAGTTCCGGCGCGTGACTTCGCTGCTCAGGAAGAAGAACAGCTTGTCCTTC
>CAWKYG010000043.1:0-8844 GCA_963853855.1 uncultured Solibacteraceae bacterium | reverse complement strand
TTGGGACCGGCATAATGCGTCTTGTGCGGACGCACGTCCACAAACACGCCCTCGGACATGTAGCGGCCGCGGACGTCTTCATAGGCGAAGATGAAGCCTTCCTTTTCCGCCGCCATGGACGGACCCACCTGCGTCTTGTAGTTATCGATGCCGTACGGGCCCACGTTATAAGGCGTCCGCTGCATGATGATGGGATAGGGCTGGGACGCATCCTTGGGAACGTAGACTGCCGCGAAGAGGCGCACGCCGTCGCGCATGGGGATGCGGTATTCGTACTTGGTATAGTGCGCTACGGTGTAGGCCAGCGAGGCGCGCTCGGCTTCCGTGGGGGGTTGGGGGACTAACGGCTGGGCCAGGGCCGCGGCGGAAAGCAGCAGACTGAGGCACACCGGTTTGAGGATCTTCATCGCAAGTTTATATCACGCTTTACTGGCCGGATGTGAAATTGGCGATCACCGTGGTGCCCGGGTCGGTTTGAATGGCGCGGATTTCTTTGGCGTCGTCCACCAGGACGCCGCGGAGTTTCATGGGGACGGTCTTGTCGGAATCTCCGACGGAGAGAGCCAACTGCATGGTGACGATGCAGTCGGAATCCACTTCCACGGTCCCCGCGGTGGCGGCGTGGGGGCCATCGGGCGTCAGGGTCAAGTTGCCCGTGCCGGTGACATCGACGGCTCCGGTGGAGGAGACGGTGTGCGCCGTTTCGCCGGGCAGCATAGGGGTGGTGCTGCCGGAGATTTTGTAGTTATAGCGTTTGAGGAGCGCGCCGGTGCTACAGGCTGCCGGCGTGCGGATCATGACGCCGTGACTGGCTCCACCTTTATCCGTCTGGCGAAAGTTCACACGCTGGAAGTCGCTGGTCATGATTCCGCTGAAGTGCTGGTACGCCCCCGAATCATCCTGGAGACTCCAGTTGAGCGTGCAATCGGTATGCGCGTCATATTTTCCGGTGACTGGATTGCCGAGCAGGTAGCCGCTGAAGTTGACGGACACATATCCGCTCACCGAGCCCAAGCCATCGAACTCCAGACGTCCGATGACCGCGACCGGTGTGGGACTGCCGGAAATCGTGGTGTCGCCGGAGAGTTGCACGCCGTACGCTCCCTGAAATTTTCGCGGATCGCAGACACTCTGGGCATGTGCCTGCCAGACCACGGCGAACAGGAAGAACCATTTCATCGGGGATTTCTGTGCACGCCAAGTTCCGAAAGCCGGTTGAGTCCCGGTTTGAGCGGGCGGCGGTCCCCTTTCCACAGGAACTCGCCGGTGACGCCGGCGGGGAGCGTGACTTCCGCAGTGAGGTCCTGTAAAGTGACCGCAATCATTCCTTTAGGATGCGGCACCGCGCCTTTCGCCGACTGAAGTTTGCCCAGATGCGGGCGGATGGACACAGTCCGGAAGCCGGGCGACGAGGAATCGACGCCGAGCACTGTGCGAAATATCTCGATATTCGGGCTGGCGCTCCAGGCGTGACAGTCGGAGCGGGAAGTCTGGCCGGGCTGTTCGACGATTTCGGCGAAGGTGGTGAGGCCGCGGGCGAGCATGGCGTGCCAATCGCCGAGTTGATCGAGGTAGCGGTCGCCCTCGCCGGTCTGAGCCAGCGCCCGGTGCAGGTAGAAGCGGAAGAAGAGTCCGGTCTGCGCCAGTTGGGGCGCGTTGAGGATGCGCATCACCAGGTCGCGGGCGGGTTCGGCGGCGATGACGCCGGCCAGCACGGCGAGGGTGTTGGTGTGCTGCGAGAATTGCACCTTGGCGGGCGTATCGGCGTAGAGTTTTTTACCTGCGTCCCAGTAGAGGCTCTGGACGGTCTGGCGGAGTTGTTGTTCGCGCGCGGAATAGACACCGGCCATGGCACGGGCGCCAAGCGCAGTTTCCAAGTCCACGGCCCAGCGCAAGGCCATGAGCAGCATGATATCGAAGGGCGCGGAGGAGCCGCCGGCTTCCTGCGGAGGATCGCCGCCGCGCCATTGCGGAACCCAGTCGAGATAGCGCCACCAGGGTAGAGGGCGCAGGGAGCCATTGGCATTCTGATAGCTCTCGAAGAAGCTGAGGACTGCGCGCACGCCGGGTAACATGCGGCGGACAAAGGCGGGGTCATCGACGTACCACCAGTAGTCGTGCACCATGCCGATCCACCAGAGCGAGAAGCCGGGGATGTACTGTTCGAGGCGGGTGGGGTAACGGCTCATGGTGCAGCCGTCGCTGTGGCGGGAATCGTCGATCTGCTCGATGGCGTTGCGCATGAGGCGGCCATCGCCGGAGCAGAAGAGCGATACCAGGCATTGCACGCGCGTATCGCCGACGTACTGGAGCTGCTCGTAATAGGGGCAGTCCATGTACGTCTCGTGGGCGCAGAGGCGGGCGGTGCGCCAGCCGACATCGAGAATCCTGTCGATTTCGGGATCGCCGGCATCGAAGGTGGCGCGGCGCTCGAAGGGGAAGGCGGCGAAGGTGGCGGTGAAATCGTCTACGGTCAGCGGGGCGTCTTTGGTTTGAATGTCGAGTTCCAGGTATCGCCAGGTGCGCCACCACAAGGGCTGGAAACGCCGGGCCGGACCGCCATCGGCGAGGAACTCGTCGTAGTTGCCGATGAACTGCTTGCCTTCGATATCGTCGCGATTGGTTTTGGGAAACAGAGCCTCGGCGTAGCGCAAGCGGATGAGCGCATCGGTGCCGCCGGAGACGGTCAGTTGCGGATAGCCGGTGGTGAGATAAGTCTGATCGAGAAGCAGGGTGGCGTGGGTGTTGGCCGGGACGGCGACCGCGCGAACCTGGGCAGGTTGGGGAATGCCGGACACGCGGCGGATGCGCGCGGGCTGTTCGGCGTGTTGCTCTTCGGCGGGGATGGAGCGCGGCACGAGCATCCAGCGGGTGTGCGGGTCGCTGGCTTCGCGTCCGGCGGCGATGCTGACCACGGCAGCGGAGGGCCAGTGGGAATCGTCGAAGCTTTCGGTTTCCCAGCCCCATGGATATTGGGCGGCGGCCACGCGATCTCCGGGGCCGGCGACGTAGTAGCCGTGCATCTGGCCGCTGGTGAACTCGATGGCCGAGTACGCAGTGTTGCGCAGGCATTTCCAATTCGTACCGGTATCGATGGCGCGCTCGGCGGCGGTATCGCCCTGCAACAGGAAGCCGGTCTGGAGCGTGATCTGCGCCTCGGGCGCCAGTTCGGTGAAGTTCCAGACGATGGCGGCGAAGACGTTTGTGCCGGGTTTGAGGTGCGCGGAGACGTCCACCGTTTCATATCGCCAGTGGAACAGATCGCCGCGCGCCGGTCCGAAGGCGACGCGCGTGCCATTGACGAAAAGCTGATAGCGGTTGTCACCGCTGGCGTGCACCACGAAGCGCTCCGGCTTCGCGGCCAGGTTGATGGTGCGGCGGAAGTGGTACACGCCGTAGCCGGTGGGCGGCGTGGAGGGTGCGGCGATCCACTTCGCCGTCCACGTGCGCCCCAGCAGTTCGGGGCTCCCCGACTGGGCCCAGGCGACGAGCGGCGCCGTGCCCATCTGCATCAGGAAATACCTTCGCGAGTTGTGCACTTAGACCACCTTGCGGGCGGCCGCGTCCCACTTCATGCGGCGCCCGTTCTTCAAAGCGAGATTGGCCATCTGGACCACGAGGGCTGCCTGAAAGGCCAGCTTCATGGGCGCGGTGGGCGGCTTGCGGGTGCGGACGCACTCCAGGAAGTTTTGGACGTGGAGGTCCGTGGCCCAGCCGAAGCCCTTTTCGGATTTACGGGCGAGGGCGGGTTCCTCTTCGGCGCCCTTGAGGAACACCTTGAGCTCTTCGCGGCCAATATCCATGCGGGCGCGGTCGCCATCGAGCTGGTTCAACTGGTCGTTGCGCAGCTTGTACTGCATGGCGGCGTAATTGATGGTGAAGACGCCGAGAAAGTCCTCGGGATATTCGGCGATGGCGACAACGGATTCGGGCTGATCGACGCCGGCTTTGTGGGGCTTGCCGGCGGAGGCGTTGACGGCAAGGGGGTAGCTGGCGCCCATGAGCATGTGGATGCCATCGAAGACGTGCGCGCCCTGGTCGGCGAGAATGCCGCCGGCGTAATCGGAATAGAAGCGCCACTGGCGGAAGCGGTTGGCATCGAAGGGGTGATGGGCGGCGGGTCCCTGCCATTGTTCCCAATCGAGCGGGCCATCGAGCTTGGTGGCGGGGGCGCCGCCGAGGTAGTTATTGAGCCACCAGGAGCGGACCATGCGGACGGCGCCGAGTTTGCCGCCGGCGACGATTTCGCGGCCGGCCTGGTAGAGGTCGTAGCTGCGGCGCTGCATGCCGACCTGAATGATGCTTTTGGTGCGGGCCTCGGCGTCGATCAGTTTGACGCCCTCTTCGGGGGTCTGGCAGAGGGGCTTTTCGACGTAGATGTCTTTGCCGGCGGCGAGGGCGTCGAGGATCATCTGGTAGTGCCAGTGTTCGGGGGTGGCGATGAGGACGGCGTGGACGTCGCGGTCGGCCAGGAGCTCTTTGTAGTTGCGATAGATCTTCGGTTTGGGGCCGGCTTTGGAGGCGGCGGTTACGGCATTTTCGAGGTTGGGCTCGTAGACATCGCAGATGGCGCCGACGCGGAGGGCGGGGTCCTTTTGAAATACGCCCATGACGAAGGTGCCGCGGCTGCCGCTGCCGATGACGCCGAGGACGATCTGGTCCGCGGGGGGCGCGGCGCCGGCAACGAGGGCTCCGCCGGCCAGGAGGAAGGTTCGACGAGGGACGGACATGGTGTCTCCTTCTGTGAGTACAGCACATGGGCGCTTCGCGCGCAGGGGCCGGGGGCCGGGCTTTTTCCCGAGCCTGTCACGCTGGCGAGGAATCGACGGTTTGCGCGTGGGTTTCCGGAGAGGAAGCACGGAGAGAGGTCACCGGGGAATTCGTCGAATGAACTATAGCGGATACGCGATGCTCTGCAGCAACCAGTCCCGGTTGGCGCGCACGTCGGCGGTCAGCCGGTAGCACAGTTCCTTACGTTGTTCGAACAGGCGGTATCCGGCCTTTGAACGCAGATAGCCGCGGGCGTGAGGTTCGCGCGCAAACACTGCCTCCTCGCCTTCGCGCTCCACCATGTCCTGGTAGCGCTTGCGGTTGTCGAGCAGCGCTTTCACCAGGAAGGGCATCACGATGGAGTAATCGCTCTGCATACTTTCGGTAGTTTGCAGGTAAGTGTCCTTATCGACTTTGCCCCAGGTGACGGCTTCCGCGGGCGGGCAGGAAGAGAGCGAGCCATCGGTTACGGGCGCGGTCACAATCTGCACGTCGAAGTTATAGCCGCGCACGTGGGGCAGTCCCAGCACCTGGCCCAGCGCGGGTTCGGGCTGCAGGTTGTAATTCTTGGGAACGCCGCCGCCCAGAATCACCGTGCCGAGCGCGTGCACCGGGTTATCGAACAGACCCCAGCGATGGTATGCGCAGGCTTCAAACACTTCGGCGTGGAGGTCCAGGTCAAATCCGTATTCGGGAATCAGTCCGGCCTGCCGCATGCTCCAGAGCTTCATGGAATTGAGGAAGACGCTGCCATCGCCGGGCGCGCCCACAAATACCGGGATGGCGTATTCCCAGCACCGCGCCAGCAATCCCGGCGCGAGCGCGTGCTTGCGCTCCTGGGCGGCATACCGTTTCCCCAGGAGGTAACGGAGTTCGGTGCCGGTCATTTTGCGTTGAAATTCGGGTTGCGCGAGGATCGCGCTGAGAAAGCGGTCCTGGTCGAGTAAGACGCCCTCGTCGAAGGCCATGTCCGTGACGCGAATGGTACCTTCCTCGCGCAGGGCCGCGTCATCGCTGTTAATGGACACTTCGTGGATGGGCCCCGACTTGTACGCGTCCAGGCTGCGATGACCATCGTGGTAGCAGACGGCGTCGGTGGTGCTCAAATAGGCGACCCACCCGGTTTCCAGCAGGGGGATGAGCCAGGTGTGGTGCTGTCCCGAAACGGTCACCGGTCCGGAAATGGCCAGGGTCAGGGGGCAGCCCTCGCCGATGGCGCGGTCCAGAATCTGATAGATGCGACGAAGGTAGGCGCCGCCGAACGCGGGCAGGCAGTGCGTGAACAGTTCGTCCAGTGTGCCGCATTCATCCACGCGGCGTGTACGCACCCAGCGGCGGCCCGCGGAGCAGCCGGTATTGGTATCCAAAGACATTATTCTGAACATAGCAGAACAAGCGTCACGAACGTGTTAACGTGAAATCCTGGGAATGAACATACTGTTTATCGGAGATATTTTCGCATCATCCGGAAGGCGTATCGTCGCCGACCATTTGCAGGATATTATCGAAGGGAACAAGATCGATCTGGCGATCGCGAACGCGGAGAACGCCGCGGGCGGCTTCGGGATTACACCATCTATCGCGGCCGAACTACTGGACATGGGCCTGGATGTATTGACGAGCGGCAATCACGTGTGGGACAAACGGGAACTGTACGATTATCTGAATCGCCAGCCGCGCCTGCTGCGTCCGGCGAACTATCCCGATGCCCCCGGCCGCGGGGTGATTCAATATCGCGCGCGCAACGGCGCCGAGTGCGCGGTGATCAATCTGCAAGGCCGCACTTACATGCCTGCCACCGATTGCCCTTTCCGGAAGGCGGACCAACTGCTCGGCGAACTGGATCCATCGGTGAAAGTGAAGTTCGTGGATTTTCATGCGGAGGTGACCAGCGAGAAGATTGCCATGGGCTGGTACCTGGACGGGCGCGTGTCCGCCGTGGTGGGAACTCATACGCACATCGCCACCGCCGATACGCGCATTCTTCCGGGCGGCACTGCTTACCAGACCGATTGCGGCATGACGGGTCCTTACCATTCGGTGATCGGGGTGGAGACCAACCTGATTCTGCAACGCTTTCTTACCGGCCTGCCGGTTCGCATGGAAGCGGCACGGCTGGGCCCGGAACTGCACGCTGTAATTGTGGACGTGGACGAAACTACCGGACAGGCGCGCGGCGTGCGCCGCCACGCGATAAACGGAGATTGAACGGATGGATCCTTCCAGCCCGATAGCGGATCTCACGGCATTGTGGATTCAAGAGATCGGCGCCCTGCTCTTCGGCCTGGTGTTTCTGTTTTTGTACCGGCAGAGCCGCGTAATCTATTTCGGATTGTGGGCCATTGCTTGGGTGCTGCGATTGCTCGCGGTACTGTTCGCTTACGAACTGGTGCGCACTTCGCAGGCGGCATGGCTGGCCCCGTATGCCACATTCGAATTTGCCTTTGTGATTGTGCTCATCTCCGCCGCGCGCGCCGGCTTTGCCAGTGGCGGCCTCAAGAACTGGCGCGGGGTACTGCGGCTCATCGGCATTCTGCCCATCTTCGTGGCCATTGTGTGGGCTGTCTCCAGAGTCAGCGGGCTGGAGGCGTATCAAACTTCCGACGCCGTGGTGCTGGGGTTCGTCTACTTCTACAACTTCGTCACCCTGCGGAATAATCAGGGCACCGGCGCGCGGTTCTTCCGCTTTTCCCTGCTCATGCTGGCGGTTGCGTTCGTGGGGCACGCGACTATCTTCCTCTGGCTGTACAATCACGGCAACGCTCCCCAGTGGGTGCTCTATCTGCATCACGAAACCTACGTGGACTTCGCCTTGCACTGCCTGCTGGCGTTTGCCGCCATGGCCATGTGGAGCGAGAGCCAGATCGACCGGGTCCACGAACTGGTGGCGGAACTGGACCATTTGCGGCGCGAGAGCCGTCATTCCATGGATCTGGACCGGTTAACCGGCCTGTTGAACCAGGCGGCGCTGGCGCGTCGCGTGGAGGAACCCGGCCCGTTCGAAGGTGTGGTGGCGGTGTGCGACATGGACAATTTCAAGGACATTAACGACCGGCACGGCCACCTGGTTGGAGACGAGATTCTGCGCCACATCGGCAGCCTGCTGCAGGCTTCCATCCGCCATGAGGATGTGGCCTTCCGCTGGGGCGGCGACGAATTCGTTCTCCTGTTCCGGAACCAGCGCCACGATGTAGCGCAGAGGCGCATGGGCGAACTGGAATTGCGCCTCCGCGAATTCCGGGTGCGCGGATTCGGCATGCTGCCTATCCGCTTCAGTTGGGGCACCGCCGATGCCCACGATCGTCCCCTTCGCGAGGCGTTGGACGAGGCCGACCGCAAAATGTACGAACTGAAGCGCTCGCGTGCCGCTACCGGGGCTTCGCGCCAGCGGAAATAATCAAAGCTCGACAACCACCTTACCGAGGCTTCCGGCTTCCACCAGCGCGTAAGCGGCGTCGAGGCGGGAAGGGGTAACGCGCTCCGCGTGCAGCAGGGGCTTCAGTTTGCCCGCCTGCACCAGCTCCGCTGCCTCCGCGAGAATCCGGCCATGATGCGCGCGGCCTTCGCCGGTAAGCAGGGGAAGCAGCGTGAACACACCGGAGTAGCTCGCGCCTCGGAACGAGAGGGGCGCCAGAGAGTGAGAGCCCCATCCCAGGCTACTGACCGCATGGCCGGTATAGCGTTTGACCGCCGCGAAAGACGCGTCCAGGGTAGCGCCGCCCACCGTGTCGTAAACAATGTCGAAGCCCCGTCCGCGGGTGTGTTCGGCAACGTATTGGTCCACGGAGAAGCGGCGGTAATCGATGGGAGTTGCGCCGAACCCTCTCACGATCTCCGCTTTTTCGGGCGAAACGGTAGCAAAGACCTCCGCTCCGAAAGCGCGGGCAATCTGTACCGCAATGTGCCCCACCCCACCGGTCCCTGCATGGACCAGCACGGTCTGTCCCGAATGCACGTGCGCGCGGTCTACCAGGCCTTCCCAGGCCGTAATGGTGGCGAGTGGCAGAGCGGCAGCTTCGCGCATGGAAAGATTGCCCGGTTTGCGCGCGAGCAGGGCCGCATCCGCCGCAATGA
>CAWKYG010000042.1:0-16203 GCA_963853855.1 uncultured Solibacteraceae bacterium | reverse complement strand
TGTTGTCGGCACCGTTCAGACTACGTATTGCTAGTTGAGCCCCACCCAGAACATCCTGGCCACGGTTGTACCCTTTGACTTGGTGCCGTTGACGGTGACGATGTCCGCGAGAATTGTGCCCGGGAAGAATGTGGCCGGCGACGTGTTCTGAGCTTCCATGGCGGTCGAGGTCCCGTTCTTCTGGGGATTCGCGAAGCCCTCCTGGTATTCGACGACATTCTGCATTTCGACAGTCAGAACGGTTACCTGTGGAGTCTGCGCCAGTATGGGGCCACAAAACGCGGCCGTCAATGCGAGGAATGGCGCAATGGCCCGCCGTAGAACCGTGTTTCCGATCGCTTTCGCTGGTGTTAAGGTGACGGCCACGATCTGGCCTCTTTTCGTTGGGATCATCAAGGGTTGTTTCCTTTCCAAAATCCTTCAGCGCGACAATGGCGTCGCGCCGAATGATTTACAATGCGTTAGGGTTGCCGGTGCCGTCGTTAGAGCGCGCTGAGAAAACCCTGAAAAAGTTGTGAATGCGTTGTGGGGGACGAAATCAGCCCGAGAATTTACCGGTTTGGGCCATTCGAGGTCGATCTCGAGCAGCGTCTGCTCCTGCGGGCCGGCGAATCAATTCCGTTGACACCGAAAGCCTTTGACACGCTTGCCGTTCTGGTGGCGCGGCCGGGGAGGCTCATTGAAAAGGCAGAGTTGCTGAGTTTGGTATGGCCGAATACGTTCGTAGAAGACAACAATCTCAGCCAGAACATATCAGTGCTGCGAAAGGCCCTCGGAGGCGGAGAATTTATCCAGACCATTCCACGCCGAGGATTCCGCTTCCTGGCGAATGTGGAAACGGGTTCGGCGCAAGGAGCCGAACCCGAAGCGAACGCAGATCAAGACCCGGCCACCAACGCAAGGCGTTGGCCGCAACCTTTTTGGATCGGGAGCCTGCTCGCAATTGCCGTGGTCGCGGCAGTCGCCTGTTTTGCCCTCTGGAAGATCCGCGACGCGGCGCGGCCTGACCATCCCGTGGACTCGCTCGTGGTGCTGCCGCTGGTGAATCTGACAGGAGATCCGGAGTTCGAGTATTTTAGTGACGGCCTCACCGAGGAACTGACGAATGCGCTTGCTCACCTGGAGGCCCTCCGGGTGGTGGCGCGGACCACCGCATTCCAATTTAAGGGAAAGTCGCAGGATATCCGCTCGATCGCCAGGCAGCTAAATGTAAATGCGGTTCTCGAAGGCAGTGTGCGACGGGAGGGCCAGCGATTACGGGTGACCGTGCAACTGAACGACGCTCGTAGCGGGTACCACATCTGGTCGAAAACCTACGAACGCGAGCAGTTAGACCTCTTCAACATTCAGGAAGACGTCGCTCAGCAGGTCGCTGACGCGATCCGCTCCGGCGGCCAACCGCTCAAGGTATATCGCGGAAGCCGCAATCCAGAAGCTTACCACTCATTCCTGCTCGGCCGGTTTTATTTGAACCGGCCGGACGACGCGTCCAGGAGACGGGCGATCCCACTTTTCCAGAAAGCGATCTCGCAGGATTCTCGGTATGCTGCGGCTTATGCTGGTTTAGCCGAGTGCTATACGTTGCTGGCATGGCAGAGTTCGATTCCTCCGCTCTCAGCTTTGGCGGCTGCCCGGCAGGCTGCCGATCAAGCTGTGGCCCTGGACGATAGTCTTGCGGAAGCGCATACCAGCCAGGCCATCTTGCACTTACAACTGGCACGTAACTGGGCAGCGGCGGATCAGCAATTCCGCCGCGCCATTCAGCTAAATCCAAACGATGCGATAGCCCATCACTGGTACTCGCACTATTTCATCGCGATGGGCCGAATCGGCGAGTCTTTGGCGGAAAGCCAACGGGCACTGGAGCTGGATCCGCTGGATGTGCACATCAGCGCCCATTTGAGTTGGCATTACCTGCGTGCGCGCGACTACCCGAATGCAATCAAGGCCGGGTTGCAGACCCTCGAGCTGGACCCTCACAGTGAGCTGGCTTCCCTGTTTCTAGCATGGTCTTATGAAGACGCCGCACAGTGGGACAAGGCTATAGATGTTTGGCAACGCGCCGGTGCTCGTCACCCGGAGTTCTCGACTCTTGCGGCTGCACTGCAAGCGGATGGGCCTCGCGGCTACTGGCGGGCCCGTTTGGTGTCCCTTACGAAGAATACGAGTCCGGACAACTATCAACTGGCGGTACTGCACGCACGGCTTGGTGAATCCGATCAGGCTCTTGAAAGCTTGCAGCGCGCACTCGAGTTGCATGAGCCGGAATTGATCTACGTGAACCGTGAATCGGCATTTGACTGGATGCATAAGATTCCACGGTTCAAGGCGTTGATTGGCGCGCTGCAGGTTCCGTAGCGGCCCTTGCTGGCGGGTTGTGTGCCAGGTTACTCCGATGCGAAGTATCTTCGAGGCCACCCGGCCGTATCGTCCCCGTCCCACCGAACTGGGCACTGCGGTCGACGATTTGCCCGGCCGCATTTGCGGATCCCGGTCGGATCACGCCTATACGGAGAAACGTGCGCCTCGTTCAGCCGAAGGACAGTCCATCCCAGCCCCGGTAAGCCCGCCCGCGTGTCCTGTCCCCGGCCAGTGTAGGGTTATGCCAACAACTGTGCCACGAAGGTGGGATGATGCCCAGGAATCCTGGCACAAATTGTCAACAACGCCTACAGCCGGGCCTTTGGAGCCACGACTGCGGAAAGTATCTGTGGCCGAACACGTGCTCTCGACTGTAGAAGGTCAAACATGATGATTCGTGGTGCGGGAATCCTCACATTTCTGGTGTGCGCCATTGGGCTGTTGGGCGGACCACGCGATGGCTCCATAGAGCAGAGGGTGGATGCGCTGCTGGCTCGAATGACCCTAGATGACAAGATCGGGCAGATGTCGCAGTCCACCGCGATGACGACTCTGACCGATGCCATCAAGCAGGAGATCCGTCAGGGGCGATGGGGATCGTTCCTCAATGCGGGAAGTCCGGCGGACCGCGCGGAGGCGCAGCGTATCGCACGCCATGAAAGCCGTCTGGGCATTCCCCTGATCTTCGGCCGCGATGTGATTCACGGCTACCGTACGATTTTTCCCATTCCGCTGGGACAGGCGGCCAGTTGGGATCCGGCGCTGATCGAGCGGGCGGCCAGGACCGCCGCGACGGAAGCGACCACGGAAGGAATCCGCTGGACCTTCGCGCCCATGGTGGATATTGCCCGCGATCCGCGGTGGGGCCGCATCGCCGAGAGTCCCGGGAGAGGACCCCTACCTTGCCGGTGTTGTGGGCGCCGCCATGGTGCGCGGGTTCCAGGGCGGGTCGCTGCTCGACGCCTCGTCGATGGCGGCCTGCGTCAAGCATTTCGCCGGGTATGGCGCCGCCGAAGCGGGACGCGACTATAACAGCGCGTGGATCCCGGAAATCCTGCTTCGCGACGTCTATCTGCCGCCATTTCGCGCCTCGCTGGCCGCCGGCGCCGAGACGCTGATGACCGCGTTCAACACACTGAACGGCGTGCCCGCGACCGGCGACGCGTTCCTGTTGCGCAAGATTCTGCGCGGAGAATGGAAGTTCGACGGCACAGTAGTCAGCGACTATGAAGCCGTCACCGAGATGGTCCCCCACGGCTATGCCGCCGATAACCGCGATGCCGCACGCGAAGCGCGTGCGAGCGGGGGTCGATATGGAAATGGTGAGCACGGCCTACCACGATTACCTGAAATCCCTGGTCGCCGGAGGCCAGGTGAGTCTTCAGGAGATCGATGAGGCGGTGCGCGACATTCTTCGCCTGAAGTTTCGACTGGGATTGTTCGATCAGAAGATTCCCTCTCCCGCACAAGCTTCCGTCACTCCGCAATCGCGAGCGCTGGCCCAACAACTGGCCACCGAGAGCGCCGTGCTCCTGAAGAACGATGGCAACCTGCTTCCGCTGGCGGACTCGGTCCGCTCGGTCGCGGTGATCGGCCCATTGGCTGACAGTCGCGTGGACCAGATGGGCACGTGGGTGATGGACGGCCGCCCGGAAGATGTGCAGACGCCGCTGGCGGCGTTGCGCCAGATGCTGGGCGATGCACGCGTGCGGTACGCTCCCGGATTGAAGAATTCCCGCAGTACCGATAAATCGGGCTTCGCCGCCGCGGAGGATGCCGCCCGCGCGGCGGACGTGGTGCTCCTATTTCTGGGGGAGGAGCAAATTCTTTCAGGGGAAGCGCGGTCGCGCGCTTTCCTCGATCTGCCGGGCGCGCAGCCGGAGCTGGTCAACGAAATCGCCAGGCTGGGGAAGCCCACAGTCGCCATCATTCAGGCGGGACGCCCGCTGACCTTTCACCAGGCGGCATCTCAAGTCGGGGCCGTTTTGTGGGCCTGGCATCCGGGAACCATGGGTGGGCCGGCGATCGCCGATCTGCTGTTCGGGCGCGCCGTGCCATCCGGCAAACTCACGGTCACGTTTCCGCGCACGGTGGGCCAGGTTCCGATCTATTATGCGCACCTGAACACCGGCCGGCCGGCATCGGCCGCCGAGCTCGGCATTCCCATGGGCAATCCGGCTGAGCCGACAGGCTACACCTCGAAGTACATCGACGTCGATTTCACTCCCGAATATCCATTCGGGTACGGGCTCTCATACACGAATTTCGAATATTCCAATCTGCGCCTGAGCCGCGGGGAATTGGCCAGGGGCGGCACCATTGCGATCTCCGCCGACATCCGCAACACCGGTGCCCGCGCGGCAGACGAGGTGGTCCAACTCTACGTCCATCCCATCACCGCCAGCGTGGCCCAGCCGGTCCGCCTATTGAAGGGCTTCCGCCGCATCCCGCTTCACGCCGGCGAAACGCAAACAGTCACGTTCACTCTTTCGGCAAACGATCTGGCGTACCACAACCAACAAATGCAGCTCGTGGCCGAACCGGGGCGCTACCAGGTCTGGATTGCGCCGGACTCGGTCCGCGGGCTGGAAGGGGCCTTCACGTTGCGGTAGGCATGGGCTGCGCCGGAGACACCGGAAGTGACACCGGGTCGACTTCCGAGAGGGCCCCCGTGGGCACCCGTTCGTGCAGCAGACGCTCGGTGGCCAGAACCTGCGGCTCGGCATGGAAGTATCGCAGGAACGGGTTGTCGAACAGCAGGTTCACGATGGCGAGCAGGCTCATTCCCTGGTGATGCGCCATCCACATACGCACCGGTTCGCCTCCCGACCGGGTATAGTCGATGGCTTCGTAAAACCCGTACCGGCCCAGCCAGCCGAAGTGATCCATCACCCGCAGATTGGCCACCGCGGCACCGGTATCCACTCCGAGGGCAAGGAAAGTGGAATAAGGCGAAATCACCAAGGCGGAAGAATCGGCGGGCTGCAGGGCCAACTCGGGGACTCCGAAAGCGGCATATCCGTAATCAGCCGCCATTGATGAATGCGGATTCGGAAATCCCCCACGGTATCCCGCGGCCTCGTCCATACTCGCGCTGGCAGCGAACCACCGCCTTCATGCTCTGGTCGAGGATGGTGTCGGAGTACCGGCGCATCCACAGAGTCGGCATGAGGTATTCGAACATGGTTCCGGTCCACGAGAGGAGCACCCGTTCGCCGCGGAACAAAGTGTGCCCGCGGCCCAGCCGGAACCAGGACTGTTGGGGGACCTGGCCCTTGGCAATTGCGACGAAGCTGGCCATGCGCGCTTCGGAGGCCAACAGGTTATAGCTGGATTCATCGAGCTTTCCGGCTGTCACGTCGTACCCGACGGAGAGGACCTTCTTGCGGCGGTGATAGAGCGGACGGAAATCCATCGCCTGGACAAGCCGCACGCAGGTGTCGGCGATAGAGCGCAGTCCCGCTTCCACGTCCCTGGAGATGCTGAGCTTCACTTTGAATTCGGCAGCCATTGCGAGGGCAGCCTGCTTCAGGGTCCACAGGCTGACGGCGAGATTGCCGCTGTCCACGGTGGAGACATAACGCGGCTCCAGGGGTTCCAGGGTGCGAATGTCGTACCAATTCAAAAGATGCCCCCGATGTTTCGGGAGGCGCTCCACCTGTTCGAGAGTGTGGCGTGTCTGGAAAACGAATTCGGCGAGAGATATGGAGCCCCAGGCGCACGGCCGCGATGCGTGCGTTGAGCAGCATTCCGAGATTCGTTGGCGAGAGGCGAAGTTCCACCGTGCCATCCTCACGCACCGAATCGGGAATCAGCCAGTTGGTGGACGCGGTGCTCCAATCGTGGAAGAAGCGCCAGATGCGGTCGGCCGATTCACGCATGAGTTGCATGTCGGCCTTATCCAGGCGGCTATGCCCTTCCCGGGGCCGGCGATTCAGCAAACTGGAAAAAGGGCGTGAAAGGGCCCACAGCGCGAGGAGCGGCGCCGCGAAGGGAAGGCGCTTCGGGCCGATCCGCCAGATGGCGAATCGCCAGCGAGGCCGGAGATCCCCGCGGTCCATTCCAGGTACAGATCGACGGTGGCCTTGGATCGCGACGCCGCTTCCGCCTCGGCGGCGGTCTCCCATTCCAGCATTTTCTTGCGTGTGACGAACACACGGGCGACCGAGCGGACGATGGCGTCGATCGAAATGCAGCGCCTGGTGCAGCAGGAAAATCAGGCTGCACATGGTGATGAGGATGCCGTCGCGGACGCTTGCGGGCGGTATCGGCGCCACGCCGGCAAGGAGCGCAGACGGTGTGGCACGCCGAGCACCGCGAAGCAGAGGCCGGAGAGCACGGGAGCCGACCACATGAGCACGGCCACCGTGGTCCAGTAATGCCGGCCCTCCCGGCAGCCAGAACCAGCCGTTGATCAGCAGCAGCACAAGGGACGCTTCGAGCAGGCTGCGGCGCAGATTATCGAGGATCTTCCACTGCGAGATCAAGGAAATGGGATTGGCGACAATGCGGCCGCGAAAGGAGGGGACCCGCGATCCGATCCAGCGCATGATCTGCCAATCGCCGCGCACCCAGCGATGCTTGCGGCGGCTGTAGGCGCTGAAGTGCGAGGGGTAATCGTCGATCAGTTCGATGTCGCTCACCAGGGCGGCGCGGGCGTAGGCGCCTTCGATCAGGTCGTGGCTGAGCAGCGCGTTTTCCGGGAAGCGCCATTGCAGCACGGCGCGCAGGGCATCCACTTCGTAGATGCCCTTGCCGGTGAATATGCCCTCGCCGAAAAGATCCTGGTAGACATCGGAAACGGCGCGCGTATAAATATCGAAACCGGTTTGTCCGGAATACAAAGATGCCAGGCGGCTGCGCGAAGCGGATTGCACGCTGATGCCGATTCTCGGTTGCAGGATGCCGTACCCCTCCACGACCATGCCGCGGGCCGGATCGATTACGGCCTGGTTGAGCGGATGGGCGATGGCGCCCACAAGGCGCGCGGCCGAATCGCGCGGGAGTTGCGTGTCGGAATCCAGGGTGATGACGTAGCGCACATCGGGCAGGACGGAGGTTCGCCCACCTTCACCGGGAAGGCGTCAAACCCGCCGCGCAGATACTGATTCAGGTCGATCAGTTTTCCACGCTTTCGCTCCCACCCCATCCAGCGACTTTCCGATTCGTTGTAGACCCGATGGCGGTGCAGCAGGAAGAATGGCGAGCGGCCGCCATCGCGGTAGCGGGAATTCAAGCCCTCGATCAGGCGCGCTGCCAGCTCCACGAGTTGATCGTGTTCCTCCTCCGGACGATCGGAATCGGGCGGTGTCCGACAGCAGCGCGAAATACAGATTCGGACCACAGTTGGCAAGAAAGCGAATTTCCAGATCGAGCACCAGGTCGCGCACCTGGGCTTCATTGGCAAACAACGTGGGGACGGCCACCAGGGTGACGCAATCGTCCGGGATACCGTCGGAGAAATCGAGCTGAGGCAGGACGCGCGGGGGCAGCAGGAACGTAGTCAGGTTGTTCATGAAGTCAACGGCTGCCTGTGTAGCTGGAAGGGCCAGCAGGACCAAAGCCACGTACGCCGATGCGTGAACGCCCACGCGATAGAGAATTCCGAACGCCATGGCCAGCGTGAGCAGTTCGATTCCGAGCAGGTAAAAGGACGTCGGATACCGCAGGATGAGCCTTGAAAGATGCGCTCGCCAGGGAATGCGGTAGCCCAGTTTTTCCTCGAGGGCCTTCTTTCCCTCGTCTACCAGGTAGAAGCCCACATGCGTGCGCCGGATGGCCGCGCGCGAGCCATCGGAAGTGGCGCTCACCTGCTCTGAGAGATGCAGCACCAGTTCGGTGACATCCATCTCGTCCTTATTGCTGCGGCGGGCCAGGTCCGCGATCGTCTTGCAGTAGCGGTCGCGGCTCTCGAAATCCATGCGCGCATACGCTCCGGCCGGATCGCGCGCCAGCATGCGATTGACGGCGCTCAGCGCTTCGAACATTTCCCGCCAGGAGGTCTCGCCGATCCGGCGAAGGCTGGTTAGCAACGTGGGCCACTGGCCGGCGTCCCCCTCCGTGATCCGGCCGATCAGTTCGAGTTCCAATGCAGGCTTCAGGTTCCAGACTTCCGAGTTGTCGCAGAGGGCGATATTCCTGGAAGCCCTCTACGAAGGCCGTCAGTTCAGCCTCGCGATAGCGGCAGTCACACGCTATGGAGATATTCGTGCGCCAGGAGGCACACGCGCGGCATCTCGCCGGAGGGGCCGTCATGTGCGCATCTCCCGTGCGCCGAGCGCGAATTCACGCGATTCCTTCTCGGCGGAATAGATGAGGCGGAAATTCTCGATCACCCAGCGCGCGTTTTCACTTGCGGGGTGGGCCGCGGCGCGAGCCACCAGCGCGCGAACGCGTTTGCGGCGATCTGGGCGGGGATCTTTTCTTGCGGGCGCGCGGCCGGCTGCCCGGGTGGCGACGGCTGAGAGCCGCTCCCGCACTGTGCCACTTGTGGAGATCCGGCTCTGTCGCGCCGTCTGGCGGCTCCTGGAGTAAGACATTCTCGTGTTTCATCGATAGCTTGCACGCCTGAAGTTCGAACATGGCGGAATACCGGCCGCCCAGTGAGAGCAACTGCGCATGACTCCCTTGCTCGGCGATGCGGCCATTTTCGAGAACCACAATGCGGTCCGCCATGCGCAC
This sequence comes from uncultured Solibacteraceae bacterium, assembly GCA_963853855.1. GTDB lineage: Bacteria > Acidobacteriota > Terriglobia > Bryobacterales > Bryobacteraceae > Sulfopaludibacter. Next base: position 7,161 of record CAWKYG010000042.1, on the reverse strand, counting down.
GGTGGAAAAGCGGTGAGAGATCAGCAGCGCCATCTTGCCTGCGGTCAACTCGGCGAAACGCTGGAAGACTTCGTATTCGGAGCGCGCGTCCAGACTGGCCGTCGGCTCGTCCAGAATCACCAGTTGCGCATCGCGTACGTAAGCGCGCGCGAGCGCGATCTTCTGCCACTCGCCGCCGGAGAGATCCACGCCGCCTTCAAAACGCAGGCCGAGCATCTGCTCGTAGCGCTGGGGCAGCCTGTCGATGACCTGGTCGGCGAGGCTTTTTTGCGCGGCCTCGATAACTGTCGCCGTTGTGAGCCAGTTCGATGCGGCCGACGGCGATGTTTTCGCGGGCCGTCATTTCGTAACGCATGAAGTCCTGAAAGATTACGCCGATCTGGCGCTGCAGATCTTCCATGTTGTATTCGCGGAGGTCGACCCCATCCAGCAGGATCCTGCCCTCGTGGGGTCGTACAAGCGAGTGATCAGTTTGACGAGGTGGTCTTGCCCTGCCCGTTTTCGCCGATGAGCGCGATACGTCTCGCCGCGTTCCAGGCGAAGGTCCAAGGCGGTCGAGGACACGGCGCGGGCTGCCCGGGATAAGCGAAAGTGACCTTTTCGAAGCAGAAGCCATCGCGAATGGGCCGCGGCGCGGGGATGGCGTCGGGCTTGGACGGATCTTGGGCTCGACCTCGCAGGAACTCCACGAAATCGGTAAGGAAGAGCGCCTGGTCGGCGATGCTCGAGAAGGTGGAAAAGACGCTCTGGATATTGCTGCTGGTTCCCGCAATGGCTCCGGCCAGAAACTGCAATGAGCCCCACGTGAGTGCGCCCGGTGACGGTTCGATATATCACGTAAGCATAAGCGCCATAGTAGCCGGCGGTGCTCAGCAGGGAAAGCGCCGCTCCGAACCATAGGCGGCGGCGGGCCAGGCGCATATTCTCGTCGTAGATCTGCGTTGGCGAGTTGTGCGTAACGTCCCGACCAGAAAGCGGCTCAGCCCGAACAGGCGCAGTTCCTTCGCGGATTCCTTGCTGGCTCCCAAGACACGCAGATAGTCGAGCTGGCGGCGGACGGGAGTCTGGCGCATGTTGAGCGAGTATCCCTGAAAGGCGAAATGACTTTCTCCGAGAAACGCGGGCAGCACCGCCGCCACCAGCACCACCAGCAGCCACGGCGAGAACCAGAGAATGCCGAGCGAGAGACTGACAGCCACAATGATCTGCTGGGCCACTGCACCGATCGATTGAATCATTCCGATGCGATCGGTGGCCTGCACTCGGGCGCGCTCCAGCTTGTCGTGGAACGCCGGGTTCTCATAAGAGGCAAGGTCGAGGCGCGAGGCGTGATCCATCACCATGAGGCTCACGTGACGGGCGAAGCGGTCGGCGAGCAGCGAATCGAAATAGCCTATGGAACGGGAGGCAATGCCGCCCAGCGTAGCAAGTCCGAACTCGGCGCCCACCAGCCACCAGAAGTGCGGCACCAGCGGTTTTCCGCCGTAGTGCGCCTGCACGGCATCGAGAATATTCTTCGAGACGGCGAGCATGGCTACCGGTATCAGCGCCGCCACGAGACGGCAACTCACGACGCCGCAGATCACAGGGGGGCCGGAGCGCCACACGATCCCCAGCAGCGATGGCACATGACGGAGGGCTCGTAGACGCTCTTCCCAACTGCCTCGAAAGGTTGAGGGTGGGGATTTCACGCGCATACCCTATTGCACCCGGAATGCCGTTTACGCATTCCACGGATATGCGATCCGCATAACCGATTCGGAATGAGAAGATATTACCCTTTGTGTGCTTGTAGTGTGTAAGGTTCGAACCCCGCACGCTCCATACCGCGCCGGGCTTCCTGACTTTTCATGAAGGTATCCCAGATGAGGTTCGTGCGCAGATTCTCAGCCATCACATCGGTGATGCCGATATCAATTCCAATAACGTCCGTGTCATACCATTTCTTGAGTGGGTTGAAAGCATCCACAAAGCCATAGCGGCTCCAGGCGCCCGCGCCATAGTGGCTCCTGATGTAAGACAGAACGCGCAGGCATTCCTGCGGGAGAAAGGGCAGCGAGCCTCCGGCGGCGCAAGGCACCACCGTTCCATCGATCGGACCGACAGCGGGAGGTCCGCCCCACGCAACGTATCCATACTGCGAATCCGAAGCGGTGATGCCCCAGAGATTCTCGCTGTAATCCGGAAATTGTTTCGCCAGTTCCAGGCAGAAAAGGCGATGCACCCTGGTGGCGATCACCGAGTTCTGGAAATAGTCCGCATAGCGATCGCGCTTATTGCGGAAATCAAACCATGCCTGGGAATATTGATGAACGAACAGTGGCGCGAAGGCCCCGATATAGCGGAGGCCATCGTATTCGAAGGTAACGCGCCTCCAGGCGTTCCACGTATCGGCGGCCAGGGGATGCGTGGACGACCCCATTCCCAGCAGATACATCATCATCAATTCGCTATAGCCGTCCCAGCGGTAAGGCAGGAAGCCGACTTCGGGCATCCATCCGTGCGGCAACAGATTGGTGTCCTCGGAGAGCCAGGTCCAATCGACGCGATTGAAAATCTCGTAGGCCAGATCCGTGATCTCCTCGTGATGATAGAAATGCCGGCACGTAAGTACGCCGCACAGGAGGATGGCGGTATCCACCGAAGAGACTTCCGAATCCCACTGCCGCTCTCCGGTGTTCAGGTCGGCGAAGTGGTAAAAAAATCCCCGGTGATTCGGCAGTTTCCTCCAGAGGAAGCGCAGAGTCGCAAGCACGCGGTCTCGTGCCTGACTGTGGGACAGGTACCCGCGGCTTTCCGCGATACAGAGACATGTCAGGCCGAAGCCGGTAGCGGCGATGCTGGAAACTCCTCCTCCCCGGTTTGCGCCGGAAACCGTACACCGGTCTTTCACCAAACCGGTTTGCGGATTTGCCTGGTCCCAGAAATACTGGCAGCCGGTGCGCTCCACTTCTTCCAGAAGTGAGTTCTGCTGCTCATCGAGGACCTGGTGCGGAGTTTCGGATGCGGCGCCGGCGCAGGCCCTCGCGAGGGTGCCCAATAGTGCGGTTCTTCTCAGTAACTCGCGCCGCGAAATCATAAGACCGCTGGAGCGATTGTCATCACTCTTCACGCCATTGTAGGATTCGGAACCGATTCCGGCGGTGAGGAATGACACACGAATTCCCTCGCGGTCATTCGTAACATAGAATCGTGAGCGGCCGTAAGACTTTCGCGTTGTGGGCCGGCGCGGGGGCAGTTACTTTAAGCATCGTCCTGACTCTCCTATTCCTGGCCGACCGTCCTCGTTTCATCCTCGGCGCCGTGATGGCCGGAAATGCCGACCCCACGAAGCAACTACCCATCGAGGGCGCGGAAGTCACAGTGGTTGGCATTCCGGAAAACTCGCACCTATACTCCGATGCATCAGGGCTCTTCCGCATTCCGTTGTCGTGGCGGATGCATATCGGACAGCACATCGTATTCCACATCAGTCACCGCGATTATCAACCGCTGGACCTACGCTACAGCGGCGCGAATCAGTTGTATCTCGCGCGCCTGACACCCACGGTAACGCCGAGGGGCGGGCAGACGCCAATCGCCAACGTAGTGGCGAATTACTCCGTGCGCACCACCACCATGGTGAACGTGGGCAGCGCGGTTAAGACCTTCGAGGCGGTCAACGCCGGGAATCAGCCCTGCAAGGGACGCCAACCCTGTTCCCCCGATGGCAAATGGAAAGCAGCCATCGGCTCAGCCGTGATCGACGCCGGCAATGGCAATGAATTTCATAACGCCCGCGTATCGTGCATCGCCGGACCGTGTCCCTTCACCAGGATCGAGGACGATGTGACCCGTGCCCCGCCCAGCCGCACAGTGAAAGCCGCCGCGTTGGACTGGTCAGACACCGCCACGTTTCTGTTGGAAGCAGAAGTTTACCGGCGGATCGCCAGCGATGTGCTTCGAAAATCTTACCCGATTATCTTCGATCGGGCACTGACTTTCACGCTCCCCGCGGGGGCGGAAGATCTGAGCATTGAAGCTGAGATCAACGGAGCTCCGATTGTTTTTCCGTTAGGCCCGCGCCTTCTTCTGAGCTGGGCAGATTGCCAGCTTCTGGTCCACAAGGACCAAACTAAAATCTGCCGGTGTGAACTGAAACCCGGATTCTATTTCGCGGGTCACGCCGGACGCGGATGAGCACTGCGTCAAAGACGCTGGCCGGCGAATGAGTACCGGCTTCGAGTCCGATAATAGGAAGATATGTGCCCGCCACAGTCGTGTCGCAAGGGTAGTTGGCTTTTAGTGCTCGCTTCTCTTCTGGCCTTGCCCGCGGGGCGCGGATTCCAAGGCAGCCTGTCCTTTACGGGAGGCCTGGAGCGAGTAGGAGACCAATCCATCTCCGTCAAACTGCCCGATCGCAGGGTCATAGACGCTATGCTTCCGAACGCGCCGCCTCTCGCCTCGCCGGCCGTCGCGGCGCAATACAAAATGGGCGACCAGGTGGAAATCACATGCAAGCCGATTCCGCCGGTTTGGGAAGCCGCTACCTCCAGATTCCAGTCTCTGGAAGTCACCGCGATGCGATTTGTGCGAAGGCCCGCGCCGGAGGAAGTACTCGGCATGCTGGAGGCGAAATCCCGGGAGGGAAAGAATCTGCTCCAACGCCCCGCGGTGCCGGTTACCGCTCCTGACCGGGCCGCCGATTCCGGTGCGCCAGGCGGCAGGAAGTTGGAACACGCGCGGTCGGTCAATCTGGACTATGCGGCGAATATGCCGAATTTCGTAGCCGACGAAATCGCCAGGCGCTACAGAAGCACCAGCCAATCGCCTCGTTGGCGTCCTTACGATACCGTTGAAGACGAGATCACTTTCCGCGGCCGCCGCGCTGTCCGGCAGCAAATCCGAAGGAATGGGAAGCCTTGGAACCAGCCCTTCGATGCGCTTCCCGGCTTCAAATGGTACGAAGGTTTCGAGACCGAAATCAGCCCTCTGTTCGACCCTAAGTGTCCCACCACCATCGAGTATAAGGGCCGTTCCACGGCGGCCGGACGCCAGCTTCTCGAGTACCGCTTCAGTTCGCCGGTGGATGGATGCTTCCCCTTCCTCTATTTCACCTACCAACGTTACAATCCCGCCAGAACCGGAATCGTCTATATCGAGGATCCGGGAGGCAGCGTCATTCAGGTGGATGACCAGGCGGGCGGGTTCCCGGCGGATTTCGAGTTTGCCGGAAGGGAAGAACATGTGTTCTGGGATTACGTGAAAATCGGAAACAACTCCCACTTACTCCCGGTCCGCGCTAACTTTCTGGTTTCCTACTCCTCAGGTACCCGGTACCGTGTGGATGTGGAGTACAAGAATCACCGGCACTTCGAGGCATCGTCGGCCGTTACGTTCCACTAACAAGGTCTATTGCTGAGAAACAAACTTCTCGATCACAAATACAAAATGCTGCCGCGGCGGCGCTCCCGCAGGAGTCAGCGGTGTGAAGTCGATGCTCCTCGCGTCTTCCACGGCTGCCTGACTGTTGGGATCGGACGGCTGTAACGCGTGCGCCTCGACCAGATGTCCCGTGGAGGTCACCATGCCAAATACCCAGACCGGACGGAGCGTCACGGCCGGCGTAACCGGAACCTGTCCCGCAACCCGCGCTAGTTTCGTCGCTGATGTCATTGCGACGGCAGGTCCTTTGGCTTTCATCGCATCGGTGGGGACAAACAAACCCGGATCGGGCGCGGTCAACGTTCCCAGGCTGTCAACGGAGATCTTCGATACGGTTCTGCCCGCTTCGGTGATGGTCACGCCGCGAGGCAGAATATGACCGCCGAGTTGCGGGGCGTTCGAGTAGTCGTATACGGCGTACCGCCCCGGCACCTCCGAATGCATCTGCAACAATCCGGACTGCGGGTCGATACAGTCTTCCGTTTCTTCCCAATCCCGTCCGGTCGCCGCGCTGACGCTCTTGCGGGAACGGGACAACAAAAGGCATTCCACAGTCGCGCCTTGAAACGAAGTGCTGACCGTCCGGATCGACCCGCGATCCGCATACGCCGGAGATTGAATCGGATCGAACAAAACTCCGCGCGCTTCGAGCAGGCGCAGGGGAACGGCGCTTGCGGTCCCGTCCTGGTAGATCTCACCGCCTGTCGCGATCCCGGTGGTGGTGTATCCGGAAGCGGCGGTAGCCGTCCAACGGTGTCCCAGTCCCGGGGCGAACAGGTCTTCCATCTGCCAGGCGCCGTCGTAGTTTGTTTGACCAAGAGAGTCCACCGTAAAACTGACTTTGAGGTCATAGGCCTGGCGGGCGCTTCGCAGCGCAAAGTTACCTCTCGCGCGCGCAAGAAGCTGAAGCGCCGCCTCTCGACTTGCCTGTGTATTGGCGGCCAGGATTGGACCAGTCGCCAGTTCCAACGGACCTGGTGGAACCGGCGCAATCCGTGGAGCAACCTGGCCGAACGCCATAAGCGGTAGACATCCCCAGGCGATCAACCGCAACGATTTGCTGAAGCGGGTATTGGAAGTCATAGTGCACCTCTTTATTTAAGCCATCGATTGGATCTTCGGCCGCTCGAAATCGAATATCAGCCGCCGTCGCCGCCATCACCGCCACCGCCACCATCGCCTCCGTCGCCGCCATCGCCGCCGCCGTCCCCACCACCGCCGTCCCCACCACCGCCGCCGTCACCAATGCCACCGTCGCCACCGCCGTCGCCGCCGGTAATGCCGCCGTCCCCGCCGTCGCCGGTATTCATACAGCCCAGGAATGCGCTCCCCTGCAGCGAGAACATCTTGTTATCCTGCGTTTTCACACTGCCGGTAACCCACGCCTGAATCGGAACATCTCCCTGGCCCAGGCCGGGCGGAACAATCAGGTTGACCTGGTATAGGCCGGCGCTCACCATGCCCACAAAGAGCGGCGTTACGACCGTGTTATTGATGTAGAGGGTGAATGGTTCGGTAATGGGTGCGGCGCCGGAAAACATCTTTCCGGATTGGACTGCCGGAGACGTGGGCCCGAAGCCGACGCCGAAGAGCTCAACCAGGTCGCCCGCCTTCGCCCCCACAGTTGGATAGCCGAGGCAAGTCCCGCCGGGACCCAGGATATCGTAGGCTCCATTTCCATAAGCTCCGGAATGGTCCGACCGGAGAATGATGGCAGTTACGTGTGTTTGATCGAGC
>CAWKYG010000041.1:0-226693 GCA_963853855.1 uncultured Solibacteraceae bacterium | reverse complement strand
ATAGCAGCCGGTCGCGGTCGGAGCGCATCGGTCCGCGAGCGTCCACGCGATCTCGCGAATCAATCCATGCGTGTGCAAACTGCGCGAGCGCGGAGCCAAGGTGCGACTTTTCACGCGGGCTCGCATTGACGGTGTGCTTCGCCTGGATCAACACTCGTCGGTCGGCCGAGAGGATGATGTGCACGTCATCGACGGCTGCGTCGAGCTCGCAGCGCATGGCATCGATCACGCCACCGCCACCAAGATCAAGCGGTGCCGGTGCAAGCTCCTCACAGAGCATCGCGACGCCGTAGAACGCCGCCACCTGCGCCTGAAACTCCACGCCGCCAGATGTGCTTGCGCCTCCTCCTGATCGTCTCCTCGCAGCCATGTCAGGTTAGGAGTCTGACGTTCGAGGAGGGCGCTGTCACGAGCTACTCGCCCGACTCCCGCCTCGCCCTCATCAGTCTCGGGTCCTCGGGTCCGACGACGCTGAAGCTGCGCGCTGCGTGGGCTACGGCGTCAGGTCGCTGACTGCTCGCGCGGCAGGAAGGATCTCCGAGATTCGAGTCACGTTCGCGCCCGGGTAGAGCGGGCCCCGTCAGCATGACTCGCACCCACGCCGGACGCGCTGTGGCTCCCGGACCGCAATGAGCCTGAGCGCGGCCAAGATCGTGGGAAGCTCGTCCTGCCTGAACGCCTCCAACTGCTGCTCGGCAGCCACCACGGCCTGTGCGTAGGGCGACGCCGTCTCGTATACCGCCGCCATCAGGCCATCCACTCGCTGCGTGTACAGGTCGGCGCGCTCGTTCCACTGAGGCACCGTCTCGCCGTCTCGTGGCCGGAGCGATATCCAGTCTGGACCGCCGTTAGGTCTCAGTTGGCCCTCCGGGGGACCAGTAACCTGACCGCCTGCGGTGGGCGGTGCGTTGGTGAAGCCGGCCCACGTGAGATGCGGTACCTCCTGGACCTGACCGCGTGCGCGCGCCAAAGCGAGCCCGCGAGCGTACTTAGTGATCTCCGGGATGTTGTAGCCGACCACCATCTCCGCATCCGTTACGCCCCACGCGGCCATCATCGTGTCGATCTGCCGTTCGAGAGCACCTTGCGCCTGGGCGGGCGCGGCCACCAGCCCGTCCCAGGCCGTCAGCCGCTCCCCCAGCTTCGGGAAGTGTGTATGAAAAGCCTGGTCCGGCCGATACCCCTCGCCGTAGTCGCAGGCACGATCGCCCTGGATGCTCCGAGCTACGCTCAGAGCCGATGCCTTGAGGGTGGCGCAGTGGCTATCGGACACAGGCTGCGTGACGAACGCCCCAACGCCGGCGACCACGGCTACGGCCGCTGCTACAGCCGTAACTACGATCACTGCCACGAGTGCGACCGTCCACAGCGTGCTGTGCGTTTCCGGGTGCGTCGCGGCGAGCAGCGCGCCACCAGGTAGCCCGATACCTACCACGAACGCACCGCCCAGTGCCGACGCCCGGAACCAGCGGCGATGCCACCGCGAGCGTGTCCAGCGAAGCAGCGAGGGGGGCCTACCCATGCTCGCAGCCTATTCCCGCTCGGGCGGATGAGGTTTGAAGCGAGCTACGCGTTCCACTGCGCTTCGGGCTCAAGATACGTCCCGAATTGCACCGCCTGAACAGCGGATTGCCACGCTCACGGGCCGTTGAGCCACCTCTAACCGAATCTAAAAACTCTAAAAACCTCTAAAGGAATTAGGTATGGTGGTCGGATGAGCAACCCATTCCACGCGAGCTTCGGAGTCAGCCCGCCGCTTCTGGTCGGCCGCGACGACCTGCTAGATGACTTCGCCGAGGCACTTGAAGATGGCCCCGGAGCGGCGGGCCGCGCGACGCTCTACACCGGCGCTCGCGGCGCTGGCAAGACGGTCATGCTCAACGCCGTCGAGGACCGCGCACGCCAGCGCGGCTGGCTCATCGTCAGCGAGACCGCCACCCCCGGCTTCGTCTCCAGGATGACCCAACAGCACCTCCCGCGGCTGCTGCGCGACTTCGACCCCAAGGCGGTGCAGCGCCGCATGAGCGGCGTGAGCGCTCCACTTAATCTCGGCTCTCTCGCCTGGAGCACGATCGAGGCGCACGTCGTCCAAGCAGGTCTGCGTAACCAACTCGAGATGCTCACCGACCTGCTGGCCGAGCAGAGCACCGGGGTCCTGATCACCCTTGACGAGATCCACCACAACCAAATCGAAGAGCTGCGCGAGCTTGCCACCGTCGTGCAGCACACCTTCCGCGAGAATCGGGAGCTGGCGTTCGCCGGTGCTGGCCTAGCTGCCAGTGTCAGCGATGTCGTCAACGACGACGTTCTCACCTTCCTGCGCCGCGCAGAACGGCACACCCTGGGCTCGGTGGCGCGCGCCGACGTTGAACGCGCCCTGCGCGAACCGATCCAAGCAGCCGGCCGCGACGTCGGCGAACGGGCGCTGCAGATCATGGTCGACGGAGCCCGCGGCTACCCCTTCCTGCTTCAGCTAGTCGGCGCGCAGGTGTGGCGGGTGAATCCGAGCGCAGCGGAGATCACGGCCGAAGACGCCACCGAAGGGGTCGCTCGAGCGCGGCGCAGGCTCGGTGCGCTCATCCACGAGCCGGCGCTGAGCGCGGCGTCGGACATCGACAAGTCATTCCTGCTCGCGATGGCCCAGGATGAAGGCCCGTCCAGGATGGCTGACATCCAGGAGCGCCTCGCTGTCGACGTGAACTACGCCAGCCAGTACCGCCTACGACTGATCGCAGCCGAGCTGATCCACCCCACCCGCCACGGGTACGTCGACTTCGCCCTGCCCTACCTCCGCGAGTACCTCCGCCAGCACTCAGCCATCGACGCATGATCGGCGCCGTGAGGCTTTCTCGCCCAGCCCGCTGACGCTTTCAATCCTGCGACTGCACAACCCCTCGATGAGCCCCGTCCGACCGGCCATAAGCGTTTATCGAGATCGCGTAAACCCTGTAAAACTTCGTACAACTCGATATGAGCCGGGGCATCGCAGTCTGGTTCTCGTTGCCCCCCGCCACGCACAGAGCTTGACATCAGCAGTAAATGATCATCTGTCCTCTTTTGCTTTAGAGCTTGTGCGCTCATGTCGGGACACTCGAACAGCTCAAAACTCGTTCTCAGGGCATCACGATTCCGACTGATGTTGTCTTTGATTCGAGGCTCGCCCATAAGTTCGGTTCTCCGTGTCGATACCGCATAGATAAGCCATTTGCCGCCCAGACACGCCCCTCGTAAGGCTTCTCAAGACGGCCGATTGGGCCCGGAACAGGGCCTATTGTCAAGGGTTTGTGCCGAGGTTTGTGCCGCGACGACCAAACGTGGGCGGCCGAGATAGCGATCACTATCTCAAAAACATGCCTATTTGCAGCGTCTTCTTGATGGCGAGAGGCGGACTCGAACCGCCGACACCACGATTTTCAGTCGTGTGCTCTACCAACTGAGCTATCTGGCCGCTCGATCGATGCTACCGCTCGCCCGACCGGCCGGTAGTGCTGGCGCCGGGCTTTCAGGGCCCCTACCGCCGCGCAAATTCCTCCACGAGCGCCTCGTAGGTCAGCCGTAGCCCCTGCGCGATCGGCACCTGCGCGCGCCAGCCCAGCTCGCGCCGGGCCCGGCTGGCATCCAGGCAGCTGTTCTGCAGCTCGCCGGGGCGCAGATCGGCGAGCTCGGGCTCGATCTGCTTGCCGGCCGCCTCGCTGAGCTCGCGCCAGACGGTGATCACGTCTGTTTGCACGCCCGTCGCGATGTTGTAGGTGCCCGCCTTGCCGCGCGCGGCCAGCAGCGCGCTGACCACGTCTGTCACGTAGACGTAGTCGCGCGTGGGCTTGCCGTGCCCGTAGACTTTTGGCGCGCGATCCTCGTACAGGTGGCTGGAGAAGATCGCCACCACGCCTGCCTCGCCGTGAGGGTTCTGGCGCGGCCCGTACACGTTGCCCAGGCGACAGACCGCGTTGGGGATGCCCTTGGACTGCGACCAGGTGTTCACATACGCCTCCGCCGCCAGCTTGGACGCGCCATAGGGCGACAAGGGTTCGGGGAGGTAGTCCTCGGACGTCGGCCTTGGCGCCTGGTCCCCGTACAGCGCGCCGCCGGTCGACGTGAACACGACCGGCGCGCCGCAGCGCGCCCCAGCCTCGAGCACGTGCAGCGTGCCCTTGACGTTGACGTCGCAGTCGCGAACCGGGTCCTCTACCGAGGCCACCACGCTGGCCTGCGCTGCCAGGTGGAAGATCGCCTGCGGCGCGACCTCTGCGACGACCGCGTCCAACGCGGGCCTGTCGACGATGTCCAGCTCGCGCAGGTGCGCCTGGGCGGCCACGCGACGCGCGTCGCCGGAGGACAGGTCGTCGATGACCGTCACGTCGCAGCCCTCCGCCAGCAGCGCGTCCACCACGTGCGACCCGATGAAGCCGGCGCCGCCGGTCACGATCGCGCGGGCAGCCATGCCCGCAAATCTATACGGCTGCGGGCGACGCGGCGTTGGCGGTGGACAGCAGCTGTTCGATCGCCTCGACCGACTCGTCGATGCGCTCCAGCACACGCATGCCGCGACGATTGCGCGGCAGGCTGCCGCCCACCGCTGCGCCGCCCAGCATGATCGGCAGGTCGGGGTGGTTCTCGCGCAGCTCGCGCAGCGCGACCTCCAGCGAGTCAGACGCGCTCGGCACGGTCGCGCCCAGCACCACGATGTCCGGCGACTGGCTCTCGACCATCACCAGCAGCTGTTCGGCCGACAGGTCGGTGTCGAAGATCGTCTGGTAGCCCGCCGCCGCGATCTCATCGTGGACCATCTGCAGGCCAAGGGTGTGGTCGTCGCCCTGCACGCCTGCCAGCAGCACCCGCTCGCGGGTCGGTTCGGTGCTGCCCAGCATGTAGCGGTACAGCGTGGCCAGCACGCGGCGGGTGATCGTCATCGCGCGGTGCTCGCGGTCGCCGTCGATCTCCCCCGTTTCGCACAGCACGTTGATGCGCCGCAGCGCCGGGTCGATCACCTCGGCGTGCAGCGTGCTCGGCGTGATGCCGTCTTCGATCGCCGTCGCGATCGCGCCCTCGGCCATCTCAGCGTCGCCGCGCTGCAATGCCTTGGCATAAGTCTCCAGGGTGCTCTCCACGAGCACCATCGGGTCCGGCCGGGGTCCCTCGTGCGGGTCCGGTCCCAGGGTGCCGAGCACTTCCATGAACGCGTCCAGCAGCACAGGGTCAAAGTGGCGCCCGCGCTGTTCGCGCATCATCTGCACGGCGTCTTCCACCGGGAATGCCTTGCGGTAGACGCGATCGCTGGTCAGCGCGTCGAACACGTCCGCCACCGCCACGATCCTGCCCTCGATCGGGATCGACTCGCCCGCCAGGCCACGCGGGTAGCCGGTGCCGTCCCACTTCTCCTGATGGCTAAGCGCAATCGTCGCTGCCATGTCGAGGATCGAGGACGACGAGCCGCGCACCAGCCTGTGACCCTCCTCCGCGTGGGTCTCCACAATCGCGCGCTCCTCCGACGTGAGCGGTCCCGGCTTGAGCAGGATCGCGTCGGGGATGGCCACCTTGCCGACGTCGTGCAGTGGCGCCGCGTGGCGCAGCCGCTCGCAGAATTCGGGGTCCATGCCGATGTGTTCGGCCAACAGCGTGGAGAAGCGCCCGATGCGCTCGATGTGCGCGCCCGTGTCCTCGTCGCGGAACTCGACTGCCATCGACAGCCTCTGCACCGTCTCGGCCTGCGCGATCTCCAGCTCAGACAGCGCGCGTTTGAGCTCCAGCGAGCGGTTCTCGATCTCCTGCTCGAGCGCCAGCCGGCGCCGGTCGCCCAAGCGCCAGCCAAATGCCGTGGCCGCGCAACCGAACACGAGCAGACAGCCCGACACGATCATCGAAGCGCCGGCCACGATTGCTCCCACCAGCGCAGCGGTCATGAGCGCGAGCCACGGCAGCACGCCGAGCGCCGAGTGCCGACGGGTTGGGGCGGGGGGCCGTCCGCGACCGGGCTGGTTGCCGGAAGTCAGATCACCGATGCCCATGCGTGCTAGCGCCCTGGCCAGCCGGCCGCCGCGCGTCCGCTTGGCACCCGGGTGCGCCTCGGCCATCCCTTGCTTGGCGGGCTGCAGCAGGCTGGCTTGAATCGCACTGTTCACTGAGAGCTCTCGCGTCCTTGTCCGGCCTCAGGTTTGAAGTCGTATCGCGCGAGTGCCGATTCGGCGCCCGCCACCGGGATCTTGACCGGGATCGGGTGCGGATAGACACATGACGGAAGGGCCTCACCGGTAGCCGACCAGCTGGTTGACGTTGACCACATCCGTGGGCGCTGTGAGGGTGACCGGCTGGTTCCAGTGGTCAAACCTGACCGTTCCGCCACCTGGCGTGCGGACCTCGATCGGATAGGGGCTGCCCTGAGCGGCCACGTATAGCGCACCGCCCATGGCGAGGTCGTCGATCGCGACGACCTCGTGCCCGTCCAGCGTGCTCGTGCCCTTGCGTGCAAGCGTTCCATGGCTGGTCAGGGTCGTATCGACCAGTGAAACGAGATTCGTTAGCCCCGCAAATGCGGCCAGGGCACCCTTGGTCTTGACCTTCAACCACCCGCCCCGCAGCTCCCCCGCAAGAGGTGCACCGAGCTTGCGATAGAGGGCGGGGTTGCCTTTGATGTATGCGAAGCGTCCGATCTGTATCAGCTTGAAGTCGAGCGTGCCCGCAGCGATGTGTCCCTGGCCGCCCTTTCCGGCCACCAGCTGCAGGTCCAGCGACAGCGGCCCGCCCGCGCCTGCGACCGAGCCCGAGACGTGCACCGTGGCCGCGCCCTCTGCAGCTGTCCTCGACATCGCCACGATCTGCTCGGCGCTCTTGGAAGCGATCTCGTCGCCGGTTGACGAGCTGCCACAGCCGGCCAACAGCGCCACCGCCAACCCGAGCCACGGCGTGCGGCGAGCGTAGAACAAGGCGGGACAGCGCATCGGCCCACCGACTGTATCCGCGCTCGGGCGCGCTTGAGCGTCCGCATGGGCTACCTCAGGTACAGCCCCGATGAACGGTGGCCGATCAAGAGACTATCGGCACTATCGACCTACCAACCGACGACACGGCGCCGCGCGAGGAGATCCAGCGACGGCTGGCGCTGCATGCTCGCCAGCACGAGGCGGTTGCGCGCCTCGGGCAGGTTGCGCTGCGCGAGCAGGACCTCAGCACGCTCACAGATGAGATCGTCGCGACCGTCGCCAGCACGCTGGACGTGGCGCTGTGCGCCGTGCTCGAGCTCGCCGAGAACGAGAAGACGCTCAAGATCGTCTCCAGCGTGGGCTACAGGGGCACCGGCACGCTGCCTGCGGGCAAGGGCACGCAGGCCGGCTATGCGCTCGCCGAGCGCCAGCCTGTCGTCGCCGAGGACCTGCGCGCCGAGACGCGCTTCGATCCCCGCCCGCTGCTCGAACAGGGGGTGACGTGTGGCATGAACGCCGTCATTGAGGGGCCCGAGCGACCCTTTGGCGTGCTCAGCGCCCATTCCGAGCGGCCCCGGCGCTTCAGCGAGGACGACGTCAACTTTCTCGTGGCCGTCGCCAACCTCCTGTCAGCCGCTGTTCAGCGCCGCCGTCGCGAGGAGCTCGCGCGGCACGCTGCGCTGCACGACCCCCTCACCGGGCTGCCGAACCGGCCCCTCGCGCTGGACCGTCTCGACCTGGCTCTGGCCAGGCGCCGGCGCAACGGGACCCACGTGGCGCTGCTGTTGCTCGATCTGGATCGCTTCAAGCTCATAAACGACTCGCTCGGTCACGCGGCCGGGGACCGGGTGCTGGTCGAGATCGCCGGTCGCCTACGAGCCATCCCGCGTGCCACCGACACGGTCGCTCGCTTGAGCGGCGACGAGTTCGTGGTCGTGTGCGAGAGCGACGGGGCCACGAGAAGCAACGTCGTGGAGCTCGCTGAGCGCCTCTGCACGGTCTTCGACAGTCCCTTCGCGCTGGCCAGTGGCGAACACTTCCTGACCACGAGCGTTGGCATAGCGATCGCAGAAGACCGCAATGACACCTCAGCGTCCCTGCTGCGCGATGCCGACGCAGCGATGTACCGCGCCAAGAAACGCGGCCCGGGGCGCTACGAGCTGTTCGACAGCACCATGCGAGCGCAGGCACTGGCAAGGTTGCGCACCGAGTCCGAGCTGCGCAGCGCGCTCGAGAACGAACAGCTGTGCGTCTTCTATCAGCCGATCATCGAGCTGGCCAGCGGCCGGCCGGTCGCCTGCGAGGCGCTCGTCCGCTGGATGCACCCTCGTCACGGGTTGGTCCCCCCGCTCGAGTTCATCTCGATCGCAGAGGAGACAGGGCTGATCAGCGAGCTCGGGCGATACGTGTTGCGCGAGGCATGCACGCAGGCGGCCGCCTGGCAGCGCCGGTTCGATGTTCCCCTGCAGATCTTCGTCAACGTATCGGGCTGCCAGCTGGCCAACCCTGCGTTCCCTGCCGAGGTCACCGACATCGCCACCAGCAGCGGCGTGCTGGGAGGGACGCTCGGCCTGGAGGTCACCGAGAGCGTGCTGATCGAGGAGGCCGGCTCGACGATGGCAGTGCTCACGCAGTTGCACCAGCGCGGGATGCGTCTGGTGCTCGATGACTTCGGCACCGGCTACTCGTCGCTGAGCTACCTGCGCCAGTTCCCCCTGGACGGAGTTAAGGTAGACCGCTCGTTTACGGACGGCCTCGGCAACAGCCCGCGCGACGCAGCCATCATGAGCGCGATCGTGCAGATGTGCCAAGCGCTCGAGCTCACGGTGGTGGCCGAGGGCGTGGAGTCCTCCACGCAGCTGGAGCAGCTGGGCGTGCTCGGCTGCGAGCTGGTGCAGGGCTACCTGTTGTGCCAC
The DNA here is from genome assembly GCA_963853855.1 of uncultured Solibacteraceae bacterium. GTDB lineage: Bacteria > Acidobacteriota > Terriglobia > Bryobacterales > Bryobacteraceae > Sulfopaludibacter. The sequence goes on along the minus strand of CAWKYG010000041.1, from coordinate 217,860 downwards.
CCCATGCCCGCCGAGCAGGCCGGCGAGTACCTCGAGCGTCGTCTGGAGGCGTTCGACCTCGACGTCGTCGACGGGCGACGGTCGTCGCTTGCCGGCGTGTAGCGCAGTCGCAGGTCCTCTAGGGTGGGAAGCAGCGATGGCCTTCGCCAGCCCGACGTCCACACCGTCCGCAGCCCCCGTCCAGCGGTTCTCCTGGCTATCATCCGAGCGCGACCTGGGCGCGCTCTACTACAAGCACTTCTGCGACCGCCGCAAGGAGCGCCAGCTGTTCTCCACCGGGTCGTTCTTTGTCACCTTCGCCGCCGTGCGCGCGATCACACACGCGATCCGCGCCGAACGCGGGCCGTTCAGGAACATCACCCCCGGCGGCCGCCACATCCACCACATGACCTTCGGCATCGCCGGCCTGCTGACCGTCGGCTACCTGTGGCTGCTGGAGATCGGCACCAACGAACAGCGACGATCCTCGCGCATCACATCGCTCGCGTACGGCAGCGGGGCTGCGCTGACGCTGGACGAGTTCGCGCTGTGGCTGAACCTTGAAGACGACTACTGGACCAAGCAGGGGCGCGAGAGCATCGACGCGGTCGTGCTGTTCGGCTCGCTGCTCGCGCTCAGCGCGCTCGGCAAGGGGTTTCTCAAAGAGCTGGCGCACACCGAGCGGCCATGAAGCTGATCGCGGGCGCAGCGGCGTGCACGGCCTTCGAAGCGTCCCTCACAAACTCATCGCCACGTACTTGGTCTCCAGGTACTCGCCGATCCCCTCAAACCCCCCCTCGCGGCCGAAGCCAGACTGCTTGACCCCTCCGAAGGGCGCGGCGGCGTTGGACACCACGCCCTGGTTGAGCCCGACCATGCCCGTCTCGATCCCCTCGCAGATGCGAAATGCCCGTTCCAGGTCGCGTGTGTACACGTAGGCGACGAGCCCGTACTCCGTGCGGTTGGCCGCCTCCAGGGCCTGCTCGTCTGAGCGAACGTGGCGATCGGGGCGACCGGGCCGAAGATCTCCTCCTCGAGCAGGCGCGCGTCGTCGGGGACTCCCGCCAGCACGGTCGGCTCGAAGAAGTAGCCGCGTCCGTCCACACGCTGCCCGCCCACGAGCACCTTCGCGCCGCGGGCGGTGGCGTCGTCGACGAGCTCTGTGACCTTGCTGCGCTGGTCCTCGTCGATCAGCGGCCCCACGTCGGTGTCCGGCTCGGTGCCGCGGCCGACCTTCAGCGCGCCCATACGCTGCGCCATCCTGGCAGCGAACTCGTCGGCGAGCGACTCGTGCACGTGGAAGCGGTTGGCCGCGGTGCAGGCCTCGCCCACGTTTCGCATCTTGGCCAGCATCGCCCCCTCGACGGCCGCGTCGAGGTCTGCGTCGGCGAACACCAGGAAGGGCGCGTTGCCGCCGAGCTCCATCGACACGCGCAGAACCTGGTGGGCGGACTGTTCGATCAGCGTGCGCCCAACCTCGGTGGAGCCGGTGAACGACAGCTTGCGCGTGCGCGGGTCGCGCAGCAGCGGCTCGATCACCTCGCCCGAGCGCGCGGCGGTGATCACGTTGAGCACGCCCGCCGGCAATCCCGCCTCCTGCAGGATCTTGGCGAGGGCGAGCATCGACAGCGGCGTCTGTTTGGCAGGCTTGACCACCATCGTGCAGCCGGCTGCAATCGCGGGGGCGATCTTCCTGGTGCCCATCGCCATGGGGAAGTTCCACGGCGTGACGAACACGCGCGGGCCGACCGGCTGGCGCATCGTCAAGACCCGGCCCTTGCCGGTCGTGTTGACCATGTAGCGGCCGTGTATGCGCACGGCCTCCTCTGAGAACCAGCGAAAGAACTCAGCTGCGTAGCCGATCTCCGCGCGCGACTCGGCCAGCGCCTTGCCCATCTCAAGCGTCATCAGCAACGCCAGATCGTCGGTCTGGGCGACGATCGCCTCGTAGGCCCTGCGCAGAATCTCGCCGCGATCGCGCGGCGGATGCACCGCCCACTCGCCTTGCGCGTCCGCTGCGCCAGCCAGGGCGGCCATCGCGTCCTGGACCTGCCCGTCGGCCACGTCCACGAGCGGCTGCCCCGTGGCGGGGTCCTCGACGGACAGCGTGCCGCCGGCTTGCGCCGCGCGCCACTGCCCGCCGATGAACAGCTGCGTGGGCGCCCGCTCGAGCGCCGCGCGTTCGCTGTCTACGTCTGTCATGCCAGCGCGGGCGCCCGCCGCGCGCCAGCGATCGTGCAGCGCTCACGCGGCGGCCGCGACAACCCGACCGGAAGGACGATGGGACATTCGTCCAGATCGCGCGAGCACGGCATGGCTGCTGTGTTCCTGTCGATGCGGATGCTGGTCATCTACCCAACCTACCACCGCCCAAGCGACGCTTTGCGCGGGCGCATGCGCCAGACCGTTGCGCTGCTCGCAGGCATGCTGGCGAGCCTGTGCCTGTGGGCGAGCGCGGCCGCCGGCGCGAGTGGATCGACGCTCGTGATCGAAGGGGCGGGCGATGGCCATGGCGTGGGCATGAGCCAGGACGGCGCCTACGGCTACGCCCTCCACGGAGCCTCATACCAGGCGATCCTCGCCCACTACTACACGGGCACCACGCTCGGACAGGCGCCTGCCAACGCGGTCGTGCGGGTGCTCGAGGCCAACAGGATGGTCAAGGTGCCGCTCGAACGCTACGTCCGCGGCGTGGTCGCCGCGGAGATGCCCGCCAGCTGGCCGCTGGCCGCGCTGGAGGCCCAGGCGATCGCCAGCCGCACATACGCCTTGACAGACCACGCGGGCGGCCCCAGGTTCGACGTGTACGCGGACACCCGCTCGCAGGTGTACGAGGGGGCCGCGGCGGAAACGGCGTCGTCCAACGCCGCTGTCGCGGACACCGCTGGCCAAATCGTCCTGTACGCCGGCCAGCCAGCAATCACGTTCTTCTTCGCCAGCTCGGGCGGAATGACCGAGGACATCGCCAACGCGTGGCCCGGCTCGGCGCCACAGCCGTGGCTGCAGGCGGTCGCCGACCCGTATGAAAGCGCGGCTTCGAGCTGGAGGGTGAGCATGAGCTTCGCCTCCGCGACGGCGCGCCTGAGAGGCCTCGTCAAAGGAGCCCTGCGCGGAGTCGAGGTGCTGCGGCGTGGCGCTTCCCCGCGGATCGTGTCCGCGCAGGTGCTGGGCACAGGTGGCGACACGCAGGTGAGCGGGCCCGAACTGGAGGCTCGGTTGGGGCTGCAGAGCACGTGGGCGTATTTCAGCGTCAAGACCGGCACGCGTGTCACGCGCGAGCCCGACCTCAGCGGCCAGCCGCCGGCGCCCTCGCCTTCCGCGGGCGTGCCCCCAGCGACCCCCGCCCCGTCGCCTGCACCTGCCACACCTGCCCAACCCGCCACACCTGCCCAACCCGCCACACCTGCCGGATCCAGCTCCGCGCAGGGCGGCGCCCAGGCGCCGGGCGCGCCGGTGTCGACCCTCGCCACGGGAGGAGCGGCGGCGCAGTAGAGGGCATCGCCGACCGGCCCCGCGCCTACGATATGCGTCCGCTGCGGACCCACCTGGAAGCACAGACCTCGTGGATCGCCCCCGGACTGTCGATACGTCGGGCATGAGTGTCAGCCGCACGATCTCCGTGCTCGTGTGCGCGGCCACCCTCGCGCTCCCGGCCGGCGCGCAGGCGGCTCATTCGGTTGGCAGCGGTGAACAGATCGCGTGGGTACGCCGGGCGGCGACGAACTTCGTCAGCGCTGAGCTCGCAGGCAATGGCGCGGGCGCATGCGGCGTGCTCAACGCCCCACTGCGGGCGGCCGAGCACGGCCGCACTTGCGAACAGCGCTGGAACGCCAAGCTGTCAAAGCTCCTGCGCGAGCCGGGCGCCCGGGCGCGGCTGCGCGCCCAGAAGCGCGCGATCGGATCGGCGATCGTGATCGTCCACGGCTACATCGCCTCGCTTGAACTGAGCACGCCGCTGATGGGCGGGGCAAGTCGCTTCGTGTGGACGGAAAACTGCTGGATGCTCGACGGCTGAGCACGCTGCCCGCGCGCCACCGCCCACCGCGCAGCACGCCTGGCGCATAACCTGGGCGGGTGCCAGCGCCGCTGCTGATCGCCGACGTGCCATGGCTGCTGTACCGCTCGTTCTTCGCGCTGCCCAAGTCGATCGTGGACGAGCAGGGCAGGCCGGTGAACGCTCTGCTCGGCACGGTGAACGCGGTTTTGGCTTTGATTGATGCGCGCCTTCCGGCGCGGGACGTGCGCGGCGTGGTGGCGTGCATGGGCGCTGAGCAGGCGAACTACCGCGTAGAGCTGTACCCGGCCTACCACGCCCACCGCGACCCCATGCCCGCGGAGCTCGCCGCGCAGTGGCAGAAGGCGCCGCGCCTACTCGAGAGCCTCGGCTGGACGGTACCCACGAGCGCGGATCTGGAGGCAGACGACGTGATGTACTCGTATGCCCGCAGCGAGGATGAGGCCGGCGGGCAGGCGCTGCTGCTGACCGCTGACCGCGACCTGTTCGGCGCGGTCAGCGAGCGCGTAGCGGTGGTCGAGCTGCGCAAAGGCACACAGCTGATCGAGGTCGGCCCCGAGCAGGTGCGCGAGCGCTACGGCGTGGACCCGCAGCTCGTGCCCGACTTCATCGCCCTGCGCGGCGACCCATCCGACGGGCTGCCGGGCGCGCCGGGCATCGGCGCCAAGACCGCCGCCGAGCTGCTGTCCGCATATGGATCGCTGGAGGCGGTGCTCGCGGCGGCGGGCGCTATTGACGCGCCTGACCAACGCGCGCAGCGCGCCGCCGGCAAAGCGGCGCAAGCGCCAGGAGGCACGACGCGCCCGGACATGCGCCCCCGCGTGGCCGCAGCGCTGCGCGACAACTCTGATCTCCTACTTGCTTTCAAGCGGATCGCAACGCTGCAGCGGATCGACGTGCAGCGCCCGTCCGATCGGCCGACCGACTTCGCCGGCGGCAGTGCAATGGCGCGCGAGCTGGGGATGCGCCGGCTGGCAGAGCGCCTGCAGAAGTTGACCGCGCCTGCCGATGAATAGCTATGAGAGAGGATGCGCTGACCGGCGCCCTGCGCTACGGCCAGGTCGCCGTTGCGCACGCAGATACAGCTACGACGCAAGACTCAGCGCAGACGTCGCAGGACCCGACGCTCGCCGAGGAGTCCGCCGGCTTGGCACAGCTCGCGCTTCGCGCTCGACTGAACGCCTTCGTGCTGGACGCCCTCGTGGTTGGGGTCGTGACCGTGCCCCTGCTCGGCCTACCAGGCAAGTCCTCGAACGCACTCGAAGAGCTCCTGTTGGACTTCGGGCTGCTGTTTGCGTACTTCTTCCTGTGCGAGTCGCATGGCGGGCGCACGCTCGGCAAGCGAATCTGCCACGTCCACGTGGCCACGCTCACCGGCGCCCAACCCAGCGCAGGCCAGGTGGCGATTCGCAATGCAGCACGCCTACTCGACGCGCTGCCCCTGATGTACGCCTCAGGGCTGATCTCGATGATGCGCACAGGCCCCGACCGGCGCCAGCGCATCGGAGACGTCCTCGCCGGCACCACCGTCGTGCTCGACGCAGGCCGCAGCCCGGGCGCCACGCCCCGCTGGCTGCTGCCCACCATCACGTTCCTCGCGATCTTGCTGTCGCTTGCTGTGATCCTGCCGCTGCTGGGCGTCTGACAGAGGCCGTCTACGCTCGCTGCCCCAAAGCGCGATCGGCCCGCGTGGAGGTTCTATGGCGTGAACTTGACCGTGATCACGTCGCCGTCTGCCATCACGTAGTCGCGCCCCTCCAGGCGCAGCGTGCCGCGCTCGCGCGCGCCCGCGTAGCCGCCCGCGTCGACCAGCTCGCGCCAGCCGATTACCTCTGCGCGCACGAAGCCCTTCTGGATGTCCGAGTGAATCTCGCCAGCCGCGTGCCACGCCGTGAGGCCGTCGTGCAGGTGCCACGACTGGGCGGGCTTACCCTCGCCCGCGGTGAAGAACGCGATCAGCCTCAGCAGGGCGAACGCCTCGCGAATGACACGCTGAAGGCCGGACTCGCTGACGCCGAGCTCCTCGCGCATCGCCGCCGCGTCCTCGTCCTCCAGCTCAGCCAGCTCGGACTCGATGCGCGAGGAAACCGCCACCGCGCGCGCGCCCTGGGCAGCCGCGTGCTCGGCGATCTGCGCCGGAACCTCCTCCGAGCCCTCGTCCACGTTGGCCACGAACAGCACCGGCTTGACCGTCAGCGAGCCCAGGTCGCGCGCCGCGTTCGGCGCCTCCTCAGGGACCGACACGCCGCGCGCGGGGCCGCCCGCCTGCAGCTCCTCGATCACCGCGCGCAGCCACCGCTCCTCGGCCACCGCCACGCGGTCGCCGCTTCTCGCCTGCCGGGCCACTCGCTCCACGCGACGCTCGGCCTGCTCCAGATCGGCCAGGATCAGCTCCGTCTCGATCGTCTCCATGTCGCGCAGCGGATTGACGTCGCCCTCCGGATGCACCACGCTCTCGTCGCCATGCGCGCGGACCACGTGCACGATCGCGTCCGTCTCGCGGATGTTCGCCAGGAAGCGGTTGCCCAAGCCCTCGCCCTGGTGGGCGCCCGCCACCAGGCCCGCGATGTCGTGGAAGTCGACCGTGTCCCACACGATCTCCGACGAGCCCACCGTCTTCGCCACCCGCTCCAAGCGCTCGTCGCGCACCGGCACCACCGCCACGTTTGGCTCGATCGTCGTAAACGGGTAGTTCGCTGCCTCCGCGCCCGCTTTCGTCAGCGCGTTGAACAGCGACGACTTGCCCGCGTTGGGCATGCCCACTATTCCGATGCGTGTGCTCATGCGATCAGGCTTCAGCCGGGCAGACCGAGCACAAGCGCCAGGGCATCGTCCACGGCCGCCATCTCTCCGCCGGACAGCCGACCAACCGTACCCTTAATTGCCTGCGTGTCCACCACGCGCAACTGATCGGTGAGAACACGAGTGGGCGTGCCCGCAAGGTCGATGGTGGGACGAAATGTCGCAGCCGGCGCAGAGCGTGAGGTGGGAGCGATGAGGACAGTGCTCAGATCGAGAAGCTCATCGGCTTGCACGATCACTCCGGGGCGCGCACCCTTTTGCTCGTGCCCACGCACGCGCCGCGGCGCTGCGAGCCGCACGACCTCGCCTCGGACCATCAGTCCGTCGGCCAGGGCGGCGCGAGCTCGTCCAACTCCTCACGCAGCATCGCCAGCTCGGCACGGTCGTTGGGGTCGGCGGCAAGACGCCGCGCCTCTTTGCGCAACGCCGAACGACGCCGCCTTCGCGCACCCGCCTCCGCCAGGGCATTGCGCACCGCCTGCGAGTCAGTCATTCCCTCCGCGCGAAGCACCGCGAGCGCGGCTTCCGCGTCTGAATCGAGACGCACGTGCAGAGCGCGAGACATCTAGACCAGTGTACTACAGATCATGCTACCGCCCATGGCGGCGCGTGCTCTATGCCAACGGGTGGGCCAGCGCCACGCTACCCGCTACCGCGCCGCCCAGCAGCGCGCCGGCCAGCACATCAGAGGGGTAGTGCACGCCCAGGTACAGTCGCGACAGAGACAGCGCCGACGCGAGACCGTACAGCGGCAGCGCGGGCACCCCCAAGCGGCGATACAACCCCGCCGCCGCGAACGAAGTCGCCGCATGCGCGCTGGGGAAGCTCAGCTGCGTGGGCGTGTCGGTCAGCGGCGGCAGGTCGGCCAGCTGCGGGCGGCGCCTCCTAACCAGCAGCTTGACGCCCGTGTTCAACGCGTACGTCCCCGCGATCGTCCTCGTCATGCGCCGCCAGCGATCGCGCTGCTTGGCGTCCAGCGCCCAGCCGGCCACACCAAACGCCAGCCATACCGCGCCGTGCTCGCCGATGCGCGAGAACCGCGCCACCGCGCGCTCGGCCGATGGCGTGTGCCCGCGCGTTCGCGCCAGCCGCAGCAGCCGCTCGTCGAGGGTCAACTCACGCTAACCAAAACCCACGCGGGACTCGTCCTTATCCGCGCTCACGTAAACCACCTGCGCAAGGTTCACGCGGACCGGGCCGTCCTCGCTTTGCACGTCGTGCCAGCCGCCGCCGCCCAGCGCCCCGTTGAGCGCCTTGAGCTGGTCGTCGCTCACACGCAGCGCCAGCGCCTGTCCACCGTGAAAGCCGATCGTTATGCGTCGCGAGCCGGTCGACATCAGTGCGCCCCCACGCCAGCCGCCGGCTGCACGATCTCGGTGAGCACCCCCATGCTCGCCCGCGGGTGCATAAACGCCACGCGCGAGCCCCGTATGCCGATTCGCGGTCGCTCGTCGATCATCTGTAGGCCCGCACGCCGCAGCGCGTCAAGCGTCGCGTCGATGTCGCTCACCTGGTAGGCCACGTGGTGCAGACCCGGGCCCTGCTTGGCCAGGAACTTGCCCACGGGCGTGTCCGGGCCGAGCGGCGCCAGCAGCTCCACGTGGTTCTCGCCCACGTCCAACAGCACCGCCTCCACGCCCTGCTCGGACACCACCTCGCGGTGGGCCACCTTGAGTTCCAGCTCGTCGCGGTACAGCGCCAGCGCCGGCTCGATCTCTTGCACGGCAACCCCGATGTGGTCGATGCGGCTGAACATGAGCCGCAGTCTATATGCCGATCGGAGCGGGCCCCGGCGGTGGCTCGCTCGGCTGGGCCGCCGCCACCACACGCAGGCCAACGCCCGGCGCGCGCTCCAGGCGAGGCACGCCCTTCATGATCCGCTCGATCGCCTCGCGGTCAAGCACCTCATGCTTGAGCAACTCCTGCGCCAGGTCCTCCAGCTGGGCGCGATGGGAGACGATCATCCTCTGGGCAGCCCGCCGGGCTTCCTCAATCAGATCCCTGCGCTCCTCATCGCGGATCCGCAGCGTGCTCTCCGATAGGCGCACGTCCCCGTCAGGTGAGCGCCCCACGCCCGCGTTGCCCATCGCGTAGTCGTGGACCATCGAGTGGGAGATGTCCGCCACACGCTTGAGGTCGTCCGACGCGCCCGTCGTGATCGCGCCGAAGACCACCTGCTCGGCCACGCGCCCGCCGAGCAGCACCGTCATGTAGTCGAGCAGCTCCTCGCGCGTCTTCAGGTAGCGGTCCTCCGCCGGCAGGTTCAGCGTGTAGCCAAGCGCGCGTCCGCGGGGCACGATCGAGATGCGGTGCACGCGGTCCACCGACGGCAGCAGCTCGCCGCACAGCGCGTGCCCCGCCTCGTGATAGGCCACCACGCGCTTCTCGTGCGCGTTGAGCACGCGCTTTGACTGCACGCCCGCGATCACGCGCTCGATTGCCGAGTCGAAGTCCGCGGCCGAGATCGACTTGCCCCGGCGCCTGGCCGCGAAGATAGCCGCCTCGTTGCAAATGTTCGCCAGGTCCGCCCCCGTCAGCCCGCTCGTCTGCTGGGCTACCAGCCCGAGGTCCACGTCGCCCATCGGCTTGGAGCGGGTGTGCACCTGCAGGACCCCTAGCCGGCCTTTGACGTCAGGCGGCACCACGAACACCTGGCGGTCGAAGCGTCCCGGGCGCAGCAGGGCCGGGTCGAGCTTCTCCAGCAGGTTCGACGCCGCGATCACCACCACCCGCCCGCTCGACGCGAAGCCGTCCATCTCCACCAGCAGCTGGTTGAGCGTCTGATCCTTCTCGCCCGAGATGTCCATCCCGCGCCGGCCACCCACCGCGTCGAGCTCGTCGATGAAGATGATCGCCGGTTCGTGTTTGCGCGCGATCGCAAACAGCCTGCGGATACGAGCCGCGCCAAGGCCCGCGAACATCTCCACGAACGACGCCGCCGACTGGGCGAAGAACTGCGCGCCCGACTCGTTGGCCACCGCCTTGGCCAGCAGCGTCTTGCCCGTGCCTGGGGGGCCGTGCAGGAGGATTCCCTTGGGAACGCTCGCGCCGAGCGCGTGGAAGGCCTTAGGGTCGCGCAGGAACTCGACGATCTCCTGCAGCTCCGCCTTTGCCTCGTCCACGCCCGCGATGTCGTTAAACGTCACCGACTGGTTCGACGCCGGCTTGATCTGCTGTGGCTTGGTCTTGGGCATCACTTTCAACATGCGCCACATCACGAAGATGATCACCGTGAAGAACACGATGAACACCACCGGCGACCAGCTCTGGGCGAAGTTCTGAATTTCCTGGGTCAGCGAGACCTGCGGCGCCGGCGTGGACGGCACGGAGATCACGTGCGTCACCGCCGCCGGGGCATGCGTCGCAGCCGCCGGGGAATGTGTCGCAGGTACATGCGTGGCCGACGCGCCCGAGCGCTGGCTCGACGCTGACCGCTGGCCCGCCCCCAGCCCCGCAGCCTGTCCGGCCGGCGGCGCGCCCGCTCCATGCGCGCCAGCAGCTTCCGGCGTACTCATATCGCCATCCCCTCCATGCAATGCACCATCCTTGGCATCAAAGATTGATTATGCGGGTTTTGGGGCCCGCTGTCGAGGGCGTGCAACCCCTCAGCCCAGCAAACGCACCGCCAGATCGCGGAAGAGCTCGCTCGCGAACGCCAGGTCGCGAACGTCGATCCGCTCGTCCGCGCCGTGGATCAGCGGCGAGGTCTCGCGCAGCGACTGGTGGCGCTGCGGGAAGAACCCATAGGCCACGCACTGGGGAAACGCCTGGCGGAAATGGCGCGAGTCGGTGAAGCCCGGCAGGATCACCGGCACCACCTCCGCTCCCGGGTCGTGCTCGCCGATCCACTGCGAGATCGCGTCCATCAGCGGCGACTGCAGCGGCGAGCCGTTGCCGGGGACGCGCTCGGTGAACTCGATGCGCCAGCGCGGCGACGAGTCCGTTCCCGGCTCGCCCAGCACCTCGGCGATGCCCCTGCGCACCTCCTGCTCGCCCAGCCCGGGCGGCACGCGGCAGTCGACCTTCAGCTCGGCGCGGCTGGGGATCACGTTGATCTTCTGCGAAGCCCTGATCATCGTCGGGGTGAACGTCACGCCCAACATCGGCTCGAACATCGTCGCCAGCATGGGATCGCTCGCGCGCATGCGCGCGACTGCGCCCGCGGGATCGTCGGGGTCCTCGCCGATGCCGCGCAGGAACGCGCGCGGCTCGTCGGTCAGAGCGTAGGACGGCTGACGCGCGCCTAGGCGCTCGAGCACTGTGGCCATCTTCAACAGCGCGTTGTCGCCCATCCCCGGCATCGACGCGTGAGCGGCCACGCCATCGGTGCTCAGCGCAAAGCGGAACACCCCCTTCTCCGCGCAGCACACACCGTAGCGGCGCCGGGCGGGCGGGAGGGTGGGCGGGCCTCCATATTCAAACACCGCGCCGCCGCCCTCGTTGACGAGCATGTCGCAGCGCACCTTGTCGGGATGCGTCTCGGTGATCCACTGGGCGCCGAGCGCCCCGCCGGTCTCCTCGTCGACGACCGCCACCAGCAACAGCTCCCCGGCCGCCGGTCGCCAGCCCGAGCGCGCGAGCTTGCCGCCGCCGCGATCTCCGCGGCGACCTGCGACTTCATGTCAAGCGCTCCGCGACCCCACACGAAGCCGTCGGCCACGTCGCCCGACCAGGGGTCATGGGTCCACTCGTGCGGGTCGGCCAGCACAGTGTCGACGTGGCCCAGATAGCACAGCGTCGGGCCGTCAGCCGCCTCGCCGCGCAGCCTGGCCACGAGGTTGGGACGGTCGGGCTGGGCGCCGAGCAGCTCGCACTCGAACCCCGCCCTCGCCAGGTGGTCGGCCAGGTATTCCTGGGCCGGGCGCTCGTTGCCCGGGGGGTTGACGGTGTTGAAGGCGATCAGCTTCGCCAGCAGCTGCTGTGCCTCTGTGGCGAGATCGGCGCTCACCCGTGGATCGTACGCCCATCGCCCGCGCGCGCCCCCGGCACGGATGCGAGCAGCTCGCGCGTGTACGGGTGGGTGGGCGCGCTGAAGATCTGCTCGCCGGGGCCCAGCTCGACGATCTTCCCCTCCAGCATCACCGCGATCCGATCGCACATGTAGCGCACCACCGACAGGTCGTGCGAGATGAACAGCAGCGTCAGGCCGAGTCGGCGCTGCAGCTCGCGCAGCAGGTTCAGCACCTGGGCCTGGATCGACACGTCCAACGCCGACACCGGCTCGTCGGCGATCAGCAGCTTAGGCTCGAGCGCCAGCGCGCGCGCCACCCCTATCCGCTGGCGCTGCCCCCCGGAGAACTCGTGCGGGTAGCGGTTGTAGTGCTCGGGGCTCATGCCCACCGTCTCCAAGAGCCCCTGCACGCGCCGCCGGCGCTGCGCGCGATCGCCCTCCAGGCCGTGGATGGCAAATGGCTCGGCCACGATCGAGCCGACCGTCTTGCGCGGGTTCAGCGACGAGTAGGGATCCTGGAAGATCATCTGCATCTCCCGTCTGACCGCCTTCAGGGGCGCGCCGCGCAGGCGGGTTATGTCTTTCCCCTCGAAGCGCACCTGCCCCGACGTGGCATCGAGCAGGCGCATGACCAGGCGGGCGGTCGTGCTCTTGCCCGAACCCGTCTCTCCGACGATCCCCAGCGTCTCGCCGCGGCGGACCTCGAAGCTGACGCCGTCCACCGCCTTGACCGCGCCGACCGTCCGCGCCAGCACGATCCCGCGCGTGATCGGGAAGTGCTTGGCGAGGTCGCTCACCTGCACGAGCGGCTCGCCTGTGCCCCTGAGGGTGCTCATGCGGTGCCCCGCAGCTGCGTCCAGATGCGACGGCGCTCCTCGCCCGACAGCAGGCACGCGACCGTGTGACCCCGCTCGCCCGCCACCCGCTGCAGGCCCGGGTCGATCCGCGCGTGGTCGGGCTGCGCGTAGGCGCAGCGCGGGTGGAAGTGACAGCCCGAGGGCGGGCTGATCAGGCTCGGCGGTGTCCCGCCGATCGGCACCAGCGCCTGCTCGCGCGGCGCCTGCAGCGTGGGGATCGAGCGCAGCAGACCCCACGTGTAGGGGTGCTCGGGCCGGGCGAAGATCGCCTCGGCGGGCGCCATCTCGACGATCCGCCCGGCGTACATCACCGCGATCTCCTGGGCCATCTCGGCGACCACCCCGAGGTCGTGGGTGATGATCACGATCGCCATCCCCAGCTCGCCCTGCAAACGGCGCAGCAGCGCGAGAATCTGCGCCTGGACGGTCACGTCGAGCGCCGTCGTGGGCTCGTCGGCGATCAGCAGCTTAGGCTCGTTGGCCAGCGCCATAGCGATCATCGCGCGCTGGCGCATACCGCCGGAGAACTCGTGCGGGTAGGCGCCGGCCCGCCGCTGCGCCTCGGGGATCCCGACGAGCTCCAGCAGCTCCACCGAACGCCTGCGCGCCTGCGCCCTGGAGCAGTCGCGGTGCGCACGGATGGCCTCGGCGATCTGGGCACCGACCTTGAAGAAGGGGTGCAGGCTCGACAGCGGGTCCTGGAAGATCATCGCGATCTCGTTGCCGCGAACCTGGCGCAGGCGACGCTCTGACAGGGCGAGCAGGTCGCGGCCCTGCAACAGGATGCGCCCGGAGATACGGGCGCCCTGCGCGCGCGTGAGGCCGATCGTGGTCAGCGACGCGACGCTCTTGCCCGAGCCGGACTCGCCCACGATGCCCAGCGTGGCGCCCGCCGCGAGCTGGTAGCTGACGCCGTCGACCGCGTGCACCACGCCGTCTTCGGTGGGGAACTGCACGCGCAGATCCTCCACGCGCAACAGCGGTTCGGCGGCGGCACTCATTGGAAGCGAACCCTCGGGTCCAGGTAGGCGTAGGCGACGTCGACGACAATGTTGGCCACGATGATGAACAGCGCCGCGATCAGCACCGTGCCCTGGACGATCGGGAAGTCCGCGTGGTTGATCGCCTCGTAGTTCAGGCGCCCGATCCCGGGAATGTCGAAAACCGTCTCGATCAGCACCGCCCCGCCGAGGAACACCCCAATGTCCAGGCCGAGGATCGTCATCACCGGGTTGATCGCCGAGCGCAGGCCGTGACGTAGGACCACGCGCCGCTCGCTCAGGCCCTTGGCGCGGGCGGTGCGGATGTAGTCCTCGCCCATCGTCTCGATCAGGCTCCCGCGGATCAGCCGCGCGTAGATCGCCGCGTTGGTCGCCGCCAGCACCAGCCAGGGCAGGATCAGGGAGGTGAACCAGCGCCACGGGTCGCTCGTCAGCCCCACGTAGCTGCCAGCGCCCGGGAAGACCTTCAGGCGGCCGATGTCGGCCGCCAGCAGGTACAGCGCGATCAGGCCCAGCCAGTATTCGGGCGCGGAGATAAACACCAGCGCCGTGCCCATCAGCGAGCGGTCGAGCTTGGAGCCCCGCCGCACCGCCGAGGCGATTCCCACCGCCAGACCGGAGACCAGCCAGATCACGGCCGCCCCCAGCGTCAGCGACAGCGTCGCCGGCAGACGATCGGCGATCAGGCTCTTGACCGACGCGTCGCTGTAGTAGCTGTAGCCCAGGTTCAGATGCAGGAAGATGCCCTTCATGTACAGCCAGAACTGCTCCACCAGCGAGCGGTTCAGGCCGAGGTCCACGCGCAGCGCGGCGATCACCCGGGGGCCGGCGTTGTGCCCGGCGCGCAGCCGAGCCGGGTCGCCGGTGGGAAGGATCCTGAACAGCACGAACGTCAGCGCCGACACGGCCACCAGCAGCACAACGCCCCACAGCAGGCGGCGGACGATGTAGCGCGTCATCGCTGTCGCCGAGGCCGCCCCCGCCGGCCTACTTCAGCGAGGTGAACGAGTAGTCCCAGGAGCCCTGGTTCCACACGTCGCCGACACCGGCGACGTCCTTGGACTCGACCAGCGGAGCCTTTTCCCAGTCAAACGGGATCGCGGCCGCGTCGGCCACCAGTTCACGGTCGATTGCCGCCCACGCCTTCGCCCGTGCCTGTTTGCCGACGATCAGTTCCGCCTTGGCGATCGCCGCGTTGATCGTCGGGTCGTCGACCTGTCCCCAGTTGTTGTTGCCGCTCGCCAGGATGCTCTTGCCTGCAAACGTCGGGGCGATCAGCGTCTGGGCGTCGGCGAAATCGGCCCCCCAGGCGACGTTCGGGCAGACGTCGATCTCTTCGTGGGGGACCCCGCAGTACTTTTCGTACATGATCGCCTGTTCGACCAGGTTCAGCGTCGTCTTGAAGCCAAGATCCTTCAGCGTGCTGTTGGCGATTTCCGCGTTCTCCGCGTTGGGGTCGCCGGTCGAGCCGACCACCTCGATGGTCTTGGCGCCCGTGTACTTCCCGCTCGGGTAGCCGGCCAGGCGCATGTACTTTTCGGCGATCGCCAGGTCGCCTTCGGGGTGTTCGTTGTAATCGACCCTGGGGCCTTGCAGGCCGCCCGCTTCTTCAAAGCCAGGGATTTCCGGGTCGATGAAGTGGGTCATCACTTCGCTGACCAGCTTGCCGCCCCGCGCCTTGTTCATCTGCGTACGGTCGAGCGCCGCCCAGAACGCCTTGCGCACGTCGACGTTCGCGAACGGGCCCTGCTTGTTGTTGACCGCTATGTACCTCTCGCCGGCGCCCAACGAGATCTGCAGCTGGCTGGGGAAGTGTTCGTATGCCAGCTGCACGATCGGCGCGGCCGCCGTGTCGTTCTGGATGAGGTCCGATCCTTCCAGCACCTGGCGCCCGATCACGTTCGGGTCGCCGCCGATCTTGATGTCGATCTCGTTCAGGTAGGCCGGTCTGAAGTCGGTGTTGGCACGCCAGTTGGGGTTGCGTAGGAGGGTGGCCGACTTGCCGGGCTGATAGCCCACGCCCAGCACCTTGCCTTCGCTGTCGGCCTTAAACATGTAGGGGCCGGTGGCCACCTGGTAGTCGCCGTATTCGCTGGGCTTCTTGGCGTCGAACTTGGCCGCGTATTGCTCGGGCACAGGCGCGCTCAGCGGCAGCGCGAGCGCATCGAGCACGACCTGCGCCTTGGGCTGGGCCAGGTGGAAGACGACCGTGTGCCCGTTCGGCGTGGCGATGCCCGGGAAGGGGCCGCCCTTGGCCTGGGCAAAGCCTTCCAGCGAGCTCGAAGTAGGTTTCGAAGTAGGGGTTGGCCACGTTGGGGTTGGCACCCCGCTCGATCCCGTAGGCGACGTCCGCCGAGGTCACTTCGCGGTCGACCGGCGGGCTGAAGTGAACGCCTTGGCGGATGTGGACAGTGATCGTCCTGCCGTCAGAGGAGATTTCGGCGGGGCCGGAGGCCATATCGGGCACGGGCGCGGCGAAGCTGTTGGGCATGTAGGAGAACAGCGGCCGCTGCATCGCGTACACGGCCTGGTAGTCGATCGAGAAGTACGCGATCCCCGGATCGATGTTTTCGAAGTCCTCGTGGTTGAGCACCGTCAGCGTGCCACCGCGGCGGCCCCCACTCAGCGACTCCGACTGGGGCGTTTTCAGGCCGTTGCTGGTGATCGCGCTCGAGCTCGTGCCCGAGCCGCTGGAGCCGCACGCCGACAGAGCCAGCGCCAACACACCTCCCAGCGCCATGGGCGCAACCGCCCTGATCTTCCTCGACATGGCGCCTCCTGTGTTGGCATTTGTGTCACAGCCGCGACTCATCGCGCGGTCCTCGGGTTGAGAGCGTCCTGTAGGCCGTCGCCGAGCAGGTTGAACGCGAGCACGGTCAACAGCAGCGCCAGGCCCGGGAAGGTCATGTACCACCAGGCGGTGCTGAAGATGGGGGTGGCCTGCGCGATCATCTCGCCCCAGCTGGCCGTGGGCGGACGGATGCCCACGCCGAGGAACGACAGGGCCGCCTCGAACAGGATGTTCGCCGGGATCAGCAGGCTCGAGTAGACGATCAGCGGCGCCACCAGGTTGGGCAGGATCTCCCTGAACATGATCCGCGCGTCGGATGCGCCCAGCGCGCGTGAGGCCTCCACGAACTCGCGCTCGCGCAGCGACAGCACCAGGCCGCGCACGATCCGCGCGACGTAGGTCCAGTTGGCCAATGCAACGATGAAGATGATCGACCCCAGGCCCGGCTGGATGAGCCCTTTCACGCAGCCCCTGACCGCGCACGCTGCGCCCAGCCCAAGGCCCAGCATAAGGATCGGGATCGACAGCACGACGTCGATCAATCGCGATAGCAGCGTGTCGATCCAGCCGCGATAGTAACCCGCCACAACGCCCACCACCACGCCTATCGCCGCGGCTATGGCGGTCCCCAGGATGCCCACCTCCAGCGACACGCGCGCGCCATAGATCACGCGCGACATGACGTCCTCGCCGAGCTGGTCCACGCCGAACGGGTGCGCCGCGCTGGGTCCGAGGGGGCTGCCGAAGGCGTTCGTCAGGTTGGGGTTCTCCACGTTGGGCCCGGGCAGCCCGAGCAGCTTGACCACCAGCGGCGCTGCCAGCGCGAGGACGATCACGAATACGATGAAGCCGAGCGAGGCCATTGCCACGCGGTCGCGGCGAAAGCGCCGCCAGAACAGCGCAAGCGGCGAGTGGGGCGCAAACGAGCCGGCCGCGCCCGGCTGGGGCGATCCGCCCAGGAAGTCGAAGCCCCCGCCCCCAGAGGGCAGTATCTCAGCGGCGCCGATACCCATCCGAGATAGGTTCGACGCGTCCTGGCCCGCGCCCTGCCGCAGACCCGGGTTTGCGGCAAACCCGGGTCTGCCCGTTCGCACGCGCGATACTCAACAGGCGATGGACACCCTGTTCGACGAGGATTCCGCGCAGGCGCCAGGGCAGGTCGGACCCGAGGCGCACACGGGTGGCGAGCGCGACGCGGGCGGGGGGCCACTGGAAGACGACGGACGTCACGAGCGCCCGCTGGCCGTGCGGATGCGCCCGCGCAGCCTGCAGGACTTCGTCGGCCAGTCGCATCTGCTCGGCGCCGGCTCAGCGCTGCGCACGGCCATCGAACACGGACGCCCGCATTCGATGGTGCTGTACGGGCCGCCCGGCTCAGGTAAGACCACGCTCGCGCGGATCGTCGCCGAGCGCTCGCAGGCCGCCTTCGAGGAGCTCAGCGCGGTGGCGGCCGGACGCGCGGAGGTGCGCGCGGTGATCGAGCGCGCCACCCACAGGCGCCAGACCGGGGCGGGCCAGACCGTCCTCTTCCTCGACGAGATCCACCGCTTCAACAAGGCCCAGCAGGACGCCCTGCTGCCGGCCGTCGAGGACGGGCTGCTGACGCTGATCGGCGCCACCACCGAGAACCCAGCCTTCGAGGTCAACGGCGCGCTGCTGTCGCGCCTGCGCGTGTACGCGTTGCAGGCGCTCACCGTCGAGGAGGTCCAGCAGGTGCTGCGCCACGCCGCTGGCACCCACATCGACGCCGACGACGATGCGCTGGCCTTCCTTGCCGCGCGCAGCGAAGGCGACGCGCGGACCGCACTCAACGCCCTGGAGCTCGCCGCCGCCACCGGCCCTCGCGTGACGCTCGCGCTGGCCGAGGACGCCCTGCAGCGACGGGCGGTCCTGTATGACAAAAAGGGAGACCGCCACTACGACTACATCTCCGCCTGGATCAAGGCCACGCGTGGCTCTGACCCCGACGCCTCGCTGTATTACCTCGCGGTCATGCTCGAGGGTGGCGAGGACCCGCGCTTCATCGTCCGGCGCATGGTGATCCTCGCCTCCGAGGACATCGGCAACGCGGACCCCGGCGCTCTCTCGGTCGCCACCGCGGCGGCCGCCGCCGTCGAGCACGTCGGGCTGCCCGAGGCCCGCTACGCGCTCGCCCAAGCCGCCATCTACCTGTCTCTGGCACCCAAGTCAGACGCCGCCGGGCGGGCGCTCGCGGCAGCACAACGCCACGTTCGCGAGCACGGCGCCGCCCCCGTGCCGCCGTGGCTGCGCTCTGGTCCGCGGCCGGGGCAGGACCGCGGCGGCTATGACAACCCGCACGGCCACCCCGGACACCTCGGCCCCCAGCAGCTGCTGCCCCAGGGCCTGGCCGCCGAGCGCTTCTACGCTCCAGGCGACGCCGAGGCGCAGCTGGCCGCGCGCCTGGCCGAGGTTCGCGAGAGCCGTGGCGTCGAGCCGCGATAATCGCTGCGCATGCTGACCTCACGCAACCCCGCCACCGGCGCGGTGCTCGGCAGCGTCAGCACGACAGCGCCCGAGTCGCTGGACGAGGTCGTCGCGGCGGTCGCCAAGGTCCAGCCGCTGTGGGCGCTGCTGCGGGTGGCCGACCGCGCCAGGTACATGCGCAGGATGGCCCAGGCGGTGATCGACGACTTCGACGACCTGCTCGACGCGCTCGCGCGCGAGCAGGGCCGTCCGCGCGCGGAGGTCGCCGCGCTGGAGCTGCTCGCCGCGATCGACGCGCTGATCTGGGTAGCCGACGACGGAGCCCAGCTGCTGGGCGGCCGGCGCGTCGCGACCAACCGTTCGATGGCCATCGCCAAGCGCGCGCGGATCGCGTATGAGCCCTACGGGGTCGTCGGAGTGATCGGCGCCGGCAGCGCGCCCTTCGCCCAGCCACTCGGCCAGATCGCCGGTGCGCTGCTGGCTGGCAATGGCGTGGTCTTCAAGCCCGCCGCGCGCGCCTGCCTGGCCGGCGAGCGCCTCGCTCGGGTGCTCGCGCGGGCAGGCCTGCCAGAGGGTCTGGTGCGGGTGGCCCACGGCGGCGCCGACGTCGGCGTCGCCCTCGCGCAGTCGTCGGTCGGCAAGGTTCTGTTCACGGGCTCGCCCGCCGTCGGGCGCGTCGTCGCGCGGGCCTGCGTGTCGCGCGAGAAGGAGGTCACCGTCGAGCTCGGCGGCAAGGACGCCATGCTCGTGCTCGCCGATGCCGACCTGCGCCGCGCCGTCGCCGGCGCCCTGTGGGCCGGCTGTGCCGGCGCCGGCCAGGCGCGCGGGTCGATCGAGCGCGTCTACGTCCTGCGCGAGGTCTACGAGCGCTTTCTCGTCGGACTAGTCAGCGGCGCGCGCGCGCTGCCCGTCGGCGATCCCGCCGACCCGCGCACGCAGGTCGGACCGCTCGCCTCCGCCCGCCGGGTCGAGCACGTCGCCGCGCTCGTCGCCGAAGCGGTCGCCCAGGGCGCCCAGCTGCACTGCGGCGGCCCCGTGCAGCCGCCCGGCTGCCACGCCGGCTCGTTCTACGCGCCGGCCGTCCTCAGCGGCGCCACGCACGAGATGCGCGTGATGCGCGAGCCGCTCGACGGGCCCGTGCTCGCCGTCGTGGCCGTCGACACGATCGATCAGGCCATCGCGCTGGCCAACGACAGCGACTACCGGCTGGGCGCGTCCGTGTGGACGGCCGACCGCTATCAGGGGCTGCGCATAGCGCGCGAGCTGCACGCCGGCATGGTCTGGCTCAACGACCACCTGCCCGGCCCGACCGTGTCGCGGGGCCCGTGGGGCGCGGCCGGCGGCGGCGGCCTGGGACGCACGCTCGGCCAGGCCGGCCTACGGGCCTGCGCCCAGGAAAAGCTCATCACCTGGGATCCCCCCGCGCTGCGCGGCCTGTGGTGGGGGCCCTACGACCAGACGTCCACCAGCGCCGCGCGCGCCATCGCCAAGCTGCGCTCCGGGCGCGAGGGCGACCGTGAGCGCGCGTGGCGCAGCGGGGCTGTGGCCGTCGCCCGCGTCGGCGCGCGTGCGTTCGGGCGAGGGCTGCCGCGACGTTGAGAACGCCGGTTACGACATACGATTATGAGATGTCGGTGTTTCGTCATGTCATGCCAGCGGCGATCGCGGCTATCGCCGCCGCGCTCTGCGGTTCCGCCGCAGCGGCCCAGGCGCCGCGCGCTCCCGTGTCGTTCCTGCGAGCCATCGCCTGCCCGTCTGTCACGCAGTGCACGGCCGTCGGGCAAGGGGCTCGAGTTCACCTTCAATCCCGCGACGCCCGGAGAACCGACGGGCGTGGTGATCGCGGCGAACGTCTACTTCACCGGCCTGGCCTGCCCCTCGACCACCCAGTGCACTGTCGTCGATTCCCCGGGCCAGGAGATCACCTTCAACCCGCAGGCCCCTGCAGCTCCAGCGGCGGTCACCGTCGACGCCGGCGGGGAGGTCACCGCCGTGGCTTGTGCCTCGCCTAGTCAATGCGTTGCCGTTGACGCGGAGGGACGGGCGGTCACGTTCAACCCCGCCGCCCGCGCCAACCCGACGCCGGCGGCGATCGACGCCGGCGCGAGCCCGGCGGCCGTCACCTGCCCGTCGCTGCGCCAGTGCACGGCAGTGGACTCCGCCGGCAGAGAGGTCACGTTTAACCCATCCGCTCCGGGGCCAGCGTCCCCGCTGACCGTCGACCCTGACGCCGCCCCGCTTGGCCTGACGGGCCTCGCCTGTCCGTCGAGCGGCCAGTGCACGGCAGTGGACTCCGCCGGCAGAGAGGTCACGTTCAACCCATCCGCGCCCTCAGGCCCGGCGCCCGTGACCATCTACCCAAGCGGCCTGCCCTCCGCCGACCCGCTGACCGCATCCAGCAACACCCTGTCGGCGATCGCCTGCCCGTCGGCTGGCCAGTGCACGGCCGTCGGCTACCAACGGGAGTTCACCTTCGAACCTGCAGCGCCCGGCAACCCCAAGCCGATCACCATCGCCGCCGAAAGCGCCACCGGCGTGGCGTGCCCGGCGACCGACCGCTGCACAGCCGTCGACAGCACCGGACAGGAGATCACGTTCGACCCCGTCGCCCCGCTGCTGCCCAACCCCATCAGGATCGACAGCGTGGCCGTGACGCCCCGCGCGAGCGTCAGCGCAGGACGGGCGAGCGTTCCGCTGACCTGCGGGTTTCATGCCACCGGCCCCTGCAAGATCACCCTGCGGCTGCTCGCGCCCAAAGCGGGGGGACGGACTGCCACGGTGGCGCGCAGGACCGTCACGGTCCCCATCGGGCGCGACGAGACGGCCAGGCTCGCACTGGGTGCCGCCGGCCGCCGGCTGCTGTCAGCCACGCACAGGCTCATGGTTACGCTCTCCGTAACAGAGCGCGAATCCGACGAACTGCGCTGGAGCACCGATCAGGCGCTCGTCTTCACCGCACCCGCCCATCACCGCCGTTAGCGCTAGGGGCGCCCTGACGGCTGCACTACTCTTCTACGCATGCCCGCCCAGGCCTATGCAGGCAAGGAGTGCGTCTGCCAGCTGCGCAGGGGAACCTGCGATCAGAGCTGCGTGCAGGGGATGCTCGACACGCCGTTCTACATCGCCTGCCTGAAGCTCACCGGCCGGCGCTGCGTGGTCGTCGGCGGGGGCGAGATCGGCCTGGAGAAGGTCGAGGGGCTGCTCGCCTGCGACGGACAGGTCACGCTGATCGCGCCCACAGCGCAGGCCGCCCTGCAGGAGTACGCCAGCGAGGGCTCCATCCACTGGGAGCAGCGCGAGTACGCCGGCGCCGCCGACCTCGACGGCGCGTTCATGGCCATCGCCGCCACCAACAACACCGACGTCAACATCGCCGTCTTCGACGACGCCGAGCGGCGCGCCATGCTCGTCAACGTCGTCGACGTGCCGCCGCTGTGCAACTTCATCCTGCCCGCCATCGTGCGTATGAGCCCGCTCGCCATCGCCATCTCCACCGCCGGCGCATCGCCCGCCTTGGCCAAGCGCATGAAGCGCGAGATCGAAGCCCAGTTCGGGGCGCCCTACGCGCGCCTGGCCGTGCTGCTCAACGAGGTACGCGGCTGGGCCAAGGCCACGCTTCCCACCTACCAGGAGCGCAAGGAGTTCTTCGAGGGGATCGTCAACGGCGACCCCGACCCGATCGCGCTGCTGCGCGACGGGGTCGGGGAGCAGGCCGTGCGGGATCTGATCGCGCGGGCTCAGGACGCGCACGCGCTGCAGGTGTAGAGAGCCCGGTGGCGGCGCTCGAAGTCGACGGGCTGGTTCGCCGCTACGGCGAACGCGAGGCGCTCAGCGACGTGTCGCTGTCGCTCGCCGCCGGACATACGCTCGTCGTGTTCGGGCCCAACGGCGCCGGCAAGACCACGCTGTTGCGCGTGCTCGCCACGCTGCTGCGCCCTCACGCCGGCAGCGTGCGCGTGCTCGGCAGCGACCTGATCCACGACGCCTGGCAGGTGCGCGGACGCGTCGGACTGCTCGGCCACGAGCCGCTGCTCTACCGCGAGCTGACCGCGCACGAGAACCTGAGCTTCCACGCACGCCTGCACGGGGTCGGCGAGCAGCGTGTCGTGGAGTTGCTCGACGCCGTGTCCATGTCCGCGCGCGCCGCCGAGCCGCTACGCACGCTCTCGCGCGGCATGGTCCAGCGCGTCGCCGTCGCCCGCGCCGTACTGCACGACCCGCAGCTGCTGCTGCTCGACGAGCCCTACGCCAATCTCGACCCCGCCGCCGTCGAGCTCGTCGCCCCGCTGATCGGCGCCGGAGGCGATCGGGACGCCTCGGACGGGCCGCGTACTCGTGTGATCTGCAGCCACGACCCCAGCAGAGGCCTGACAGAGGCCGACGTGGTGCTCGGCTTGCGCGGTGGACGGCCCGTCCTGCTGCGCGCCGCCAGCGAGGTCGACGCCTCCGACATCGCCGAGCTGTATCGATGATGAGCGTGCAGGGCCTACCGCCGCAGGACGTGCAACGGGGCAACATGCAGCCACCCGCACAAGGCGGCGCGCAGCCGTCCGTCGAGACCGCGTCGCCGGCGCGCGCGCTGCGCCAGACGGGGTTCACATCGACCGTAGCCGCGCTGCTGCGCAAGGAGCTGCTGCTGGAGTTGCGCACGCTGGAGTCCGTACCCGGCATGTCCCTGTTCGCCGTCTCCACGTTCGTCGTCTTTCACTTCGCGCTGAACCGCAACAGCGTCGAAGGCGACCTCGCCGCGGGGATCCTGTGGGTGACCCTGCTGTTCGCCGCCATGCTCGGCGTCAACCGCCTGTTCGTAGCCGACGCCGACCAGGGCGGCTTCGACGCCTTCCTGCTCGCCCCCGTCGACCGCAGCGCGATGTTCGTCGCCAAGGCGCTCGCGCTGCTTGCCTATCTGGTCGTGCTCGAGCTCGTCGCCGTCGCCGCCTTCGCGCTGCTGCTGCTCGGCTCGCCGCTCGGGCCCGCGCTGCCCGGGCTGCTGGTCACACTCGCGCTCGGCGACATTGGCGTCGCGGTCATCGGCACGCTCGTCGCCGCGCTGGCCGTGCGCACACGCGCGCGCGACCTGCTCGGGCCGCTGCTCGCGCTGCCGCTGTTCGTCCCGATCGTTATCGGTGGTGCGCGCGCCAGCTCGCCGCTGCTCGTCGCAAGCCACCCCGCCTGGCCAGCGCTGCGATGGCTTTTGACGCTCGGGCTCTATGATCTTGTGTTCGGGCTGATCGCCTTCGCCCTGTTCGATTTCCTCCTGGAGGACTGACCGTGGAACGCTCTAGCCAGCCGCAGGCTGGCCTCATAAAAAGAGGTAGTCGCGCTCGCCGCGAGACGCCCGCCTACGGCAAGGGTCTGCGCACGCTGAGCATCTCCACCGTCATCGCGATGGCCGTCTCGCTAAGCCTCGTGTTCTTCTACGCCCCGTTGGAAGCTGAACAGGGCTTCCTGCAGAAGATTTTCTACGTACACGTGCCGCTGGCCATCGTTGCGCTGTGCGGCTTCGTGCTGGGCGGCCTGCTCGCCATCGCACACCTGCGCACGCGCGACCCGCGCTGGGACTACCGCTCCTACGTGGTCATCCACATGAGCCTCATCTTCGCCGTCGGCACGCTCATCACCGGGTCGATCTGGGCCAAGGGCTCGTGGGGACACTGGTGGGTGTGGAGCGAGCCCACGCTCGTGTCCTTCCTGATCGTCTTCTTGCTGTACGCCACCTACCAGCCGCTGCGCTTCGCCATCGAGGACCCCGAGCGCCAGGCGCGCTACGCCTCCGTGTTCGCCATCACCGCAGGCGCGTTCGTGCCGCTGAACTTCATCGCCGTGCGCCTGTCCACCGCCTACCTGCACCCGCGCGTGCTCGGCAGCACATCCAACCTGCCCGGCTCGATGGCGCTCACCTTCCTCGTCTCGCTGGCCGCCATGTCGCTGCTGTTCGCCACCCTGTGCAAGTACGAGCTCACCGCCAAGCACACGCGCGCCCAGGTCCGTGCGCTGCGCCGACGCCTGGAAGGCCAGGCCGAAGTCCGCCGGACGCCCCGCAGCGCCGCCCCCAGCCTGCAGCACGTCACCGCCATGACCGCCGCACCGCCGCCAAGCGCCCGCACGACCGGACAGCGATGACCGCCACTACGCTCGCCGAGCTGCCCGCCCTGCCGCTGCACACCGCCGGTAAGTACGTCGCCGGCGCCTACATCGTGTTGTTCGCGCTCGTGCTCGTCTACGTATCCATCATGGCCATCCGCCTGAGCCGGATCGAGCGCGAGCTCGGCGAGCTGCTGAGCGAGCTCGACGAGAAAGGCGAGTCCGCGCCGCGATGAGCGAGCTGCTGGCACTCGGCATCTCCCACAAGACAGCGCCCGTCGCACTGCGCGAGCGCCTGGCCTTCAGCGAGCGCGACGGCGCCGACTTCGCCGTGCAGGCCTGCGCCACCGCCGAGGTGCGCGAGGCGGTCGTCATCTCCACCTGCAACCGCACCGAGGTCTACCTAGTCGTCGGCGGGGCGGGCGGGGATCTAGTCCAGGCCGAGTCAGAGGTCCTCGGGCTGCTCGCCCGCCGTGCCAGCATCCGCCCCACCGAGCTCGCCGGCGCGATCTACTCGCCGCGCAACTGCGACGCCGCGCGCCAGCTCTTTCGGGTCACCGCCGGCCTCGAGTCGATGATCGTCGGCGAGGCCGAGATTCAGGGCCAGGTCAGGCGCGCCCACGAGGCGGCCATGAGCGCCGGCGCCACCGGGCCGATGTCCAACCGCCTGTTCGCTGCCGCGCTCACCACCGGAAAGCGGGTGCGCTCGGAGACCGGCATCGGCTCCAGTCGCATCAGCGTCCCCTCCGTCGCCGTCGACCTCGCGCTCAGCGTGCTCGGGGGGCTCAGACAGCGCCACGTCGTCATCCTCGGCGCCGGCGAGACCTCAGAGCTGGTTGCCCGCGCCCTCGCCGACCAGGGCGCCGACACCATCTTCGTCGCCAACCGCCACGCCGACCGCGCGCTCAGCCTCGCCCAGCGCTTCGGCGGCTCTGTCGTCGGCCTGGACAAACTCCCCGAGCAGCTGCTCGCCGCCGACATCGTGCTCTCCTCGACCGCCTCGCCACACCCAATCGTCGGCCGCGAGGAGCTCGAGCAGGTCATGGACGAACGCCGCGGGCGCGCGCTCGTGCTGATCGACATCGCCGTCCCGCGCGACATCGACGCCGCCTGCGGCCAGCTGGACGGCGTCACCCTATACGACATCGACGACCTGCAGGCCGTCATCGCGCGCAACCTCAGCAGCCGCGCCGACGAGGTCCCACACGCGCTGGAGATCGTCGAGGAGGAGATCCACCGCTTCGCCCGCTGGCTGGGCCAGCTTGACACCCTGCCCACCGTCGCCGCCCTGCGCGAGCACGGCGACTCGATCGTCGCCCAGGTGCTCGGCGAGAACTCCGCTCGCTGGGAGTCCGCCTCGCCACGCGACATCGCCCGCGTGGAGGCCATCGCGCGGGCCGTCATGAGCCGCCTGCTGCACGAGCCCACCATCCGCCTGCGCAGCATGCGCGAAGACCGCACCCTGGAGGGCACGGGTGGGCACGCCAGCCTGGAGCTCGTCCGCGAGCTGTTCGGGCTGCACGACGACGCCTCCGGCGAGGAGCACGCCGCGAGCGAGCTCGCCGAGGTCCACGAGCCTGCGCCGCCGCCGCGAGCGCTGATGCGGATCGGCACCCGGCGCAGCGCGCTCGCGCTCGCCCAGGCCGAGCTCGTCGCCAGCCTGCTCGGCCACGGCTGCGAGATCGTCCCGATGGTCACGCGCGGGGACCGGACAAGCGGGCCCGGCGATCGGGCGGACGAGGACAAGTCGCGCTGGGTCGCCGAGCTCGAGGACGCGCTCGTCCGCGGGGACATCGACCTCGCGGTGCACTCCGCCAAGGACGTGCCTGGGGAGCTCGCCGACGGCCTTGCGCTGCTCGGCGCCCCCGCGCGGGCGGCCGCCGAGGACGTGCTCTGCGGGGCCGACTCGCTGGACGATCTCCCACCCGGCGCGCGCGTCGGCACGAGCAGCATCCGCCGCGTCGCCCAGCTGCGCGCCGCGCGCGAGGACCTCGATGTCGTCGCCATTCGCGGCAACGTCGACACACGCCTGCGCAAACTCGCCGACGCAGACGAGCGGCTCGATGCCATCGTGCTCGCGCACGCCGGTCTGCAGCGACTGGGCCGGGAGACTGAGGTGGGTGGCGTACTCGACCCCGAGCGATTTGTGCCCGCGCCCGGGCAGGGCATCCTCGCGCTCGAGGGGCGGGCCGAGGATTCGCGGGTACGAGAGGCCGTGGAGGCGATCACCGACGCAGGCGCCTTCGCCTGCCTGCACGCCGAGCGCGCGCTCGCGCGCGAGCTCGATGCGAGCTGCCATACACCGCTGGGTGCGCACGCGGTCCCCACCGGCGACGGCAACCTGCTGCTGCGCGCATGGGTGGGGCTGCCCGACGGCTCCGCGTGGGCGAGCGACGAGCTGGCTGGCGAAGTCCATGAGCCAGACGCACTTGGGCGGCGCGTCGCCGAGAGACTGCTCGCGGTCGGTGCCGGGGAGATGCTGCGACAGGCCGAGAACCGCCGCTTCGGCGAAGCCGCGATGCGGCTCGATCAGGTATACGGTGACCGATTCATTGCCGATCACCCGACAATTCTGTAACCGGCCGCCTACACGCCAACCAGTATCGTCCATTCCATTGAATGGACTACGCGCCAACGAGGCCTTCAATTGATGGTAGGTGGGAGCGGCCAAATTGCCCAACCGTTCCAGCGCCCGGCAGATCCCGCTGCGGCTCACCGTCAAGCCGTAACCCAATTGCAGCGACCGGGCCACTCGCTCATGCGATAGGCCCATCTCTTTGTTCCACAGCGCCGCCAGCGACAATGCTTCCGGCCCGATCTGTACCGTCCCGACGTGCAACGCATCGGAGGTCTGCAGCGGATGCCTTCCTTGCACACTGCGTCCACAGCCCGAGCACACCCCCACCTCCACATTAAACCGCCGCACCAGGGTCACGCGCACTATGTCTTCCTGATACTGAGCCTTGGTGTCCCGCAGAACCACATCGCTCTGGCAATGTGGGCAGGAGGGCGGCAACGGCACAGCGATCTGCTCATCCACCCGCAGCGGTGTCCCACGCGTGGCCTGCTGACCGTATTGATCCCCCGGTTTGCGTCCCGCTGTTTTGGGATTTGTTTTGGGATTGTCGCGGGAGAACGGAGCTGTGTTGCGCTTCCTTTTGCGCACTGCCTCTTCTAGCAGTTTCTGCACTCGTGCGATCTCTTGCTCCAGGCGCTCGTTCTCCGCCAACGACCGGTCCAGGCGTCGCTGTAAGGATGCCACTTCCTGCTCCAACTGTTCGGCGCGACCGACCGGATCACTCGCACTCATCCAGCTTAGAATGCCACGGCTTGACGAGTTTGTCCAGCCCCTATCCTCGAACGCCTCTTTTTACGGTGGTTCCGAATGGTAAACATTGGCAGCAACTCGAAGGCCGGTGCATAAGGGCTCAGTGTCACGAGCGACGTCGCGGCTCCGGCGCCGGTCGTAACCACAACGGGCACTGCGCCCGTGGCCATATCATCGGGCGCCTGCAGGTTAATCTGCGCGGGACTGACGAAAGAAAGATAGGCAGGCCGCCCATTGATCGTTACGCTGGTCCCGCCAAGAGTCGTCGGAAAATCGCCTGCCCAGACCGCCGTCCCCGAGGCCAGGTTGGTCCCATAAATCGATACCCAGGCACCTGGCTGGATGACGTTGCCCGAACTGAAGAGCGTGACCACGCCTCCCGTCGAAATGGTGGGTGCTGCCTGAGCTGTGAGAACAGCGTTCAGGGCTGCGGAATTCGCCAACAGCCGGGAACTCCTTCCGGCCATCGCTAACTCGACCGATCGGAGCACTGGCTCGGGCGTGGCCGTGGAGTCGGTGATGGCGGCGCCCAAACCCGGCATCGCGACATTAGTTGCCAAAGCCATGGCCGACCCGGTAACAGCCGCGTAATGCTGCCACCGGGCCGCACGCCTTTTGACTGCCTCATTCGACGACGGAGACTGAAGAGCCGCAAGATGGGCTTCCAGGCGGTCTTTTCGCGGCGCGCTCATGAAACACCTCCCCAGACGACCGGGCTACCTGGTCAGGAACCCAGGTCCTAATCCTGCCTGATGATAAGTCTCCTAAAGTCGCAGCGGGAATACCGCCAACAAAGGGCTTTTCGATGGGAATCTCAGTAGATGAAGGAGGACGGGTAAGTAACTAGCCGTTGTCTGCCCGGGTGAAGGCAAAAAGCTCGTTTACATATGTTAGGGCGTAAAAATCCCCTGTAGCGGCGTTGTATTCCACTGCGTTGGTGACGGCATCCGGAAGTTGATGCGTGCCTGTGACTTCATCGCTGCAAGGGTCAATCTCGTAAATCATGCCGTTACACGCGCCGAAATAGATCCTTCCCTGAAGCAGCCGCGGGGGCCCGAAAATCTTAGAGCCGGCGAAGAATTTTGTCTTCACGGTGCGACGCTCAAGGTCCAGGACATAAAGATACTTGTCGGTGGACCCCACATAGGCTTTGTCCTCTGTAACCAGCGGTACGGTATAAATCGTGTTGTCCGTCCGGACCGACCAAACCTCTTTGCCCGTCTCGACATCGATGATATAGATCCACCCGTCGGCGCAGCCGGTGACCAGATGCGCGCGCTTCGTGTCAAACGCCGGAGCGTGCCGGATGGAGCCTTTCTCGCCGCCTTCGCCCCTGGTTTCGAACCGCCATCGCACGACGCCGGTCCGCGCCTCGAACAGGAACATCTCGTTATCGTTGCTGCCGCAGGCTGTCACCTGACGCTGCGGCCAGTAGGCGGGAGAGGCATGCGTGTAGCGTTTGGTCCTGTGCTCCCAGACACTCTCGCCGCTCTCCATTTTCAGGGCGGCAATACTGCCCCGCTTCCCTTCAACGGCGAATTCCAGCCCGATAAACAGGTAGCCGAGTTCAGGCGCGAGGGCGGGAGAGGAGCCTACCCAGTCCGCTCCGGTATACCGCCACACTTCCTTGCCGGTTACCGCATCGAGGCAATAAACGTTTCCGTCATAGCTGCCAAAATAAACTTTGCCGTCATGGAGAGCCGGGCTGGACCAGATATTCTTGTGCCCCTTGGCGTGGACACAGAACTTCCAGGCAACCGAACCGCCGGCGGCGTCCAGACACCAAAACACTCCGCTATCGCTGCCGAAGTAAACGCGCTTTCCGTCGGTGGCGGGAAACGACTTCGGAACGCGGTGGAAGAAATTGGGGTCGGGCGAGGTGAAATGCCACCGGTTGTGGAACCGTACCATCGGCCGCGGCTCGGGCTTTTCCGCGGAGAGAACAAATTCGGAGAGGCGAAACGGAGCGATCACCGGTACACCGTGCCTCGACCTCCAGAGCCTTCCAGGGGGGCTTTCGTAATCGACCAGCACGTAGGCGGCGGCGATCGTTTTGTTCTCCTGTTCCAACACAACCCGCGCCTTTTCCAGGCTGGCGCCGGAATTCAGAACATCGTCAACAAGTACGATTGGCGCATCGGACAGCACTCCTTCGATCGAGTTACCCGTGCCGTAAGTCTTGCGTTCCTTCCTCAGGATAAAGCCGTTAACCGGAGTCCCACGGGACAACGATTTCATGAGGATGGCGGTGAGCAGCGGAATCGCCGCCGCCTCCATCCCGCCCACCTGAAACGGCAGGCGGCTCGCGCATTCCTGCCAGAATAGTTCGGCGGCCGCGTCCAGCAACTCAGGATCCATGAATAACCGGCGCAAGTCGATGAGCCAGCCGTTGCTATTTCCCTTCGGTGAAATCAGCCGTTGATTTTCCGCGCGCAAAATCGCACGCGCGCGAATGGCGGCGGAAACGATCTCTCGCGGAACGGAGGGCGTGGGCTTATTTGCCGGTGTTCCATCCATCGGGTTTGTTTCCGCCGCGGCCGGGCCAGCGGGCATGACCGGCTCCGGCGCAAGCAAAATCGGATTCACGGCCAGATCGCTATAATCCGCCGATAGCAAGTCGAATATGTAATGAATGCGCCACTCGGCGGAATCGTTGCGGGATTCATGATATTGCTTGTTGTCGAACCACCACAGCTCGCCCTCCTGCATGCGCACCTCTTCACCGCCGCTTCTCAGCACGCTTCCCGAGGAGCTTTGCAGCACCAGGTGAAAGCGGTCGCGGAGAAAATAATAGGACCCTTCGTCGATGTGGCGAAAGACCCGTGAGTGGGGCTTGAGGCGCACAATCGTGGCGCGCGACAGATGACAGTTCATTTCCCGCGCAAACTCTGTCATGAAGGCCAGGGCTTTGGGAAAATTCTTCGATACGGAAGTGAGGCGGCTCTCCTGGTTTTCATTGATTGGAAGATCGGGCCGGTGAACGGCGGTCCTCAGGAAAATCGTGTTGGTATCGCGCTGCACCCGAATTCTATTCTGGCGGCCTGTATCGATCAGCCAGGCTTCTTCCTGCGACCGAACTTCCTCCAGCAAACCAGCGGCATCGATGCCGGAACGGATGAGTCTGAAATATTTCATGGGTCACAACTGCCGCGTGAATTTGTTGTACCACTGCAGAACCCGGAGCGCGCGCAGTGTGTTCCAGCGGCTTGCCCCGCCGACACCCGTCTCCATCTCCAACGGAATATGTTCGGAGTGAAGGAGGTTGAGCGGCCAGCGCCCGTTCTGGTGGCGGCGTTCCATCACGGTTTCGATGGCCTCGCGAATACGCCCGTCGGGTTGGATTCCCGCATTCCGCAGATAGTCGAGTCCGCGCAGCACGTCGTAGTGCCAAAACGTCGGGTACGAGAAGCGGAGCCAGCGTTTGTCGATGACTTCGCCGGATCGCAGCGAGCGAAACATGCGGCGCTCGAGCAGGTACTTTTCGCCCCTCTTGCGAGCCTTGGTAACGGCCGCCGATTTGCGCCCTGCCCGTTCGTAATCAAGCAGTCCTTCGAGCACGCAGATGGTGGTATGGAACGACGAACGCCGGCTCTTGGGTGCCTCGCAGTTCCAGCCGCCATCGGCGAGTTGCTCCCCCAGAAGTTGATTCGCCAGTGCGTCATTCGGTTCCTTGAAATACGCGCCGATGCCCAGGATTCTGCCGTTGATGCAGGGCTCGGTTTCGCCTTGCAGGTAAGGCCGGTTATCGAGCGGCTTGAACACCAGGCGCCGGTCCACGCGGCCGATCATCTTGCGGGCCTGCTTGCTGGCGGGGTCGAGGCCGAGATCCTTCAAGACCACCAGGGAGTACAGCGTTATCAGCAGGCCCCGGTCCTCCTTCGGCCCACCCCAATTGCCGGCAGGAGATTGGCGGGCCAGAAGTTGGGCTCCCCAGCCTTCGGTTGCCACGCGAGACCGCTCAGCCGCGACGGTTTCGGGAGCTTCCCCGGTGAGGTCCCTCATAACCTGCCAGCGGATGGCCGGATCGGAATCCAGGAGCCATTTGAGGTGCGCGGGCCGGGGTGCGTAATCCTGTAGACGCATGGGTCCGTTATAGCAAAAAGGCGTGTAGAGTTCCCTGGTAACCCAAACCCGTGGGGCGCAATCTAAGCCGTTAAGCCTATGCGAATCCTGTTGACGATTCTGGTCTGCTGCGCGTGCCTGCCGGCTCAGGAAGATGTCACCTTCCGCGCTGGTGTTTCCCTGGTCCACGTGGACGCCGAAGCCGCCTCCGCGGACGGACGGCTGTTGACCGGCCTCACCCGCGCGGACTTCCGCGTCCTGGATGAAGGCAAACCACAAACCATCGTAAACTTCTCCGCCGAAGAACAGCCGCTCGACCTGATTCTGCTGTTCGATGTGAGCGGCAGCATGAGAGCGGTGGTCAATGAAGTGGCCGGCGCCGCGCATCAGGGTCTCCAGGAGTTGCGCCCGGGCGACCGCGTCTGCGTCATGGTCTTCAATTCACACAGTTGGGAATTGGCGCCCTTCACCGAAGACCTCGAAGCCGTGGCCCACACCCTGCAGGATACGCTGACGCGGCAGCGCTTCGGCGGCGGCACCCTGATTCAGGCGGCCGTGGACGATGCCGCGCTCCGCCTGAAGGCCGAGAATCGCACGGAACGCCGGCGCGCCGTACTCATCGTTACCGACAACATCGGCACACGGACCAGGCGGGAAGACTCCGTGGTGCGCGATTTCTGGGAAGCCGACGCCATTCTGAGCGGCCTGATCATCGCCAATCCCGCATTTCAGACGGTGAATACCGTCGCCACCATCATGGGCCCGCAGCGCCTGCTCCTCCAGGCCGGCATGAAGGGCATCGCCCAAAAGACCGGCGGCGACACAATTAAATCGGACGATCCCGGCCGCGCCTTCCAGGACATGATGCATCGCATTCGCAGCCGTTACAGCCTGTATTACCCTCTGCCCCAGGACAAGCCCGGCAAGCCGCATACCATCCGGGTGGAACTGGCCGGCGAGGCCGCCAAGGCCAATCCGAAGGCCATCATCAGGGCGCGCAGAGGCTATATCATGCCGGGAAAGTGAAGGAAAACGGAAGGAAGGCAGGCCGCCATCGACGTGGATGACGGCCTGCCCGTGCGCACGGAACTTACTTATTGCTGGCGGGCATGCACGGCATCCACTGAAAATTCAGCGTTGTTGCCGTGGCAGGTCAGACAGGCTTCGCCCAGCGAAGTCGTGTTCGACAAGGCGTGGGAAGCCGTAGCCTTATCGTCGTGGCATCCCTGGCAGGCGGCCGAAATCGGCGGCGTGGTCGGGGTGAATCCGCCCGGGCTGGCAACGGCCACGGTGGTGGTCACGTTGTCAACCTGGTAGGAACTGTTGACGTGGCAGGTGGCGCAATCGCGCAGATCGCCGGGGAACAGGACGCTCTGGTAGTTCGTGGTGCCCAGAATGTACGGGTTCGCCAGGTCGGCCCCGCGGTGAATGCTGTGGATCTGCGTGGCGAAGCTGACGCTCTGCTTGGAGGTGCCGTCGGTCAGGGTCGGGTTGTGGCACTCCACGCATTCCTGCGTATTGCCGCGAATGCCGCTGTGGACGAACGTGAGGTCCTTGTGGCAGGCGGCGCACTTTGCGGTGGCGACTACCGTGCGGCGCGGAATCACCTTGCTGTTGTCTACGGTGAAGTAGTATTCCACCGGCACAGCGTTATCGCTGGCGGTTTGCGCTGCCGTGGTGTTGGGCATCACCGTCACCGCATTGCGGGCTTCCAGGGAAACCGTGAAGGAGCCAGTGGCCCCGGCCGGAATCTTGTTGGTCATGGTGTAGGAGTAAACCCCGCCACCGCCCGGTGTTTTGCTGGGATCTTCGCTCACGCGGATGCCCCCGGGGCCGGTGCCGTAGTCGGTGTTGGGACCGGCCAGGATCACTCGAATCTGCGTGATTTTGCTGATGTCCACCGGGTTGCCGGATTTGTCCGTCACCCGGAAGGTGACCGTGGGAGCCACGCCCGGGGTGGCGTTGTCCACTTTCTGAACCTGCAGAACCAGGCCGGGAAGCGAAGTGGAGTAGTTCGGAATTACGTGCGCATTCGGAATGGCGGGATCGAAATCCTGCACGCCTTTCGAGGAGTGGCATTGCGCGCACTGGTTGTCGTTCACCTGCACCAGGTTGATGTGATTCTGGCCGGTGGCGAAGTTCACATCGTCATGGCAGGAACCGCAAACGGCGCGGCTCGGATTGGTCTTCCAGTTATCGGCCTGCTTGGGTCCGCTGGCGTGGCAGGTGGTGCAATTGCGCGCATCCTGCGGGAATTCGATATCGGAGAAGTCTACCACGGCGCCACGGTGAACCACCGTGTACGTCCCGCCCGCTACCACGCTCGGCAGGCTGGAACCCATGTGGATCTTGTGGATGAAGACTTTCATATCCACGGTGTTCAGGGTATCGGGATTGGTGCTCTGCGGGGTATGGCACAGCACGCAGTAGGCCATCAACTTCCGGGCTCCGCCGTGAGCGCTAATCGGATCGTGGCAGCCGTTGCACGCCGCTTCGTTGACTACGTCACGGGTGTTGACCACCGGCGAACCGTCCGGCACGAAGGTGTACACATCGTTGGAAGTAAACGCGGTCGGGTACCCGAAGGCCGCCAGACTCCGCGATACCTGCGTGCCCACGCTGTGCGTCGCGGTGCGGTCTACCGTGGCCGGCAGTTTGGTACCGAAGGTGTAGTCCCAGGTGCCGCTGGCAGCGTCGATCAGGACATACTTGCCGCCGGAATCGGTCCCTGCCTGCGTTTGCGACGGGTTGTTGTTGAGAGCCTTATCCACAACCGTCGTGTAAGCCACGTATTGCGACTGGCCGTTCGGAATATACGCGGCCACCCAGGAGAAACTCTCCGTCCCCGGGGTCTGCACGCCGTTGACATCCAAGCCCATGCCTTGGGAATCGGTAACGGTGAACCGGGCAACCAGGGTGCCGTCCTGGCCCACAACCGCGCTCTTGATCTTGACGATGACCCCCGTGGTCACCATCGGAAACGCACCGGCCTGGGCGACCGGAACAAAATCCTTGTTCTTTTTCACCGGTCGATCATCGGCGTGTGCGGCGACCAAGAACAGGGTTGTAACCAGAGCCAGCACGGCCCCGGCGCGAAATGCGCACTTCTTCATGAATAAAATCGCTCCTAACGGAATCAATAATCCGGGTAGCCTTCCGGCCTGCAGATGCACGCCGGTAGCCATTATCTATATTGCAGATTTGCAGGGGTTATAATCTGAAATTAAAATGAATAGCGGAGAATTACGCAGTTGTTGAAGTTTTCTAGAGGAAAATAGCGCAGTCCGCCGATCACAGCCCGGGCGAAGAAATCGCATCCCTGAATTCAATCGGTTACAGACCTGAATTTCAGATTCCCGCCCATCACGCTGCTACCGTGAGCGTGAGAAGGAATCTGAAACATGTCCACCCGCAAACAACGCCGCGCCAATCGCCTCAACGCTCTGAAATCCACCGGACCGCGCACCGTCGAAGGCAAGCGCGTCTCCTCGCTGAACGCCCTCAAATCCGGACTCGACGCCCAATCGCAAATCGTCCCGGGCGAGTCCCCCGAAGAGTCCGCCGAACTCCAGGCCGATTACCTCGCGCAGTTCGCCCCCACCACTCCCGAACAGCGCTTCCTGGTCGATAAGCTCATCCGCAATGAGTGGCTCCTCCGCCGGTACCACCGCGTCGAAGCCCAACTCTGGCTCTATCAGTCCCGCCTCTGCGATCAGAAAACCGGCGTCGAACTGGGCGAGGCCTACTCCAAAGCCGCCACCACCTTCCAGCGCCTCCACCGTCAGGTCAACACCGCCGAAAAGGCCCATACTGAAGCCCTGGAGCAATTGAAGAGCCTGGAAACTCCCCCGGAACCCCCTGAAACCAAAGACCAAACCGAACAATTGGCTTCGTTCCTCAGTCCCCTGGCCCTGAGCCACAACTCCCCGGCCCCCGGCCCCTGGCCCCTGGCCCCGGCGAGCGCAGCGAGCCACAACTCCCCGGCCCCCGGCCCCTGGCCCCCGGCCCCGGCGAGCGCAGCGAGTCCCCGGCCCCCCGCCCCTACTTGTTCAACTCCGGAAGCTGCTTCTTGAGCTGCGCCAGCTTGGGAAGATCGTTGTAGACAATATAAGGATAGTCCGGGTTCCGCTGCATGAATTTCTGGTGGTACGCCTCGGCGGGATAAAACGCGCGCAAGGGGACCACTTCGGTCGCAATTGGGGCGCGGAACACCTTGGCCGCATTGATTTCCCGGATATAAGCCTCGGCGGTCTCTTTCTGCTGGTCGCCGGCGTAGAAGATCACCGAACGATACTGCGG
Source organism: uncultured Solibacteraceae bacterium (assembly GCA_963853855.1). Classification (GTDB taxonomy): domain Bacteria; phylum Acidobacteriota; class Terriglobia; order Bryobacterales; family Bryobacteraceae; genus Sulfopaludibacter. Next base: position 181,246 of record CAWKYG010000041.1, on the reverse strand, counting down.
GCCGACGTCCGGACCCTGGCGATTCTTCTCCGTGGGGTCGTGCGCCACGGCAAAGAACACCTCCAGAAGCTGGCCGTAAGACACTTTGGACGGGTCGTAGGTGACCTGTACCGATTCGGCATGGCCGGTATTTCCTTCCTCTACGATTTCGTAGTGGGCGGTCTTGGCTTCCCCGCCGGAATAGCCCGCCACGGCTTTGGTCACTCCCTTGACGTGTTCGAAAACGCCTTCCACGCCCCAGAAGCATCCGCCGGAGAAGACCGCCGTCTGCACCCCGGTGGCGCTTCCGCCAGGCGGAGGAGGAGGGGGCGCCGGAAAGCCCGCCGCGGCGGCAAGCGAGGTCAGGGTTCCCAAAAAGGCGAGGGTCAAAAGGTGGATTCTCATAGCGGCTCCTGCCATTGTATTCGCACGGAACGGCCGGAGAGTTACGGGCGCCGTAACTTTACAACTGACTGGAGCGAATCATAACATGCAGGCGCTGTTGGATAATGGTTCTACGCCACGATGGAGCCGTTCCCACCTGCTCAGTTGGAAACGTTGATGGAAGCGTATCAAAACGGCGACCGCGAGGCGGCCAACCGGCTGATTGAGTGCGTCAGCCCGGCGCTGCATCGCTATCTCGCCGTTCATACCGCCGACAGGCGGCACGCCGACGACTTGCTTCAGGACGTCTGGCTGCGGATTCACAGGTCGCGCCACACCTACCGGCCCGGAGAACCGGTGCTGCCGTGGCTCTACGCCGTCGCGCGCCATGTCCGGATCGACGGCTACCGCAAGCGTGAGTTCGAACGGCGCGAGTCCGATCTGGAAGCCATCTCCGAACCGGCGGCCCCGGCTGCCAACGCGGAGCGGAGCGGCATGCCCGACCTCGAGCACTTGCTCGGCAACCTGCCTGAGAGCCAGCGCGAAGTGGTATCTTTACTTAAAATTTCGGGGTTGAGCCTGGAGGAAACTGCGCGCGTGACACGGTCGAGCGTCGGTTCGGTGAAGCAGAAAGCCCACCGCGCCTACGATAAGCTCCGCACCCTTCTAACCGCGGGGGTGGCCGGATGAACTGCCCGTCCAACACGGCTCCGATCAGGGCCACGAGCGTCAGCGAGTGCATGCCCGACCGCTCCCTAACGGTCGCGGCTCCGATCCGAGACACGAGCGTCAGCGAGTGCAAATGCGATTGCCTGCCCGACCGCTCCCTAACGGTCACCGCTCCGATCAGAGCCACGAGCGTCAGCGTCAGTCTGCCCGAGCTCCGGACCCTTCTAACTGCGGGGGTGGCCGGATGAACTGCGAGCAAATGGATGCCGTCCTGTTCAGCGGAGGCGAACTGCCGCCGGATGCCCGCCAACACCTGGAAACCTGCGCCAGTTGCCGCGCGCTTGCGGGCGCTTTGGGCGACAACGTCGACTACACCGTCGATGCGGCTGCCCTGCAGCGGGCGCAGGCGTCGATCCCGGCGGAGCTGTCCCCGGTCCGGCCCCTGGCGCCGTCCAGAGCTTTCGCGTTCCTGTTTCTGTCAGTCGCCGGCGCGATTGCGGGCGGCGCGGCGTGGCTCAAAGGCTTTTACGGCATTCGGGCCCTTTCGCTCGTGCAGGGGCTGGTGATTTTCGCCGTGCTGGCCGCCCTCCTGGGGCTGGCGGCATTTGCCCTGGCCGGCGAGATGCGGCCCGGCGCGCGCACCGTGCGTGGGCTGGTGATTTTCGGCCTGGCGTTCGTCGCCATGGAATTGGTGTTTCTGACGCTCTTCTCCGATTACGCCCTGGGCCTGTTTGTGGCGCAGGGCATGGCCTGTTTCAAGATGGGGATGAGTTGCGCCGTGGCTACCGCGGCGCTGGTCTGGTTGGCCGTGCGGAAGGGATATATCGTCGCGCCCGTCTCGACCGGCGCGACCATCGGCGCGCTCTCCGGTCTCGTGGGATTGACCGCCCTGGAGTTGCACTGTCCCCTTCAGCTCGTCCCGCACGTAGCGGTCTGGCATGCCGGAGTGCTGGTGGCCAGCGCCGGTTTGGGCGCCGCGGCAGGCTGGGCGGCGCGATGGAAACGGGCGTGACCGGCGAGCCCGAAAAGCCGTTGCACCTGCTAAACTAAAAGTTATCCACTCCCTGGGAGGAACAGCCTAAATTGAACTCTGCAATCCTCGCCCTGGAAGACGGCACGGTCTTCGAGGGCAGGAGTTTTGGTGCGCCCGCCGAGCGGTCCGGCGAGGTCGTCTTCAATACCGCCCTCACCGGCTATCAGGAAGTCTTCACCGACCCGTCCTATTCCGGCCAGATCGTCATCCTCACCAACCCGCAAATCGGCAACTACGGAACCAGCGCCGCCGATAACGAATCCGCCGCGCCCCTACATCGAAGGGCTGGTGGTGCGCGAGTTCTCCGCCATCGCCAGCAACTGGCGCTCCGATGCCGAAGCCGACAGCTTTCTCGCGCAGCGCCGGCATTCCCGTGGTCTCCGACCTCGACACCCGCGCGCTGGTCCGCCACCTGCGCACCCGCGGCGTCATGCGCGGCGTGCTTTCCTCCACTCGAAACCGATGCCGCACAAGCTGGTCGAAAAGGCCCGCTCCATCCCCTCCATGGCCGGCCTCGATCTGGCCAGCCGCGTCTCCACCGCCGAGCGCTACGAGTGGACAAGCCGGTCGAGCCCTGCTCGCCCTCCGAACTCGTGCGGCGCCGCCCGAGCCGCGCATATCACGTGGTCGCCTACGATTTCGGCATCAAGCACAACATTCTGCGCCGCCTGGTGCAGGCGGGCTGCCGCGTCACCGTGGTCCCGGCGCTCACCTCCGCCGAAGACGTGCTGGCGCTGAATCCCGACGGCGTCTTCCTCTCCAACGGCCCCGGCGATCCCGAGCCGCTCCAGACGCAGGTCGCCAACATCCGCAAGCTGATCGGCAAGAAGCCCATCTTCGGCATCTGCCTGGGCCACCAGTTGCTCGGCCTGGCGGTGGGCGGCAAGACCTACAAGCTGAAGTTCGGCCATCGCGGCGCCAACCATCCGGTGCGCAACGAAGCTCACCAGACAGGTGGAGATCACCTCGCACAATCACGGCTTCGCGGTCGATCCCGATTCGCTCAACCTCAACGACGTCGAGATCACCCACGTCAATCTGAACGACCAGACGCTGGAAGGCTTCCGCCATCGCAACCATCCGGTCTTCTGCGTGCAGTATCACCCCGAGGCCGCGCCCGGCCCGCACGATTCGCACTACCTGTTCGACGATTTCGTGAAGCTCATGAGCGAGAAAGCAGTAACGCGATGCCCCGCCGCAACGACCTCCACCGCATCCTGATCATCGGCTCCGGCCCCATCATCATCGGCCAGGCCTGCGAGTTCGATTACTCCGGCACGCAGGCCGCCAAGGCTCTGCGCGCCGACGGCTACGAAGTCGATCCTGGTCAATTCCAACCCGGCCACCATCATGACCGATCCCGATCTGGCCGACAAAACCTATGTCGAGCCGCTCACGCCGCCCGTATCTGGAAGAGATCATCCGCCGCGAACGGCCCGATGCGCTGCTCTCCACCGTGGGCGGCCAGACCGGCCTGAATCTCTCGGTGGAACTGGCCGAAGCCGGCGTGCTCGACAAGTACGGCGTGGAGCTGATCGGCGCCAAGATCGACGCCATCAAGAAGGCCGAAGACCGCCTGCTGTTCAAAGACGCCATGCGCAAGATCGGCCTGGAGACGCCGCAATCGCAGCTGGTCAACACCATCGACGGCGGCCTGGAGTTCGCCGAGCGCATCGGCTATCCCGTGCATCCTGCGGCCCAGTTTCACGCTGGGCGGCACCGGCGGCGGCATCGCCTACAACCAGGAAGAGCTGGACGAGATCCTGGAGCGCGGCCTCGACCTTTCGCCGGTGCACGAAGTGCTCATCGAAGAGAGCGCGCTCGGCTGGAAGGAATTCGAGCTGGAGGTGATGCGCGACCTCGCCGACAACTGCATCATCGTCTGCTCCATCGAGAACTTCGACCCCATGGGCGTGCACACCGGCGATTCCATCACCGTGGCGCCGGCCCAGACCCTCACCGACCGCGAATACCAGATGATGCGCGACGGCGCCATCCGCTGCCTGCGCGAGATCGGCGTGGATACCGGCGGCTCCAACGTGCAGTTCGCCATCAATCCGGCCAACGGCCGCATGGTGATCATCGAGATGAACCCGCGCGTTTCGCGCAGCTCGGCGCTGGCGTCGAAAGCCACCGGATTTCCCATCGCCAAGATCGCCGCCAAGCTCGCCGTGGGCTACCGGCTGGACGAAATCCGCAACGACATCACGCGCAAGACGCCCGCCTGCTTCGAGCCGACCATCGATTACGTGGTGGTCAAGATTCCCAAGTGGGCGTTCGAGAAATTCCCCGGCGCCGATCACCACGCTGGGCACGCAGATGAAGTCGGTGGGCGAAGTGATGGCCATCGGCCGCACCTTCAAAGAAGGCGCTCTGGAAGGGCATGCGCAGCCTGGAGACCGGCAAGGCCTTCGGCTCGGAGAAGTTCGACAAGACCCTGATCGCGCAGAAGCTGATCACGCCCACGCCCGACCGCCTCAACTACATCCGCTTCGCCCTGGCCAGCGGCTACAGCGTGGAAGAGATCCACGAGCTGACCGCCATCGACCCGTGGTTCCTGGAGCAGATGAAGGAAGTGGTGGACTTCGAAGCGCGAGCTCGGCGCGAGCCACGCTTGCCGACAGCGCCGGCGAAGAGCTGTTCCGCGCGCGCCAAGCGCTACGGCATCTCCGACGCGCAGCTCGCCAAGACCTGGGGCGCGGACGAAATCGCCGTGCGCGAGCGCCGCAAAGAACTGGGCGTGCGCGGCCGTCTTCAGCCGCGTGGACACCTGCGCGGCGGAATTCGAAAGCTTCACGCCGTATCTCTATTCCAACTACGAAAGCGCCTGCGAGGCCGACCCCGGCGACCGCAAGAAAGTCATGATTCTGGGCAGCGGCCCCAACCGCATCGGCCAGGGCATCGAGTTCGATTACTGCTGCTGCCACGCGTCCTTCGCGCTGCAGGAAATGGGCGTCGAATCGATCATGGTCAACTGCAATCCCGAGACCGTCTCCACCGATTACGACACCAGCGACCGCCTCTACTTCGAGCCGCTCACGCTGGAGAACGTCCTCAACATCTGCGACACCGAGAAGCCCGACGGCGTGATCGTGCAGTTCGGCGGGCAGACGCCGCTCAACCTCGCGCTGCCGCTGAAGCGGCTGGGCGTGCCCATCATCGGCACCGACCCGGACAACATCGACCTGGCCGAAGACCGCAAGCTGTTCGGCAAGCTGCTCGAAGATCTGCGGATTCCCTGCCCCGCGAACGGCACCGCCACCAGCGTGGAAGAAGCCTGCGACGTCGCGCGGCGCATCGGCTATCCGGTGCTGGTGCGGCCCAGCTACGTGCTGGGCGGCCGCGCCATGGTGATCGCCTACGACGAAGAGATGGTGCGCCAGTACATGCGCGAAGCCGTCACTTTCTCGCAGGAGCGGCCGGTGCTGGTCGACCGCTTCCTGGAAGACGCCACCGAAGTGGACGTGGACGCGCTGGCCGATGGCGACGACGTGCTGATCGCCGGCATCATGGAGCACATCGAAGAGGCCGGCGTGCACTCCGGCGACAGCTCCTGCGTGCTGCCGCCGCAATCGCTCTCCGCCGCCGACACTGCGCACCATCGAAGACTACACCGTGCGGCTGGCCAAGGCGCTGCAACGTGATCGGCCTGATGAACGTGCAGTACGCCATTCAGAACGGCACGGTCTACGTGCTGGAAGTGAACCCGCGCGCCTCGCGCACCGTGCCGTACGTCAGCAAGGCGACCGGCGTGCCGCTGCCCAAGATCGCGGTGGGCCTGATGTGGGGCCGCAAGCTGAAGGATTACGCGACCTCACCGGCGGGCGATCAGCGGCGTGCTGCCGGTGCCGCAGGATCTTCGTGAAGTCGCCGGTATTCCCGTTCAACAAATTCCCCGGCGTGGATCCCGCGCTCGGTCCGGAGATGCGCTCCACCGGCGAAGTGATGGGCGTGGGCGATCAACTTCGGCGAAGCGTTCCTGAAGGCGCAGATCAGCGCCGGCAGCCCGCTGCCGGAAAAGGGCACGGTCTTCATCAGCGTGAACGACCACCACAAGCCGGAGGCCGTGGACGTGGCGCGGAAGTTCGCCGACCTGGGATTCCAGCTGGTGGCCACGCGCGGCACGGCCGCCGCGCTGCGCGCCGCCGGGCTCACCTGCAAGACGGTGTTCAAGGTGAACGAAGGCCGGCCCAACGCGGTGGATCTGCTGAAAGGCGGCGCCATTCAACTGGCGATCTACACCACCACCGGCGCCCCGGCATTCCTCGACGAGAAGGCCATCCGCCGCAGCGCGGTGACTGTACCGCGTGCCCTGCATCACCACCATGAGCGGCGCGCGCGCCGCGGCCGATGCGCGTGGCCGCGCGCCTGCGCGATCCCATCCGCGTGTGGAGCCTGCAGGAAATCCACGAATCCAAGGAGACCGTCGCGTGACCCGGCGCGTGGCTCGGGCCGTTCGCCCCGGTGGGCCGGACGTCATCGAAATCTGCAGCGAAGAGCTTGCGCCCTTGCAACCTCACGAGGTGCTGGTGCGCGTGGAGGCCGCGGGCCTCAACCATGCCGAGACGTTGATTCGGTCGGGCACCTATGTGGTGCGCCTGCCCTTTCCGTACCCGCTGGGCGGCGAAGGCGCGGGCGTCGTGGTCGAAGCCGGCGCCGGTGCGGCGATCCCCGCCGGAACCCGCGTCTGCTGGGGTACGGTCCTCGGATCCTGCGCCACGCTGGTCGCCGCTCCGGCCGCGCTCTTAGCCCCGATTCCCGACGGTCTCAGTTTCGAGGATGCCGCTTGCGTGGCGGTGGCGGGCCTTACTGCCGGCGGCCTGGCCCGCGTCTGGCCGCTCCAGGGACGCACTGCTGTGGTCTGGGGCGCGGCCGGCGCGGTGGGCCGCATGCTTGTGGCTCTCCTCGCCGAACAGGGCGCCGGCGTCATCGGCATCGCCAGCGGGGCGCGTGTGGCGGACGTTCGCGCCGCCGGAGCCGCGTCCGCCATCGATCGCTCTTCGGAAGATGTCCGCGAAGCCGTGCGCGCCCACACCGGCGGCCGTGGAGCCGACGCCGTATTCGATCCCATCGGCGCGCCCACCAGCGGGATCAGCCTGGACCTGCTGGCGCCGCGTGGCTGCCTGATTCATTACGGCGAGTTGTCCGGCGCACCGCCCGCACTCGACCTGCACCAACTATTTGCGAAATCCCTTTTCGTGACCAAATACAACGGCTCACGTTGGGTTAACGGCGCCGGCGAATTCGCCGGCCTTATCGGAAAGGCGCTGGCGCTGGCCGTCGCGCGGCCCTCGGTGATCGCGCCCGTTGCCGGACGCTTTCCTCTCGACCGCGCCGCCGGCGCGTACCGCATGCTGGAGTCCGCTGCGCCGGGTAAAGTGCTGGTGCTTCCCAACGCGTAAATAAAAAAACCCGGCGGGGTTTTTAGTGCCCGCCGGGCCGCGTCGTTTCAATTTGACCCTGTATTGGTAACTTCCTGGTCCCCTTCGTCTCGGGGCAGGGTCTCCTACAATATATCACTGAATCGTAGCCTTTTTAACGAAATCTAAACGTGGAAAATGTGCTTCCAGGTATTGATTTCCTTGTGTCCCGATTTGTGTCGGATCGGGACCCTGGCCGCCGGGCGGCATGTCGCCGTAGCTGTCGTAAAAGCTGTCCACCACGTCCATACCTTGCGTCACCCGGCCGATTGGAGCAAAGCCCTTTTCGTCCAGCATGGAGTTGTTCCTCAGGTTGAAAAACAGTTGCGTGCTGCGCGAATTCGGCGCCCCGGTGGCGGCGTAGGTCAGCATCCCGCGCACATTGCTCTGCCGCACGGGATCGTCCGGTATGGACGCGGTGGCCCATAGGCTATTGGTTGTGACGTCGCCATTAATGCCGAACTGGACGACAAAATTACGCACGGCGCGAAAGAAGCGATCGCCATCGTAGAAGCCGGTCTTCACCAGCGTATAAAAGTGATCGACGCCGTTGGGCGCCCAATCGCGGTGCACCTCTACGATCACCGTGCCCTTCGAGGTATCGAAATTGACGTTGAAGAGGTTCGGTGCGGTTTCGTTCCTGGTAACATCCACCTTCTTTGCGGGCTCGCTCGACGAGCAGCCCGCCACCGCTACGCACAGCGCACCGAGCAACAACCAACCGGCTGGTTTTGTCATGAAACCATTAGTATGCCATGCTGGGCGAAGCCATGGCTGCCTATGACGATTTCGCCTGGTTTTACGACCGCTACTGGAACGAAGAGTTCCACAGCCTGGCATTTCCCATTCTGGAGCGCGTCTGGCTGGCGCGCCTTCCGGAGCGCGCTTCCATTCTGGATGTCTGCTGCGGCAGCGGCTATCTGGCCGGCATTCTGCTGGCGCGCGGCCACCCGGTTACGGGCATCGATTGCTCGCCGGTGATGATCGAGTACGCGCGGGAAAACCAGCCCTCGGGCGTCTTTCAAGTGGCCGATGCCACCACGTTCGAACTGCCGGAGAGCTTCGACGCGGCGGTCTCCACGTTCGATTCCCTCAATCACATTCTGGCGCTGAAGGATCTGCAGGCCGTGTTCCGGCGCGTTGCCGCGGCCCTGAAACCGGGCGGGCTGTTCGCCTTCGACATCCTGCTGGAAGATGCCTACCGGACCAACTGGGGCCAATCCTTCGCCCTGGTTCGCGACGACCACGTGCTCACCATCACCGGCTCGGGCTTCGATTTCCGCAGCCGCAAGGCGCGCTGCACCATCACCATGTTCCGTCTGATTGCGGGAGCCTGGCAGCGCGCCGACGTGACCATTCACGAGCGCTGTTACACCGGGAAGGAAATTTCCAGCGCGCTGGAACAAGCCGGGTTCGGCGAGATTTCCTGTTATGACGCGGGAGACCTGGGAATGAGCGGGCAATTGGGGGAAGGCCGGACCTTCATCGTCGCCGCGCGGCAGTAGGGGCGGCTATGCGGCGTGCGAGCGGCGGTGATTGCGAAGGGCCGCGCCCATCATTTTGTCGGCGACGGCCATGTGATCCTCGAGCCACCGCGACGTGAAATCGATCAGTTCTCTGCCCGCCTTCCGGTCGCCCGCGTGAATGCGGCTGGCGAACTGGGACGCGCGTTTCCGCAGCGTCGCGTGCTGGCCTTTGTGCCAGTCGAACATGGCATACTTCGCCTCTCGCATCATGCGCTCTTCGTGGGCGAAGTGATCCTCCACTTCAGCCAGCAGCGCGCGCACTTTTGTATCGATCTCTTCGGCCCCCGCGCCGTTTGCCAGTGCCTTGTTCAGGTCGGCCGCCAGCAGGTACAGGCTGCGATGCTCCGCATCGACTTCGGGAACATAAATGGTGTTCTCTTCGCTCCATTTCAGCCGGGACATAACTTCAGAGTTTAGCAGATTCGGAGTTGGATATCTGCTACCACTGCGACGGCACGGCATTGGTAACCTGATGGCATGGGCAGACGAAATCAATGGCGCCCAGTACTCGACTCCGAAGTGCGCCGCTGGTCAGCCAAGTCCTGCGGTCAGTTGATCGCCGACTTGCACGAGGAGAAAGCATACCAGGTGGAATTCGACTCAAACCAGTACAACGTCGAAGTCCAGCTCCTGGAGAATACAGACAAGTATCTTCACGTGCTGGTATGCGTTGATGACGGAAGCTTGCCGGCGTCCATTCGGCCCGTTGGGCGAAAGCTTCCTCGTTCAAAAGTGAGGGTGCCGCCGGTCTACGCTATCGGAGGCAGTTTGGGGAGCCTCCTGCTTTTGCTTGCACTCCGGATTGGGTCATTGCCACACGGCTCCGGCTTTTGCCACTTCTCCACAGGGACTGCTGCACTCCGGACACTTTTCGGCGATTGCTGCGCCGCTCCCCGCTTCGCCCCGTCCATTTGCTGTCGCGGACGCCACCCTGATAGAATTAAAAGTCCTCTGACACGGTGGGTGTAGCTCAGCTTGGTAGAGCGCCGGATTGTGGTTCCGGTGGCCGAGGGTTCGAATCCCTCCACCCACCCCACTTTAGAATCAATATAAGATACAAGAGCTCGAAGACAAAATTGGACGGTTGCGGCCCGCGGCTACTCTTTTTGCAGGATCCGGTGGGAATGGTACTCGTAGGAGACCAGCAGCATCCGGCTGAATTTACATTTCACAACAACCTGGTAGGCCACCGGGAAGCCGCGAATGCCCTCTCGCGCGAAAACCGTCCGCAGATCGCGCAGCGAGCGCGCCGACGCGAAATATTCCGCGGCTCCGTGCGTGCCGGCCGACGTAATGCCGGAGAACACCACGGTGCCCAGCCGCCCACGGTCCGAATCCCGGGTGTTGATCACCGTCACCAGCCCGTAGACATCCACAAAATCGCCGTCGACATCCTTCGCCGGAACGATCATGCTTCCGTTGGTCCGGTCGCGAATCACGAATTCCCGGACAGACGCTTCATAGTCCACCGTCAACGGTGTGTCGTGCAAGATTTGGGAAATCACCGCGCTGTCCACGCCCGGCAACGATGGCCAAATATCGGACGCTCGCAACTGAAGGATTGGGCAGAAGACAATGGGTACGTCTACCTTGACCAGTTCACAACCGCCGAGGTGGACGCCTTCTACGCGTCCTGGAAGGGTGGAAGAGCAGCCGGGGCAAGAAATTGGAGCGGGCTAACTAAGGGATTTTGGAATTTTTGCATGAAACGTAAATGGATTCCGTCCAGCCCGATGGAGGATCTTGCGGGCCACCGATTCAGGGACAGAGTACGTTGTGTTTGACTGCTTCCGGCCCAATCGGATCTGGGCATTCCGGTGAAGCTCGCCTGGTCGCGCGAAGACGATTTGCGGCAGGTTTGACCACCCCTGGCTCGTCCTTCACCAACTTGCGGACGGTTTCCCTGCCCATAGCCCACTGCGTCCTTAGGTCTGTAATGCTGTAGTGCTTTTCAAAGGTTGTGTCGTTCAAAGAACGGCTCCAACAGGTACTGCTACGTGAAACAAGCCGGGTACCGCGTTCCGGCTTCCGCTTTCGAGACTACTACGCGTGCCAAAGCTACCAGCAACGCTATCAGACCAAATGCGTTGACCGATAAGGCGGTTGCGGCGCGCCGAAGTCTTGTGACTTGCCCAGGGGCGCGGTTTGGCTATCCCGGCTTTTGACTCCAGGGCCTGCAAACCACCCTTCATCACCACATCTCTCGGATTCGGGGACGCTTTGCCCCTTTTTTCAGATTCTTACTTTTCTCCAACACCCGAAGGTTATCGGCTGTGTTACTGCCGCCTTTGGAGTGGGGCCATACGTGGTCGATGTGGTACTTTTCAGAGTCGAACTCTTGGCCTTTGAGGTCTCGCTGGATGACGGCCCGCCGTACTGCTTTTGGGATGTGCCTGGATCGTTTCTTTTTTTGCCATCTAGCGAAAAACAAGAAGGCTGCAAACCCTGCTGCAATCTGCTCCTGCTGATACACCCAGTGCGTCTTCGCACGCATGAGACTCAAGACAGCTGCAAGTCCGCAGAATAGCAAAAAGGCCTTGATGCCATTCCTGAGAAATCGCCGCGCACCATCACGAGCCAAGCGTAGAGCACGCAACCAGTAAACACCGACAACCAGTCCGCCGACGAAAAGGAACCAATCGATGACCGGCACGCCGGTCACGTGAATGGGCGATAGCATCAGATCTGTGCCCCGTTTCGCCTAACTATCGAGACTTCTTTTTCCGGACGTATGCCTTACCGGTGGTGCCGTCCTTCTTTTTCCGGCCCCTGACCGCTTCAAAATCTCCTTTGCCCTTGTTCCCGGCTTTTCCGGCAAGAGCACCCAGCGCAAGTGCAACCAGTGGTAGTGGCATATCTGGCGGAATTCTACTGCGGGCATAATGTCACTGCAATATTACCGTTTGTGAACGCTGCAACGCTTCCCGGCGAAGCTATCCCGTCACCAGCCCACGGGTTCCGGATTCCAGGCCCTTCTCCCCTGCACGCGCGGGGCACTCACAAACGATAAAAAAACAATCTTGATGTCCCTCAGTGCCCGTACAGAACTGCGCCGCATGCGCAGTTATACTATCCGTGCCCAGACGGGCAGGATACAGCACCAAGTGGGTGCGCGCTGGCCTGGTAGACTGGACAATTTTGTGCCGGGACAAGGAAATTGTGGCACGGCTGCTGGAACTGCGGCCTAATGTCCCCGGATATTTACCTCCGGCTACGCAAGTCTGGGCCGAAAAGGCAGTTGAGGTTCTATCGGCCAAAATCATCGGCGTGGCGTCATGCCGCAAACACAACCAGGACCTGGGGGCCTGCTTCTAAGGCGGCAGAAAACCGAATCTTAACACAGCCATCTCGTTGGACTATATCTTTGGAGTATGAAATGTCAGGCAGCGGGTGCATTCCGCGGGAGTGTTATGCTTTAAAATTGTAGGCTATAGCGTCCCACATATGGATCGAAAAGAACAACTCAAACAGCTACTGGGCAATGCCACTGCCTTGCTACAGGCAATGCGTTACAGCGCAACCACGGCTACGGGTGATATGGCCAATGTGGGGAATTTTAGCAGCTACAAGATGTTTCTTCGGAAGTATGACGCACTGGCCCGAGAGGCTGCACCCTTGTTGCCGCCCACAACAATGCTGGATTTCATCAAACTTGAAAATATTCGCGGAAGTGGTGACACCGTCTGGCCCGTGCAGAAAGAACTCTTCGAATTGGCGTATTCAAATACTGCCCTTCTCAAGTCTCTGCTGGAAGGGGCTATCGGATACGCCGCAGATGAAACACAAAACCTACGAGACTTCATCCAAGCAAATTTGCGGCGGGCTGTATTTAGTGAGCCAGAAAAGGAACTAGAAATCCAGAACGCCATTGAGTCCCTTATTGTCGGTAGAGGTATGGCTAAGGGATTGGACTACGATAGAGAAACCGGGAGGGTAAAAACATCGGGGAAAGAATCTGTTCCTGACTTCATTTTTCCGAACCTGGGACTATGTTTAGAAGTGAAGCTGTCGAAATCTGTGGACAAACTGAGGGCAATTGTGGACGAGATCAACGCGGACATAAGGGCCTACAGTACAAAATACGAGCGCCAGTTTTACGTTGTATACGACCTTGGAGTCATCCGCGATGAGGGGGAATTCAAGCAAGGCCTTGAGGACGCACCGGGCGTATCGGTAATAGTGGTTAAGCACTGACTTGCTGATTTTCAGGTTGGCTTTTTCGTTTGCTCGCTGGCTACTGCGGTGCGCGGATTTCGCGCCCCAGAAGCAGCCCCTGGGGGAGCGGCCAATTCGAGCATTCTTTGCTGTGATAGCGATCCTGAAGACTTTGAACGGAGGATAGTTCCACGAACGCAGAAAGAGGATCTTTGTGAACCCAATTGTGGATGGAGTGGCAGGCAACGCGATTTGGGCCGCTATCGTTCGGTTCATCTTACAGCGTGGCTACTCGACTGTTCGAACATTTACGAAGCGCACGCCGTTCAAATCCGTGGTTCTATGTCTCAGACATCGCGTTCACGCCCGGACGAAGTATTACGAGCAGGCTTTCGCCAGCGCCGCTGATGTCTTGTACGTGTCCATTATGTCCCAGGACACACTGAAAGAGATGAAGCCGCACCTGATTACCAGCCAGTCAACGAATACCCGAATCCGAGTTTTGACTTGGCACCACGAAACACCAGGGGACTCAGTTGAGCTTTTTCGCAGGCACCTCCAGGAGAATGATGAACACCCCGAACGCACGCGCGACCAGTTGCGGCAGGCAGTTGCCGACTGGCGCACTTTGGAGAAAACGTACTCCAATCTAACTGTTCGTGAGTACCGTTCGTTGCCGACAATGCAAGGCGTCATCGTCTATGGCAAGTGGGCGCTGATTGAGTTGATGCCTTACGCAACACACAAACATGAGCGTCCAGCGCTTATTCTGACTCCCCAGTCTGACTCCGATGCCTTCAACTTGATTGCAGCGCAATTCGAGAAACTATGGAACGAAGCAGAAAAAGAGTGAGTTTTCAGCCTGGGTCAGTACACTTTTCATTACAGTGCGCCGATGCTGCAATGAATTCTCGTTGGTGGCAAGGGAGCTAAGAGCAACCCATCGGTGTAGCTGGTTAACCGAAGGGTTCTGCCTTGCTGCAGGGTTCCAGCGTGCAATAGCGTGCAACGGTCTACCGGACGAATAACAAATATGGCAGGTGGCGCAACGAAGAATCTGCAACTTGCAGATTCTAAAAGCGTATCCATGTACTGAATCCCTCCACCCACCCCACTCAAAAATCAACTAATTTAAGATACAAGAGCTCGAAGACAAAATTGGGCGGTTGCGGCCCGCGGCTACTTTTTTTGCAGGATCCGGTGGGAATGGTACTCGTAGGAGACCAGTAGCATCCGGCTGAATTTACATTTCACAACCACCTGGTAGGCCACCGGGAAGCCGCGAATGCCCTCTCGCGCGAAAACCGTCCGCAGATCGCGCAGCGAGCGCGCCGACGCGAAATATTCCGCGGCTCCGTGCGTGCCGGCTGACGTAATGCCGGAGAACACCACGGTGCCCAGCCGTCCGCGGTCCGAATCCCGGGTGTTGATCACCGTCACCAGCCCGTAGACGTCCACAAAATCGCCGTCAACATCCTTGGCCGGAACGATCATGCTTCCGTTGGTCCGGTCCCGAATCACGAATTCCCGGACCGACGCTTCATAGTCCACCGTCAACGGTGTGTCGTGCAAGATTTGGGAAATCACCGCGCTGTCCACCGGGGCGCCGAACAAAATGGCGTTGCGTCCGTGCAGCGCCTCGATGGTAGCCACCTTTTCCGGCAGAATCTGGTAGGCCGCGTCCAGGTTTCGGAGCGTATTGGCGGCAATCACCACCGCATTCATGGTTCCCACCCCGACCAGGTTGTCGGTGAAGATCATTCCGAGCCTGGCGTCTGGCGCCAATGGCCGGTGCTGGCGGAATAGCGAATAAGCTTCGGGCGGCGCGGGATAGGTGGGGCTGCCGTAGGCTTGATGAGATTCCGGGCCCAAAGTCAGGTCGAGCGGAGTCGCCACGCACAGCAGAACCTGTGCGCTCTGGCCCGCCAGCGGCTTCCAGGCTTCGAGCAGGATGGGGTCCACCGGCGATTTCCGCATCAGGAGCATGGAACCGAGGGTCACCGCCGCGCCCACAATCATCCCAACCGACAGGCCCAGCAGCACCGCGGAACGGATTCGACGCGGCGGTTCCACCGCGGGTGTTTTGCTCCCGGGAGGCAGATCGAGAGGCGGGATCTCCGCGCCCCGCGAAACCGGACCCCTTATATACTGCGGTGCAATACGATCCCTTGGGGAGCAGGATCTGGATCGGCTCATTTCTCAGATCCAGTGCGTACAACTTCTCCAGCTTGTGGCGGAGTTCGTATGCCCTGGTTCGGACCGACGAGTCCTCCGACGGCGAGTACCCTTGCGGGCGGTGCAACACCTCCACCCCGATCCGGTACTCCGTCAGGTCTGCGACAGACCCCTGGATTTCGGCTTCACAGACGAAACGGAGAAATGCCCGGAGTTGATCGGAGCGCTCGAAGGTCCGGCTCTGCAACGCGCGTTCCAGAGCCGAGCGTTTCTCCGAATTCAGGGTCTGAATTTCAGTTCTTGCCTGTTGAGGGCATTTGAGGAGGTTAAATCCATGCACAGAAAATTTGCGGCTTTCGTCGCGAGTCTCATCCTGTGGGCTGTGCCGGCAGTACAGGCGCAGGACTTTCGCGCCAAGCTGACCGTCACGGTCACCGATCCCTCCGGGATGTCCGTCCCGGCCGCAAAACTCGAATTGCGCAGCATTCAGCCGCGCATTGGTATGGCCTTCAAGGTCACGCCCAAGCTGGTCTTCCGCGCAGGCTATGGCTTGTACTACACCAATTTCCAGAGCAACGGAATGATGCAGTCCCTAGGATTCTCCGCCACCTCCAGCCTGGTCAATTCTCTGAATGAACCCCTGGTACAAGATGCCGCGCTCGCACCAGTTCTCCGCCGGCTTCCTATACGAGATCGCGCGCAATTCGGTGATCGACGTTTCCTACGTGGGGAACCGGACCGTGGCGTATTCGGGTAATGTGAACCTCAACCTGCCAAGTCGGAACTTCGAGAAGCAGTGCGATGAAATGGCGGGCAAGACGGCCACGTGCAACGCGCTTGTATCCAACCCGTTTGTCGGAGTACCGGCGTTGCTGGGGACCAGCCTGTATTCCTCTTCCACCATCAACGCCTTCACCATCAATCAGCCATTCCCGCAATTTGGCGCCATCACTCAGTCCGGCGTCAATCTCGGCCACATGTGGTACAACGGCCTGCAGGTCAACTTCAACCAGCGCTTCAGCCACAGGCTCATCCTCAACGCGAGCTATGTGCGGTCCCGGCAAATCGAACAGTGGGGCTGGATGAACCAGTACCTCAACATGCCGCAGCGCAGCCCGTACTCCTTCGATCACCCTAACGTGTTCAAAGTGACCGGGGCTTACGATGTGCCGTTGGGAAAAAACCGCGCATTCAACCCGCACAACAACAAAATCGCCGATCTCTTCCTGGGCGGATGGCAGATTGCGCCCTCCATGTTCATCCAGAACGGGGAACGCGCCCAACTCCTGGGCCTCCACCTGTTTCCCGCTGACGTCACCCGCACGGAGATCGCGTTCTATAAGACCAGGCTCCACAAGTACGGTCTGCCGCTCGACAATCGGAAGGATTACACCAAACTCGATTGGGTGCTGTGGACCGCCACCCTGGCCGGCGATGCCGCCGATTTCGAGGCGATCGTGGGACCGTCCTATCAGTTCGCCAACGATTCACCGAGCCGCGTTCCGCTCACAGACTGGTACGATACGGTGACCGGAAAGCAGCAGGGATTCCAGGCGCGCTCGGTAGTCGGCGGGCTGTTCGTGAAAATGCTGGCAGACCCGGCAGTGTGGAACAAGTACTCCCATCGCGACGTTGCGGACAAGGCAGGGCAATAGGTTCTCCGCGCTTGATCCGGACCGCCCAGGGCGCATTTCTACTTGGGCGGTGAACCTCCGGAGGGAGCAAGCGTTTCCCAGGCAAAGGCACATCCACCAGGATGGACTTCGAGGGTACGCGTCCCTCCTTTCGGCGTATAGCCCTCCTTCGCCACAGAAAAGTCATACTTGCCAGGCGGGATTTCGTTGAAACGGAACGAACCGCCGGCGTCGGTGACCGCGTTCGCCCGGCGATCCGGCGCTGTTAGCGTGACAGTAGCAACTGCGATTCCGGAGGGCACCCAAATCCCGAGCGCCCGGTCGAACCGGCCCTCACTGTCCGCGTTTCCGACGATTCCGAAGACATAGCCGGACGAGCTTGCAGTGCCCAGGCTCCGCAGGTAATCCAAATCAGCCTGCGCGTCCTTTGCCCGCGCAGTGCGAGAGCAGGTGGTGGCAACGAGTGTGCCGGAGGGGCCCTGATACGCATATACGACGTACGTCTCAGACGGCTGAAACGGGTAACCGCAATCCCCGCCACCCATACCTGTTCGAATCTCAATGCGCCGGCCGCGACCTTGCATGCCCAAAAACGGCTCGCTGACTTCGAAGATCGCGTGAGTACCCAGGTATCCATTCACCATGCCTGCGGTGGGCGCATCTCGAGTCAGTTCGACAACAGTTCCAGCGAACACGGCAGATGCCTTCCATGCAGCTTCGCAAGGCGGTCCGCTCCACATGCAGGAACATGCTGACGCGATTGCCGGTGCCACGATGCAGAGTAACGCCCGGATCATACAGGCATCATAGCTGACTTGGCCCTCGCCACAGACGCCTTAGAAACTCGCGACGGCGCCAATCCGATCTGCAAGGCCATCGCTAGCCGGCTGAACGGAACGCGACCGGTGCGACCGGCGCGCTTCAATGCCCAGTTTCCGCATTTTGTAAACCAGCGTGGTGCGCGGCAAGCCCAGCCGCGAGGCGGCGCCTTGCGATCCGCCGATCAGCCCATCGGTTTGCCTTAACACCTCCAGAATGTGCTCGCGCTCGGCATCGGCAAGCGTGCGGGAGGCCGACGCCGACGGCTGCTTCGTCATTTCCTTCAGGTCGGTCAGCGGGAGACGCAGCACCGATTCCGGCGAAAATACCACGGCGCGCTCGATGAAATTCTGCAGTTCGCGAATATTGCCTGGCCAGTCGTGCGCTTTGAGCACTTCCATTACCTCGTCCGGAATCACATCGATGGGTCTATGGAAACGCGCCGAAAGCTTCTGCACGAAATCTCGACCAGCAACGGGATATCCTGGACCCGCTCGCGAAGAGGCGGAAGGCAGATGGGGATCACGTTGAGCCGGTAATATAGATCGGCCCGAAACTGCTTCTTGGCCACGAGCTGGGCGAGATCCTGATTGGTGGCCGCCACCACCCGCACGTCCACGCGGATGGTCTGGCTGCTGCCTAAGCGCTCGAACTCCTGCTCCTGCAAAGCGCGCAGGAGTTTGGGTTGCAGTTCCAGCGGCAAGTCGCCGATCTCGTCGAGAAAGAGCGTCCCCCGGTCGGCCAATTGGAATCGCCCCTTGGTCTGCGTGCACGCTCCCGTGTAAGCGCCTCTTTCGTGGCCGAAGAGCTCGCTCTCCAGCAAGGGGCCGGGAATCGCGGCGCAGTTCAGCTTTACAAACGGCCCATGGCATCGGGAACTTTGCTGGTGAATCGCCTGGGCGATGACCTCTTTCCCGGTGCCGGTTTCGCCTTGAATCAAGGTTACCGAATCGCTTCTTGCGATCGCGCCAACCAGATTCAAGACCTTTTGAAATGCCGGGCTTCGGCCCACGATTTCCTGGTACATCAAAGTAGTTTCCCTTCCTTTCTTGCGTTGCCGCGTGATCATTCGCGGATATTCGGCGGACAGTTCGATGATTCAATGTCAGCCGCATGACGCCACGCCTCGAGGGTAAGACAGTAATCATCGAGGGCGGCCTGATTTGACAATTCTGCCGGATTCATCGCGCAGCGGGTTGGCGCGAACAGAAACAAGCGCCGCATGCGCACTTCCAGGTCAACCGGCGTGCCGCAAGCCAGAACCGCTCGCCGGCGATCCACCACGCGACCCGCGTCGTCCGGATGGCTGCGGGCGCCACACGGCGCTTCATTCGTCATGGCCGAAACGGCTGCGAGGTCAACAGCGTCAACCCCTGCGGCGTGGGTCTGCCGGATCTTCAGAAGAGTGTCGTGACAGCTTTCGCGGCTCAATCGAACCCCTTAGATTGCAGAGATAGCACTCTGCCAACGGATTTTGAACTACAGAACGAATTCTCGAATTATTAGTTTACAGTCCTAATATCTTGTTGCCCGGCTGCCTGAAGGCCCGGATTGCGAGGGGGCGGCTTAACACCGGATCGCAGCGCCTATAATCTTCAGCAATTCTTCCCTCCGGAACGGCTTGGCAAGAAAACCGGCCGCGCCCTGGCGGAGCGCTCTTTTGCGATTCGCTTCGCTGCCCCAGGCGCTCACGAATACAATCGGCACACGATTGTCTGCGCCGGCAAGCATATCCTGAAGCTCCAGACCGGTAATTCCAGGCAATTGCACGTCAACGATCAGGCAGGCCGCGTCACGGGTAGATCCCGACTCCAGAAACTCCTCCGCCGAACCGAAGCCCGTTACCACGTATCCCGCCGATTCCATACAGTCTTCCAGTGCCTGACGCACGAGCACGTCATCGTCTATTACCGCAATATTCCGCTTCAATCCCGTATCCATCCAGCCTATCTGGCCGTCCCCGTTTGAGGGTTTTTAGCCCTCCATGCTCGAATGCTACCAGGGTCGCGGATCGCGGTCTATTCTACTTTGGTCGAACAGTGCCGCTCTGGAACTTTGGCCTCACCGCCCGGGTTCGCACTTCCCGCGTCGAAGTGCCGTTTAGCACACGGTAAAGAAAACCGTAAGACTTCTCTTACTACCCCTTAATCTCGCGGCGATAACCTGGAGGCACGAGGAGAGAAGAAAGGAGTCTCCCAGTGCCAAACCTTTACATTGAGAAGATCCGGGACACGGAACGAGCGGAAGTGTCTGTTTTTGCGGCACTCGAAAAAATGATGAACGAAACGCGGCGGCGCGCGTTCGAGTTCTACGAGCGGCGGGGCGGCGCGCCAGGCAGCGATCTGGACGACTGGCTGCGTGCCGAACGCGAGTTGCTTTGGGCCTCTACGGCCGAACTGGTGGAGGATGAGAAGCAGTTTCGGGTGCACCTGGCGGTTCCCGGGGTGGAGCCGAACCACCTGCGGATCACGGCCCTTCCGCAGACCATCGTGGTTCGCGCGGAGTCCTCGCATCAGCACGAAAAACAAGAAGGCCGGGTGCATTTCTGCGAATTTAACGGCCGTCGCCTGCTGCGGAGCTTCAATTTGCAAACGCCGATTGACGTGGATCGCGTTTCCGCCACGCTCGACAAGGGCGTGTTGGAGATTACGGCTACCAAGGTGGAGAAACCCGAACACGGGCGGCCGGTCAAGGTCACGGCCGCGGCGTAAGTGCGCTCCCAAATCAAACTCGGACGGATCTTCGGAATTCAGATTGGTCTTCATTACAGTTGGTTCCTGATCGCATTCCTGATTGTGATCTCCCTGATCTCGCAATTCCGAGGGTCCCATCCGGAGTGGAGTTCCACTACGATCCTGGCCATGGCGCTGGGAACCGGGACACTGTTCTTCGTGTTTCTGCTGGCGCACGAGCTTTCCCACTCGGTATTCGCCAAGTCGCATGGCATTCCCGTACGTGAGATCACCCTGTTTGCCCTGGGCGGCGTCTCGCAGATCGAGCAGAACCCGTCCAGCGCCAATGCAGAGTTCTGGATGGCATTTGTCGGGCCGCTCACCAGTGCCGCTCTCGGCGCCGTGTGCCTCGCCCTGCGCTATCTGGCAGGCCCGGCAACCAGTCCGGGGTATGCGATGCTTTCGTGGCTGGGGTATATCAATCTGGGATTAGCCGTGTTCAATATGATCCCTGGCTACCCTCTGGATGGCGGGCGCATTCTGCGCGCGATCCTGTGGTGGAAGAGTGGAGACGTGGAACGCGCCACCCGGCAGGCGGCACGAATGGGGCTCGGCGCGGGCGTACTCTTCATCGCGTTCGGGATTGTCCAGTTCTTTGCGGGCGCGGGTTTGGGCGGGTTGTGGATCATCTTCATCGGTTGGTTCCTCCTGCAAGCGGCCGGGGAGAGCGTCCTCGAAGTGGGACTGAACCGCTTGCTGCGCAGCACCACCGTAGCGGATCTCATGACGTCGGACTGTCCCACCGTAAGCGGAAACCTCAACGTCCAGAATTTTGTGGAGGAGCAACTGCTGCGTACCGGCGATCGATGTTTCCTGGTAAGGGATAATGACGGGCTGGCCGGATTGGTCACGCCGCACGAAGTGAAGAAGATAGATCGGGCGCGGTGGCCGTATATGACTGTATTCGATATCATGCGGCCCATCGACGAGATTCGAAAAGTCCAGCCGTCGACGCCGCTACGCGCGGCCTTGGAGATCATGAGCCGGGAAAACCTGAACCAGCTTCCCGTGGTCAGCAACAATCACATAGAGGGTGTCCTGACCCGCGCTCGCGTACTTGGCTTTCTTCATAACAGGTCCGAATTGAAGTCGTGAGAGCAGGCCAGGCGCTTTCGCCTTACCGCGTGCATCAGTCGTAGTGATGGAGCAGTTGTTCGGCATATTCCGGGGCGGAGAGGAAACGCGGGGTGGAATTCCGGGCTGGTCCGGATGGAATCTACACTGAGGCGGACGGTGAGGTGGCGTTCGGCCCAACTGATGGATTCAATCCATTGCGGTCTCAACAGCAGGAGCCGGTGATGTAACCACTTACCCGCGTCGGCCACGATCAGCTTGATTTCCCAGGTATCGTCGTCGAACACAAAATCCGACACGTGACCCACCGGATTATCCTGCGCCTTGATGTGGTATCCCGTCACTTCGTGGGCGCTGCGCAGGTGAGGGTCCCCGTCAGCCGGCTTGGCGGGAGGGGGAAGAGGCTGCGCCCAAGGCATGGCGACCGGCACGGGTTCAAAGCCGAATGGCTCAATGTTCCAGTAAATCGGCCAGCCATAATAAGCGCTGAGGTCCGTTTCGTGCTGCCGGGAGACGGGCTTTTCCTCATCGATATCCGGGCTCCCTTTCACCTGCTCGCAGGTGAGCGCGACGTAGAGCCGCCGCTCCAGCCAGTCCAACCGCAGCACGCTGACCGGGGAAATCAGCACGCGCCGTTCCGACAGCCACGTCCCGGTGCGCACAACCAGATACCGCGCCATCCACCGCAGATCGTCAAAATAGAGGTCTTCGATGCAGCCGATCTCCCCGTCCGTCGCCTGAATCGAGAAGCCCATAATATGACCGGCGCTTTGCAACATTGTTGCTCCCTGATGGTAAGTATAGCTAAGCCCGACAAGAGATATTTGA
Organism: uncultured Solibacteraceae bacterium; assembly: GCA_963853855.1. Lineage (GTDB taxonomy): Bacteria > Acidobacteriota > Terriglobia > Bryobacterales > Bryobacteraceae > Sulfopaludibacter. Next base: position 158,818 of record CAWKYG010000041.1, on the reverse strand, counting down.
ACCCGGTAATCCAAGTTACAGACACTTACCATCGGGGTGCCATGCGACGGCCCCATCCGGTAACTGCTAAGCTTATGTAGGGCGGTATTTCGACGGTAAAGTGTGAGGTAGCGCACGCTCGCGTGAGTTCGCCGATGCGAAGGCCCGACTTATACCAGGCTGCTCGCTGCGCCACCGCGGCAGGAATCGCGGTGGCCGTCATTACGGGTGCGACTTACCTGCGGCATGTCAATCATGCCACGGTGGCGCTGGGCCTGGTGCTCCTCACACAGGGGTTTGCGATTCGGTGGGGATGGGCCGAAGCGCTATCCGCATCGCTTGCGGGCAGTCTTGGATTCGACTACTTTTTCCTGCCGCCGCGCGGATTTGGCCTGGAGTCGCCGGACCATCTGATCACGCTACTGGCATTCCTGCTGACCGCGATCACTACCGGCGGCCTTGCCGCGCGCGCGAGCCGCCATCGCAAAGAAGCCGAGCAGCGCGCGGACGATCTGCGCCGGCTGTACGACCTGGGCTCCGCGCTCCGCGACGACGAGCACCCGGAAAGCGTACACGAACGGATCACCGATTGCGTGGTTCAGATTATCGGAGTCGAAGGCGCCGCCTTCTTCGATCTTGCGGGAGACCGGGTGTGGCGCTCTGGCGAAGGCAGCGGCCGGATTTCCGATGCCGTGCTACGCGAGGCGGCCTCCAGCGGGGTCACCTATATCGATCGGCAGTCCACCGTTTCCGTTGTGACCATCCGCGAGAGCGGTACCACGGCCGGCAGCCTGGGAATTGCCGGGAGTCTCTCGTCTGCTCCCATGTTGGGCGCCGTTGCCGAACGCGTGGGTCTCGCAATCGCCAAGGCGAAGGCGGCGCGGCAATCGATGGAGGCAGAGGTCGCGCGCCGTTCCGAGAATCTGAAGTCGGCTGTGCTGGACGCTCTGGCGCACGAGATCAAAGGCCCCCTGGCCACCGTCAGGGTCTCGGTCAGCACGCTGTTGTCGAAGACGCCCGGGAGCTCTTCCCAGCAGTTGGAACTGCTGCACATCGTGGACGAGGAAACCGAGCGCCTCAGACGGCGCATCGACGACGCGGTGGAGATGAGTTCCCGCGATGCCGTGGAAGTCACTCCGCACAGATCCCCGAATTCGGTAAAGCAGGCGGTTGCCCGCGCGATTGAAGGTTTGGGACAACTGCGGGATGGCCGGCAGGTGGAGGTACAGATCGACGAGACGATTCCGCTGGCCCTCTTCGACGGAGAGATGATCGAAAAGGTGATCTGGCAGTTGTTGGACAATGCCGTCAAGTATTCTCCCCCGGGCTCGCCCATTCGCGTGGCGGGCGAATTCACGGGCACGGAAATTGTGATCAGCGTGGCTGATTCCGGCTGCGGCATTCCAAAAGACGACCAGGAGCTAATTTTCGAAAAGCACTATCGAGGCCGCGCCGGCGGGCCGAAAGTCCCGGGAAAGGGATTGGGATTGCCGAGTGCGAAATGCATCATGGAGGCACATGGCGGCGAGATTTGGGTGCGGAGCGTTCCCGGGGACGGCTCGGTATTCCTGATTTCCCTGCCGGTGTTAGCGGAGGGGTCCACTGAGCAGCGTGAAGGTATTGAACGTAGATGACGAACCGCAGGCCAGGCGAGCGTTGCGAATCGCGCTCATCGCGCGCGGATTTGAAATGGACGATGCGCGGAGCGGCGAGGAGGCAATCGAGAAGCTTCGCCTGGGGCTTCCCGATGTGGTGCTGCTGGATATGCTTCTGCCTGGCATCAGCGGCATCGAAACGTGCCGGGCCATTCGCGCCTCCTGGGATGTGCCCATTATCATTATCTCGGTAAGGAAGCTGGCCATAGAGCGCGCCGCGGCCTTTGAAGCCGGGGCAGACCAGTACATCGCCAAACCGTTCGACGTGGAAGAACTGGTGATGCGCATTCGCGCCGTGGTCCGGCGTTGGGGTACGCAACACACCCACCTGATTCGTCTGGATGGCGTGGAGATCGATCTGGAGAGCCACGAGGTCACGCGTGACGGCACCACGGTTCACCTTACGGCGAAGGAATTCAAGCTGTTGTACTACCTGATTGAGCACGCCGGCGAAGTGGTTTCACACCGACGCCTGCTGCAGGCCGTCTGGGGGCCCGATTACGGCAACGAAGTGGAATACCTGCGCGTTTTTGTGAACCAGGTGCGAAAAAAGATTGAGCCCGACCCGCAAAATCCGCGCTATCTTCTTACCGAGCCGTCTCTTGGATACCGCCTGGCGAAGAGCACGTCTACCTCAGGAAAATCATAATGCGATCTTTATGATTGCTTAATACTCCTCCCGTATAGTTGGAGAGCCTGAACGTGGAGGAAGAAACCATGCACGGCGGTTCCGCAGAACCAGTTGCCTCACGGAAGAAATGCAAGAGCGAAGGCGCGAGACTGAGCGCGAGTATCCCGGCCGCCGAGTGGCGCCCCGGCGACGCCGCAGCCCGGCAGGAGCGCGAGCTGATTCAGCAGTTGGCCGTGGGAATCACTCACAATCTGAATAACCTCCTGACGGGCGTGATGTGCGGATCTGGCATGGCTCTGGATTCGCTGACACCGGATCACCCGGCCCGGGCACCTCTGGAAACGGCTCTCCTGGCAGCGGAGCGGGCCACCACCCTGGTGAAGCAGATCATGGCCTACGCCGGAATCCGCCTGACCCAGCTTTCCGCGGTGGATCTCTCAAGCCTGGCTGCGCTCAGCGTGGCCAGACTGAGGGACTCGATTCCCTGCCGGGTGCAATTGCGATTGGATCTCCCGCAAGGCCTGACGCTATGCGACGCCGACTCTTACCAACTGGAGCAGACCATCAAGGCCCTGGTGTGGAATGCGGTCGAAGCGGTCGGCGAGGGAGAAGGTGTGGTTTCGGTCCGCACGTTTGCCGGGGAGATCTGCGAGCCTGCCGGCGGGCCCGGACCGGTAGCCTGCGTGGGATTGGAAGTGAGCGACACCGGTTGCGGAATGGATGCGGGAATATTGGGCCAGATCTTTCAACCGTTCTTTTCCACCAAGTCGCTGGGCCGCGGCCTGAGCCTGGCGGCGGTGGCCGGCATTGTCCGGGCGCACCGGGGAGCCCTGCACGTGGAAAGTACGCCAGGCGACGGTACCATATTTCGAGTATTGCTCCCTGTGTGTGTGCATCCCGAAGCTTGAGAATGGAACGAGGCCCGGATAGGACGAACCGTAAGTGGCAGTGATACTGGTGGTTGACGACGAACCGCAGTTTCGGAGGGTGATGCGTATCGCGCTGGAGGCCAAGGGGTATGATGTCCGCGAGGCCGGAAGCGGACCGGACGCGCTGGCTATGCTGGAAAAAGACCTCCCGCAATTGGTTCTCCTCGATTGGCAGATGCCGGGACCAAGCGGACTGGAGATCTGCCGTACCATCCGGGATTCCCTGCGCATCCCCGTCATCGTAGTAACCTCCAGGAATCGCAGCGGACGGGAACAGGCCATCGCCGCGGGCGCCGATGATTACGTCACTAAACCATTCGAATTCGATTACCTGATGGCGCGGGTTGAGTCCGTTTTGTCACGATAACCGATCGTTCACTTCACTTAGCATCAAGAAAATCATAATACCCTTCTTATACCTTTCTAATAACACTTAGATATCCTGGGCTTGGTTGAAGTTAGCGTTGGGTTGCCCAGCATGGCAGCCGTCAGGGAGTGTTAAGAATGTCACCAAGGCCCAAGGGTCAATCTCAAGACGAACACGCTATCCGGACTACCGCCGCGGAGTTCGTAGCTGCATGGAATCGCAACGATGTCAAGGCGCTGGCCGCGTGTTTCACCTATGACGGCGACTTGATGCACCCCACCGGGCGAGTTGGCAGAGGCCGCGCCGAAGTGGAAAAACTCCTGGCAGAGGCGCGTAACGGAGTTCTGAGGGGAAGCCGGATCAACATGCCGCAGAGGCATCTGCGCTTTCTCAGACCGGACGTCGCCATTGCGGACTACGACTGCGAGATCTCAGGTGTACACGGTACTGACGGAAAAGAGACGATCCTGAAGGGTCATATCAGCGGCGTCTTAAGCAAGGAGGGCGACCGGTGGCTGGTAGTCTCCGCTCGACCAACCTTGCTTTCCCCATCGCACGCATCGGTAAAGCAATTGAGAGAGAGGAGAGCTTGACGTGAAGTTCACGAAGGTATTTGCATTGATAGGCGCTTTTGCGCTGATCGCTTTGCTGCCGCAAGCGAAGGCCGACGAATGGAATCAGAAAACGGTTTTCACTTTCAGCGGGCCGGTAGAGATTCCCGGACAGGTATTAGAGCCCGGGACATATGTGTTCAAACTGTTGGACTCCTTGGCGGATAGGAACATTGTTGAGGTGTACAACAAGCGCGAAAATCACTTGTACGGAATTTTCCTGGCAATTCCGGACTATCGCATGAGGCCGTCTGGGCACCCCATCATTACATTCGAGGAGCGGGCCACCGGTGCTCCTCAAGCCGTAAAAGCCTGGTTCTATCCCGGCGACAACTACGGGCACGATTTCGTGTACCCGAAGGTCAAGGCGGAGGAACTGGCTCAAGCCAATAATCAGCCGGTGCCATCCATGCCTAACGAAATGGCGTCGAACACCACGCATGCCACCGCAAACACGAACGAGCCGCACGTGATGGCAATGAAGAACGCTCCCCTGAAGGCCGAACAACCGAACCGTCAGGAGACCGAGATTGCCACGGCATTCCCGCCCGCGCCGGCGCCCCAAACGCCCGCGCCCACGCCCGCTACGCCGCCCCAGGAACTGCCAAAGACAGGCAGTTTCCTGCCTTTGATCGGGTTGCTCGGAATCGCTTCGTTGGGCGCGGCTGCGACCCTTCGCGCTGTAACCGCTAAAATGAAATAAGGTGACAGGAATTAGCCAAGCCGGGTACTGGATCCGCGGGTTGGGCAACTGCAAACAAAAGCGAGTTCCCGTTTGGGGACTCGCTTTTTGTTGTTTGCTGGCCATCTCTGTGCGGGCGCAGCGGGGACCAGACCGTTCGCCCGGTATCCCGAATTTCTCCATAGATACGAATCTGGTGGTGCTGCATCCCGCCGTTCGCGACCCGCAAGGCGGATTTGTCTCCGGGCTGCGTCAGCAGGACTTCCAGGTTTTCGAAAACGGGCGGCGGCAGGCCATTCGTCTGTTTCAGCATGAGGATGTGCCGGTCACTGTCGGGCTCCTGGTTGACAACAGCGGTAGCATGGCGCGGAGGCGCCGCGACGTAGCTGCCGCCGCTCTGGAATTTGTCCACGCGAGCAATCCTCAGGATGCGATGTTCGTCATTAACTTCAACGAGAAATCTGATTTCGGCCTGCCGGACACCGAGCTTTTTTCCGCCAACCCGGCGGAACTGGAAGCAGCCCTCAATGGCGTGACCGCTTATGGACGCACCGCACTTTACGACGCCATCGAAACCGGAATCGCCCACGTGAAGCGTTCGTCGAAGGATAAGAAAGTACTGATCCTGATCAGCGATGGCGGCGATACGTGCAGCCATCACAAGCGGAACGATGTCCTGGAGGATGCGGCCCGCTCGAACGTCATCATCTATGCCATCGGTCTGCTTGACGAGCAGGATGGCGACCAGGACCCGCACTTTCTGGAGCATCTCGCGCGTGTGACCGGCGGCCAAACGTTTCTTCCCGACGAGACCGGCCAGACTGTCGGGATTTGCCGGCGGATCGCTGAGGATATCCGGCGCCAATACACTATTGGCTACGTTCCCGCGAACAGCACACTCGATAATAAATACCGGCGCATCAAAGTGACCGCTCACGATGCGCAAGGCAGGCGGTTGCGTGTGCGGGTCCGGGCCGGTTACATCGCCGCGCCGCCCTCTGCAACTCCGACGCCGGCATCGCAGGAGCCGCTGCTATGACTACCCGCCGCAGAGCCCCGCTGCGAATCGCTCAGTATGTATTTCTGGTCGCCGGACTGTTGGCATTAGGGTGTTGCGTCTTTGCCTGGGTCAGCGCGGAGTTGTTCCAACACAGAAAGGCGAACCAATTCAGCCACCAGCTTCGCAAAACGACGGAGAGAGCGCCGGCCTCTTCCGTTGCCCGCCCCCCGGCAGTCCTGCCGGATGGCGAAGTCATCGGAAAACTGCAGATTCCGCGCCTGGGCATGTCGGTGATGATTGTGCAAGGGGATGGAAGCCGGGACCTGCGGCGCGCGCTGGGCCACATTCCCGGTACGGCCCTGCCCTGGCAGTCCGGCAATGTAGGGATCGCCGGGCATCGCGATACTTTTTTTCGCCCGCTCCGGCTGATCCGGCCCAACGACACGATTACGCTTTCCACCCTCGAGGGCGCCTATCGGTACCGCGTGGTTTCCACCCAAGTGGTTCCTCCCGGCGATGTTCGGGTCCTGAATCCGACCAGGTCGGATGTTCTTACTCTGGTAACCTGCTTTCCGTTTTACTATGTGGGGTCCGCGCCCAAAAGGTTTATCGTGCGGGCACAACGGGATGCCTGATATCAAGAAAATTATAATGCTTTCCTTACCTTTCTCTAAGGTACGGCGGGTAAACTCAGAATCGAAGAAGGTGGATTATGAGACTCTCTCTAAAAGCTATGGCAATATCTTTCGGCGTGCTATGGGGCGCCTGCTTGTTACTGGTTGGGCTCATTAACCTTGCAGCCCCTTCATACGGAGCTGAATTCCTGCGCGGAATGGGCTCCATCTACCCGGGTTTCTATAGCGTCCGGAACTTTGGCGACGTTTTGCTCGGAACCCTGTATGGGGCTGTCGACGGTCTTATCGCCGGCTTCATCTTAGGCTGGCTCTACAATCGCTTTGTCGGACCCAGCCGCGAATCCGGCGCGACCCGGCTGGACAGAGCAGCGTAAGTACGTTCGCCTTACTGAGCCTTGGCAAATGTCAGTTTCCCGGTTTTGCTCTGCTTCCATTCGCTTTGTGGCGAATGGTCTGCGCCTACCGCTGCTATGCGTAGGCACACAGGAAGCTCATCAGGGCGCAGCTCACCAATCAACAACTGGCGGATCGCTTCGCCACCTTTGAGTTGCCGCGATGGCACGACGATGCCGCCTTCGCGCAGATGTTGAAGCCTACTTCATTTGGGCAACTCCCGCCGCCAAGTTCCTTCCAGCGGCCGTGAGGCGGGCGGCCGTTACAGGCCTGACACCACTGAGGACCTGGCTTGCCAAAGCGGCGATCTTCTGCTCCCGCTGCGAATCCAGCTCCCCCAGTCCGGCAACATCACCCGGAGAGAGCACACGCTTGCCCGCCACAATAGTACGTCCCGCTGTCCGGTTCTGATCCAAGAGAGGCTTCAACGCCTGACCCGCCGCATGGATCGATGCAGACTCCTGCGCATTAAGCCCAAACTGCTTCGCCAGGTGACTCTCAAATGCCTTGATCTCGTTCGGATCATGATCCAAGCTTGCGATGTCTAATAGAATGAAGCGAAGATACTGCTGTTCGCTGGGTAGCGATGGCGCCTGTCCGAGACAAATCGCCGAAGCAAGTAGCACGACGGGCACAAAGTGACGCATAATTTTCCTCCAGTACTTTACGGATTCACGGCGACACATAGTCTCGCGGCGTCGAAAGAGAACGCACCGCCCACGGTGACCGTCAGGTTCGAGTAAACCACATTCTCACCGGGCGTCTTTGGTACGACGCAGGGCGGCGTTCCCGGCGGTGGAGATGGAACCGCGAAGTTGATCTGATACAAGCCGACGAATCCCGGCGTGGCACCGGAATAGAGCGGAGGCGGCGCATTCGGGAGCGGTTTCGACGCCAGAGCGTTGGGATGATAGTTGAAGTCCAGTCCGAAAGTAGCCTGAGTTTGAGCTGGCGCCGTCACGATCTTTCCGGTTTGGAGCGGCGGATCGGTTTGTCCAAGCCCCACAGCGTACGCGACGACCACCTCGCCCGGGAGCGCGGGGCTCTGTGCGGACACGAGCGAACCATCCCCATGCGCAACGATTGAGGGACAGGGAAGGCCGGTCCCATCACCCGGTGCTGAAAAGGATTGGGGAATCATAAAGGCGTCGCACGTGGTCAAGAGATGCACTTGGTCAGCAACGACGTCGACGAACACGAACGGTGCCCCACCAAAGTCTATCGTTCCCTGTAGAGGACCGCCAGGGCCGGGCGACTTGGCTTCGAATGGTATCTGGATTGTAATGGCGGCTAAAGAGGTGCAGTATTGACGGTCAGTTGGGCCGCAGCTTCCCCAGTATGGGTAGACCTCAAGAAACGGCGAGGGCTTACCGACGCCCAACACCTGATAAAAACCACCAGTTATTCCGCCCAAGGACGTCGGCAGATCGACCCCCGAAGGCGCCCGAGCAGTCTCGTAGATTCCGCTAGCAGGACCTAAATCGACGACGAGGGTGATCAGTTGTCCCGGAGCAACGTTAAAGGGTTGAACCAGTGAATAACTAGACGTCACAATCTCTGGAGTCCGCTGTGCGAAACTCGAATAAACAGCGAGTAGAGGCACGACAAAGCGTGATATTCTCTTCATAATCTATCCGCTCCTTACCAGGGCCAACCTGGTATCCAGGATCTTGCCGGCGTCTGCGCCGGCCAGCCCGGATCCGGGCATGTTCCACCGTTGTACGTGTAAGCGCCGTAGCTTGTGGGTACGGGGTGTGTCAGTGTATTGTCATATGGAGGTGGCATACCGCCGTTCACACCCGGCACGCCAGCAACAGGGCCGGAGTTATTGCTGGCAATTATGCACGAATCGCTGACAAACCCGTGATATCCCACGCCATAATAGCCGGTCGTGTTGTCATTAGAGAGTCCATCGAGGTCGACGTCGAAGCCTGCGTTGTTTCGTACATTGATTCTATAGAGCGCTGCCCCTTGCGCTGAGAGTGTCCAAGGGGGCGAGTACGTGCCTAAGAAGACAATACCACCGGATTTGTTCATCTCGATGTATCTGGGAGTGTCCGATGGATCGCTTGGATTCTCGCTCGAAATCGTAATCCGCCCGGTGGGCTCCGAACCGGCAAACTGCATTCCCGACCCTGTGTTGTTCTCTATCTCATTATTGAAAAAGGCATGATCGTAGCCGTAGGCCTCCACGCCCGCATTGAACTGCGGATCGCTGGGAAGGTCGCATGTGGTGCCGAGGCTTGGCGGTGGCTGCCCCTGCGTGTATTGAGGCCACCCGTTTCCGTCGATTACGTTTCCGGTAACGGTAGCTGCCGAGCTTTCGGGGTCGAGGAACAACTGCCCGCCCCCACTGCCGTCCGAAATCTCATAACGATTCTGATAAAGAAGATTTCCATACGCGTATTGATGCGAGCCGTGCAGGTTGATCGCGGCTGTTCCCGCATACGAAATCGCGTTATACCAAGCGCCGTTGTAGCTGCCCTCGATCCATACCGCCGTGGAGCGAGTCGCCGATTCCTTTCCCGTCTCAGATCTCAATGAACCATCCGGAGCATATCCGTAGCCGCCTTGCCCGAAATTCGACACGGAAACGCTCGATCCATAGCCCTGGAAGTACAGCGCCCAGCCGGGAGCGTTGATAAAATCCATCCACTGCACGGTGAAGGTCCCACCCGCACGCAGATCGAGATCGTAGAATCCGGTATTGCCCATAAGGCATCTCAGACCGAGACCGCGCCCGTATCGATTGCCGTCGAATGTCAGGTTTTCGATCGAAACACCGGAAACGTTTGCATCCGCGACCATGATTTGAACCAGATTCGCGTTATCGCGATAGAGGGTCGTGTCGCCGGGTCCGCCTCCACCCATCAGGGCGATGCCGGAGCGCTGGATGTGCAGAGTCGTGTTCACCGGATAGCGACCCTGAGCCAGAACGCAGTTAGCAACCGATCCCGCCGGGCCTATGCAACTCTGGAAGTCAGTCAGGTTTGTGGAAGTCAGCGTATTTGTGAAAGTTGCCGTGACGGATGCGGGCCCGTTCATTGTCAGGTTCTGCGGGTTCGTCGTGCCGCTCAGGGCGCCGGAGAAGCCCGAAAACACGTATCCGCTGGCAGGAGTTGCCGTGATTTGGACCTGCGTGCCCGCGTTGTACCAGCCGCTGGCCGGGCTGATGGAGCCAGTTCCCACCGGGCTCACATTGGTTGTTAGGTAGTACTGCTGCTGCTGAGCGAAATTCGCAATCACCGTCGCCGGCCCGTTCATCGTGAACGTTTGTGGGTTGGTTAGACCGCTCAGCATGCCTCCGCTGAACCCGGTGAAAACATAACCCGGGCTGGGCGTTGCGGTCACCGTGACCTGCGCGGGGACGTTGTACAGGCACCCGGGGGAGGGACAGTACGGACTGATCGTCCCTCCGGCAGTTGCCGCAGTCGTCAGGTAGTATTGGCTCCCTACCGCCGCCCAGGTTCCCACCGCCGGAATGTCCCCTGGGACACCGAAGGAATAAAATCCGTCATATCCCGGTCCGTTGTAGGCGCGATCGCCATTGGCATCGACAATCCACTGGCCGGAACGCAGTATACCCAGATTGAGATGCGTGGCATCCGAACCCCCGGTCCAGCGACCGACCGTCGGCTGATCTCCGGGCACGCCAAAATAGTAGAATCCCGCGTTGCCGTCGTAGCAATTGCAGCCATCCTGGTCCACAATCCAGGTACCGCTGCGGTAAACGCCGATCCGTAACCTTCCGGTGTGGTCCCAATCGCCCATAACCGGGATGTCGCCTGCCAGTCCAAATTGATAGACGGCGTAATCGACGCCCAGGTTTTCCGAGTCGGTGCCATACTGGCCGCCCCACTGGCAGCCGTAGCCGTTGCGCTCGGCGCAGGTGTGCAGGTTGACATACCAGTAGAACGCGCCGCCGACATTTCGGACAACGCCAATCCGCAGTTTTCCTGTATGATCCCAGTCGCCCATCACCCCAATGTCGCCGGGCAGGCCAAAGGAGAAGAAATTATCGATGCCAGGCTCCCAGGCGCCCGAACCGTTGAGATCCAGGTACCACAGGCCATCGTGAAACACGCCCAGATTCAGTTGAGCGGTGTTGGTCCAATCACCCAGTACCGGTGTATCTCCTCCCAAGCCGTACACGAAGGTTTGGCCGGTAGTCTGGTGATCGCCGTTGGAGTTCACATACCACACCGCCTGCTGGTTGTACTGCCCGCGGTACACACTGATTTTCGTGACTTGGTTACTACCGGACATGGAAGGCGGAAGCACCTGTCCCGCCAGCGGCGCGGCAGCCAACAGGGCCACCGCCGCAAGAGCCCGTCGAAGGATTCCGAAAGTCGTTGGCAAGCGCATCATGGGGTTACCCTCTTAATGTTGATAGATCGTGGCCTTGTAAGGGCCGACGATATAGATATGCAAGCCGCCCCAGGAGGCGGGCGAGAGTTGTTGAAAGAGAGCCACAACCGCCCCGGTGGTCAGGCGGACTCTTTTGAATTTAAATGCGGAAGCCAGTTGCGCGGCCGTCGGCGCCGGCGCGCCTTGGGGCAGGGTCAGGTTTCCAGCAAGACTGTCGGAGGTCAACTGGGCGTAGTTCTGGGTAACCTGCTGCATGTTGGCGATCACGACGGGGAGTTCGCCCACGCTGATTCCCAGGGTAGTGGCCATTTGCTGGTTCAGCGTGGCGCTCCTGGTTGGATCGGCAGCGATGGCGGTTGTCATTGAGGTGATCATACCCTGCTGGTAGTTGAAGAAGGCATCGTACAGATCCACATCTTCGACCCGCGGAACGGACGTGAATGGGGGAGGCGGGGTGGCTGTTTGGGCAAAGCCCGTGGCGGCAACAAGAAGTGCCAAGACAATCCTGATAGGCGTACGCATCTGAAATATCCTCCCGAGCACACCTCTACCAACCCGCAAACAGTGTTACGTTTTGTAAGGCGGGATGAGCAGCTCGATCCCGGAAGGTACCAGTCTGGTTTCTGGTACCTCTAGAACGTCCAACACAGAACGATAACCCCGGTCATCGCTAGAAGGCAAGAATAATTTGATAGTTTAATATTCTTAGGTACTATACTACGTCACGAAATGACGAAAATAACTACAGCCTGATGATTTTTCGGCCTTCTGTCAGGTTCACTCACCGTGCTCCCGAAGAAACACCCTGCCGCCCGTCGAGTAACGGGCGTTACATGTCGAAGATCTGCATTGCCTGCTTCAGGCTCGGATCGGGTCGTGCCCCTGCGCCGGGGAGTACTCGAGCCGGATGTACCCCGTGAATCCCGGGTCTGCGGTGGCCTGGGCGATGAAGTGGTAGTTCGTTCCTGCGTCTCGTCGATTTCGTGACGCTCTGGATTTCCGCCGCTATGAAATGTGGCCGATCCACCGGATGTTGTCGCACATATTGCGCACGATATCGCCGTCCATAATCTGTGCATGATAGATGTCGTAGAGAATCTTCACCTGCGGAGAATTGACCTGCTTCATCACATCCACACCCGAGGCGATGTGGTCGAACATGTAGTCCTTGTGATTCACCTTGCTATTCAAGTACTCCATGCAGATAGCGATGCCCTTATCTTCCGCGGACCGGGCAGCATAAGTACGTTCGCCTTACTGAGCCTTGGCAAATGTCAGTTTTTCGGTTTTGCTCTGGGGCTCCAGGCACATCACTTCCATGGTAAGTGCATCTCCCGCCGGCGAGAGGGACAAGCGCTGTTTCTCAACCACGCTGCCTTTGCGGCCATGTGTTTTCAGGATGACCAGTAGCGGTCCATTGTAATAGACCGATACTGTGGCTTTGTCGCCGCCATCCTGCATCGCACATTCCTTGCCCAAGGTAGTGCAGGTGAACTCCGAAACGTCGTCTTTCGAGTCGGGGCCGCGGGTTTCCTTAACGTGGATATTGTCTCCCTTTTCATCGATCAGCAAAGATACATCGTTCCTGCTTTGGCCGGCTTCGCTTTGTCCGGGAGCGAGCTTCCATGAGCCGCTCAAATTCGGTTTTCCTTCATCGGCATACAACGCAGCCACACCGAACAAAAGAAGACCGGCCACTGCCAGCGCGCCATACCGCATTTCCTAAACCTCCTTCCGCCCCGTAAGGCAGAGCAGTAATTAAATCACCGATAGCGCCAGTGGTTCCCTAAGAAACATATCACCACGAAGCGGACCGATCCAGTGATTTGCAGAATACGGTGATAGATAATTCACACTTGCCGTTAAGAAAAGTATAAGCCCTTCTTTATTTGGCCCTAATCCTGCCGGTTTACACTTTGGATGGCAGGTATTACGCACCTCAACTTATGCGCCCGGCCATGGGGAGGAGAGTATCATGAACCGCAAGCTGGCAATTGTTTCGCTGATTGCGGCGCTCGGAGCCGGAGTGTTGGCCGGGTCGTGGACTACGGAAAAAACGGGACACGCCATATTCGAAGAGGCCAATCCAGCGATCGCAATCGCACCCAACGGCGCATCGCCAACAGGAAGTCAGGTCTCGTTTCTGAACGGATTCGTGCCGGTGGCGAAACGAGCGATACCCGCGGTGGTCAACATCGCCTCTTCGAAGCTCGTGCGCTCGCCGAATAACGGACCATCTTCCTCATTCTTTATGGATCCTTTCTTTCAACAATTCTTTGGAAACGATTTCTCGCAACAATCCCAGGTGCCCCGCGAGCAGCGCGAAAACAGCCTGGGCTCCGGCGTTATCGTGAGCGCCGACGGTTACATCCTGACGAACAATCACGTGGTATCGGGCGCCGACGATATCAAAATCTCACTCAGCGATAAACGCGAGTTCACGGGCCACATTGTGGGCACCGACTCCAAGACCGACGTCGCCATTGTGAAGATCGATGGTAAAAATCTGCCGGTGCTGGCATTCGGCGATTCCTCCAAAATGCGAGTCGGCGATTTTGCCTTAGCCGTCGGTAATCCCGTTCGGTATCGGTGAGACCATGACGATGGGGATCATCAGCGCCACGGGTCGTGGCGGCCTCGGCATCGAGGACTACGAAGACTTCATCCAAACCGACGCCGCTATAAATCCCGGCAACTCCGGCGGTGCTTTGGTCAATGTGCACGGCGACCTGATTGGTTTGAATACGGCCATCATTTCCGGAGGCGGCGGCAACCAGGGGGTCGGTTTCGCCGTGCCGATCAATATGGCACATGAGGTGATGGAGCAGATCTTGAAGCACGGGAAGGTGCTTCGCGGATCGATAGGTGTGTTAGTGCAGCCGGTGACGCCGGAGTTGGCAAAGTCGTTCGGCTTGACCGGACAGCCGCGCGGCGCCCTGGTCGCCAATGTGACGCCAGATAGTCCCGCGGAACACGCGGGCATCAAACGCGGAGACATCATTCTGGAGTTGGACGGCCAGCCGATTCCGGATAGCCGGGACCTCAGTTTGAAAGTTTCCATGATGGCGCCGGGAACACCGGTAAAGGTGAAGATTTTCCGCGACGGACAGGAGCGGGAGATCTCGTTAACTCTCGCCGCACCCACGGCAAGTTCGAAGACCGCCGCCAGCGCCGCGCCCGGCGCAACGCCAGGGCCGCGACTGGGTCTCTCAGTGGACCAGTTGACGCCCCAGATCGCGCAGCAGCTTGGACTTCCGGGCGGAACCACCGGCGTGGTGGTGTCCAGCGTAGATCCAGCCAGCCCGGCGGAAGAGGCGGGTCTCCGGCGCGGAGATGTCGTCCAGGAAGTGAATCGTAAACCGGTCACCACGCCCGAGCAGTTTCAAAGCGCCGTCCGGCAAGAGCGGAACAAGCCGGTGCTTTTGCTGATCGAGCGAGGCGGCGAGCGTGTGTTCATTGCGGTACAGCCGAAATGAGAGATATTCTACGGAGGTGAAAGTCGTGAGCCAGCGGTTATTCCGGGTGACGTTGATTTTGTCCGTTCCCTTTCTGCTGATCGCCGCGTCAGCGCATGTATCGGGCAACCCAACCGCGCGGCAGGTGCAACGCGCACTGGTCGGATTGCCCTTCTATACGGTGTTCGATAATCTGGAATGCCGTGTCGAAGACGGCGCCGTGACGCTGGTGGGCCAGGTTACCCGGCCGGAACTGAAGGCGGATGCGGAGAAAGCCGTTTCGCGATTGCCCGGAGTGTACCGGGTGGTCGATCAGATTGAAGTGCTGCCGCTTTCAGCCTCCGATGGAAAGCTGCGGCTGGCCGAGTATCTGGCAATATACGGTGACCCCACGTTGGGCCAATATCGTCAGGACGCGAACCCGACAATTCATATCATCGTGAGGAACGGGTCAGTTACACTGGAAGGGACGGTTGCCAATCAGTCCGATAAGTCGGAAGCTTTCACACAGGCCAGTGGCGCGCCCGGTGTGGTGTCGCTGACCGATCATTTGAAGGTGAGTCCCTGAGCCAGACCTCTTCCATGACGCCGTTTCGAATCATTGTGTTTCCCGTCGACTTCTCGGGAGCGGTTAAGGCCTTCGTTCCTTACGTCCGCGACATGGCGCGGCACTTCGACTGCAAAGTGATCCTGGTGCACGCGTTCGATGTGATTCCAGACTATCTTCTGGCGCCGCGCTTCGAAGTTCCCGGGGGGCCGGAACCTCGCGGAATCCCGTACACTCCGGCGGTGCAGGAACTGCGCGACGAGCGAAAACACCAATTGGAGCAGTTTGCGCTATCGGAACTGGGGAGTGCGAGTTACGAGACCGTCATAGAAGACGGGGAACCGGTGGCCGTGATTGAATGGGCTGTGCGCCGCATGAATGCCGACCTGGTGATGATGCCCACCAGCGGCCACGGAAAGTTCCGCCGCTTACTGATGGGATCGGTGACGACGAAAGTTCTGCACGATCTGAAATGTCCGGTTTTTACGAGCGCTCATCAACCCCCGGCGCCGGCCGCGAGTCCCGATGGTTATCGATCGATTGTCTGCGCGGTGGAACTGAACCCTGAAGCCGAAACGGTTTTGCAGGCGGCCGGCATCGTTTCCCGTGCCTACGGTGCGAAAGTGTGCGTGGTCCACGTAGAGTCGCCTCCTCAAGGAAGCGACCCTGCTGCTCCAGCCGAATCCCTCAAAGAAATGCTGGGCCGGGCATCGCAGGCGTACGGCGTTCAGCTTCGGGGGGACGCGAAGATCCGGGTCCTGGATTGCGCTGTGGCCGAAGGGGTGCGGCGCGCGGCAATAGAGGAGCAGGCGGATCTGGTGGTGGTGGGCCGCGGCCGGGAGAAGGAAAGTTTTTCGCGCGTGTGGTCCCAGTTGTATGCAATTATCGGCGAGTCGCCTTGCCCGGTGCTGAGCGTGTAAGTGCGCTCGATGGTGCAGTGTCAGAATCCCGAGAAGCTATGATGCGGGTGCCGGCCTTCCCCGCAAGGACGTTGAGGTTAACCTGGTCCATCGCGGCGCATCCTCCGTCTGGCCGATTCCCGCTGGGTTACGGATCACGCAACTGCACCGCCGATCCGGAAGTAAGTGCCGTATTACATGGCGCAGTTGCCGTGATTATCGCAGATACTGGCGGAGGGCTTTTGAATATAACCTCGGGGACAGCGAGGTCCTGACTCTGTTTCTGGCGGTCATCGCCGCCAGATACGCCGCCCTTCGCAGCCGTCGATCTATTTCCCCCCCCCGCAACACGCCGGCCCGCAGCACGGCGCAGGCTTGGTTGCCCGCACAAAGGCGCTCATAAACTTGCCGTCCACTTCCGAGGCGATGGCTTCCACGTCGATTCCCTGCACCCCGAAGAACCGCCGCGCGTCCTCCGCGGTATAAATCCGCGTCGGTTCAATTTCGATCGACTCGAACCCCGCCCCCTTCAGTTTGCCGGTGTACTCCGTGTCGCGCAGCGCGCCCGCGATGCAACCGATCCACAACTCGACACTCTTCCGGATCTCCGCCGGCATCTCGCCGCGGATGACTACGTCGGAAACCGCAAAACGCCCGCCCGGCTTCAACACGCGAAACGCCTCCCTTAGCACCCGGTCCTTGTCGGCGGACAGATTGATCACACAGTTCGAGATGATCACGTCCACCGAATTGTCCGGCAGCGGAATCTCCTCGATCTCGCCCTTGAGGAATTCCACGTTCTCCACACCTGCCTTTTTCTGGTTCTGGCGAGCCAGCGCCAGCATGTCGTCGGTCATATCCAGACCGTATGCTTTGCCCGACGGGCCAACCCTGCGGGCCGATAGCAGAACGTCGATCCCGCCTCCGGATCCCAGATCCAGCACCGTTTCGCCCGGGTTCAGCCTCGCCAGCGCTGTGGGATTGCCGCAGCCCAGCGATGCCAGCAAGGCCTGTTCCGGTACCCCTCCGCTCTCCTCTTCGCTGTACAGCTTCGAGGTGATCGGGTCGCATTCCCCCGAGCCGCAACAGGACGTCCTGCCCGACTGGACACGCCTGGCTGCCTCGCCATATCTCTCTTTCACGGCTTCTTTGATATCGGTTGTACTCATGTTTTTTCTCCAGACTCCGCGTCAACTTACACCTATCGCTTTTTCGCGATTTGAACGATCGCCTGCGGTTCGATCGCCTGGTTCCGCGTACAGCACTCCGCATACAAGAAGCCCAGCAGGTCCTGCAGGGTCTTCGTGTTCGCGGAGTACCGCAGGAAAGTGCTCTCCCGCTTTACCGAAACCAGATCTTCGTTTTTCAACTTCTCCAGATGATGGGAAAGAGACGAGCCCGGCATGCCCAGTTCCGATCCGATCTCGCCCACCACCATCCCTTGTGGATGTGCCGACAGCAATAGCCGCATGATCCGCAACCGCGGTTCCGTACCCATCGCCGCCAGCATAGCCGCATATCGCTGCACATCCGTCTCCATATTTCGATAATAATCGAAATAACGAATCCGTCAAGCTCTTTTTTGGCGCTTGACGGAGCACCCTCTTTCGAGCTATCGTTAATCGACGATACGATGGCTTCGAAATCTTCTCCCGATTTGTGCTGCCCGCCGGAACCGGCGCCACCCGAACTGAGCCTGCTCGCTCTTGAGGGAGTCGAGGCGGACGAGGAGTTGGCCCGCCTTGCCAAGGCCATCGGCCACCCCGCCCGAGTTCGCATCCTGCGCATGCTCTCGCGCAAGGAAGCACGCGTTTGCAGCCAGATTGTCGACGAACTTCCGCTGGCGCAATCCACCGTCTCCGAGCACCTGCGCATTCTCAAGGAAGCCGGCCTGGTGCGGAGTTCCCAGGACGGGCCGCGCGTTGGCTACTGCATCAACTTCGATGGACTGCGCCGGCTCAAGGCCTTAATAGCCATCATCTGAAGGTATTTTTTATGCCCATGACATCGTTTATCGTCGATATGCGAAACAGGAGTTCTCTCAATGACCCACGTTGAAGTCTTCGATCCCCCGCTCTGCTGTTCCACGGGAGTCTGCGGACCGGCTGTCGACCCCGTGCTCGTACGCTTTGCCGCCGATCTCCACTGGCTGGCCAATCAGCGAATCGCCGTCGAGCGATATAACCTCGCCCAACAGCCGCAAGCCTTCGCCGCCAACGAAACCGTCAAGACGGCCCTGCGGGAGCACGGCAATCGCTGTCTGCCCCTGATCCTGCGGAACGGCGCCGTCATCAGTCAGGGATGTTACCCCAACCGTGAGGAACTGGCCCGTCTCTCCGGCGTAGAGCCGGCCGCACCAGCGGCCGCAACATTGCCTGTGATCCAGCCCCGCTGCTGCTAGGGGACCACTGCGAAACATGACAGATTTTCTGGAGCAACCCACGCGCATCCTCTTCTTCACCGGCAAAGGTGGAGTAGGCAAAACATCCCTGGCCTGTGCGGCCGCGGTGGCGCTGGCCCGGCGGGGCAACAGGGTCCTGCTGGTCAGCACGGACCCGGCCTCCAATCTCGACGAAGTCTTAGGCGTTCCCCTATGCGGCGCGCCCACCGCGATTCCTGGCGCGGAAGGGCTGTTCGCCTTGAACATCGATCCCGAGGCGGCGGCCCGCGCCTATCGCGAGCGCGTCGTGGGACCCTACCGCGGAGTGCTCCCCGATGCCTCCGTCGCCAGCATGGAAGAGCAACTGTCCGGCGCGTGCACCGTAGAGATCGCCGCCTTCGATGAATTCACCAAACTGCTGGGCGACGCTCACGCCACGTCAACGTTTCATCACATCGTCTTCGACACCGCTCCCACCGGCCACACCCTCCGCCTGTTGAAACTCCCGGCGGCCTGGACCGGTTTCATCGCCGAAAACACCACCGGCACATCCTGTCTCGGCCCTCTCTCGGGGCTCGAAACGCAAAAGTCTTTGTACGATTCCAGCCTGAAGGCCCTCACCGATTCCGCTGTCACGACGCTGTTTCTGGTGAGCCGTCCCGAGCGCGCCGCGCTCGCCGAGGCGGATCGCTCCAGCCGCGAACTCGCCGAAATGGGCGTCACCAATCAGCGCCTGTGGCTCAATGGCATCTTTATCGCGCACGATCGCACCGATGAAGCCGCCTGCGCCCTGGAAGATCGCGGCCGGAAAGCCCTCGCCGCAATGCCCGCCACGCTTGCGGGCCTGCCCTGCGCCCAGGTACCCCTGCTCCCGTACGCTCCCATGGGGGTCGAGAATCTGCGTCACGTTTTCAGCGGCCTCCCGCCGGTCTCTCCCTCCGAAGGCCGCACTCAGTCGCAGGCAGTCCCAATGGACCTGCCGCTTTCCGCGCTGATCGACGAACTCGAAAAGCCGGGCCGCGGTGTGGTCCTGACCATGGGGAAAGGCGGCGTCGGCAAAACCACCGTCGCCTCCGCCATCGCCGTGGAACTGGCCCGGCGCGGCCATCCCGTCCACCTCAGTACCACCGACCCCGCCGCGCACGTCGCGGCCACCGTGGGCGAACGCGTCCCGAACCTCTCGGTGAGCCGGATCGATCCCGCTGCCGAGACCCGCGAATACGCGCAAGCCGTAATGGCCAAGGCCGCGCCGCAGTTGGACCCGCAAGGGATGGCGCTGCTGGAAGAAGATCTGCGATCGCCCTGCACCGAAGAAATCGCCGTATTCAGCGCCTTCGCGCGGACCGTGGCCGAAGGCCAGCGCGCCTTCGTCATCCTGGACACCGCGCCTACCGGCCATACGATCCTGCTGCTGGATGCCGCCGAAGCCTATCACCGCGAAGTTACCCGGAACCTGAGCGATCTGCCGGAATCCGTGCGCCATCTGCTGCCCCGACTGCGCGACCCAGAGTTCACCCGCGTCCTGCTGGTCACCCTTCCCGAAGCCACTCCCGTCCACGAAGCCGCACGCTTGCAGAGCGATCTGGCGCGCGCCGGCATCGCTCCCTTCGCCTGGGTGGTGAATCAGAGCTTCGCCGGCAACGGTTTCCGCGATCCTTTATTAGTGGAGCGCGGCCGGCGCGAGTTGCCGTTCCTGGCCGAGGTTCGGGAGCGCTTCGCCCGGCGTATGGTGGTGGCTCCATGGAAACCCTGGGAGCCGGTCGGACCCGAGCGGTTGCGCCAACTCGCGGAAGCCCCCAGCCAAGCCGCTCTGCTCGAACCGGTAAGAGGATAAGCCCATGTCCCACGCTTCCATCGAAACACCTGTCACGCCGAAGAGGCTCAACTTCTTCGAGCGCTATCTCAGCCTGTGGGTCGGCCTGTGCATGCTGGCCGGCGTCCTCATCGGCAAGACCCTGCCCGCCATCACCGGCCAGTTGCGCGGAATGGAGTTCGGCGCGGGAAGCCAGATCAATATTCCCATCGCCGTGCTGATCTGGCTGATGATCGTCCCCATGATGATGAAGGTGGATTTCGCCTCCATCCGCAACGTGGGCAAGCGGCCGCGCATGGCTTGCTGGTGACGCTCTTCGTCAACTGGCTGGTGAAGCCGTTCTCCATGGCCCTGATCGCGTGGCTGTTCTTCCGCTACGTATTTTCGGCCTGGATTTCCCCAGCGGACGCCGACCAGTACATCGCCGGATGCATCATCCTGGCAGCGGCGCCCTGCACCGCCATGGTGTTCGTCTGGAGCTACCTCACCGATGGCGACCCGGCCTACACCCTGGTTCAGGTGTCCCTCAACGACCTGATCATGCTGTTCCTGTTCGCGCCGATCGTCCGCTTCCTGGTGAACGGCGCTTCGTCTCTCCACGTGCCCTTCCAGGTGCTGTTGTATGCGGTCGGCATTTTCATCGTTATTCCGCTGGCGGCCGGCGCCGCCTTGCGCTCCTGGTTTATCCGCGCCCACGGGCAGGAGTGGTTCGAAAAGTCGCTGCTGCCGCGCTTCGCGCCGGTCAGTATGCTCGCGCTGCTGGCAACGCTGGTACTCATCTTCGCCTTCCAGGCGGATAACATCACCGGAAAGCCATTTCACGTGGTTTTGATCGCCATTCCGATCCTGCTCCAGGTTTACTTCAACTCCTCGCTCACTTATGGACTGATGCGCCTGTTCCGCGTCCGTCATTCCGTGGCGGCGCCGGGTGCGCTGATTGGAGCCAGTAACTTCTTCGAACTCGCCGTAGCTACCGCGATCGCCCTGTTCGGGCCCGGCTCGGGAGCCGCCCTGGCGACCGTTGTCGGCGTCCTCATCGAAGTGCCGGTGATGCTGTCGGTCTGCTCGTTCTGTAACCGCACGCGGCACTGGTTTCCGCAAACGGAGGGCGCCCGCTGAATGGCAAAGAGAAGCATTCTGGTGCTTTGCACCGGCAATTCCGAATTTTCCGTCCGCGCCTACGATTCCGTCGTGGCCGCGCCGGCCGGCTTGACTCAATTTGGCCATAGGGAGAGAAGATGACATCGGCACCACGGCATTTCAACGTATTGTTCCTGTGCACCGGCAACTCGGCGCGCTCGGTAATGGCGGAGGCAATTCTAAATCAAAAGGGCTTCCCGAACTTCACGGCCTTTAGCGCGGGCAGCCATCCCACCGGTCACGTCCACCCGGAAGCGGTCCGGCAAATCGCCGGCGCGGGCATGAACACGGAGGGACTCCGCAGCAAGAGTTGGGACGAGTTTGCCCGGCCCGGCGCGCCGCAGATTCACTTTGTCTTCACGGTATGCGACCGGGCCGCGACCGAAGTCTGCCCGGTGTGGCCCGGGCATCCGCTGACGGCCCGTTGGGGAGTTCCCGACCCCGCCGCGGTGCAAGGCACGCGGGAACAGGTGGAGCGCGCCTTTTTCGAAGCCTTTACCATTCTCGACCGCAGAATCACACTCTTCCTATCGCTGCCGCTGGCCTCCCTGGAAGAGGAGTGGATCCAAAGCGAGATCGATCGCATCGGCCGCCAGTAGCCTTCGCGTTCCCAGCGAGAACCGGCCCGCCAATCGTCCATGCCGCTGGCAGGCATCGCGTACTACAATACGTATATACGAGATGCGTTACGAGTGGGATGAAACGAAGAATCTTCGAAACCAACGGAGACACAGTGGAATCTCGTTTGAACTGGCGGCGCTGGTCTTTGAGGACGAACACTGCCTGGTCTGCGCGGAGCGCATCGATGACAAAACCCTCGAGCAGCGATGGCATGCGATTGGCGCGGCTCGGATCGAGCCCGGCGCTGACGCTGTGCTGTTGGTTGTTCACGTGTACAGGGAGGACAATCGTGGCGAAGAAATCATCCGCATCATCTCGGCCCGCGCGGCTGAAACGCATGAAATCCGAAGATATCAGGAACAGGAAATGGACTGAAGGCGAGCGCCAGGTGTTGCGCCGCGTTGCCGGGCGTCAGGCGGCCGGGGACGACTCGCGCGTCGACACTAAGGACATCCCGCGGCTAACCAATGAACAGTTAGCGAATATGGTTCGCCTGCGCGATGCCCGGCCCCGCAAGGTGGCGGTGAGCATCCGCTTAGACGCGCAGGTTCTCGACTGGCTGAGGTCAAAAGGCGAAGGGCACCTGACGCGCATAAACGACATCCTCGCAAATCTAATGGAAGCAGAGCAGCGGGCACGGCCCGACAGGTAGAGCCACCGCATCCCGTTGTGGTCAGCCTTCCCCCCGATGAGGTAGCCTGTTTTTGTGGAGACACCGGACGCTCTCGAAGTCCTTATGGTCGATGGGCGCGAGATCCGCATTACCCACCCCGATAAGCTCTATTTCTCCAAACAGGTGAAGGTCTCCAAGCTCGAACTGGTGCGTTACTACCTGTCGGTAGCCCCCGGCGCTCTGGCCGGCATCGCCGATCGCCCCGTCGTGCTGAAGCGTTTCGTCGACGGCGCTGAAGGCGAGGCGTTCTATCAAAAGCGTGCGCCGAAGGAGCGCCCCTCCTGGCTCCGCACCGTGGTCTTGTCATTCCCTTCAGGCCGTACCGCGGAAGAGGTCGTTGTCGATGATGCCGCCGGCCTCGCCTGGATCGTGAACCTCGGCTGCATCGAACTCCATCCCCATCCCGTCCGGTCGCGCGATCTTGACCATCCTGACGAACTCCGCGTGGACCTCGATCCCGGGCCCGGCGTTCCCTGGGAGCACGTCCGCACCGTCGCGCTCGAAGTCCAAGCCCTCCTTTCCGACATGGGCCTCCACGGCTGGCCCAAAACCAGTGGTTCCCGCGGCATGCACATCAACGTCCGCATCCAGCCCCAGTGGACCTTCGCCGAAGTGCGTCGCGCCGCCGTGGCACTCTCGCGCGCCGTCGAACGCCGCCGGCCCGACATCGCCAGTTCCAAGTGGTGGAAAGAGGAGCGGCACGGCGTCTTCCTCGACTACAACCAG
This sequence comes from uncultured Solibacteraceae bacterium, assembly GCA_963853855.1. Lineage (GTDB taxonomy): Bacteria > Acidobacteriota > Terriglobia > Bryobacterales > Bryobacteraceae > Sulfopaludibacter. The sequence goes on along the minus strand of CAWKYG010000041.1, from coordinate 135,314 downwards.
AACGCCAAGGATCGCACCACCTGCTCTGCCTACTCCGTCCGCCCGCTCCCCGACGCTCGCGTTTCCACACCCCTCGACTGGCGTGAGGTCCCCGACTGCGACCCCGCCGACTTCACCATCTTCACCGTGCCCAAGCGCTTCGCCGACCATCGGCAACCCGCATGCCGATATGGACCGCCACCCCGGTTCGCTTGAAAAGCTCCTGGAACTCGCCGCCAAAGATGAAGCCGAGGGCCTCGCCGATGCCCCGTGGCCGCCTCACTTTCGCCGCGCCGAGGGAGAGGCGCCGCGAGTCGCGCCCTCGCGCGCTCGCTCCGCGCCCAAGCCGCGCGCCAAAATGCCGCTGATCACGGTCGCCAACTCGCCCGATCGCGACGCTGCCCTCGCCGGCCTCGAACGCTGGAAAGCCAAATACCCCGCCCCCGCCGCGCATCTCGCCGTGGACGATGTCCTGGTCGACTCCATGCGCGGCCGCTCCTCCACCTGGACCCGCATTCGCGTCAACCTGCGCCACGTCCCCGAAGACATCCGGCCTCCCAGGAAACGCCCGATCCCGATGACGATCCCACCCGCCAGTGGCGCGAATTGCGCGCCGGCCGTCGGCTCTAAGAAGGCCACCTGACAGCTCTTCTTAACACTCACCGCGCGGCCTGCGAAAATCGCGGCCAGTTCGTGCGGCGGCACCACTTCCAACTGTTCATACGTGCAGTCTTGCGGTCTCTTATCCGGCTCGCCACCTGCGGAAATGTGCCATGTGGCGAAAACGCGAACCCTGCATATGCTCGTACGCCACTTCCACCACCAGTTCCGCTTTCAACGGCTCCCAGGACAGATCCTTGCCGCGGCTCCAGCGGCTCTGTGCCCCCGGCACACGGCCTCCCGTTTCTCCGTCTGCCGTCAGATGGCCAACCCACTCCTTCCACGGGTGATTTTCCAGCGCGTTCGTGCGATACGGCGCCAGAAATTGCAGCAATTCCCTTCTCTTCTCCGCGGTGAAACTCGCGCACACACCCACGTGCTGCAGCATACCCGCTTTGTCATAAAGCCCCAGCAGCAGCGACCCGACCGCTTCGTTCTCCGCGCCCTTGTACCAGCGAAATCCCGCCACTACGCAATCGCACTCCCGCTCGTGCTTCACTTTGAGCATCACCCGCTTGTCCGGTTCGTAGTTCCCCGAAGCCGGCTTGGCCATCACGCCATCCAGGCCTGCTCCTTCGAATCGCCGGAACCAGTCCAGGGCGGTGGCGCGTTCCTGTGTCGCGGGCGTGATGTAAACCGGTGGCGCCGCGTTCCGAAGCGATGTCCTCAAGCATCGTCCGTCGTAATTCGAAGGGCTCACTCCGCAAATCCCGCTCACCGACCGAAAGCAAGTCGAAGAACACAATCGAAGCCGGCGTCTGCTTCGCCAGCATTTTGACCCGCGATGCCGCCGGATGCAGCCGCAGTTGCAGCGCCTCGAAATCGAGCACGCTCCCGCGCGCAATCACGATTTCCCCGTCGAGCACGGCGCGCGGCGGTAATTGCGACTCGAGCGCCTCCACAATCTCGGGAAAATAGCGGTTCAGCGGCTTTTCATCCCGGCTTTGGATTTCAAGCTCGCCGCCGTCCCGGAAAACCAGCGCACGAAAGCCGTCCCATTTCGGTTCAAAGATCCACTTGCCCTCGTCCGGCAACTCATCCACTCGCTTTGCCAGCATCGGCAACACCGGCGGGTTCACTGGAAGATTCACGTCCTAATCTTATAACCAGGAACGACGAGGCGGCCTACAAGGCCCGCGGCCAAAAGACTCACGAATTCCGGGCCCCCGTGGGAGGGATGGAAATCGAACTCGATCGGAGACTCAGATCTGCGCGACGAATAGGCCGCGCTGCTTGCACTGCCGCCATCGTTTGCGCCCCACCTGTGCGTCGCCAGATCGCAGACACTCAGGCGCATTCGTTCGATGGCTTGCCCCAGGGCGCCAGAAGTCTCCAGAAGACTTCTGCGCTCCATGCCCACTTACTTCGCTTAATGCGCTGTGGCGGCGAGGTCGAAAGTATCCAGCTTCCCGCCATCTATATCGATCGCTTCCACGTGCATGGCCTTGCCGTCGCATTGGAAGCGGACGAAATTCTCCGTGCTGACCACTTTCTGAGTGATTCCCTCCGGCGGTTTGCTCACGTCGTACAGCGGCGCGCCGCCGCCTCCGCTGATCAGGTAGTGGATGCCGTTCTTCAGATAGTGCTGATAGTTGTGGTCGTGGCCGAACAGCGCCGCGGTCACATGCATCTGTTCGAACAAAGGGATCAGTGCGGTCATATGCGCGTTGGCGCCTTGCCGGCTGGCCACCGCGGTCATCGGCGGGTGATGCGCCACCACGAACCGGAACGCGGCGTTCTGGTTCTTTTTCAGGTCTTCTTCCAGCCACGCCGTCTGTTCCTTCCAAAACGCCTGTCTGCCCACCTCACTAGAGGCGACGTTGGCGATATCACTGTTCAGCATGGAGAAATGCGCATTGCCCCAGGTGAAGGAATAGTACGGCTGCTGCTGGAAAAATTCGTAGTAGTCCCGCGCGTTGCGTTCGTGATTGCCGACCGTGGGAAAGATGGGCGTCTTGCGCAGCAGCTCCCGCTCGATATCGAAGAAGACCGGCCACAGCGAGTTGTCTGCGCCATTTTCCACCATGTCGCCTGTCTGCACGATGAAGTCCGGCTTGGCGTTCTTCAAAATCGCTCCAATCACTTTGCGATGCGCGTCGGGGCGCGTGCGGTTGTCACCGTACAGAACGAACTCGAAGGGCTGGCCCGCGGCCGGGGGAGTCTTGAAGGATCCGCTGAGCCCTTCCCTGCCGGGAACATTGTATTCGTAGACTGTGCCGGGCCGCAGGCCGGTGAGCGTGACGCTTTCCGCATGGAGAGCGGGAGCGGTCTTCCCCTCGGCGGCTCCCTGCGCCTTGACCGACAACTGGCCGGTTTGCACAATCCACACCACCGTGGCGGTGCGGGCGCTATCGTTCACTACCAGGGGTCCGCCCACTACGGTATCGGCAGCCGGCAGGGCCACTGCGCCGGCCAGCAGGAGAAGCGTCAAGGTTCGCGAGGAAATCATGTTCTTACGAACGTCCCACGCCGCGCGCTTCCGAGTCAACTCAACATTCCGTTACAAATCACTCCCAGCGTTTGAGTTTCGACCAGAGTTCCGCCAGCGGAGTTTTCAGTCCGGAGCAATAGAAGACGTCGAAGTGCTCGTACGGCATCGAATAAGGGTGCTCGACGCGGGCCGCGTCCCGCACCGTTGCGCAGTTCTGCTCCAGATCCCGCCGGTCGCCGTCCATCACAATGATGCTTTCGCCGGTGTAATTGCGAGGTCCCCACAGAAAGTAGCTTTGATGTCCGCTGATGGCGGGCGGCAGGCCGTATTCCGGCCCGAAGCGATCGATGGCTCCGGCCTGTCCGTAGTTCTGGCCGAAAATTGCCGTTTTGGCACGCACTTCGGGTGGCAGCCCGTTGTACACGCGCGCCACCGTGGCCGTCATTTCCCGCCATCCGAACTGGTCGGCGAAAATCTGCGGCAGCGGACCCAGCTTATGCGTCTCCAGGCGAGGTTGCTCCAGGTGCAGCCACTTCGTGTATGCGATGTAATGCTCCGGGAGAGAGAACCGGTATGGCGATGGGGGCGAGCATGGCGCCGGTGACCAGCAATAATGCGGGCCAAGCGAATTGCAGCCACACCATTCGCGGGCGCGCCAGCACGCGTTCCCACCACGCCGCGCCCCCGGCGAACAGCAGCGGATACGCGGGAAACAGGTAGTAGATGCGCGGGCTCATCGCTACGATCACGGCAGCGGTAAAGAGCCACGCCCATCCCAGCGCGCGGAATGCTTTCCCGGCCCTCGAAAAGAAATAGAACCACAACCCCGCCAGCCACAACGGCACCGTGAGTGGATGCATCGCCAGGGCCTCCTGCGCAAAAAAGGCCGCCGGCCCGAGCGGCACGTCGCGGCCGCTCTGGCGGATGTTCTCCTGCAATTCCAGAAACGGGAAATGGTGCTGCACGTTCCACAAGAGATTCGGCAGAAACAGCAGCAGCGCCAGTGCGCCCCCGATCCAAAGCCAGGGACTCGCGAAACTGCGCCACTCGCGAGTCAACGCCAGTCCCACCACTATGCCGCCGCCGAACAGCAGCATGGAATACTTGTTCTCCAGACCAACTCCCGCCAGCAGGCCGAACCAGATCCACAGTTTCTGGTTGCCGGTCTTCAGGATGCGAATCGCCAGGTACGCGCACGCCAGCCAGATCACCGGCTCAAAGGCATTCATCGTGAACAGATTGTCCAGTCCCAGGATGCCGGGCGCTACCAGGACGGCAATGGCTGCCATCGCCTGGGCGAAACGTCCGCCGCCCAACTGGCGTGCGATCAGTCCTGTAAGCGCCACCTCCGCCGCGCCGGCTACCGCCGGAAGAAAACGTAGCGCGGGCAGTGAGTCGCCTGCCAGGTGCAGCACCAGCCACGCAATCGCCGCGATCAGCGGAGGCTGATCCACATACCCCCATGCCAGGTGCCGCGCGCAGGCCATGTAGTACAGTTCGTCCACGAAGAATCCGTAGGAGCGGCCGGTGTACAAGTGCAGGCACAGTTTAGCCGCGGTAACAGTCAGTACCAGGACGCCGGCGGTGACGGTCGTAGCTTTTCCAAAAGCTGTCATAGGATACCCCGTTACCTGAATCGTAACCAGTATGTAATGTATTTGTAACGTCTATTTTCGGGGGAGCGGCAGGCCTTCGGCGATAATGAAGTCATGGTGTCGTACAGTGATCGTACGGAAATCAAAATCTTAAACCCACAGAGTATTGCGTGCGAATCGGCAGGTTGCCACAGGGTCGCCGCATATCTATTCCGCACTGGGGAAGGACCCATCAATGCCTATTGTGAACTGCATGGCTCTGAGGCGGCCGGCAAGCTCGGCGTCTCCCTGCCGGAGCGTTCACACAGGGTGCTGAGCGCCGGTTGGAGTTTCTAAAAGATCTGTCATGCGGTTTTCGCGCGCGATCGCACCCAGGTAGTGCGCGCTCGGTTTGATCCGGCGCTCCTGTGTCTGGCGATCAACGGCTACCAGGCCGAATTTTGGACGGTAGCCCATGATCCATTCGAAATTGTCCAGCAGCGACCAGTGAATGTAGCTGCGTACATCGATGCCGTCGGCAAGGCAGCGCAGCACTCCCGCCAGCGCCCGCCGGATGTATTCCACGCGCCGTGAGTCATCGTCCGAGGCGACGCCGTTTTCGGTGATATACAGGGGTACGCCGCCGCAGCGGGCGTGCGCATAGCGAAGGCAGACCTCCAGCGCCTCCGGCCAGAATTCGTAGCCCATCTGGGTGAGCTCCATGCCTTCCTCCGGCCCCAGGTCGCCACGCTTCCCCACGCGGCAGCGGGTGTACGCCTGGATTCCGGCATAGTCGCTTTGCGCCGCAGCGTGGAGCCACTCATCGTAAACCTCGCTACATTTCTGGTCGCGCTTGTTCTTCGCGCCGGCGGGTTGCTCGTCCTGCAGCGAAATGTTGACGCCCACGGGATATTGGCCCGGTCCGGATTTCAGTGCCGCCCGGGCGCGGTGATGGGCGCCAATCATGACTTCCTGCAATTTGGCGGCATCGCCCAGGAAGAAGCAGCCGAAGCGGTCGGAACCCACAGCCCGCGCGGCTTGTTTGCCCATCCGCAGCACCGTGGTAAAAGGAATATCGATGTTCGATATCCAGCGCAGCAGCATTGGCAGGTTGGGCTCATTGAATGTGCTGGCGAATGCCACCAGGTCGCCCAGGTGCGCGGCGGCGCGTTCGCAATAACGCACGAACAGGTCTGCCGCCGGCTTTTTCTCCCACCCGCCCATGGCCGCGAACCATCGCGGCGAGCTGAAGTGATAAAAGGTCACCATGGGAGTCACTCCGCATTCGTGACAGGCCGCCAGCACGCGCCGGTAGTGATCCAGCGCGGCCATCGAAAAGTGATTCCGCTCCGGCTCAATGCGGGCCCACTCAATCGAGAAGCGATAGGTGTTCAGGCCCAGCGAAGCCAGCAGGCGGATATCCTCGCGAAAGCGGTGGAAGTGGTCGCAGGCATCCAGCGAAGGCTCTACAAACAGAGTTGGCTGGATATGTTCCAGCACCCAGAGATCGCTGTTGGTGTTGTTGCCCTCTACCTGATGCGCGGCAGTGGCCGCGCCCCACAGAAATCCCGGGGGAAACTGGTTCATATCTCACGCCGCCGAAGAACACACATGAGCGTAAGGTATAACACGAATCCCAGCGGCACACAAATAAAGAACCACCCGGCGATGGCATGCAATACGACGCTTCCCAATTGCGATCCCGGGCCGAAAAAGCGCGAACCGGCGCGTTCCAGAGGAAACAGCAGCAGCCATTGCAGCGGCGAAGAAATCTGATTGACCAACTGCAACGCGGGCACGCTTACCTTGAGACACAGCGCGGCGCCCAGGCACAGAACGGTAGGCAGTCCGAATACCGGAAACGTGCCCAACACCAGGCCTACCGCCACAATCAGCGCCAGCCGCTCAGAGGACAAACCTTTACAGACTGCAGCCAGCTTTCTGACGGATTGGCGCATCCTCAAGGCAAAACCTCCGCGCGTTTGGACAACACCATCCGCAAGGCCATTCGCATTTGCGCGGTGGCGAAGAACTGTACCGTTCCGGTAACCGGGGGAACCATCCACGGCAGGCGTCCGCCCCACATCGTCGAAAGCGAGCGCGCTATGCCGTCCTCGCCGCGATAGAACACGCGATCGGTCCAGCATTCGCGCCCGGGGTACTCGGGATATGGGCGGAGAATGTCCCAAATTGTTTCGAGCACACGCAGGGCCATTGGCTCGCGATACTGCGGCATAAAGAGTACCGAGCTCTGGCCCTCACGAATCTCGTCCGCGAATTCACTGAAAGACGAGGCGTTGGTCAGGTTGATGCAGGCGGAGGGCTCGCACGCGTGCCGGTCTCCCCCCGAAATCAAAGGCCGCGACCAGGCGCCCGCAAGCTCTACCACTTCCGCATTCTCTTTCCAATGGCGCGTGCCATTCAACTCGAAGGCGTGGATCCACCTGTTGCACTGCTCGAGTAGCATCGGAACAGCCCGGCGATGATCCGCTTCCCTCACTCCCTCCTCTAACCAATAAGGATGATTGAGCACGATTAACGATTCTTTCCGGTGTGCGATTTCGCGCAGAATCTCCGGCAACTGCCGCTCCTCGGGCGCCGAAGTGTATGCAGCCAGTGCGGCCATCCACTGGCGGGCGGATGCGGCCGGCAGATTGTGAATTCCCAGGTGGAAAATGGTGCGCTGGTAAGGAACCGTCCACTCCACCGAAAGAGGCACATCGTGACTCATCCGCAGGCTCACACCGGCTTCGATATTGTCGTGATCGGTGAGCGAGACCAGCGGCCGCAGACCGAGTCCCGCAATCTGCTCCTGTTCCAGGCGCAGCGCGCAAGACGGAGTCAGCGGCGGCGTCCACCACGCCCGCGCGAAGTCCACCGCCTGCGGGCCGCGTTCGTAACGGCTCACGATTTGCGATACCCCCGGCACGTAGTGCAGATACCGCGGCAGAAAGTTGAGACACTCCTCGGAATGCAGGGTGTGGCCGTGCAGACAGACTCCGGTGCGCCACAGACTCACCGGCGCGGCGTCCTTCCAGAAGAACTGAACATTCTTCATGAGCTTCTCCTGATGCCAGCTTCGCCGGTAGCCGGTTACAATTCGTTCGCAGAATGGTGGTTTTTGTACAAAACATTGCTCTGGCAGAATGTTCTAAGAGGAATTCGGGGGCCGGATTAACGTGATTGCAACAGTGCTGTGACGTGGATACGCTCCCCGGCGCCTAGTTTCCGCTGCCACCAAAAATAAAAGCGGCACCGAACCAGTCGGCGCCGCCTTTTCATCCTCCGAGGATATGATCGCCTCTTAGTGGGCTTTGATCATCGATAGGGTCACAAACTCTGTGCGATGGGCGGTGATTGTGGCGGGGGCCTCTTGAGCCGGGAACTGATACGCCACGCTGCCCAAGCCATCGGACAGCTTGCTCAGGCTGCAAGTGCCATCCGTGCATTCAAACGTGACGGTCGCGTCACGAGAGGCTTTGGGGAGATCGCTGACAGCGGCCACGAGCACTGCCGCACTGTTGTCGCTCTGGTTGTAGATGACCAGAATCCGGCTGGCAGCGCCCTTGGCGAAGCGGAGTTCGTAAGAACCCGGTGCCATGATCTTGTTGCCTACGTGGAAGGCCAACGGGACTTCCGCTTTATAACTCTGCGCCGAAGCGCTACCGGCAGCAAGCACGAGTGCAGCCGCCGCGATCATCGTTTTCATCGTTGTGGTATTCATCGTCGTGTCCTTTTTCTTCGGGCTGCCCTGTCTGGGTGCCGGTTACGGGCGGTGTAAATGCAACCTCTGGGCCAAAGCGTAAGTCATTGTAAACACAAAAGATTGTCATCGTTAAGCCCTTGAGAATGAACCACCTGGTTCATCGGCCTGAACCGGCACGTTCCGCTTAGGCAATTCACTCGTAGACGCTCGCCCGCCGCCGACCTCAGCGTGGTGCAGGATTATCAAACTCCGGTTGAATGGCCGGGCAACAGAGAAATTACGGATGCCGCCTCAGTTGGCTGACGCTCTCTCAGCGCGATCGACAATCAGGACTTCGACCGGACCTTTGGCTTGTTCCAGCTTGAGGCCGATCTGCTGCTGCATGGCAGTGAGGAAGTCGGGGCCAGAGATATCGGCCGCGGCGGCAGCGCCGCGATCTTCCACGTACTTGATCTCGAAATCGTACTCTCCAGCCAAGCCGGTCTTGTCCACCACGCTTCGGCCCATGCGCCAGGTCAGGGAGCCGCCGGCAAACTGCTGCATAGTAATCTTCTTGCAGATGACCAGGCCGTTGCGATTATTTATCGTAAGCCCATCGCTTTTGGAAGGTTCGATGTGCGGACCGTTTTTGGCGACGATCAGGACGTAGATCGGCATCTCGCGCGTTTCGGTATGGACCTTGAGCTGGAAGCGATCGGCCAGGAGGGTTCGCAGTTTGAGGCGGATTTCGTGGAACGCTTCCTCGAAGGGGATTCTGGCGTCCACTGCCTCGCGGCGATCATCTCGTGCAGGGTATCGTGCATGCGTGTTCAAGCCTCGGCCGGCCTGGCGGTTGAAGTTCGATCCGCCGGTCGGGGAGTTGTTGGGCTTCACCGACGCCACCTCGAATTCAGGTTGCTGCCGGGACCAGCAGAGTGACGCCCACACAAAAGCCACAATCAAGGCGCATAGGCTAATTGTACGGCGGGCCGATCCCGGAATTGCGGATCCCTTTGGTCCAGGCGGCGGACGGGGCGCGCAGTCACGGCGAGGAGTGGTTCCTGGGCGCCTGACCAACTGGACCGCGGATACGCCGTGCGGCTGGCGCCGGTGAAGTAGGTCACTTCTTCGGCTTCTTCTTCCCCTTCACTGGCGGTTCCGGACCGATGCGCATGATGGTCACGCTGGTCAGTTTGACCGGCGTGATTGGCTTTTCATCGCGCACAGGACCGCGATTGATTTTTTCCACCACATCCATCCCGCGCACCACCGTGCCGAACACGACGTACTTGTTGTCCCATGTCCGCATGGGTCCGACGGTGATAAAGAACTGACAGCCGCCGGTATCCTGACTTCCCGCGTTCGCCATCGCCAGCCGGCCCGAACGATCGAACATGAGACCCGGGAGGTATTCGTCGCGCACAAACACGCCACAATCGAACGCGGTGGTGCCGGTGGCGCTGCCGGCCTGAATCATCTCACCCGGGACTACCCTGTGGAACACCAGGTTGTCGTACAGCGGGCGCCGGACCATAGCGTGTCTTTTGGGATCTTTCCAGGGTTTGGTGCCTTCCGCCAGTGCCACGAAATTCTGTACCGTGAGCGGCGTGTCTTTCTCGTAAAGCACGGCGGTGAAATCTCCATCGGACGTGGAGAAAATGGCATACAGCCCATCGGGTAGCCGCACCTCCTGGCTGTAGAGGGTGGCGGCCAGTAAAAAGAGTATAGAAATACGCATCATTACGACCATAGTGACACAGGAGCCGCGCAGGTTTGGCCCGGCAAGCGCAGTTGCTGTACAATGGCTGGCGGCGGCGTTTGTTCGCCGGAGGGAGCTACAAAACAGGGACTATGTCGGATCGCGGATTCCTTTTTCTTTTTAGCGTCCTGATGGTTTTTGGTGGTGTGGGTACGGCGGTGTGGCTGTTTGTCAGCGGGCAGGCAGGCACGGTCGACGGCCTTTTTCTGCTGCTCACGGCTTTACTGGTGGCAGCGGTGTTTCTGCTTTATCTGGTGTTCATGATTCGCCGGGAGATGGAGGCCGGGGCCAAGCCTGCAGCCGCCCCAGCGAAAGCGGGAGCCGCGGCAGCGGCCAAGGCTCCGGCTCCAGTGGCCCAGGCATAAACAGGATCTACTTCTTCACGGGCACGGTTGTTTTCTTCGCCGCGGGCGCGGTCCTCTTCGCGGGCGTTGCCGGAGCCGGCGGCGGCCCCACCCGTTTGATCGTGACAGTGATCAGTTTGGCCGGGTTTTTGGCGATGGTTTGGACCGCCGCCACGCGCGAGATCGCCTTCACCACATCCTGTCCCTCCACCACCTGGCCGAAGATGGTGTAGCTGCCGTCGTACTGCGGGAATAGGCGAAGCCTGGGTGATGAACCATTCGCATTCCGCTGTGTTCTTTTCCCCGCGATTGGCCATCGCCAGCTTCCCGGGCTTATCGAACTTCAGACTGGGAACAATTTCGTCCTTCACGTGGACTCCGCAGGGCGTGCTGCCCTTGCCGGTGACGTCGCCCGCCTGGATCATGCCATCCAACATCACGCGATAGAACAGGATGTTGTTGAACATGGGCCGCCTCACCATGGCCTTGGTCTTCGGGTCCAGCCACGCCTTGGTACCCTTTGCCAGGCCCACGAAATGGGCCACGGTCGCGGGCGTTTCCTTTTCGAAAAGCTGGGCGGTGATGACGCCTTTATCGGTGTTGAAGATGGCGTACAGGCCATCGGGCAGCGCCGGGGCCGCGCCCTGGGCCGGCGGAGCAGGCGTCTGAGAAAAAGCGCAAGCCGCAAGGGAAAGCAGAGACAAATAGCCGTTTCATCGATTTCTCCATTAAGTAGAATATTGTGGCACAGCGCACGGCTTATTTCTTGAGTTCGGCCTGCAACTGGCGATACGCAGCCTCATCGTAATTCTTCTTCAGGCGTTCGCGGCCTTCGGTCTTCGGATCGTTGGGGCGCGGACCTTCATGCTTGAGAGCGAGGCCCAACAGAGTGGTGGCTTCGGTATCGGCGGGATTGCGCTCGGTGGCGGCGCGCAGGCTCTGGACGGCCTGGTCGAACTGGCCGGTTCGCCACAGCGTATAGCCCAGGTTGAAATGATAATCCGGGTCGCCGCTGTCTCCTTCCAGGGCTTTCTTGAAACTGGCGGTTGCTCCAGCGGTATCGTTGCGGCGTGCCTGGGCCGCGCCCAGATTGTTGTACACCTCGTTGAGCGGCACCGATGCGGCGACAAGCTGGAAGGCCTGTTCGGCGGCGGCGTACATACCCAGGTGATATTGACTCAGGCCGAGGAAGAACTGGGCTTCCAGATAGTGCGGGTCGGTGCGCGCCACACGCGGCAGCCAGCCCGATGCGCCCTTGTAATCCTTCTGCTCCCATGCAATCTTGCCCAGTTGAAAGCACGGTTGCGAGTAGTTGGCATCCAGCCGCGCAGCCTGCGCGAACAGGCGGTGCCGCTGTTCCGGATTGGCGGCCATCAGTCCGCGAATGTAGCTTTCCACTGCATCCAACCGCACCGGCGGGCGGTGATTCATGTAATCCTGCTCGGCAGGCACGCTCTTGGGAATCAACTGCTCCAGCGACTGCCAGCCCAAATGGACTTCCAGCCGGGCCAGATCTTCCAGTGCGCCCAAATCTTCGTAAGGTTGTCCCTGGCGCGTGTCTTTCAAATCGAGAATTCGCGCGTTGATGCGCAGGGTGCCTTTGGATTGCTCTTTGCCGCCCTCCGCGGCCAGAAGGTCGAAGTTTCCGTAGATCACCCGTGAAGCATCGAGCAACTCGCCGATCTTGATGATGGAAGCATGCGTCAGTTCCGCGCCCGGACGCAGCGACAACCTTCGATACGCCTCCAGGCGGTCATCCCGGTCCAATACCAGAAGTCCCTCGGAGACCAGGGCGTCGCGTACTGTTTCCGAAATGCTTTCGCCGATCCAATCCAGGTTCGCGGACTTCGAGTGGTTGAAGAAAGGAAGCACCAGAACCGTGTCGGCGTGAATCACGCCGCAAAGAAGGGCCAACAGGGCCAGCAACCGCTGCATGTAAATTCCAGTGTAGCAGCGACCACGCGGCGGTCAATATTCAGTCGTCAGTGTCCAGCCTGGCGCATCTGCCGGGCACCGACGACTGATGACCGGTGATCTGCTACGGCGCGGGCACTGCTTCGGTGAACACGATCCTGGTTCTGGTGCCACCCAAGTGGATTTCCTGAATCTGCTTCTTGCCGCCTGACATGGTGTACTTGACGCTGGTATTGTCGTATTTGGTTTCTGCCGATTCGACCTTCACCGGCACCTGGCTCTCCACCTTCCCATCGCGCAGTACGGCATTCTGTCCGTCCAGCGAAACCTGATAGGTGCCCGCCTTGAGTTCCGTGCTGCCGGCGAGCGCCGGCTCATATAAATTCACCTTATAGGACTTTGCGCTGGCCAGGGCCAGACCTAAAACGGCGAACGAGAATACAACTTTCCTCAACATGGATGGAATCCCCCCAAAATGTTTTCTTGAATTTTTGTTTCGAGATCTCGATACACCAAGTAATACGAGCGAGCCGATAAAACGTTCCGTGACTATCGTGTTAAATGCTCAGCGACGCGCGCAAGGGCCATTTCACGCACCTCCGGAGCATCTCCGAATCCACGCAGCCAGACCAGTCCGCTCTCGCGGCGGAACCAGGTGAGTTGCCGCTTGGCGTAGTTGCGCGTGTTGCGCTGCGCATAGAAAACCGCGTCACGCAGATTGAGTTCGCCATTCAACAACTGCACCGATTGTTTGTAGCCGTGCGATTCGAAGGGTTTGCAGGACGCCGGAAAACCGAGCGCGAGAATGTGCCGGACTTCGTCAACCAAGCCGTTCTCGAACATCCATGCGCAGCGCGCGTCGAGCCGAGGATACAGGATGTCGCGATCGGGCAGCAGGCCCAGTTTCAAGCAGCGATATCCGCGCAGGCGGTCGCGCCCCTGGCGGAACAACTCGCTCACCGGGCGTCGCGTCACCAGGCAGACTTCCAGGGCGCGCATCACCTTCGGGACATCGTTTGCGTGAATCTTTCCGGCGGCGGTGGAATCGAATCGCATGAGTAGCCGGTGAAGCGACCCGGGCCTTCGCGCCTCGCGTGCGGCGAGACGGTCGCGCAAAGGCTGATCGCGGGACGGACCTTCGAACAATCCGTCTAATAAAGCACGGAGATAAAAACCGGTTCCGCCGGCCAGAATTGGCAGCTTTCCCCGTGCGGAGATTTCCGACAAGGTATGACGGGCCAACCGGGCGTATTCTCCCGCCGTGAACAGTTCATCGGGATTAATAATGTCGATCAGATGGTGGGGAATGCCGCACCGCTCGCTCAGCGGCAGCTTCGCGGTTCCGATATCGAAGAACCGGAATACCTGCAGCGAATCGCAATTCACGACTTCGCCGTTGAATTCCGCCGCAAGAACCAGTGCCAGGTCACTTTTTCCGGAGCCGGTAGGACCAACTACCGCAACCAACGGGAACTCCGGCACGTCTTCCGAAACAGGCTCACGGGAGGCGGGTTTGTCAGTTGTTGTGGTGCGCACGCGGTTTTGTCACGACCCTTGCCTTGAGACCCCGTTATACAATAAAAAGGTGACCTTCGGCCCGATTGGGCACTCCAACCGGTCGAAAGAAAGTTAAAATCCCCATGATTCGCTCCGCAAAAGCGCTTCTCCTCGTAGTTTCGCTGGGGTCTCTCTGTTTCGCGCAGAAGCCCCCCGCACAGACAGCAAACAACACCGCACCGGACAAATCCGGCGCCTATTATCACTTTGCCATGGGGCGACTCTATGCGGAGTTGGCCGAGGCGGATGGAAGTAAAGAGGACATCAGCAAAGCGATTCAACATTATCAGGAAGCGCTGAAGCTGGATCCCTCGGCGCACATGATCTTCGATGAGCTCACCGATCTTTACATTCGCACCGGGCGCCTGCGCGACGCCATCACACAGGCCGAAGATCTGCTCAAACAGAATCCTGACAACCTGGACGCGCGGCGCATGTTGGGGCGGATCTACTGGGCGCTGGTGGGCAACTCTCGCGATGGCCACATTGACGACAACTACGTCAAGCTGGCCATGGAGCAGTATCAAAAGATCACCCAAAAGGAGCCCAACGACGCCGACAGTTGGGTCATGCTGGGCCGTCTCTTCAGCATCTCGCACAATTCGCCGGAGGCCGAAAAGGCCTTCAACGCGGCCCTGAAAGCCGATCCGGAAAATGAGGATGCACTCACCGGGCTGGCTTCGGTCTACCTGGATCTGGGAGATACCAAGGCGGCCATCGCCAAGCTGAAGGCGGTCACCGACAAGAGCCCCAACGAGCGCACCCTGGTGGCGCTGGCGCGGGCATACGAAGATCTGCAGGACTGGAAAGACGCCGCCGATGCCCGGAAGCGGGCCCTGGAGATGGGGCTCGACGACGAGCAGGTGGTGGCGGACCTGGGCGACGATCTGCTCAAGAGCAACCAGATCACCGAAGCGCAGCAACTTTACCAACAGCTCGTCAACGATGAGCCGCGCAATCCGCGCTACCAGCTTAAGCTGGCCGAGATTTACATGGCCCAGCGCGACCTCGCCAAGGCCAGGACCACGCTCGACAAGGCCAAGCAGGCCGACCCGACCAATCTCGATGTGCGGTATAACGACGCCACCCTGCTCGAACTCGAGGACCACGTCGATCAGGCCATTACGGTGCTACAGGGCATCCTGAGCGATACCGAGCGAAAGCAGTATTCCGAAGGCGAACGGAACAATCGCGCCATCTTCCTGGAAAAGCTGGCAAGGGACTATCGGACCAACCAGCAGTATGCCCAGGCGGTCGAGACTTTCCAGAAGGCCGCCGCCATCAATCCTGATGCAGGTTCCGAAACCGCCGCGGAAATCGTCGCGACCTATCAGGCGCAGAATGACTATGCCAGCGCGCTGCGCGAAGCCGATGCGGCCCTCAAGAAGTTCCCCAAAGACCTGGGGGTAACGGTGCAACATGCGCAGTTGCTCGCCGATATGGGTAAGGTGGACACCGCCGCCACGGAATTGCGCGGTCTGCTAAACGGCAAACAGGACCGGGCGATTGATTTGGAACTGGCCCAGACCTACGAAAAGGGCAAACGCTGGAATGACATGGCCAAGGCGCTCGACGACGCGGAGAGACTCTCCACCACAAACGACGAGAAGGTAACCGTGAATTTTATGCGCGGCGCCATGCTGGAACGGCAGAAGAAATACGGGCCGGCAGAGGCGGAGTTCCGTAAAGTGCTGGAGATGGACGCCAATAACGACAGTGCCTTGAACTATCTCGGCTATATGCTGGCCGACCGAAACGAGCGCCTGGATGAAGCCTACCAGATGGTCAAGAAGGCGCTGGACCTCAAGCCCGACAGCGGAGCCTACCTGGATAGCTTGGGCTGGGTTTATTATCGCCAGGGCAAGTACTCCGACGCCGAGGGGTTGCTGGTGCGCGCCCTTCAGAAGCAGCCTGATCCCACGGTACACGATCATCTGGGCGACGTCTACGCCAAACTGGGCAAGACCAAAGAAGCGGTGGCCCAGTGGCAGGCCTCGCTCAAGGAGTTCCAGACTGGCGCGCCTTCAGCAAACGATCCCGAGGAAGTTGCCAAGGTCACCAGGAAACTGGACGACGCGCAAGCCAAGCTGGCCCGAGAATCGCGCCGGTAAGACAGGCCTCCGGGCCTGTCATTCCCGGACTACGATGACTCTCCTGTGCGTTCGGCGGTCGTAGATTAATCCACCCACGCCTCCCGTCAACGCGCCGACGATGGCGCCCGGGGGGCCGCCTACAAGGGCGCCTACTCCAGCGCCTGCCAGCGCGCTGCCGCCAACGATTGCTACCGAATGACTGAACGGCCGGCGCCGGACGATCACCGTCCGCCGGTGCCGCGCCCTTCGTGCTGTTGCCGTGACGCGATACGTCGCATGGGTGGGAGCCGCCGCAGCTCGCGATACCGCGCGCGTCTGCCCGTACTGATCGTAAGACTGCCCGCTCGCGACGCAGGTCAGCACTGCCGCAGCCGCGAACAGCAAGAGGCCCCGCTTCAGAATCGAAACCATGTACATATTTCTCCTTTCGGAGATGATTAGCACATACCTGGCCATATTCGGCATATCCGCGCGTTCACGCCCAAATTTGGGCGGCGGCTCAAACTTGGCAAGAGCGTTACAAAAACCTATAAGCTACTGATTTAAAGCAACTTATAGACACAGAAAATTAATGGAACCTATCGTTTTGCGCACTTCTGTGGGATACTCAATTATAGAACAGGTTTTCAAGTTAAGAAATGTCCCAGATGGACGAGGCAGTCGCCCGATATAATAAGCTCCTGGAATCCGGCTCCTATCACGATCTTTCGTGGGCCGAGTCGCTGCATGAACGCATGGAGAGCAGTCGGCTCTCGTCCGGCGGAAGACTCATCTGCCCGTTCCTGCGACCCAACTTCGTTTCACGCCGACAGTACGAAGCGCTCGTCAAAACCGGAGAGTCCCTCATCGGCGCCATCGACCGCATGGAGACCATGGTGCTGTCGAACCCGGTGCTGCTGTCCCGGTTGGAACTGCTGCCCGCTGAGAAAATGCTGGCATCCATCGATCCGGGGTACCAGGCGCTGGAAGTGGCCGCGCGTCTGGACACTCATCTGGTGAACGGGCACTTGCATTTTGTGCAGTACAATGCCGATTCGCCCACGGGCGCCGGCTATGCCGATGCGCTGGCGGATCTGTTTTACGAACTCCCGCCGATGAAGGAGCTTCGCAAGAAGTACGGCGTGACCAAGGTTGGCAGCCGCAAGCATCTGCTGCAGGCTCTGCTGAAATCGTACAAACAGTTTGGCGGCGCCAAGAAGAAACCGAATATCGCCATTGTGGAGTTCCGCCAGGCCTACTCGGCGCAGAGCGAGTACGAACTTTTCCGCGACTTCTTCCGCGAGGAAGGCTACACGGTAGAGATTGTCTCACCGGAGCAACTCGAATACCGCAATCACGTGCTCCGGCGCGGCGCGTTCGAAATCGATGTCGTGTACCGCCGCCTGGGCGTGCAGGAGTTTCTGCTTCGCTTCGATCTGTCGCACCCGCTGGTGCAGGCGTATCGCGAACGCACGGTGTGCGTGGTGAACAGCTTTCGTTCGGAACTGGCTCACAAGAAGGCCATGTTCGGGCTGTTGACCGATGAGACTCTAACAGCCAAGTTTCCCGCCACGGAACGCAAGGCGATTCGCGAGCATGTGCCGTGGACGCGCCTGGTGGCGGCCGCCAAAACCACATACGGCGATAAGACCATCGATTTGCCTGAGTTCATTACCCAGAATCGCGAGAAGCTGGCCCTCAAGCCGAATGACGATTACAGCGATCAGCACACCTATCTGGGCTGGGAGATGGAAGCCGGCGAGTGGGACCGCGCACTGAAACAGGCCATGCGTTCGCCGTACGTTGTGCAGGAGCGCGTCGAGCCGGTCCGCAGCGTCTTCCCGTTGATGAGCTTCGGCCACCTGGAGTTCCGCGAGATGCAGGTGGACGTGCATCCGCACGCCTATCTGGGTAAAGTGCAAGGTTGTTCGAGCTGGCTTTCCGCCGGTCATAGCGGATTTTCTTCGGCCGCCGGCATCGTCCCCACGTTCATCCTGGACACGAAGTAGGTCTCGCGGTGACGATGTACTTCACCTCCGAAGTGCGAGTACGGGACCAGACTGCTCGTCGGGCCTGATAGACTAACCGTATGTTCGACCGGATCACGTTTGACCCCTTGGTAATGGGAGGGCGCGCCTGCATTCGCGGGATGCGGATGACCGTCTCGCTTGTAGTCAATCTAGTGGCGAACGGGATGTCCACCGGGGACATCGTCCGTGAATATCCTGATCTTGAGGCCGAAGATATTCGCCAGGCGTTGCAATACGCCTCCGCTCTGGCTAACGAAGAGATCGGTTTTTTCAAGAGCCCCGCCGCGTGAGATTTCTGGCCGGCATGGGCGTGTCAATCACGACCGTGCATGCTTTGCGTGCGGCCGCCCACGACGCGGTGCATCTCCGCGACGAAGGTTTAGTTCGGCTTCCCGATCCCGACATCGTCGCCAAAGCCGCCCAAGAGCAACGGGTCGTGCTCACATTCGATCTGGATTTCGGCGACATTCTCGCCGTGGCCCGCATCGAAGTGCCGAGCGTCATCATTTTCCGTCTGCGAAATCAGACGCCAGCCGCCGTGAACCCGCGGTTATTTCGCGTCATCAACGACTGCGCGAGTGAACTGGCAAGTGGTGCGATCATCATCGTCGAGGACTTCGGATATCGCGTCCGGCGATTACCGATTCGACGCTGAGGGGGCTCGGCGAGAGTGTGCGGACGCGCGATCCACCCCGCGCATCTCAAATGAACCGCAGGTGGCCTCGCTACACGCGCCGCACCGATGCCGTGGCCCGCAGATTCGCCACGCCCGCGGTGTATCGCGTGTCGCTTACCGAAAACGCCAGCGCATCCTCCAGCCAGTCGTGCCACACCCCGTCCGGGTCGTGCGATGCCACCGTGAGGGTGTACTCCTGCGGGCACAGTTCGCAGCGGAAACCGAAGGCGATCTCCAGCGTGGCTCCTGCCTCGCAGGGCCCCAGGCGGAGTTTCTCCAACTCCGTATTTGTGCCGTACACATTCAGCCCGATGCGCGTGCGGATCATCATGCCCACCACCGGGTCCGGCCACCGCCTCGCGGAAGCGCACCGTCACCTTCACGGTGGCGAGTTCCCCGCTGCGCCATACCATGGTGGGGCGGCCATCCTCGCCGATGGTTTCCAGCTTGACCACTTCCGCCCGTCCGTCACCGCGGCGCACGCGAGGCGCGAGCGCAGCCTGCGCCGTAGCATCCCCACGCGCGCAGCAGTTCCGCGGTATGCCTGCGGTACGCCGCCAGCATTTCCTCGGGGTCGCCGCGGCCGGCGAGTTTGCCCTTCTCCAGCCACCAGACCTCGTCGGCCAGTCGGCGCAGCAACTCCTCTTCGTGCGAAACCAGCAGGATCGTGCTGCCGGCGCGGCGCAGTTCGTCGAGCGCGATGGCGGCGCGCTCGCGGGCAAACGCATCCTTCGTTGCCAGGGTGTGATCGAGGAGCAGCACCGGCACGGGCGAAAGATCCAGCGCATCCATGGGCCCCAGCAGGCGCGCCGGACCCGACATCTCCACCGTCCCGAATTCGGGCTGATCGATTTCCGCGGCCAGGTGTAGCAGCCGGCCCTTTCCCGCGCCGTTCTCGCCCACGATGCCGATCACCACGCCGTCTGGCGCGGCGGCGTCGAATTCCGCGAAGCGGAGCGCTGGTTACGCGGCGAAACGCTAGAGCCATAAACGTTAGAATAACAACTGCCAGATGGACGACGACCCGAAAGTTCTCGCGCGCATGCGCGCCGATTGGAATGACCGCGCCGGCGAAGACGCCAATTACTACGTTGCCTTTGGCCGGCGCGACCAGGATGACGAAGAGTTCTTCGCCACGGGAGACGACATGGCCGCGGCTCTGGCGCTCGAATTGAAGCGCCTGCGCGGCCCGCGACGCGGCGCTCGAAATCGGCTGCGGCCCGGGCCGGCTGATGCGGCCCATGAGCCGCCACTTCACCGAAATTCACGGCGTGGATGTTTCCGACGAAATGATCAGGCTGGCGCGGCAACGCCTGCCGGCACTCCCAATGCCCATCCGCACCACAGCTCGGGTTCGGACCTGAGCCTGTTCCCCGACGCCAAATTCGACTTCGTTTATTCTTACGCCGTGTTCCAGCACATCCCCAGCCGCGAAGTGGTCTTCAACTACCTCCGCGAGGCCCGGCGCGTGCTGAAGCCGGGCGGAATTCTGCGCTGCCAGTTGAACGGACTGCCGCCGCACGCGCGACAGTACGATACCTGGAGCGGGGTGCGCATCACGCCCGCAGGAACTCACGCACGTTTGCGCGCGACAACGATTTGCAACTCCTGGCGCTGGAGCAGATCTGGACGCAGTACATGTGGATCACCTGCCGGAAACGGGGCGCCAGGTCCGCGCCGGCCGGTCCCGCGCGGATCCGCAGCATCAGCAATGCGCTCACTGGCGAGGCCGTCGCGCCGGCGGCGGGTCCCATGGCGGCCGTCTCCCTCTGGGTAGAGGGGCTGCCCGGCGATTGCGGCCTCAACCGACACGGGCATTACCGCCGATGGCCTGCCCTGCCGTCTCACCTACATCGGCGAGCCGGAAGCGGACGGCGTGGCGCAGGTGAACGCCTTCCTGCCGGAAGGACTCCGCACCGGCCTGGTGCCCATTGCACTGGCATGGCGCGGCCAGCCGGTGTGCCCGCCGGCCTGGGTGCGGATCATGCCGGCCGGGCCCGCGGTTCCGCGCATCACCACGGTCACAGACGGCGTCAACCTGCTGTCGGGCAACCGCATCGTCACCGGCTCGGTGAAGGTGACCATGATCGAAGTCACGAACCCCGATCAGTTCCGCGCCACGGTGGACGGAGAGGACGCGGTGGAAATCGATTCCTTCTGCGCCGACCCGATCGGCCAGCGGTATGAGTTTAACTTTCGCCTGCCGGAATCCATCCGGAGCGGCCCGCACGAAGTTCGGATCGCGCTGGGCCATCGGGCTCTGGCTCCCCTGCCCATCGAGGTGGCGTGAATCAGCGCTCCGCCTTGGCAGTGCTGCTGTGCACGGCCGCGGCGGCATTTCTGGTGCGGCCCTTACCGCGGCGCCGCATCGTGCAACTTCCTCCCGGCATCTTGTACCTGAAAGGCGAGATGGCCGTCGAGGGAGGCACGGAACTGCGGGGCGCGCCGGGCGGCAGCGTGCTGCGTTTCGGACCCGGGTTCACCGGCCGGGCCCTCATCGTGGTGAAAGGCCCGGATGTGGTTCTCCGCGATTTCAGCATCGAGGGCGACCGCGGCGCGGGCGTGCGGTCCGGGCTTCCGCCGTACGATACGCCGTTCGTCCGTTTCACCCGGGGCAACGGCATTCTCGCCGCCGACGTGTCGCAGGTTCGCGTCGAAAACGTGCGCTTCCGCGAGATCGCTGGGTTCGCCGTGCTGGCCAGCGGCTCGCGCGATATCTCGATCGATCGCGTGCAGGTGCGCGACAGCGGGTCGCTGAACGCAATGGGGCGCAACAACGCCAGCGGCGGAATTCTGCTGGAAGAAGGCACGCGCGATTTCCGCGTGACCCGCTGCGAACTCACCGGCATTCGCGGCAATGGCATCTGGACGCATTCGCTGTACACTTCGCCGCGCAACGCCAACGGTCTGATCGCGCAGAATCGCTTTTCCGTCATCGGCCGCGATGCCATTCAGGTGGGTCATGCCACCAATATTCGCGTGGAAGAAAATGCCGGCCGCGCCATCGGCTTCCCCATCGACGCCGTGGATGTGGAAGGCCGCGCCGTGCCGGTGGCCATCGATACGGCGGGGAACGTGGAGCACTGCACTTATGCCGGCAACCGCTTCGAGGAGATCGACGGGAAGTGCATCGACCTGGACGGTTTTCACGATGGCGAGATCCGCGCCAACGTCTGTGTGAACCGCGCGCCGCCCGCGCATTACCCCTTCGGCAACTACGGCATCGTGATGAACAACAGCAATCCGGACATGCAGTCGCGCAATATTCGGGTAGTGGATAACCTGATCGACGGGCCTCGGTTCGGCGGCATTTTCGTCATCGGCAGCGGACACCGGATTAGCGGCAATCGCCTGCTGAACCTCAACACGGCCCACTGCGGCTGCGCCTACTCCGCGGTCGATCCGGACATATTGAGCAGCGGAATCTACCTGGGCCGCGGAGCCGAACGGCCCGCTCCCGCGCGCGGCAATCTCATCGAAGACAACGAAATCCAGGGCTTCCAAATGAAAACCCGGTGCATCGTGGATGCACCGGGCATTTCGGCCGGCTGGAACACCGTCCGCGACAATCGCTGCGAGCAGTAGGACAGGCCAGGAGGCCTCTCCGAGACAGGCCAGGAGGCCTGTCTTACCTCATCTCGGCTTTCAACGTTTCCACCGCCTTCTCGATCTGGCGGTCATGCCCGCTGAGGAAGTCTGCCGGCGTGTTGTCTACCCACACGTCGGGCGGCACGCCATAGTTCTCCATATTCTGTCCATTCGCCAGAGAAACGCCCGCGCCCGGCGTGCGCAGCACGGACCCATCCATCAAGGTGAACGAGCCGGTGCCGATCACCGCGCCCATCGTCGGCACTCCTACAATCTTGCCGAGTTTGAGCTCCCGGATGCCCGCCGGAAACATTTCGGCATCGCTCGCCGAGCGTTCGTTCTGGAGCACGGCCAGCGGACCGAAGTACGCCAGACCGGGGCGTTTCACCTCGAGCGCGTCGCGGCCGCGCGTGGATTGGTACGGAACTCGCTGATTCAAAATCTCGAGCAGTTCCTGATCGATTCCGCCGCCGCCGTTGAAGCGTTCATCGATGATCAGCGCTTTCTTGTCCTGGTTCTCCGCCAACTCCAGTTGGAATTTCGCCAGCGAGGGCGCGTCCATGGCTTTGATGTGCATATAGCCGATCTGGCCGCCCGAGAGGGCTTTGACCATGGCCTTGCGGTCTTCCACCCAGCGTTCGTATCGCAGGTCCGCCTGCGCGGCAGCGGTCAGCGGATCCAGGGAAACCGTCCACGCGCCGTCGGTCGAGGGCTTGGAGTTCACCATGAACTCGAACTTCCTGCCGGGAAGAATGTTGAACAGCTTCCAGTAATTCTCGCTGGTCTTCATTTCTTTGTCGTTGACCCCGAGAACGTAATCGCCCACCGCGAGTTTCACGTAGTCATGATCCGCCGGACCCTTCCGGTAGATGTACGACACCTTGAAGTAGCCCGATGCATCCGGCTCCATCTCGAAACCGGGATAGCGCGTCTGCACGCGCTCGTCCTGCGGGGTTCGCCCGGGAATCAGTCCGCCCGCCGAAATACCCGTATGCGATGCGTTCATGTCGCCGATCATTTCCATGATCACGTTGTGCAACTCTTCGGTGTCGGCGATGTAAGGCAGCAGCGATTCGTATTTGTCCTTATCGCCGGCCCAATCCGCGCCGTGCATTTTGGGATCGTAGAAGCGATTCTTCATCACGCGCCAGGCCTCTTCGAACACCTGCCGCCGCTCCGCCGGAATATCGATCTCCATGCGCACGGAAATATCGATTCGGCGCGGACCTGGGCCGCTAGCCGCCTCGGTAACCGCGGGGGTAGCGCCCGCGCCGCGGCCGCCTCTTCCACCCCGTCCCGCCGTTGACGGCGCCGCGGCCGTGCTTGTGGCCGCCGCCGCCGCCGCCGATGGCCAGGGTGTACAACGAGCCGCCCTGCATGAAGTAAATGCTGCGGCCGTCGCGCGCCCACGTGGGTTCGGCGCCACCGCCGAAACCTCCGGCACCGCCGCGTCCACCGCGCCCGCGCCCCGCGGCCGCGGCATCTGTGGGCGTGGTGTTGAGATGCGTAATCCCCGTGCCGTCTTCGTTCATGGTGTACATTCCAGGCGCGGCCGCCGCTGCGCCTGGAGCCGCGGCAGCACCGCCACCGGCCTGGAACAGATACGTGCGGCCATCCGGCGAAGGCAGCACCATAGAGATATTGCCCGACGTTGCGGCCAACCGCGTCACCCGCCGGTCCAGACCGTTCCAGTCAATCTTCACCTGCACGTTGGCCGGAGCCGTTCCCGCGCCGCGCCCGCCGCGCCCTGCCGGCGGGAGCCGCCGCAGCCGCCGCTTCCGCCTGCTCTTCGGTATTGATATCGCGATCCAGGGGGTCCTTTTCGATCGGCGTGAATGCGATGGCATATAACCCAGACGACCCGCGTCCTCCAGTCGACGCAATTCCCGAACTCCCACCCTGCGCGCCGAGCACCAGCAGTTTCTTGCCGTCCGGCGTCCACTTGGCGCCGCGCGAGGTCAGGAACTGGTCGGAGGCGATCTCGTGCTCCTGGCCCGTTGCCAGTTCCTTCAGCCAGACGTGCGACCGCGAGAGGTTGTCCACCTGCGAGTAGGAGATCCACTTGCCGTCGGGCGAGAATTGCGGTTCGCCGATGTTGCCGCCCGCGTTGGACGCCAGCACCTCTTCCCTGCCGGAATCGATCTCGATTCGCCGCAGCTTGTGGTCCGAGCCGGTCCACAGGAACGACTTCGAATCCGACGCCCACACGATCGCCAGCTTGTCGCAATCCGAATCCGTGAGTTTCTTCGTGTTCTTCCCCAGCTCGTCGGAGATGTAAATCTCCTCCCGGCCGGTGCGGTCGCAGACGAACGCGATCCATTTCCCGTTGGGCGACCAATGCGGGCTCTGTTCCTTCCACGGTGTCTCGGTGACGCGCTGCATCTGCGCCGCGATCCGTCGCAATCGTGAAGATTTCGCCGTGCACGGCGACCGCGGCGCGCTTGTTCGAGGGCGAAAGGCTGAACCCTTCGGCCTCGTTGGTGATGGTGACCAGTTCGGTCTTGTTCTCCTTGTAGTCGCTCTTGATGTCGATGCGGATCTCGGTGCTCTTGCCGGATGCCACGTATCCAGCTTCCAGATGCCGAAGTTGTCTTCGTACACGATCGTTTTGCCGTCGGCCGAGATGCTCGGGTAAGAAGAGGTTGCCGTCGGTGTGCCTGGTGACCTGCACCGGCTTGCCGCCCTTGTCGGAGATCTTCCAGATGTTGTTGACGCTCTTCATCACCTCGGGGCTGCCCGGCTTCACCGGCTCATTGGGCAGTTCGTTGGAAACGAAATAAATCTCGCCGCCGGTGCCGTACATGGGCCAAAGCATGTTGCCGTGATACTCCTCGTCGCCCAGCTTGGTAAATTTCTTCGTGGCCAGTTCCTCCACCCACAGGTCCGCGGCGTAGCTGCCGCGATAATGCTTGCGCGACCACACGCTGGGATGGCGCGGGAAGGCCAGCTTGGCGCCATCGGGCGAATAGCTGGCGTAGGCGCCCCAATCGGTATCGAGGGCGCGCTCAATTCCGCCGTCCACCGGCACCTCCCAGAGAGTGGCGACGGTGGGAAACGCGCCGTTGCCGCGCGTGGAGGAGAAGATGATGCGCTTGCCGTCGGGAGTCCAGCCCACCACGTCGTCGTTGGCGCTATTGAAGGTGAGCTGGCGCGGTTCGCCGCCGGCTGCCGCCACCACGTAGACGTCGTAATTGCCTTCGCGATTGGAGGAAAACGCGATCCACTGGCCGTCCGGCGAGAAGCGCGGGAACTGATCGCGCGCCTGGTTGACGGTCAGGCGCTGCACGTCGGTGCCGTTTTCGTTGGCGATCCAGATGTCGCCCAGGTAGCTGAAGGCGACTTTACCTTTGGAGTACGTTGGGTAGCGCAACAGTTTTGTCTGCGCGAACCCGATCACGGGCAGAAGCAGGGAGATGGCCGTAAGCAGCGCTTTTCGGAACATGACATAACCTCGCGGCAATGGGATATAAGCATCTTAATGGTTGACGGGGACCGCCGCAACCTCGGCCCCACGCCAAGCGCGCGGTATAGACTTGAACTACGCAACATGCCCGACCGCTGTGGACTCCTGCGAATCACCGTTATCGTGGGTCTGCTGGCCGGATTCGCCCTGTCACCGAAGCTGTGGCTCAGCTCGCGCCTCTACCCCCTCACGCCGGTGTGGTCCTTCTTCAAGGCGCCCAATCCCCCTGTGGACAGGCTCCTGCTGCTCACGCTTACGGCTTTGCTGATCATTCTCACAACCGCACCGCGGCGCGAAATCGCAGCCGCGGCACTGGCGCTCCTTTTCCTGCTCGCACTACAGGACCAGTCGCGGTGGCAGCCCTGGTTCTATCAGTACCTGCTGATGTTCCTCGCAATCGCAGTAGCCGGACGCGAACACCCGGAATCGGCCCTCCAGACCTGCCGTCTCATCGTGGCCGCCACCTACTTCTGGAGTGGGCTCGCGAAGCTGAATCCGAATTTCTTCACCGCTGTCTTTCCGTCGCTCTTCAGCCCCTTCCTGGCGACTGTTCCGCCGGCACTTAACCACCTGGCGTTCCTCGCCCCGATAGTGGAATGCGGCGCCGGAATTGGACTTCTCACCGAGCGATACCGGTCGCAGGCCCTATTCTGCGCGGCCGGCATGCATGGCTTCATCCTGCTGGCCATCGGACCTGTGGGCAGCCGGTTCAACACGGTGGTATGGCCCTGGAACCTGGCAATGATCGCCATCCTTTTTATTCTGTTTTTGAGGCGTGTTGAAAAGCCGCCCTTCCACGACATTCGTGTGCCCCAGAAAATCATCGTGGGCCTGTTCGCCGTGATGCCGGCGCTCAGCCTGGTCAACCTTTGGGACCATTATCTCTCGTCGTCCCTTTACTCAGGCAACCGGACCTCCGGACTGATCTACTTCAACGACAACGTGTTCGACCGCCTCCCCGAGGCACTCCAGGAGTATGTGAGCGACGAGGGACCGGACCGCGGATCGCTGGACATCAACGATTGGTCGCTCGGCGAACTGAATGTCCCCTCTTACCCGGAACCCCGGATCTACAGGAACGTGGGCCGCCGGATTTGCCGCTATGGCGCACAGGATTCCAGCATCGAACTGGTGGTACGCGGACAATTATCTCTATTCCGGGGCGGGCGCTCCCAGGTGTACCATTGCCGGGATTTACTCGGCCCGTAGGGCCTCGACCGGATCGATCTTCGTGGCGCGCAGGGCGGGCAGATAGCTGGCCAGCGTTGCCACAAGTATCAACCCGGCCGACACTGCCACGTACGTTACCGGGTCAGCCGAACTTACTTCATACAACAGCGATTTCATCAGGCGTGTCAGCGCTAAAGCCGCCACCAACCCGCAGGCCGCGCCGATGCCCGAAAGCGCCATTCCGTGGCGCACGAACATTCGGGTAACGCCTTGTGCCGGAGCTCCCAAAGCCAGCCTGATCCCGATCTCACGCGTCCGCTGCGCCACCGAGTAGGCGATCACTCCCCAGATCCCGACTACCCCAAGCAGCAGGGCCATGCCCCCGGCAATCGCCAGCAGGACCAGCGTGAAGGACGTGCGCGCCAGGGACCGGTCGTACACCGCGCCCAGCGTTTTCACATCCGCGACCGGCAAATCCGGATCCACGCTTCCGACGGCCTGTTCGAGTTCCCGCAGCAAGCCGGGCGATTCCGCCCTGGGAGTCCGGACCACGAAGGCGACGCTGCGGACCACATTGGTGTCTGCGCCTCCAAAGTGCTTCATCAGCAGCGGCCAATAGACAATGGCGGGCGCTTTCTGGTCTACGCCATCGTCATGCAGATCCGCCACCACCCCAACTACTTCCCGCCAGTCATCCTTAAGAGTGGAGCGAATGTGCTTGCCGAGCGCCGCGCGCGGGTCGTGCCACACTTCGCGCGCCATATTCTCAGAGACCAGCGCTACGGGTGTGCGGTTGTAGGTCTCGTTCCACGTAAACTCGCGGCCCGCAATCAGGCGGCTCCCCATGGCGGCCACGTACCCGGGCGAAATGAACTTGTAGCGCCGGATAGGTGGAATCGCGCCCTGCGCGCGCCGCCTGATCCTCCACGTAAATCGGATTGTTCGAGTTGCCTCCCATGGGCAGGGTGTTCACCATGGCTACCGCGGAAACACCGGGCAGAGCTTCGATCCTCCGTAGAATATCCTCTTCCATACGGATTGCGCGGTCCGGCAGGGCGACCTGTTTCTCCGGAATGGAAATGCGCAGCGTGGCCACCTGTTCCGCTCGCGAAAAGCCCGGGTCCACGCGGCGCAGCGCCTGGAATGTGCGGATCATCAGGCCCGACCCCACCAGCAGCACCACCGCCAGGGCAACCTGCAGCATCACCAGAAGACTGCGGGCGCGATGCCGCTCCCTGCTTGCGCTGAGGCGGCTGCCCCCGCCGCGCAACACGTCCGAAACTTGCGGCCGGGCATATTTAATAACCGGGATCAGTCCGAAGAGCAAACCGGCGCCCAGAGAGATGGCCATCGTGAACGCCACCACCAGGAAATCGATCGATATTTCATGCATCCGCGGCAGATGTGCCACGTCCGAGGCCGCCAGGATCCGCAGGGCACCAGCAGCCAGCGCCAGGCCCAGCACCCCTCCCGCGATTCCCAGGAGCGTGCTTTCCATTAGCAGTTCGCGAGCAATCCGGCTCAACCCGGCTCCCAGGGCGGCGCGAATGGCCAGTTCCTGCTGCCGTCCATCGGCGCGCACCAGCAGCAGATTCGCCACATTGGCGCACGCAATCAGCAGCACGATTCCCACCGTGCCCATCAGCACCCACAGGGTGTTGCCGATGTCACCCACCAGGAGCTCTTTCAGTGGGCGCAGAGTGGGAGCGATGCGCGCATCCGCGTACATGGTTGCGCTGAATCCCGGATTCATGGGGAACTTCAACGGTGCCAGAAGCAGCATGCGCGCTACATCCGCGTTCGCTTGCGCCAAAGTCACGCCGGGTTTGAGCCTGGCCACACCCTGGCAGCAGAAGCTGATGAGGCGCACCGCGGCGCGATTGAACCGCAGCGGCGTCAGCAGGGACACCTTCCAGTCGAGAAACTGGAACGAGGGCGGCAGCACGCCAATGATTTCGGACGCATTGCCATCCATCAGGATGCGGCGGCCAACGATGGACCGGTCTCCCCCGAAGCGCGACTTCCAATAGCCATCGGAAAGCATTACGGTGCGCGGGCTGTAGGGATTATCGTCGGAAGCGGTGAACCGGCGCCCCAACACGGGTTGTACGCCCAGCACGGGGAGGAAGCGATTGGTCACCGCAAGGCCCGGCACTTCCTCGGGTTCGGCCAGGCCCGTGATGCTCGCCGTGTCGGGCGTCCACATGCCCACGTCCTGAAACACACGGTTTTCCTCGCTATAGGTGAAGTACAGCGAGACCGCCAGGTTGAGTTCCTTGATATTGATGCCCGGAGCGGTGTGCCACAGCGCCACAATCCGCTCGGAATGCGGATAGGGCAGCGGCTTTAGCAGCACGCCTTCGATCACGCTGAAAATCGCCGTGCTGGCGCCGATACCGAGGGCCAGAGTGAGCACGCTGATCGCCGTAAATCCGGACTTCGCGCACAGCCTGCGGGCGGCAAATCGCAGATCCGAGAGCGGAGTCGCGACTGCATTCTCCCACCCGTACGAGCGGACCTCTTCCCGGATGGAGGTGGCGTTGCCGAATTCCCGCCGCGTTACTCTGCGGGCCTCCTCTTCGGAAAGCCCGCTCGCCGCCAGAGCGGCCGTCGACTCTTCCAGGTAAGACTCCACTTCTTCGGCGATCTCAAGGTCGGTGCGATGCCGGTGAGTGAGCGCGCGCAGGCCGCGGACCAGTTGCCGCCAGATTCCCATTCGCCTACCCCTCCGCTTTCAGAAGGCGCGCGATGGCGCCCGCCCGGCGCGCCCAGTCGGCTGTCTCGTTCTCCAGTTGCTTCCGCCCCGCCCGCGTCAGTGTGTAAACCTTGGCGCGGCGCGAGTTCTCTGTCCGGCGCCACTCGGCATCCAGCCACCCGCCGCGCTCCAACCGCTGCAGCGCGGTGAGCAGCGAACCCGGATTGACCTTGAAGACACCCCGTGTGATCTGCTCGATCCGCCGCCCGATACCGAAACCGTGCATCGGCTCCAGGCTCAGTGTCTTGAGGATCAGCATGTCCAGGGTTCCCTGAATGACATCGGTGTTGGGCTCGTCCATCATCGCCAGAATAGAGCGCTTTCCTCATGATTGTCAAGAGGAGGGATGCTCCCCCTGTCACCGGAACAGTGGACGGGTTTCTCCGGTAAGATGGTGCTGTGGATATCAATACCTTGTCCGCCATCCCGCCATGGGAGTGGCCGGAGACTGCTGCCCTGGACATTCAGAGGGTTTTGACCGATCCTCGGGCCGCCGCGCCCGACCGGATCACTGCCGCCGATCTCGCAGGCGATCTTGTTGTGATGAATGACGTACTGGCAGTAGCCCTGCTGGCTATCGTAAGCAGCCCCGTTGAACCGGAAGAACTCCGCGCCAGGGCGGCTATTTCCTACGGACCAGTCCTGGAAGAGGTCGCCATCGATGAATTCGAGGATCCGGAGGGGTCATCGATCTCCGAAGAGGTGTTCGACAGAATCCGCGATTTGCTCCACCAGATCATCCAGGACGAGACAGCTCCCAAGGAAGTCCGGCGCCGGGCTTTGGAGGCATCGGTACGAAACCCCGAAGCGTGGCACGCGCAAGCCATTCGGAAGGCCTATGACAGCGGCGATCGGGAGTGGGTGTTGACGGCCGTATTTGCCATGGGCCGTGTAAGTGGTTTCGATACTCTGATCATCGAATCATTGAAGAATCCCGATCCCGAAATTCACTGGGAGGCGGTTCGCGCAGCCTCCGCGCAGTCGCTGGACGCGGCCTGGAGCCACGTCCTCGCCCTCGTCAACGACCCGCGCACTCCCAAGGACCTGCTGCTTGTGGCCATCGAGGCCATCGGTAGTATCCGCCCGCAGGATGCTCAGCCAATCCTGTTCGATCTGGCTGAGTCGGAGGATGAAGATATCGCCGATGCCGCTAATGAAGCTCTGGGAATGCTGGATCTCGAAGAAGACGAAGACGAGGAAGAGGAAGAGGAAGAGGACCTCTAGCTTACCCGAACGGCCAGACGCGCTCGATCGTCTTGCTCGAGGATCCACTGCTTATCCTCGGCATTTAAAAACTTCATGTCGTCACGGACTACCGACAGGGCGCGCGCATAGGTGGAGTGGCCCTCCACGATGGGCCAGTCCGTGGCCCACATCAGACGTTGCGGACCGTAAGCATCGTAAAGCCGCTTGACGTATTGCTGCGCATCCAGCCAGGGATACGGCTGCTTCGAGATCGACCACGTATGCGAAATCTTCACAAACAGGTGCGGGTACCGCTTCAGCGCGATCAGCTTTTCCAGTTCGTCCGGCTGATCGATGGGGCAATCCGCCATGTGATCGATCACCACCGTGAGATCCGGCAGCTTTTCCAGAAGCGCGGACACGTCGGGCATGCGCGTGATCGGCGCCAGCACGGTCATCGGCACTTTCAATTGGGAGCATCGCTGCCACAGCGGCGGCATCAGGGGTCCGCGGAACCAGTCGCCCGACGCATTTCCGGCGGGGCTCAGGCGCACGCCGCGAAATCCTTGTTCCGTCAACCTGCGAAAGATGATCGGGCGCCGCCGGGTCAAGCGGATCCACGCGGCACACGCCCTGGAACGTCTTCGGAAATCGCTTCAGAACGTCCGCCAGATAGCTGTTGTCGTATTTGTAATGGATCACCTGGATGATGACCGTCTTGCTCACGCCGTTGGCCTTCATCAGGTCCAGCAGCATCTCCGGCGTGGCGTCGCGGTCGGGCACGTGGGCGCCCGCGGCGAACGGATACTTCGGGTCGTGCTTCCACACGTGAACGTGCGGATCGATGATTCGGTAGTCCATAAGAAAAGGGCTCGCCGCGGCCGCCGCCAGAAACGTGCGCCGCGATACGTCAGGCATAGACCGGTTCCAGCGTTTTCACCACGTAGGCGCCGCAACGCTCGTAACTGGCCCGCGGACCCTGGCGTGCGATATCCAGGTCTACGATCAGCCAGTTCCTGAAGTTGATCGACTTCGAAGCACGCGATGGCAGGCCGGGAAATCGATCTCGCCATCGCCGAGATCGAAGATGGTGTTGCGGTCGAAGGTGTCCGGTTTGGCGTTGGGCACGCGTTTTGCGTCTTTATAGTCGGCCATCATCAGGCGTGCTTTGTGCTTCTCCAGCGTCTTTGCCACGTCGCAGCCGGCCAGATGCAGGTGCGCTGTATCCGGAGAGAAGTGGAACAGTTTGGGGTCCGTCATCGCCATGCAGCGGTCCACTTCCTCGGGCGTCTCCACAATCTGTCCCATGTGATTGTGCAGGCCCGCGCTGAAGCCCATCTCGCTCGCCACGCGCCCAATTTCATTGAAGCACTCGCACATTGCCTGGAATGCGCCGGGCGCCGCGCCGTTGCTGCGATTTGGCGAAAATACCACCAGGTGGCTGGCTCCGAACGCCTTCAGGAATGTCATCGCCTCGCGCGCGTTGGAGATGACGTCGGCGCGCCGCGCCGGATCATGCGTCGGCCCGTTGAACGAGATCGTGACGATCTGGCACCCGCGCTTCGCGACTTCCTTACGCATTTGCGAAGACGTGATGTCATACGTCTTCAGGATTTGCGGAAACTGTGTGAGGCGCAAGCCGATGAATCCGGTGTCTTTCATGACGTCCAGAATGTCGGTGAAAGGCACGCGCGGAAAGTAGTTCCAGAGGTTGGAGCCCAATCCCCATTTCACATTACGATTTGCCGGCAGGCGATCCGCCGCCCGCGCCAACGTGGCGCCCAATAAAGCAAGTGCGTTTCGGCGAGTCATGGGAGTAGTCTTGTACTATACGCCAATTGGAGAAACCGTGGTGAACCTCGCTCGTTTCCTCGCCGGCATGCTGTTCGCGACTGCCGCCTTCTGCCAGACACTGAATTGCGACCTCAAAGAGTATAAGCCGCTGGAAGGCCTCAAGGCCGAAATGCGCGGCGGAGTGCTGGAGTTTTCCTGGGCCGGAGCGCGCGGCCAGGAACTGCGCGCAGCCTTCACCATTCGCGGCGGCCAACCCGTGGTCACCGAACTGGCCGCCCGCAAGACCGGCGGCGCATGGATTGCGCTGGGGCACAATCTGTCACCTGAATTCCAAGTGACCACCGGCGTCCGGCGCCTGAGCGAGCAGCAGATGGCCCCGCTGCGCGCGCTCGGCATCGCACTTACTCCGGAGGTGGTGGACCGCGAGAAGTGGTTCGCGTTTTGGGATGCTCCGCTGATGGTACCTGGCGCACCTCGCACCAACCTGGACCTGCCGCGCAGGCCGGAAGAGATCCGCCGCGACTGGGCCGGCTATCAGTCCACAGCCTGCTCCGTGAAGACCGATGGCGCCCGCCTGGAAGTGGAATTCGACGGCCTGACCCTGGGCATTTTTGCGGGAAGTCTGCGGTACACCGTCTACCGCGGCACCAACCTGCTGCGGCAGGAAGCCATCGCGAAGACGGACGCGCCGTCTGTCGCATACAAATATGTCGGCGGACTGAAGGGGTTCGCCATCGCCGGCGATACGAAGATCGTCTGGCGCGACGTGGCGCGCGCCTGGCAGCAGTACGCGTTCGGCGGCTCTGTGAATACCGACCCGGTGGCCGTGAAGGCCCGCAATCGCCTGGGCATCGTGGAGACGGGGGGCGGATCGCTGGCCTTTCTGCCGGCCTCGCACAAATTCTTCTTCGCGCGCGAAATCGAAACCAACCTGGGGTTCGTCTATTACCGTAAGGACAGCGAGACATCCTTCGCCGTGGGCGTCCGCCAAGCCGACCGCGAAGAGCCCTACCGCCCCTACGGCGTGTCCGACGAAGAGTGGAACAAGCGCGCCTCCGAAGCGCGCCACGACATCAATAATTTCGCCCTTTACAACGCGCCGCCCGGGACGTGGCAGCGCATGCCCGTTTACTTCTACCTGAGCCCCGAAGACGGCCGCGCCACCCAGCAGGCCGTAATGGCCTTCACCCACGACGATCGCTACAAAGAGATGCCCGGCTACCAGGTGCTGGTGAGCCATTTTCATATGCATTTCAACGAGCAGTTGACCGACGCAGGCAGTGAGGATGTTCAGCCTAGCTGGCTGCAGGTTTTTCGCGGACTCGGGATCAATATCGCCATTCTGGCCGACTTCCACTCCGATTCTCACCCCAACGATCCCGGCCCCCTCCGCTTCGCCGAGCAAAAGGTCTATTTCGACGGCTGCCGCCGCTTCAGTGACAAGGGTTTCCTGCTGATTCCGGGCGAGGAGCCGGACGCCACCCTGGGCGGTCACTACATTACGTTCCTGCCCAAGCCTGTTTATTGGTCGCATGTACAAAAGGAGGGGCAGCAATTCATCGAAAACGATCCCAAATACGGCAAGGTGTACCACATCGGGTCGCCGGCCGAAGAGCTCGATATGCTGCGCCGCGAAAATGGCCTGATGTGGCAGGCGCACCCGCGCACCAAGGGCTCCGCCGGGTACCCCGACGCCGTAAGGGACAAGGCCCACTTTCTGAGCGACCGCTTCCTGGGCGGATCGTATCAATCGCTGCCCGTAGACCAAAGCGAAAAGCGCATCTGCGAGGGCCGCTGCCTGGCCCTGTTAGACGATATGAATAACTGGGCGCCCGGCCCGAAGTACATGATCGCCGAAGGGGACACTTACATGAAGTATCCCGACGACGAGACCTTCCCCCAGTTGATCGTCAATTATGTCAAGCTGCCCAGTGTGCCGCGCTTCGATGAGGATTGGTCGCCCATCACGGGCGCCATGCGCGCCGGCGATTATTACGTATCCACCGGCGAGGTGCTGCTGCGCAACTATGCGATTGAAGGCGCCGGCGCCAAACGCACTTACTCGGCAGAAGTGGAGTGGACGTGGCCTTTGGAGTTCGTCGAAGTGGTGTGGGGCGATGGCCATACCACCGGACGGCAGATTATTTCCGCCACGGATCTGCCGCCTTTCAGCAATCATCGCTTCCGGATTCCCTTCGATGCCACGGGAAAGAAGTGGGTTCGCTTCGCCGTCTGGGATTCGGCCGGCAACGGAGCGTTTACGCAACCGGTCCATCTGTAGCGGGTTTGCACTAACGGCATGAATACCAGCCCGTAAGTCAATCCTATCCCTTTCACCGTGTTGGCCCGTCGCCCGATTCCATCGGGGCGCCACGTGCCGCGCACCAGGGTGCCTGAAATCGGGCCAGTCAGGCGGGCAATCGAGAGAGCCCTGTGACCGTCGCTGCCTTTCCTCGCCGTGAAAGTATCTTCCAGGGCAAGTTTGAACGTGATCCTCCCTGATTCCATTCTGCGGGCGATCGCGGACCGGGGCTGTTCGGATTTGCCGGCGGCTGGCAAGAAATTGTATGAAAGCGGTTGCAGTGCAAGAGCTGTCATAATAGTTTTTCGCATGACCAAGCCCGCAGTCCTGCTCCTTACCCTGGCCGCGTGCGCATTCCCGGCCGACCCGACCTACGCCGATCTTCTCAAGGCCTTCCAGTATCGCAACCTGGGACCCTGGCGTACCGGCGCGTGGGTATCCGCGCTGGCTGTTCCGGAAACGCCAGCCAAGGCGCATCGCCACACCATGTTCGCGGGCGCGCGAACCGGCGGCGTGTGGCGCACCACCAATAACGGCACCACGTGGGAGCCAGTCACCGATTCCGCCGGCATCGCCTCGGTGGGCGCAGTGGCCGTTGCTCCCTCCGATGCCAACGTAGTGTGGGTGGGAACCGGCGACAATTCCCTGACGCGCAGCGCATACTGGGGCGACGGAGTCTACAAGTCCACCGACGGCGGCAACACCTGGACCAATATGGGCCTGCGCGACACGCAGCACATCGCCCGCATCGTCATCCATCCAACCAACCCGGATATCGTCTGGGTCGCGGCGCTTGGGACACCTGGGCACTCCCAACCAGGAACGCGGCGTCTTTCAAAACTACCGATGGCGGCCGCACCTGGCAGCAAGCAGTTGTTCGTCAATGAAACCAGCGGCGCAGTGGACCTGGCCATCGACTTTCGCGACCCCAACGTGCTCTACGCGGCAATGTATGACGCTATCCGCCTGCCCTGGAAGATCATGGAGGCTCGTCCCGGCGGCGGAATCTTCAAAACCACCGATGGCGGCGCAAAGTGGGAGAAAGTGGCCAACGGATTACCGCAAGGCAATACCGGCCGCATCGGCATCGACATTTGCCGCAGCAAACCCGACGTGGTCTATGCCGTCATCGACAATTTCAATCTCCGCCCCGGTGCGGTGCAACAGCGGGACACTTCCTTTGCCGCGCCGTCTTCGTATATCGGCGGAGAAGTCTATCGCACGGACGATGCCGGCCGCTCCTGGCGCCGCGTCAGCAGGGAAGGCGAGGATGTCAGCCGCAAAGCCGGCTACTCTTTCAACCAGCTTCGCGTGGACCCCAACAATCCTGATCGCGTTTTCATCACCGGGTCCAACATGCTCCAGTCGAACGATGGCGGCAAGACCTGGGCGGGCCTCGGCGGCGGCGCGCACCGGATATCCCTTCATCACCACCTTCGGCGACTTCCGCAGCTTTTGGATCGACCCCGAAGATTCCGACCACATGATCGCCACCTCCGATGGCGGCGTCTCGGTCTCCTACGATGGCGGCCGCACCTCCGACCATTTCGCCAACCTGAAGCTGGGCGAGTTCTATGCCATCGGCGTCGACATGGATCAGCCCTATCACATCTACGGCGGCCTGCAGGACCACGAGAGTTGGATGGGGCCTTCGAATGGCTGGTCCGGCCGCATCAATATCGACGATTGGGTGTCGACCGGCATCGGCGACGGCATGTATAACGAGCCCGATCCCACCGGCCGCTGGCTGTATAACACGCAGGAGTTCGGCACGCTCGGCCGCGTCGATCTGGAAACGCGCACGCGCACTATCATCGACCCCACCAAGCCCAACTCGCCGCATCCCTTCACGAACGTTCGCCCGCTCGGACCCCGCGGCAGTTCGGCTCCGCCCGATTCGGTTCTCTATCGCTTCAACTGGATCGCCCCGGTGCGCCTCTCCCCGCACGATCACAACACCATCTACTACGGCTCTCAGTTCCTACTTCGCTCCCGGGACCGCGGCGATCATTGGGAAGTCATCAGCCCGGACCTCACCACCAACAACCCCGACAAGATCAACACGCAAAATACGTCCATCCAGCACTGCACCATCGTGACCATCGCCGAATCTCCCGCCCGGGCCGGAGTCATCTGGGTGGGCACGGATGACGGCAAGGTGCAGGTGACTCGCGATGCCGGCGCGCACTGGTCCGACACGACTTCGCAGGTGGCCGCGGCCGGCGGTCCCGAGGACGCCTGGGTATCGCGCGTCTACGCCTCGCGCTTCGAAGCGGGTACGGCCTACGTCACCAAGTCGCGCCGCCGGCAGGACGATTTCCGGCCCCTGGTCTTCCGCACCACGGATTTCGGCGCCGTCTGGACGCGCATCGTCACCGGCCTCCCGGATGTGGCCGAAGCTACCTCCATCGTCGAGGACACCGTCGATCCGAACCTGCTGTTCCTGGGCACTAGCGCCGGCGTGTTTGCGTCCTTCGATCGCGGCGCCCACTGGGATTCGTTCAAGGTCCAACATGGGGCCGGCGCCGGTCACCGATCTGCTGGTGCATCCGCGCGAAGGCGACCTGGTGGTCGGCACCTATGGCCGCGGCGTCTGGGTCACGAATATCGTGCCATTGCGTGGTCTCACCGCCGCTCTTTCCAGCCAGGCCGCGCTGCTGCCTATCCGCTCTTTCGCTGAGCGGCATGAAGGCAGCTTCGGCAATTACCGCCTTCTGGGCGACCGCTACCCCACCACTCCCAATGAACCGAACGCTATGACCATCGCTTACTATTTGAAGGACGCGCCGGCCAACCCGCCGGCTGCCGCGACGCCCAGAGGTGGACGCGGCGGCGGACGAGGCGGATTCGGGGGCGCGCCGTGCCTCGCCGATGGCGGCGATGGCAGCCGTCCCTACGTGACCATCGCGGACGCTTCGGAAAAGGTGGTCTGCACGCTGGTTCCCGCGAGCCATGCCGGCATCAATCATACGTTCTGGTATCTGAATACGTACTCGCGGCAGCCCGCTCCTCCCGGAGAGTACACCTTCACGCTCCACGCTGGAGGCATGACATATGTGCAGAAGGCGCGCCTGATTTCCCGTTCCTCAACCAACGAAAGATAAACCATGGACCGTCGCGAATTTTTCCAAAGCATCGCTTTAACCACAGCAGTCACCCAGGCATTGGCCGCCGCCGAACAGCCGGACCCACCGGATACCACGGGCCACACATTGCAATGCGAATTTTCGCATAACAATACCAACTGGAAGGTGTATGAAGACCTGAGCACGCGCGACGGATCCATCACGTTTGTCCCGGCGCGCGGCGCTGCACGCGTGATGGGGAAGCGCCTTGAAGCTGTCTTCTCCCAGGCCGCAGTGCCGTTTCTCGGACTATCGCGCGAGGAAATCGGCGCTTCCCTGCCGGATCTTCTGGCGGACAAGCTTCTGGCCGGCGGCGGCGACCCCGACGAAATTCAGGTGCGCGATGCCGCGCCGTTAATCGGCGGCCCGCTGCCGCCAAGCCCGCCGCGGCGGCAATGCAGCCGGCGGCGGCGGCACCAACCAGTGGAATACGTTTGTCGGCACCAAAGAGTGCTTCGACACCGCTCCCGTGTATGCCGGCGGCAACACGCGCACGTATCACCCCAACCAGTATTTCGCCGAACTGCAGGCCGGCGCCGCCAGCGGCGACCGCGCCAACACGCGCGAGCGCTGGGAAGGCCTGCTGGGCGGCTGGATGCCTGCCGTCCACAAGATTTTTCCCATCAGCGACCGGTCTTATATCGACGTGCTGGTCTTCGGAGACGTGGAGGCGCACGACAAGTTCATCGTGCAGACGTGGCACCGCACCGCGCGCATCGATAACGGCAAGATGAGCAAGGTGCGTGTTCGGGTATTCGTATCCCGCGTATCCGCCGTTCAAGGAAGACCCGAAGAAGGAGCAGTTCTATCGCGCCCTGCTGGTGTTCGCCGATTATTGGGACCGGCAGTTGGCCGATTTCGCTCCCACTACGTTGCCCGACCAGTCGTGGGTAGACATGTCGAAGCACGCCGTGGCCAAGGAGATCATGGTGCGGCCCGGCGGCGTGTACCCCAAGTACGGCGCGGTGGACCGCGATTATTACGGCTCGGAATACGACGGCTTCCAGGATATCTTCACCGCCTCGGTCTACACCAACCTGGAATTGGGCCGGTTCGAACCGTGCCGCGCCATCCTCGACAACTACCTGTCGGAATATACCGACGCCAGGGGCATGATCAACATGCGCGGTCCGGAGACGGCGCAGTACGGGCTGACGCTCTCCCTGATCGCGCGCTACCTGAACTACACCCGCGACACCGCCACCATTCAGAAGCATCGCGCCAAGATCGAAGCGACGGCAGCCGGCCTGCTGGCCATGCACGACACCAGCTTGAAGCTGCCGCCCGACGACCGCGGCTATGGCCTGATCGCCGGCTGGAGCGAATCGGACGCCTGCCTCGCGCCGCATCCGGAAATCTGGTGGAAGCCTTACTACGCCAACAGCGCGTTCGCCGCGCGTGGATTGCGCGACCTCAGCCGCGCCTGGAGCGGCATCAACGCCGGGCTGGCGCGGGAGTGGAAGAAACGATCGGACATGCTGCTGGACGCCACGCTGAAGAGCATCGACAAGTGGACCCTGACCGACAAGAACCCGCCGTACGTTCCGCTGCTGCCCGGTTCCAAACTGACCTTCAAAGAGGCCATGCGCACCGAACGGCCCAGCGAACAGCAGTGGCCGCACCGGCCGTATGCCGAGTTGCTGATGGCCGACGTGCTGCCGCATCCGCTGGCCAACAAAGTGGTCGATACCATGCGGGCGTACGGCGCCACCACCATGGGAGTGCTGGCCAACGTCGGCGGCGGCGCGAACCGCGCCATCCTGGGCTTCATCGCCTACGGCTTCGCCGAAATGCTGCTCCGCCTGGATCGCATCGAAGAGTACCTGCTGTTCTGTTACGCGCATCGCTACCACGATCACTCCCCGGGTAGCTGGACGGCCGGCGAAGTGGCCGGGCTCGGTCCCGGGAAGCCGACGTTCTGCATTCCCGCGCAGCAGACCATTCCCTGCGTGGTGCGGTGGATGCTGGCGATTGAAGATCACGATGAAGACCGCCTCTATCTCGCCAAGGGCCTGCCGCGCGCGTGGGTGGCGTCGGGCAAGCCCATCCGGCATCGAACAGGCTCCGACGCGCTGGGGGCGCGTGAGCCTGCACCTGCAAAACAGGCCGCAATCGAAGAGCGTCGTGGCCACGGTGGAACTGGCGCGCGCGGGCGCTCCCAAAGAGTTGCACGTGAAGCTCCGGATGCCGTCCGCGAATGCCGTGAAAACGCGCCACGGTGAATGGCAGGGCCGCGGCGATCGGCGGCGTGCATAACGATACGGTGATCGTTCCGACCGGGAATGAGAAGCACTTCGAAGTGATCGGGACGTATAGCTGACCGCTAACCAAGTGCAATACTGTTCAGTTAAGATACGCGGAACTTCCAGCATCCTCCGGAGTGGCACCAATTCCCGAGTCGACTATCCACCCGGAGTGCGGAACCTGAGGACTCGGCGCCGCGGGAAAGGGGTCGGCGTCAGGCCGATTGAAGCGTTTCGTCCGCGACGGACAATAGTGGGACGAGGCCGTGATTGGCACGCTTTCGCGCCAAGCCTAAAACATTGATCTTCGGCTGCATCGTGAGCCTCGGAAGTTGGCTCTTCGTATCGAACGACCAGTACACAAAAAGCTTGTCGGTGACGCTGGATGCGAAGAGATCGCCCTTCGCGTTTGCAGACCCAATCAATGTTTGATCGTAAGGGTTTTCCGCGAGATGCTGCAAGAAAGTTACGACCCTGTCGGCATCCGAGTCGGACAGTGATCGAAGCTCGTCTACCACAGCCTTGGAAACTCTCATTTCGGAAGCCCGTTTAGCCATTGCGTTTTCCTTTGGCGATCGCCTTTCGCAGCTCGGACGGTGTGAGGCTGACGCCTGACGAACTCAATCGCTCCATAAGCTTGGCCACAGTCTTGGGACTAAACACCTCGTCTCTCACCACGACCGTACCTGACACGATTTTACTACCGACCACCCTCACTTCCAAATGATCGCCTTCCCCCAACCCCAGCATCTTCAGCAGGCCACGGGGGAGTCTCACAGCCCCGTTCGGGCCCACCTTTAGTACAAATGTATCACGTGTGGCCGGCCTGCCGGCATCCCTTTTCGGTTTTGGGGCCCGGTGCGTCGTGGCCCTCGCGCTGTTATGGAGAGTGACATGTTCCAGGACAAATTTGCGAAGGTGTTGGCTCGCCAACTTCACAAACTCAGCATGACCGTTATATGGCCAGTAAAGGCCTTCTTCCGGGAAGGCTTTCTTGAATGCCAGCACCTTGCCTCGCTGAACAAGGTCGGCATCGGAACTTAGGTTCGAAGGCTTTTCGTTAAAATAGAACATGATTTCGGGCGAGCTTGCGCGCTTCCACGCCTGATAAGCCGTTTCAAACTCATGCTCCGTTCCCGTCTTGCCGAACTTTGTTGCACTGCCGATGCGGTTCCAAAAGATCCCCACAAAAAGGTCGCACTGTGCAATTCCAAGAACCTTGTCGATCAGTCCCTGTGGACCCATGGGATTGAAGCCGGGGCGGGAGTCCGTCTCCCATCGCCAAAGATCCAAATGAAAGCCTGCCGGCCGCGCTGTGTCGTTATTGACTTGCTCGATGATCTTGGCGAACGAATTTCTTTCGCGCCTTACATCGGTGGGCGAAGCTAATACGACGCGGAGTCCCGTGATTTTCTGAGCCATCGATAACCACCTGATTCGGGGACGCCTGCGGGTAAGCGTCCCCGAGATTCCAAGGTATCATTATGCTCGTACCCCGATGCTGGATCTGAAAACGCCTTTCCAGCAAGCCCCAGATGGGCCGCCATCTCACAGGGTTGCCCGGTCTGCCCCATATGGGCTCCGGGCGGAATACGCGCCGCTCGGAGAAACGTCAACGCTGGCCGTCTCCAGCCTGCGGACATATCCTTCGGCGGCGGCCTAACTGAACAGAATTGGAACCCGCTGACGTTCGTCGCTCTAATCGGAGCCGCGGCCGTTAAGGAACGTTGCCGAACTTCTGAAATGGTCGACTACGCCACCTTTTCGAAAATCACAAAGCCGTGCGCCGGAATCACCGCGTTAATCTCTCCGCCGGGTAACGAGAGAGTCGCGCCTCCATTGCCGACGTTGTCTCCGCCATAGATGGCAGCGTCGCTGTTGAATACCTCTTGCCAGCCGCCGGCGGGCAGGCGCCAGGAATCGGTGCCGATGAAATATCCGTGGTCGAACGGTGTGTCATTGAGGCTCGCCAGCAGCAGCAATTCCTGGGTGGAAGAGGAACGCGTGAACGCGATCACGCGATTGTCATTGTGGTTGTGGATGACATCGATAAAGCGGGATCTGGCGGCCGGCTTGGTAGTCACCAGGTGGATCAGATCCTGGT
This sequence comes from uncultured Solibacteraceae bacterium, assembly GCA_963853855.1. GTDB lineage: Bacteria > Acidobacteriota > Terriglobia > Bryobacterales > Bryobacteraceae > Sulfopaludibacter. Next base: position 92,904 of record CAWKYG010000041.1, on the reverse strand, counting down.
AGAAGCGGAAGAGGTATTGCCCGATACCGGTCCGGTCGCCGATAAGGTCCTCTTTGTTCAGGAAAAAATCGTTGTACCGGAACGGCTTCGCGGCGCCAATCTCTTCGCCCATCAGAAACATCGGCGTTCCGGCCGAAAGCGCCGATATTCCGAACACGAAGCGGCAGCGCGCCTCGGCATATTTACGCGTATCGCCCACCAACTCCGCTCCATTCACCGCGGTCCCGATGGTGCGCCCTGTGGCGGCCTCATTGCCGGCCTCGTCGTGATTTTCATGATAGACAATCTTGTTGAATTGCGTCGCCAGCAAAGCGCCGGCGAAGTAATCCATTCGTAGGGGCCCCGGCACGCCATAGCCCGCGTACTTCAGCAGCTTCGCGTAGTTGTCGCCGTAATTGCCGTCGCCGATCAGGTGATGATAGAAATCCGCATACCAGACCGCGTCGAAGCCAATGCCGCCCTCGTCCAGCGGCTGCGTCATCGCACCCCACCCGGTATGGTCTTCGGCAATCAGAAGGGCCGCGGGGTTCACCATCTTCACGGTGCGCGCCAGTTCCCGCAGGAATTTGATCCCATACAAATTCGCCCTGCCCACCTCGTCTCCATTGGCGTTAAGCGAGTTGTTTTGATGAATGGCGTCGGTCAGATCGACGCGCAGTCCGTCAATGTGAAAATCGTCCAGCAGGACCGCCGCACTGCTGGTGAACATCTGACGCACATTCTCCTCGCTGAAGCGCGGAGTGTACCCGGACGACCCGTTGTTCAGATATCCGCCGTCGCTATTTCCCGGATAATCCGTGGGCTGCCCCTCATACCAATACCAGATGTTGTTCTGCGGCGCTACGCCCGGGTCCGAATCGTATCCCCATTCGGACCGTTCGTTATCGGCCGTGGAGAAGTGATTGTACACCACGTCCATGATGACGGCGATGCCCCGCTGATGGCACGCGCGCACGAAATGCTTCAGTTGATTGGCGCCCCCGGCGCTGCTCTGCAGGCAAAAGAAAAGCGAGGTGCCGTAGCCCCATTGCAGGTTGCCGTCGAATTCCAGCACCGGCAGCAACTCGACCGCGTTCACGCCCAGGTCCTGCAACGTGTCGACGAACGCTATCGCATCGGCGAACGATCCGGACGCCGTGGAGGGATATCCGAGCGAGCCCACGTGCAGTTCGTAAATCACCAGGTCGGTCAGGTGTAGCGGAGGCGTTCGCCCGGGCGTGTATTCGTTGGCCCAGAACTGTTCAGCGGGAAGCAGCGTCTGTTTCACGATGCCCACGTCATTGAAATCGCCGGTAACCTGATCCGGATCGGCTACCAGGGAACAGCTCACAATCCCGTCCAGATCCAGGTATGAGCCGGAAAAGGAGGCGCCGCCCGGATTGATGGCGCCGCGCCCCACCTGATCGCGCGAATATATGTCCACCTTGTACGTCTGCGTGCCCTGTTCGTTCGTGATCCGGTACATGTAGGGGCGATTCATGTAGTCGTTAAAGTTGCCCGCGGCGGCTTCCCACACGCCGCTGCCCAGCGAGACCAGCGGCACAGCGGGCGCAGCGGGGTCTATGCCGATGCCATCGTCTGCGATGTAGCCTGCTGGCGTGCCGAAGACAACTTCGGCACCCTTGGCATGTGGCGCCCACAGCGAGAACCGGATAGCAGGGCTCGCCACTCCCGGCACCAAATTCTTCTGCGCTCCGAACCGGCGCCCGGTCGCGAACCAGTAATCCTGACGGCCGTCGCTCGCGGGCAAAACAAAACTGCGATACCGCTGATACGAGTTCTCATCCGGCACCTCGGTGACCACCACCCAACTATTCGGCGCTCCCACCAGGTCGGCCACCACACCCCATTGAAACGTACCGCCCGCCTGGCTTCGGTCGAACTGGACGCTGGCGCTGAAAGCATCGCAGCCCGTCCCATCCGGCACTACTGTCATCGGAATTTCGGCCCATGCATTGGAGTATTGGCCGGCGGCATTCCAGCTTCCCGACAGCCGGACATTGCCGAACAGGTGATGTTTGATTCCGCTGTGAAATGTGAAATTGAGCGTGATTGGCGGCATCTCTTATAATGCTCCTGACTGGGATGATACGATTGTTCGCGTGAGCCCGTTACTCCCGAACCCGTATTCCCGCACCAAATTGTTCTTTCTGATCCTTTTGACTCTTTCCGTGGCCGCCTTCGGCCAGGTGACAGCCGCCATAACCGGGAAGATCCTGGATGCCTCAGGCAATGCGGTTCGCGGTGCGGCGGTCACCATCAGGAGTCTCGAAAGCGGCGCCACGCGCTCGGTCATCACCGACGAGACCGGCGATTTTCAAGCCATGTCCCTTCCCGTCGGTCCCTACCAGGTACGCGCCGAAAAGCCCGGCTTCAAAACGCAGGTTCGCAACGGCGTCACTCTGGTGGTGGGACAGGAGGCGGTGGTGAATCTGCGACTGGAGGTCGGCGAACTGACTCAGGAAGTCACCGTGACCGAAGAGACTCCCGTGGTCAACACCACCACCGCCTCGGTTTCCGGATTGGTGGGAGAGCGCGAAGTGAAGGATCTGCCGCTCAACGGCCGCAGCTTCGACAACCTGATGACCCTCAACCCGGGCGCCATCAATTACTGCGCTGAAGAGCGCCAATACCAGCACCAGCAACGGGAATACGTTTTCGCGTGGATGGCCGGCGGCCCATGGACAACCTGGTGCTGCTGAACGGCATCGAGTACACCGGATCGAGCCAGCTCGCCATCACGCCCGGCGGCGTGAGCGGCTACCTGCTGGGAATCGACGCCGTGCGCGAGTTCAACGTCCAGACCGATACCTACGGCGCGGAATACGGAAAGCGTTCCGGCGCGCAGGTCACCGTAGTGACGCAATCCGGAACCAACGCGCTGCACGGAACGTTATTCGAATTCCTCCGCAACAGCGCCCTGGATTCGCGCAGCTTCTTTGCCCAGACCTCATCCACGCCACCGTTCCGACAGAACCAGTTCGGCGGCGCGCTGGGAGGTCCGCTGAAGAAGAACCGGCTGTTCCTCTTCGGCAACTACGAAGGCTTCCGGCAGGCCGAGACGCTGAGCAGCGTCAGCGTGGTCCCCGATTCGCAGGTGCGGCAGGGGCTCTTTCCGAACTCCTCCGGCGTGTACGTTCCGGTCGCCAATCTGAATCCGGCCATGCTGCCGTACTTTTCGTTCTGGCCGCAGGCCAACGGCTCCGGAACTGCTGACCAACGGGCTGCCCAGCGGCACGGCGTTCTTCTTTAACAATCCCGAAGCAGAGCATCCGCGAAGATTTCGGCACGCTGCGGCTGGACTACACGGCTCGCGATCGCGACTCTCTTTCGGCGGCCTACACAATCGACGACGGCAACAGCCTGATTCCGCTGGCCGACCCGTTGTTCGGTTCCTACAGCGCCCTTCGCATGCAGGTGGCCAGCCTGCAGGAAACGCACATCTTCTCGCCCGAACGTGCTCAACGTTGCCCGGGCCGGCTTCTCGCGCGCGGGATTCAACCTGGACTCGGCCCTGCTGGCGCAGTTCCCGACCAACCTCTCGTTTGTGCAGGGCGCGGGGCCGGGCGGCATCGTCGTCAACGGCGGTGTCACCACCACTGGCTTGTCCGGCATCACATCGGCCGGCCCGAACAACGCCGCCGGGCGTGTGGAATCGGCGCAATCTGTTCACTTATACAGATGACCTGCAGATCGCCCGTGGAATCCACCAGATCAGCGCCGGGGTCTGGTTTCAGCGCGTGCAGGACAATGAAGACTCCGCCTCGCGCCAGCTTGGGCAGGCCACCTTCACCAGCCTCACCACCTTCCTGCAGGGAACCGTCAGCAGCTTCCAGGTGGTTCCCCACGCCAACGAAGCTGGGATGGCGCAGTCTGTTCGGCGCCTGGTACCTGCAGGACGCCATCAAGCTGCGCCGCAATCTGACCATTCGCGCGGGCATCCGGCAGGAATTCACCACTGGCTGGAACGAGGCCGTTCGGGCGCGCCGCCAATTACATCACCGACGCCACCGGCGTCCTCGCAGACCGCGCCGCGGGTGGGCCATTCGGTGTTCACCCAGAACAACGCCACCAAGCTGTTCAGCGCCCGCGTCGGCCTGGCCTGGGATCCCGTTCGGCGACGGCAAGACGGCGGTCCGCGCGGGCTTCGGAACGTACTATTCGCTGATCGACGATCTCAGCTTCCTGCTGAATTCGCTTCCGCCGTATAACGGCTCGCTCACGGCTTCCGGCTCCCTGTTTTCGATTACGCCGGTCGTCCCCGGCGCGGCCGTTCCGCCCTCCTGCGGTCCGGGAGTTCCCGCGCCCTGCACCACCTATGCGCCCGCAGGGAGTGCAGGCCAATGCCAAGACTCCCACGGTGCAGGAGTGGAACCTCTCGGTGGAGCGGCAACTCACCCCGGCTCGACTGCTCTGCGCGTGGCCTACGTGGGGTCGTTCGGATACCACGGCCTGCTGAGCATCGACCCCAACGACATTCCGGCGCAGATCTGCGCCGTCGGCAGCCGGATGCACGGCGGGCGGCGTTGCCACCAGCGGAACTCCGGCCACCGCGGCGAGCAGAGCCACGTGGCGCAGGGCGCGCGAGTACATCCCCGTGGGCACGCGGCCCAATCCCTACCTGGGCGCCGGCTTCTTCTGGTACACCGAGGGCAACAGCAGCTACAACGCGCTGCAGACCGAAGTGCTCGCACCGCCTCAGCCGCGGCCTTGAAATTCGCGCCAATTACACCTGGTCGAAAAATCTGGACATGAATTCGGGGCTCACCGGCGCGCAGGCGCAGAACCAGCCGCAGATGGTCCTGGACCGCAACGATCCGCGGCGCGACTGGGGACCCTCGGCGCTGAACCCGGCCTCGCAGGCCAGCATCTCCGGCCGCTATGAGCTGCCGTTCGGCCACGGCAAGCGCTGGCTGAAAGGCGCGAGCGGGGTCGAGAACAAGCTGATCGGCGGCTGGCAACTCAACGGGATCGCGACGCTGCTGAGCGGCTTTCCCTTCACGCCCGTGATCGGCACGAACCGGTCGGGCGACGGCGACACGCGCAATCCCGACCGCCCTTCGTGGAACCCCGCCTTCACCGGACCGGTGGTGCTTGGGCAATCCCGGCCAGTGGTTCAATCCGAATGCGTTCGTTCTGCCCGCGGTGCGGCACCTACGGAAATCTGGGGCGCGGCGTGTTTACCGGTCCGGGACTGGCGGATCTGGACGTGTCGCTGTTCAAGAACACGGCAGTCTCCGAACGGGCAAGCCTGCAGTTCCGCGCGGAGTTCTTCAACGTCCTCAATCATGCGAATTTTGGCACGCCCAACGCGACTGTCGTTTTCGAGCGGAGCGGTCAACGCGTCGGCGGGATTGATCACCACCCTGGCCACCACGCCGCGGCAGATTCAATTCGGCATGAAGCTGATGTTCTGAGATCTACCGCAATTCGACAGTCCCGCTTTTTGCCGCGCGGAAAACGGCTTCGATCACGCGCATGTTCTTCTCGGCATCCTCCAGCGGTACCGGCGGGGCGGTGTGCTCCAGAATCGCTTGCGAGAATCGATCGCCCTGCAGAGTGTATTGATCGCAGGGCGGGAACTCTTCCACCTTAATGCCGCTGCCCAGAATATCGCTGCCGTCGTTGATGCGGATGCGCGACACATGCCCCGGCACCGCGTTGAAGGGAATGTCGAAGTCGATACTCCGCTTCGTGCCCAGCAGCCTCACGCTCTGGTTCGGCACGATCTGGGTACTGCAAGTGAAAATACTGTGGCCCGAAGGAAACTCCAGCAGTGCCGAGGCAAGCGTGTCCGTCTGGAACTCGGGATCGCGCACCAGCGTGCCCGAGACCCGCACCGGTTCCTCGCGGAAAAACATGCGCGACACTTTGATGGGGTAGCAGCCCACGTCCATCAGCCCGCCACCGCCGTATTCCCGGACATTGCGCACGTTGGCCGGGTCCGGATTGAAATAGCCGAACGTGCCAACCGCGGCCCGCAGTGTGCCGAGGTGGCCGTTGTGCGCGAGTTCCATGGCGCGAATCCACTGCGGATGGCATACGATCATGAACGCTTCGCCGATTGTCACGCCGGTTCGGTCGCGCACCGCAATCAGTTCGCTAGCTTCGGCGGCGCTCAGCCCGATGGGCTTTTCGCACAGCACATGCTTGCCCGCTTCGGCGGCGCGGATAGACCACGGCACATGCAGGTGGTTGGGCAACGGGTTGTAAATGGCATCGATCCCGGGATCGGCCAGCATTTCCTCGTAGGAACCGTAGGCCTTGGGAATACCCAGGTTGCGGGCCGCGGTCTGCGCTTTGGAAAGGTCCCGTGAAGCGATGGCCGCGACCTCCGTCAGTTCCCCTTGCTGCATGGCGGGAATCACTTTTACGGTGGCGATACGCGCCACCCCCAACACACCCCAGCGAAGCTTCTTCACGATCGACGGTCCCTCCTATGCCATTTCGGCGCGCCCGCTCTTCGACTACATCGAATTTTCCCACCGCCATCAATTTCCCGTCCACCAGTTCGCCGCCCCACTCCCGCCGCGCAGCTTCCGACCCTCAGAAAATCCGCCACCGTCTCCAGGTTGACCCCGCCGGTCGACACCATCTCGATCTGCGGGAAGGGTCCCTTCAGCGCCTTGCAGGAGCGCGCCGTCTCCGGATCGAGCACCGTTCCCGCGCCCAAAACAAGCTTGTTGCCGAACGTGTTTCCACCGCGCGAAAGTCTGGCTGTCATCTTTTTCACGCTAACATCTGGAGCGGCATCACGATATGCTATCGATTCGACGCCGCAAGCAAAATCAGAACAGCAGAAACTGCCGGCCCGCGTTTCGGTGGCGGTGGTATCGCGCAACCGGCAAGGGCGGCTCCAACGGAAACCTAGTTTGCCCAACGGTAACCTTTCCTCCGGGATTTCTTAGTACCTGTTGACGAACCTGCATGCCACCGAATGACCACGATACAATCGAAGGCCAGACCATGCATCCCGCCTCCGGCCCGGCTGACTTCCCCACCACCCGGTGGACTCTGGTCGCTGCCGCAGGCCACCACGAGCCGCCCGAGAGCCGTGGCGCTTTGTCGGCCCTGTGCGAGGCTTACCGGAGTTTTTACTTCGAACACTATCGGGAAAACCGGTCCCTTCAAAACATTTTTCTATAAATTTGTTTCAGCACCACTGCGCCGAGGAGGTTAATAAACCTTCTGCACGCCGGCCGCCGCGGCACGCGGCGGCGCGCAGCAAGTCGCCGCCGATCCGCGAAACCACAGCGCACGGGAGACTCAAAGCCTGGCCGGGGCCGCGGCATCCCTTACTTTGGAACACCTCGGCGAGCTTCCGCTGGCGCGTCTCCGCCAATAGTCCCCTCCGGCGATCTCGGCGGAAGTGAATGGGCAACCGTGACTGCTGTGTACGCCATTGAAAAAGGGGACAGACGCATTTTTCGCGTGTTATACTGCTGTTTTATGGCAGCAATCACCGTCGCGCGGCACCATCATCATCACCATGCCCATACGCGACGGGCCATTTTCTGATTGCATTTCAACGGAATCTGGAAAGGACGCCCGCCGCGAAAAACGGCGGGCTTTTTGTTTTTTCGCCTATGAATCTGGATTTTGCCAAGTCGGACGGCCTGGTCACCGCCGTAGTGCAGGACGCTGCTTCGTCGCGCGTACTCATGGTGGGATACATGAACGAAGAGTCGTTCCGCAAAACCGTCGATACGGGCTTCGTCACCTTCTATAGCCGTTCGCGTAAAAAGCTCTGGACCAAGGGCGAAAGCTCCGGCCACCGCCTGCTGGTTAAGGAGATCTCAGCCGACTGCGACCTGGACGCCGTGCTGGTCAAAGTGGAAGCGCAAGGCCCGGGCGTCTGCCACGAAGGCTATCAAAGCTGCTTCTTCCGCCGGCTCGAAAACGGCGCCTGGCAGGTCTCCGAAGAACGCACTTACGACCCCGATGCCGTCTACGGAGGCAAAGCGTGAAGCTCAAGCTCGGCATTCCCAAAGGCAGCCTGGAAAACGCCACCATCGACCTGTTCCGCCGCGCCGGCTTCTCCATCACCACCAGCAGCCGCTCCTACTTCCCCGGCATCGACGATCCGGAAGTGGAGTGCATGTTGATTCGCGCGCAGGAAATGGCGCGCTACGTGGAAGACGGAATTCTGGATGCCGGCCTCACCGGCCGCGACTGGATCGAAGAGAACGAAGCCGACGTGATCGCCGTCGCCGACCTGATTTATGCCAAGCAGAGCTTCGGCAAAGTCCGCTGGGTGCTGGCCGTGCCCGAGGCCTCCGGCTTCCGCTCCGTGCAGGATCTCGGCGGCAGGATCATCGCCACCGAACTGGTGCAGACTACCAGGCGCTATCTCGCCAGCCACGGCGTCACAGCCAAAGTCGAGTTCAGTTGGGGCGCCACCGAAGTCAAGCCGCCGGTGCTCGCCGACGCCATCGTAGAAGTCACCGAGACCGGCTCTTCGCTGCGCGCCAACAACCTGAAGATCATCGATACGGTGCTCGAATCCAACACCCAGCTCATCGCCAACAAGGGCGCGTGGCTGGACGAGCAGAAGCGCCGCAAGCTGGAAGATATCAAGATGCTGCTGGAAGGCGCCATCAACGCGTTGGGCAAGGTAGGGCTGATGCTCAACGTGCATCGCGACAACCTGCAAGCCGTGCTGGCGGTGCTGCCCGCGTTGAAGCGGCCCACCATTTCGAACCTGAGCGACGAGGAGTGGCTGGCGGTAAACACCATTCTCGACGAATCCACGGTGCGCAACATCATCCCCAGACTGAAGGAAGCGGGCGGCGAGGGGATTGTCGAATACCCGCTGAACAAGATCGTCCTGTGATCCGCATACTCGAAAGCAAACAGGTAGGCCGCCTGCTGGCGCGCAAGGCCGCGCGCCTGACCGAGGCCGAAGCGGTGGTGCGGCCGATCCTCGAAGCCGTGCGCCGGCGCGGCGATGCGGCGCTGATGGAATATGCCCGCCAGTTCGACAAGCTGGAGCGCAAGAGCGTGCGCGTGCCGGAGAAGGAACTGCGCGCGGCCGAAGCAGCGCTCGCGCCGGAATTCCGCAGTGCCGTGGAAACGGCCGCGGCCAACATCCGGCGATTCGCGGAACAGCAAATGCCGCGCGAATGGATGAAGCCCGCGGGCGCCGGCATGCGACTGGGACAGGTGGTTCGTCCGCTCGATACCGTGGCGGCCTACATTCCCGTCGGGCCGCTATCCGCTGCCTTCCACCATTATGATGACGGCCATTCCCGCGCAGGTGGCGGGCGTACCGCACATCTGCGTGGCCTCGCCGCAGCCTGTTCGTGAGGTCTTCGGTACGGCGGCCCTGCTGGGGCTCACGCAGGTTTTCCAGATGGGCGGAGCGCAGGCCATCGCCGCCTTCGCCTACGGGACGCGCACCGTGCCGCGCGCCGACCGCATCGTTGGTCCGGGCAATATCTATGTGGCCGCCGCTAAGAAACTGCTGGCCGGCGAAGTGGGAATCGATTTCATCGCCGGACCTACGGAGATCCTGATCGTCGCCGCCGAGGGCGATCCGCGCCACCTGGCGGCGGACCTGCTGGCGCAGGCGGAGCATGACGTGGATGCCTCGGCGGTGCTGCTGACTCCCTCGAAGCGGCTGGCCCGGGCGGTGGCGAAGGAAGTGGACCGCCAACTCGCCGAATTGCCCACTGCGCCGGTAGCTTCGAAATCCATCGCGCGTAATTCCGCCATCGTGCTGGTCAGCTCGCTCGACGAAGCCATGGAAATTTCGAATCGCTTCGCGCCGGAACATCTCAGCATTCCCGATGGCTCGCTGCTGGCGCAGGTGCGTCATGCCGGTTCGGTATTCGTCGGACCTTTCAGTCCCGAAGCGGCGGGTGATTACGCCTCCGGTCCGAATCATGTGCTGCCCACCAGCGGAGCGGCCCGCCAGCGCGGCGGCCTCAGCGTGGCGGACTACCTGAAAGTGATTTCGGTGCAGGAGTTGAGCCGGACCGCGCTCGCACGCCTCGCGCCCGCCATCACTACGCTGGCACGCGCCGAAGGGCTGGAAGCGCACGCCCGCAGCGTGGAGGTTCGCCTGTGAAAGCCCCAAAACTGCCCAAAGGCGCCATCAAACCGCGGCCCGCGGTGCTCTCCATGGCCCCCTATTCGCCGCCTACCGGAGGCCGCCTCGACAAACTGCGGCTCGATTTCAACGAGAATACCGTGGGCTGCTCCCCTCGCGTGATCGAGGCATTGAAGACGCAGATCTCCGCCGGACAACTGGCCGTCTACCCCGAGTACAGCCAGGCCAAGGAAGCGGTCGCCGCGTACTTCCACGTGAAGCCGGAGCAGTTCGTCTTCACCAACGGCACCGATGAGGCAATCCAGGTTTTCGTCAATACGTACGTTGACGACGGGCAGGAAGTGGTGATGCTGAAACCCTCCTACGCCATGTATCGCTTCTACTCGGAAGTGGCGGGGGCGCGCATTAAAGAGGTAGCGTATCCGTATCCTGGCGATGGAATTCCCGCTGCAAGAGGTGCTGGACGCCATCACGCCCGAAACGCGCGCGGTCATCTTCGCCAACCCGAACAATCCGACGGGCACCGGCATCTCGCTGCTGGGCATCGAACGGATTCTGCATCGCGCCCGCAAGGCCGTGGTGATGGTGGACGAAGCGTACTACGAATTTTCCGGTGTCACCGCCCTCACCGAAATCGAACGTGTCCCCAACCTGTTCGTCAGCCGGACCTTTTCCAAAGTATTCGGCATGGCGGCCATGCGCCTGGGCTGCCTCTTTTCGCACGAGGCCAACGTGGCGCTGCTGCATAAGGCACAATCGCCGTACAGCGTGAATTCGCTGGCGGTGGCGGCGGCGCAGGCGGCGATTCAGGACGCGGCCTACGTGGAAACCTACGTGGCGGAAGTGCTGGCGGCGCGCGAACTGCTCTGCTACGGCCTGGAGAAACTGGGTATTGCGTATGTGCCCAGCTCCGGCAACTTCGTGCTGGGTCACTTCGGCAAACGCGCGTTGGAAGTGCGCGACGCATTGCGTGGCGAAGGCATCCTGGTACGCGACCGCAGCTACGAAGCGCCCGGATGCGTGCGCATTACCGTAGGGACGCGCGAACAGACGCGCCGCCTGCTGGCGGAATTGGAGAAGATCTGGAACCAATGAAACCCCTGCTGGTATTCGACATGGATGGCGTGCTGGTGGACGTCACCGAATCCTACCGCGAGACCATCGCCCGCACCGTAGAGCACTTCACCGGCACGCGCATTCCCAACGAAATGATTCAGGAGTTCAAGAACCAGGGCGGGTGGAACGACGATTGGAAGCTTTCGCACCACATCGTGACCGGCGTGGGCGTGGATGCGACGTTCGAAGACGTCAAGGCCCACTTCCAGAGCCTGTTTCACGGCAACGGCAGCGATGGGCTCATCCTGCGCGAGAAGTGGGTGGCGCGGCCGGGCGTGCTGGAGAAGTTGAACCAGCAGTTCCGCTTCGCCCTGTTCACGGGGCGTCCCAAGGAAGAAGCGGCGCTGACGTTGAATCGCTTCGCGCCGGAAATGGTGTTCGACCCGATCGTGGGCATGTACGAGGTGGAGAATCACAAACCGGCGCCCGACGGCCTTCTGCTGATGCAGGCCGCGTACTACGTGGGCGACACCATCGACGATGCGCGCAGCGCCAAGGCAGCCGGCGTTCCTTTTATTGGCATCGCCGCGCCCTCCAACCCGCGTTACCTGGACCTGGTCTTCCTCTTTCAGGACGCCGGCGCGTACGCCATCGTGGACGACATCAACTACCTGGAGGAGGTGTTTGCGTCATGAGAAGCGCCAAGCTGCAGCGGGACACCAAAGAGACCAAAATCGGCGGCGCCCTGAAAATCGAAGGCCGCGGCCGTTATGAAATCTCCACCGGCATCCGCTTCTTCGATCACATGCTGGAACTGTTCACCAAACATGGCGGGTTCGACCTGAAACTGCACGCCGACGGCGACCTGGACGTGGACCAGCATCACACCGTGGAAGACGTTGGGATCGTGCTCGGGCAGCTTTTCGCGCAGGCGCTGGGCGATCGCAAGGGCATCAATCGCGCGGGCTATTTCGTCATGCCGATGGACGAAACGCTGGCGGTGGTGGCGGTGGATCTGGGCGGCCGTCCCGCGCTGGTGTACAAAGACCGGGTCAAAGTGCGGCTGGTGGGCGATCTGCAAACCGAACTGGTGGAGGATTTCTTTGGCGGCTTCGTGAATCACGCCGGAGCGAACCTGCACGCCAAGGTGCTGTACGGACGATCGAGTCACCACAAGATCGAGGCCATTTTCAAGTGCTTCGCGCGGGCCATGAAATACGCCTGCTCCAAAGACGCCCGCCTGAAAGACCAGTTGCCATCCACGAAAGGACTGCTATGATCGCCATCTTCGATTACGGCGCGGGCAATCTTGCGCAGCGTGCAGAATACGCTGGGCGAGCTGGGCTGCGACTACACGCTGGTGCGCGACGCTGCGGGGTTGCGGCAGGCGTCGAAGATCATCCTGCCGGGCGTGGGCCACTTCGGCCAGATGATGCGCGCGCTGGACGCGCTGGAAGTGCGCCAGCCGCTGCTCGACCGGATTCTGGCGGGCGTTCCGTTCCTGGGAATCTGCCTGGGCATGCAGGCGCTCTTCGAGCGCAGCGAGGAAGCTCCCGAAGTCCGCGGCCTGGGCCTGTACCCCGGCGAAGTGCGGCGCTTTCCCGAAGACGCCCGCGTGCCGCACATGGGATGGAACGAACTGGCCGTCCAGCCCGCATCGCGCCTGGTGCGCAATCTGAGCGCCCGCCCCTACGTCTATTTCGCGCACAGCTACTACGTGCCCGAGAACTCGCGGGCCGCCGCCACCTGCACGTACGAAGTGAAATACACGGCTGCCCTGGAATCCGCCAACGTCTACGGAGTGCAGTTTCACCCCGAAAAATCGGGCTCCGTGGGCTTGCGGATCGTGAGCAATTTTCTGGAAGTCTGATGCTGGCGAAACGAATCATTCCCTGTTTGGACGTGACGGGCGGACGCGTGGTGAAGGGCGTCAATTTCGTCAACCTGCGCGATGCGGGCGACCCGGTGGAACTTGCCGACCGGTACAATCGCGATGGCGCCGATGAACTGGTCTTCCTGGACATCACCGCCTCCAGCGATGCCCGCGAGATCATGGCGGACGTGGTGGCGCGCACCTCGCGCAAGGTGTTTATCCCGCTGGCGGTAGGCGGCGGCATCCGCAGCATCGCCGACGCGCGCCGCATCCTGATGTCGGGCGCCGACAAGGTTTCGGTGAATACCGCGGCCGTGCGGCGTCCGGAACTGATCACCGAATTGAGCGGCGAATTCGGCGCGCAGGCGGTCGTGCTGGCAATCGACGCGCGGCGTCAGGCGCCCGGCAAGTGGCATGTCTACACGCGCGGCGGCCGCGACGACGAAGGCATCGACGCGGTGGCCTGGGCGGCGCGCGGCGAAGCGCTGGGCGCCGGCGAGATCCTGCTCACCAGTATGGATACCGACGGCGTGCAGGACGGCTTCGATTGCCCGCTCACGCGCGCCGTTTCGCGAGCCACGCACATTCCCATCATCGCCAGCGGCGGCGCGGGCACGCCCGAACATTTCGTCCGCGTCCTCACCGAAGGGTGCGCGGATGCGGCGCTGGCCGCCTCCATCTTCCACTACGGAACCTTCACCGTGAATCAACTGAAGGAAGAGCTCGACAAGCGCGGCATTCCGGTGAGGCCGCCCGCATGATCTTCCCCTGCATCGACCTGATGGACGGCAAAGTGGTGCAACTCGTCCAGGGCCGCGAGAAGGCGCTGGAGGGCGATTCGCCCGAGGAAATGCTGCGCAAGTTCGCCGCGTTCCCGGAAATCCAGGTGATCGACCTGGATGCCGCCATGGGCCGCGGCTCCAACGACCATCTGGTGCGCATGATCGCATCGCGCGCCGTGACCCGCGTGGGTGGCGGCGTCCGCACGGCGGCGCGGGCGCAAGCCCTGGTCGCAACAGGGCGCGCACAGGGTGATTGTGGGCACCAGCGCATTCACAAAGACGGGCATCAACCACGCAGTTCCTGGCGGAACTGCGCGATGCCGTGGGCCGCGGACCGCCTGATTGTCGCGGTGGATTCCAAAGGCGGCCGCATCGTGGTCAAAGGCTGGCAGGAAGCCACGGAACTGACGGCGGAGGAGGTGCTCCATTCTCTGGAGCCGTATTGCTCCGGATTCCTCTGCACCTATGTCGATAAGGAAGGCATGATGCAGGGCACCGATCTGGATTGGTTCCGGCGTCTGCGCGCGGCCACGTCCCTGGAACTGACCGCGGCTGGCGGTGTTACCACTCTGGATGACGTGCGCGCGCTGCTCGCCATGAACGTCCACGCCGCCCTGGGGATGGCTATCTACACGGGCCGGTTGGGGCTGGAAGATCTGTTACAGTTGACCCCATGAAGACAATCGTAACGCTGCTTCTTCTCACGCTTCCTCTGCTCGCTGCCAAGAAGACCATCGTGCCTCCGGAATTCGCCGCCACCGCCGCCACGGCGCCGTACAGCCCCGGCATTCTGGTGGATGGCACGCTCTACGTCTCGGGCACGGTAGGCCAGGACATCAAGACGTCGCAGATTCCCTCTGAGTTCGAACAGGAAGTGAAAGTCTGCCTGGACCGCATCGGCCTGGTGCTCAAAGCGGCCGGCATGACGTTCGCCGACGTGGTCAACGTGCAGGTCTATCTGACGGATATGAGCCTGTTCCCTCGCATGAACGCGGTGTACACCAGCGTCTTCAAGTCGCCGCGCCCAGCGCGTACAACAGTAGGAGTTACGGCGCTGGCCGCCAGCGCGGCCCATATTGAAATCGCTGTCACCGCCCGTAAGTAGCGGCATACTAACCAAGGCCAGCCTTGGTATTTTGTTCGCCATGGGTCAGCCTGTTGTTATGAGGCTTTTTGCGCTCCTTCTCTTTGGCGCCGCGGCGGCGGCCCAGCCCGCGCTGACCGATTTCGTGCCACCTGAAAGTAAGGTAGTGATCGGAATCAACGTGCGCCACATCATCGACTCGGCGCAGTTGCCGGACCTGGCGACCGGCACTCAATCGCTCTCCCTGGTCATGCTGGAGCAGAACGGGCTCTCCGGCCTGAATCCGTTGAAGGATGTGGATTCCGTGCTGATCGCCTCGACCGGCGAAGGCCAGCAGCCCCCGACGGTGGCGATTCTCTGGGGCCGGTTCAGCAAGGTCAAACTGGTGGAGAAGAAGAACCCCGCGGGCATCGTGAAGCGCATCAGCGACTCCATGCTGGCCGCCGGGGATCCCGGCATCGTGAACGCGATTGCCGCACAGCGCCCTGGCGCCATGAAGATTACCCGGGAACTGGCGGAGCGAATCGCAGAACTGTCCGATAAATACGATGTGTGGGGCACCGGCGATAATCCCAAAGGATTCGCCGCCGCCAAAGGCCAGACCGGCGATCTGAATGCCGATGCCGTGGATCATTTCCAGTTCGGCGCATCGTTTCAGAAGGGGCTCACGGCCGAGGCGGCATTCCACCTCAAGTCGCCGCAAGAGGCGCAAAAGATGGCTCAATCGCTGAAGTTTTTCGAGATGATGTTCAGCGCCCAAAAAACTGCCGCCAACGGCACGAAATTCGACCTCAGTACGAAGGATGGCACCGTGAAACTGGCTCTGTTCATTCCCGAAGAGGAACTGAAGAAGGCCATGGCGGCGCAAAAGGCCGGGTTCAGCCTCGCGCAGCAGTCGCAGCCGAAGCCCAAGCCCGTGGACACACGGGGCAAAATTGTCACCGGTTCAACCGGCGACACCGTCAGCGTGACTCTGCCGGGCGGGCACTAGCAACTAGCGGGCTGGTCTTCATCGCGGAGACGCGGAGTCGCGGAGGAAGACGTGGAGAAAATCGAGAGAAAATCAGTTTTGAGCCTTTCTCCGCGTTTTTCCTCAGCGTCTCCACGCCTCCGCGATGAGTTCTCGCGTTAGTGAATCACCGTATTGGCCATGCGCGAATCTTCGAATTGGGTGCGCTCGCCGGATTTCCGTCCCGGGTGCGGGGAGCAGGCGGGCCGCCAGCGGCTTCTTCCATTTGTAGGCGAGTGTGGCCACGTCGCTCAGGATGCGGGCCAAGCGATCTTCGCTGATGTCGCCGGGAAGCGGAATGGTGTCCAGTCCTCCGGCGCAGACTGCGGAGTAAGCCAGAAGCGCATCCATGGTGTACGTCCCTTCCGCCCAGCGCTTGGCGAGCACGGCGTCTTCGAGCACCGGCACCATCAGGCCGCTGTAGCCCACGCGCTTCACTCCTACGGATTGCACCGCGCGCGTGATCACGGCCGCGGCGGTCATGGTGCCGCTGGATCCGAACGGCGCGCCGATGAAGCTTTCGATGGCGCGTCCGATGGAGACCTCGCCTAGCGGTGCCGGGGTGGGATCGATTCCGGCGTAGGTCCATCCGCTCCTTTTGGCTACTTCCGTGGCCGCCGACTCCACCTGGCGCAGATGCTGCGTCAGCGCTTCGGCCAGTTTCTTTTCCGCCGCGCGCGGATCGTGTTCCTGCGCGAAGACTTCGGCGACTACGCCGGCGCCTTCCATGCCGATCGAGAACGCGCGAGTGCCGCCCGCGTGGTAAGCGCCGGGATAGAAAGGCCCGTATGGCTTCAGCATGGCGATGGCGGCGAAGTTCAGATTGCCCTGCCCGCGCGTGCTGCGCTGCGAGACCGCCTTGACCAGGCGCGCCGCCTGATGGATGGCGTTCCAGTGAATGCCATCCTCCGCCGCCGTGATCAGGCTGGCGTTGGTGCGGCCGGGAGTCGCCAGGAAGTCGATCAGCAGGTCTACGGGTTCCGCCGGGTCGGCATCGTTCCACATGGCTGGGCCGATCGAGGGCGTGAACTGCAACCTTGCGCCAAGAGCATCGATGCCGTGAAGCACCGCCAGCGCGGCCGCGTGGCTCAGACCCTTGGTGTAATCGGGAAACGGTTGGGTGGCGATCCGGATGGTCTCCACTTCCCAGCCGGCGGCGAGGTATGTGTCGCGGGCCGAGTTGAGAAACGCCACGGCGTCTTCAATCTGCCGCGAGTAGTTCTGCGCGTCCACATCGATGAAGGCGGTGATGGCGCGCACCTTCGGCCTCGGCCCCGCGGTGAGAACGGCCGTGGAGGCAATCAGCGCCAGGATTGCATTTCGCATGAGTCTGGTTATATCACGGCCTGAGAATCACTTTGCCGAATTGCTCTTTTCGTTCCAGCCGCTCGTGGGCGGCACGGATTTCGCTGAGGGGGTAGACGCTATCGATCACGGGTTTGAGCTGTTTGCGGAAAACGAATTTCAGCACCTGGTAGAGCTCGCCCATGGTGCCCATGAAGGAGCCCAACAGGCTCCACTGTTTGCTGAAGAGGTAGCGAAGATCCACGCGGGCGTCGTATCCCGTGGTGGCTCCGCAGGTGACCAGGCGGCCGGCGGGCGCCAGAGATTCCAGGCTCTTCTGCCAGGTGGCGATGCCCACGTGCTCGACGACTACATCGACGCCTTTTTTCGCGGTGATCTTGCGGACCTCAGCGGAGATGTCCTGCTGGTAATGATCGATGACGAAGTCCGCGCCGAGCTCCCAGGCGCGGGCCATTTTCGCTACACCGCCGGCAGTGGCGATCACCCGGCACTGGAACATCTTTGCGATCTGGATAGCCGCCATGCCGACGCCGCTGGAGGCGGCCAGCACCAGAACATCTTCACCCGGCTGGAGGCGCGCCCGCGCCATCAGCATGTGCCAGGCGGTGAGGAATACCAGCGGAGCGGCAGCGGCTTCTTCGAAACTGAGATCGTCGGGAATGGGAATGACGCTGTACTCCGGCGCTGCCAGCAGTTCGGCGTTGCCGCCGTCTTTGGCATAGCCGAACATGGTGAAGCGGCGGCAAAGATTATCCTGGCCAAGCAGGCATTGCTCGCATTGACGGCAGCTCAACCCCGGAGAAAGCAGCACGCGCCAGCCCGGTTTGACGCGCTCGCACAGTTCGCCCACCTGGACCACTTCCCCGGCAATGTCGCTGCCCAGGATGTGCGGCATAGTGAATTTCATGCCGGGAATGCCGGCGCGAACGAACAGGTCGAGACGGTTCAGGGCAGCTGGCGCGGACGCGCACCAGCACTTCGTTGGCTTTGATTTGAGGATCGGGAACTTCTTCGTAGACCAGCACCTCGGGTCCGCCGTGCTGGTGGATGCGCGCGACTTTCATCAACTGAAAGCCTAGCACCAAAAAAGCTAATCGACGCGAGCCAGGACTACGTCCACTTCGTGCGCGCCTGCCATGCGGACTTCGGTACGCACCTTGGCCTTGAGGAAGCCGGTCAGGGCCAGGCGGGCCTGTTCCACATCGCGCGGGTCGAAGGCTCTTCCGGCGGCCAGGCGCACTTCGTGATCGTCGAAGAGAGCCTTGGTGGCGCGTTCGCTGAGGCCCAGCCCACTGAGATCCAGCGTGCGCACCGTGAGCCGCACGTTGAGCTCCTGCTGCGCGCGTGCCGCGGCTTGCATGGCCGCTTCCGCCTGCTTCGCCAGCGGGCTCTCGGGGTAGACGCTGATCAGCGTATGGAAGGTGAATTCCGCCGTGTCGAACCGGCCTTGTCCGGCGAGCCGCTCGCCTTCCTGATACAACTTGATGACTTCGATCTCGGCCCTGGCGCTGGGCGCGAGCGGGTCCCGGGGATAGGTGTTGACGAGGGTTTGCAGGGTGAGGCGGGCGCTTTCGAGGTTTCCGGATGCGGCATCCTGGACGCCGGTCTGGAAAAGCAACTGGGCGGCCACCAGGAACAGACTGGCAAACATTTCCATACCGAACGGTGTTGCACGCCGCGCTCCGTAACGCATGTAACTGAAAAGAAGACGCCAATCCGCACCGCATGCGTGGCACCTCGTTCACGGTGTGGCAGCGGTAGCCCAAAACATGCCGGTGCGATTCTGTTCCGGTGGGAATCGCGGTATTCTGGAATGTCAAAGGGAGGAAGCCACGGTCAAATTCTGCGTGCTGGCGAGCGGCAGTTCCGGGAACGCGGCGCTGGTCTCCACCGGCAATACGCGCATCCTGGTAGACGCCGGCCTGAGCATGAGGGAATTGCGCAAACGGCTGGCGGCCATCGAAGAATCGCTCGACCGGGTGGACGCGATCCTGATTACGCACGAACACTCCGATCATGTGTCCGGGCTGCCCGTGCTGGCGCGCAATAAGGACGTGCGTGCCGTGATCCATATGACGCGGCTGACGGCTCCGGCGATCGATTGGGGCGAGACGCAGCCGGCGCGCCTGGAGTGCTTTCAGGCGGGGGCGAGCTTCCAGATCGGCGATATCGAAGTGCAGAGCTTCGGAATTCCGCACGATGCCATCGATCCGGTGGGATTCACCTTTGAGGCCGAAGGCGTGCGCATCGGCATCGCCACGGACCTGGGCTACATTCCCGAATCCATCAAATTTCATCTGCGGCGCACGGACATGCTGCTGCTGGAAGCCAACCACGATCTGGACATGTTGAAGGTGGGCCCCTATCCGTGGAGCGTGAAGCAGCGGGTGATGAGCCGCGTGGGGCATCTTTCGAACCTGGTGATGTCCGATTATCTGTTGCAGGACCTGGACGCCTGCACCAGCAGGTTGATTCTGGGCCACCTGAGCGAGCAGAACAACCATCCGGAAATCGTGCGGATGATTGCCACGCAATCGCTGGAGCAGCGCGGCCTCACCACGAGCCTGGCGATTGCCGAACAGGGCCGGCCCTCGGAAGTATTTTGCTTCTGACGGTGCAAGGGACAAACACTTATGATTGCGCGATACACGCGGCCCGAAATGGGCAACATCTGGAGCGACCGGAACAAGTTCCAGCAGTGGCTGGAAGTGGAGCTGGCGGCGTCGGAAGCGCTGGCTGAGCTGGGCGTCGTGCCGGCCGAAGCGGCGCGCCTGCTGCGCGCCCACGCCGGCTTCGACGTGGCGCGCATTCTGGAAATCGAAAGAGAAGTGAAGCACGACGTGATCGCCTTCACCACCGCGGTGGCGGAGACCATGGCGGCGGCCGGCCACGCCGAGGCTTCGCGCTGGCTGCATTACGGTCTGACCTCGAACGACGTGGTGGATACGGCGCAGGCGCTGCTGATGCAGCAGGCGGCGGCTATCGTGCTCCGCGACCTGGAGGCGCTGCGCGCGGTGTTGAAGCGGCGCGCGCTGGAATTCCAGCACACCGTGCAGATCGGCCGCACGCACGGGGTGCACGCCGAGCCGATCACGTTCGGGCTGAAGCTGGCCATCTGGTACGAGGAATCGGAACGGAACCTGACGCGCCTGCGGGCGGCGGCGGAGGATCTGCGGGTGGGCAAGACCTCGGGCGCGGTGGGCACGTTCGCGCATATCGGGCCGGAGGTGGAGGAACTGATCTGCGCGCGGCTGAATCTGAAGCCGGCGCCGGTGGCTTCGCAGGTGATCCAGCGCGACCGTCACGCGAATTTCGTGTGCGCGCTGGCGCTGGCCACGGCGTTATGCGAGAAGATCGCGCTGGAAGTGCGCCATCTGCAGCGGACGGAAGTGCGCGAGGCGGAGGAGTATTTTGCGCGCGGGCAAAAGGGCAGTTCGGCCATGCCGCACAAGCGCAATCCCGATCACCTGCGAGCAGATCTGCGGGCTGGCGCGGGTGGTCCGCTCCAACGTGCAGGCGGCGTTCGAGGATGTGGCGCTTTGGCACGAACGCGACATTTCGCACTCCTCGGTGGAGCGCGTGATCCTGCCGGATTCGACGATTCTGGCCGATTATCTGCTCGATAAGACCACGCAAGCTGGTGGATCAGCTTCTGGTCTATCCGGAGCGCATGCGGCGCAACCTGGAGATGACGCGGGGGCTGGTATTTTCGGGACAGGTGCTGCTGGATCTGGCGGCCGCCGGGAATGCTGCGCGAGCAGGCGTACCGCGCTGGTGCAATCCCATGCCATGCGCGCCTGGGAGGAAGAGGGCGATTTCCGCGCGGCGATCGAAGACGATCCGGAGATTCGCGCGCTGGTGCCGCCGGAAAAGATCGCCGAGGCGTTCTCGCTGGACCGGCAATTGCGCAACGTGGACGCCATTTTCGCCCGCGTGTTTGGAAAATAGGGGCCGGGGTCGGGCCGGATATGGTGGCGCTTCGCGCGCCATGATTTCTGTTCTAAGATGAAGCATGGAGCACACGCCCTCCATTTCGCGGCCCGGTCTGTTCGGATCGGACTAACTCTCTGCCGCTCCCACGCGGCGCGCGCCGGTCCGCCCGGTGCGCCAGTCCTCAACCCTGACAACTCGAATAGGAGAGCAATATGGGTAAGACCATCGATCAGGTGCGGCCTGACCTTCCGCATCTTGTGACCGAACTGCCCGGACCGCGCGCGCGCGCCGTCATCGAGCGCGATGACGCGTGGTGTCGCCATCGTACACGCGCAGCTATCCGCTGGTCGCCAGAAGGGCGAAGGCGCCATGGTCGAAGACGTGGATGGCAACCGGTTCCTGGATTTCAACGCCGGCATCGCCGTGGTGGCCACGGGCCACTGCCATCCGCGCGTGGTGGAGGCCATCCAGCAGCAGGCCGCCCGGCTGATCCACATGTCGGGCACGGATTTCTATTACGAAGAGTTGGTGGCGCTGGCGGAAAAGCTGGCCGAAATCGCGCCGGGCGAGCGTGGACGCGGCGCGTGTCGTTCGGCAATTCCGGCGCGGAGGCCATCGAGGGCGCGCATCAAGCTGGCGCGCTACGCCACCGGCCGCGACAAGATCATCGCCTTCTTCGGCGGCTTTCACGGCCGCACCATGGGCGCGCTTTCGCTGACCGCGCGCAAGGCGGTGCAGCGCGCGGGATTCGGCCCGCTGGTGCCGGGCGTGGTGCACGCGCCCTATCCCTACTGCTACCGCTGCCCGTTCGGAAAGGAGCCGGAAAGCTGCGCGGTGGAGTGCGTGAAGTTCATCGAGGACACGCTGCTGAAGACCATCGCGCCGGCCGCAGGAAGCCGCGGCCATCGTGGTGGAACCGGTGCAGGGCGAAGGCGGGTACGTGGTGCCGCCGCAAAAGTTCTTCGACGAACTGGCGCGCGTGGCCAAACAAAATGGTATTCTGCTGATTTTCGACGAAGTGCAGTCCGGCATGGGCCGCACCGGCAAGATGTGGGCGGCGGAGCATTTCGACGCCGTCCCGGACATCCTGGCGGTGGCCAAGGGAATCGCCAGCGGAATGCCGCTGGGAGCCACGGTGGCGCGCGCGGACCTGATGACCTGGCCGCCGGGCGCGCATGCTTCCACGTTCGGCGGCAATCCGGTAGCGTGCGCGGCGGCGCTGGCGACCATCGCGCTGCTGGAAGAGGAACTGGTGGAGAACGCCGCGCGCATGGGCGCGCACCTGATGGACCGGATGCGCGATTGGCCGGCGCGGTTCCCGGTTGTGGGCGAGGTGCGCGGCCTGGGACTGATGATCGGCATCGAACTGGTGCGCGACCAGGCGACCAAGGAGAAGGCGCCGCGGCTGCGCGACCGCGTGGTGGAACTGGCGTTCGAGCGCGGGCTGCTGGTGCTGGGCGCGGGCGATATCACCCTCCGGTTGTGCCCGCCGCTGGTGATCACGCGCGATCAGTGCGACTTCGCCATGGAGACGCTGGAAGAGTGCCTGAAGGACAGCCATAGCGGAAGGATGAGAATACTCGACGTCGGCTGCGGGATTCACAAGCAGCCCGGCGCCATCGGAATCGACCGCAATCCCGCCAGCCGCGCCGACGTGCTGGCCGATCTGGACCGCTTCCCCTACCCTTTCGCCGACAGTTCCTTCGACCGCCTCACCGCCATCCACGTGATCGAGCACGTGAACGACGTGATCCGCACCATGGAGGAGTTTCACCGCCTGGTGCGCGCCGGCGGCACGGTGCGCATCGAGACGCCGCACTACACCGATTTCAGCTCGTTCTGCGACCCCACCCACAAGAGCCACCTCAACAGCTTCAGCTTCCGCTACTTCGGCGAGAACCACGGCGGCTTCGGCTACTACTCGCCGGTAAGATTTCGTGAGATTTCCGTGCGCCTGCAAGCTACTGGCTTTCTGGAGGTGGCTGGGATTCGAATTTCTGGTGAACCACTTTCCGCGCTACCGGCGGTTCTGGGAGTATTACCTCTGCTACGTGGTGCGCGGCAAGGCGATGGAGTTCGAATTCGAAGTGCTGAAATGATGCTGGCCTGCTCTACCGCGCGGCCGACGCCCTCCGGCGCCGCACGCTGCGCCGACAGACCATGGGCGCCTGGGCGAAGACCTGGCGCACCGCTATCTGCGCTGCGCGGGGCTGCACCGTCGTG
Organism: uncultured Solibacteraceae bacterium; assembly: GCA_963853855.1. Taxonomy (GTDB): domain Bacteria; phylum Acidobacteriota; class Terriglobia; order Bryobacterales; family Bryobacteraceae; genus Sulfopaludibacter. Next base: position 69,588 of record CAWKYG010000041.1, on the reverse strand, counting down.
GCGCGCAATTACCGGCCGCGCTCCGGAGCCGGCGAAATCGATCTGGTGGCGTGGCACGGCGAGACGCTGGTCTTCGTGGAAGTGAAGACGCGCGGCCAGCGCGGATTTCGGCGAGCCGGAGCGCGCCGTGGATGCCGAGAAGCAGCGGCATCGCTGCGCATCGCGCGCGCGCGACTACGCGCGCCGCGCCGGCGTGGAATGGCAGCGCGTGCGCTTCGATATTGTCAGCATCGTGCTGCGGACGCCCGGCGCATCGAGTGGCTCCGCGATGCGTTCCGGTAGGAGGCAGCGTGCCGCAGCGCTCACCGGCTATAATCGTCTGTTGCACATGCGAAAAAAGCGTTCAGGAGTCCGCCTTTTGCCCGAATTGCGTAAGGATCCCATCACGGGGCGATGGGTGATCATCGCCACCGATCGCGCCAAGCGTCCCAGCGATTTCATCCGGCAGCCGGTGCCGCCGCCCAACAACGGAGTCTGCCCGTTCGATTACGGCAACGAACACAAGACGCCGCCGGAAATCCTGGCCTACCGCAACAGCGGCAGCCGCGACGAGCCGGGCTGGCGCGTGCGCGTGGTGCCCAACAAATTCCCGGTCCTGGGCATCGAAGGCGAACTGAACCGCCAGGGCGAGGGCATGTACGACAAGATGAACGGCATCGGCGCCCACGAGGTCATCATCGAAACGCCGGACCACGCCGCCACGCTGGGCGACATGCCGGAACGGCAGATCGAAGAAGTGCTGTGGGCCTTCAAGGACCGCGTCAACGATCTGAAGAAGGACCGCCGCTTCCGCTACATCCTGCTGTTCAAGAATCACGGCGAAGCGGCCGGCGCGTCGCTGGAGCATCCGCACTCGCCAGTTGATCGCGCTGCCGGTGATTCCCAAGCGCGTGAAGGAAGAAGTGGACGGCGCCAAGGCTGTTCTACGACTTGAAAGAGCGCTGCATCTTCTGCGACATCATCCGGCAGGAGAGCGCCGCCGGCGTGCGGCTGGTGACGGAAACCGACCGCTTCACGGTGCTCGAGCCCTACGCGCCGCGCTTTCCGTTCGAGACCTGGATTCTGCCCAAGCGGCACGAATCGCACTTCGAGGATTCCGATGCGGCCACGCTGCAGAACCTGGCCTGGATTCTGCGCTCCACCATGCGCAAGATCGACAAGGTGCTGGAACGGCCGGCGTACAACTTCATCGTGCACAGCGCGCCGGTGCAGGATGCGCCGCTGCCGCACTACCACTGGCACATGGAGATTGATTCCCAAGCTCACCAAGGTGGCGGGCTTCGAATGGGGCACCGGGTTCTACATCAATCCCACGCCGCCGGAGGAATCGGCGCAAGTTCCTGCGGGAGGCGGGATTGGGCTGACGGGTTGCGCGCGCGAGGCGCCGTCTGGTATAAACGCTAATCGTCCCTGATGTACCAGGGTGAGCTGGCGGCGATGCCCGAGAAGAAGAAGATCACGGCCAAAGAGTCTCGGAGCGGCGAATGAGCAAGCCACAGGCAGCCAGACCGGCCAAGCCGGTCACGAACCGCGGACATCCGGCGCGGCGGCCGCAGCCGCTAAGCGCTCAGAAGCAGTTCGGCACCTTCGAAGCGGCCATGAAACTGTTCCACGCGCGCAATCTGAAAGAGGCGCGCGAACTGTTCCAGCTTGCAGCGGCAGGGCCCGAACGCGACGTGGCCAACCGCGCGCGCCTGCACGTCGCCATGTGCGACCGGCGCCTGCAACAGGCCACGGTGAACCTGGGCTCGGCCGAGGACTACTACAACTACGGCGTCGCGCTCATCAATGCGCGCAACGCCGCCGAGGCGCGCGTCACCTGGAGAAGGCCTGGCAGATGGCGCCGGGCGCGGACCACATTCATTATGCCCTGGCGCTGGCGCAGGCCCTGGGCGGCGAACTTCTGGCGCGCATCGGAGAACCTGCAGCCGCGCCATCGAACTGGAGCCGCGCAACCGCATCATGGCCCGGCAGGAAGCCGATTTCGCGCCGCTGGCCAACCAGCCGCCGTTCGACGCGCTGCTCTATCCGGAGAAGAAGAGCTGGTAGCGGGAACGGCTCTGCGCTCGCATGGAATCACTCGCCACTTGCGCGTGGTCGTCGATCGGCGGCGGCACCGGACTTTCCGCCCTGCTCCAGGGTCTGAAACAGTACGCTCGCGCCGGCGATCCCAGCTTTCCCGGCGTCGATATCACCGCCATCGTCACGGTCACCGACGATGGCGGCAGCTCCGGCCGCCTGCGCCGCGAGTTCGACGTGCTGCCGCCGGGCGATATCCGCAACTGCATGGTGGCGCTGAGCGAGGATTCGGCCCTGCTCTCGCGCCTGTTTCAATACCGCTTCGAACCCGGCCGCGGGCTGAAGGGCCACAGCTTCGGCAATCTCTTCCTGATGGCGCTGACGCAGATCATGGGCGATTTTCCGGACGCCGTGAAGGTCTCGTCGGAAGTGCTCAAGATCGCCGGCCGCATCTATCCCTCCACCACCGCGAACGTAGCGCTGGAAGCCACGCTGGCCGACGGCGCGAAAGTAGTGGGCGAAACGCGCATCAGCCGCAGCCCAGAAGCCATCCGCGCGTCTGCACCTGATTCCGCGCAAGGCGCCACCGCTGCCGGCAGCCCTGAGCGCCATCGCGGAGGCCGATGTGATCACGCTGGGGCCGGGATCGCTGTTCACCAGCGTCATCCCCAACCTGCTGGTGGAGGGCATTCCGGCGGCCATTCGGCAGATCGCCGGCGGTGAAGGCGTACTTCGTGAACCTGATGTGGCAGCCCGGCGAGACCAGCCGGTTTCAGCGCCTCCGACCACATTCGCGCCATCCACCGGCACGCCGGCGGCAAGCTCCTGGATTACGCCGTGGTCAACATCCGGCCCATCACTTCGGCGGTGAAGAAGCGCTACGCCAGCGAAGACGCCATGCCGGTGGAAAACGACATCGACGCGATTTTCAAAATGGGCCTCAAGGTGATGGCCGGAAACCTGGCGCAGCACGGCGAGAAGGTGAGGCACGACCCCGCCGCCACCGCCGCGGTGGTCATCAAACTGGCGCAGGAGGGCAGGCGCCGCCGCAAGCGGCCAGCGCATAATAGAGATGATGGAAACTCCCGTTACCGTTGTGATTCTGGCCGCCGGGCTGGGCACCCGCATGAAGTCGCGCAAGGCCAAAGTGCTGCACCGCGCCGGCGGCAAGACCCTGGTCGAACACGTAGTGGACACCGCGCTCGAACTGGCCCCGCCGGAGCGCATCTTCGTGGTGGTGGGACATCAGGCGGAGGAGGTGCGGCAGGCGCTGGCCGGACGGGGAGTCGGCTTCATCGAACAGAAGGAACAGAAGGGCACGGGCCACGCGCTCATGGTGGGCCGCGATGCGCCTGGCGCGCCTGGACGGCTATCTGGTGGTGTTCTACGGCGATGGTCCGCTGCTGCGCGCCGGCACCCTGCGGCGGCTGATCGCGACGCGGAAGTGTCCGGCGGCGGCGCGGGCGTCCTGCTCTCCGCCGACATGGACGATCCCGACCGGCTACGGCCGCGTGATTCGCGACGCGGCCGGCGGCGTGATCGAGGTAGTGGAACAGAAGGCCGCGCACGCCGGAACAACTCGCCATCCGCGAAGCCAACATGGGGATCTACTGCTATCGCGCGGACCTGTTCTGGAAGCACGTGGACGAGATCGTGCCCAACAATCCGGCCAGCGAATACTACCTCACCGACATGGTGGAGATTCTCACCCGCGCCGGGCCATCGCATGGAAGCCATGCGCATCGACGACGCCGCGCGAAGCCCTGGGCATCAACGATCGCGTGGAACTGGCGGTGGTGGACCGCATTCTGCGCGAACGCAAGGTGCGCGAATTGATGCTCGGCGGGCGTGACCATCGAAAAGCCGGAAACGGTGACGATCGACAAGCACGTGCGGATCGGCATGGATACCGTGATCGAGCCGTTCGCGCAGATCCTCGGGCCAGCACCAATCGGCGAGAACTGCCGCGTCGGCGCCTGCTCCATCGTGCGGAATTCCGAGATCGCGGATGACGTGGAGATCGGCCCGTTCACGATTGTGAATCCTCGCACGTGGAGCGCGGAGTGCACTGCGGGCCGTTCGCGCGGCTGCGCATGGAGAACCACGTGGAGGCGGGCGCGCACATCGGCAACTTCGTGGAGTTGAAGAAGACGCGGCTGGGCGCGGGCGCCAAGGCCAATCACCTGGCGTATCTGGGCGATTCGCAAATCGGCGCCGAAAACCAATATCGGCGCGGGAACGATCACCTGCAATTACGATGGCTTTCACAAGCACCAGACACAGATCGGCGAGGGGGCGTTTATCGGCAGCAACTCCACGCTGGTAGCGCCGCTCGAAATCGGCGACGGAGCGTATGTGGCCGCGGGGTCGGTGATCACCGATCCGGTGCCGGCCGACGCACTGGCGCTGGGCCGGTCGCGGCAGAGCCTGAAAGAGGGCTGGGCCGCCAAGCGGCGGGCGCTGGGGAAGAAAAAGACCTAGCCGCTCAATGCTGTTGAGTTAGGGCGCCGGATGTGACCTTTCTTCGAGTGGCGGATTTAACCGGCAGGAGCAGGTGGAACCGGCGGGCACATCCGCGCAATGGGGGCTTTACGTCCGGATCACAGGGCTTGGGTTTTTCCGATCGATAGATGGCCAGGTGAGATGGCTAACGCAAAGCCGCCTGCATCGCGGGGATCAGCCGTTAATAACGACGATTTTGCCTTCCACGTAACCCGCCGCTAGAAGTTCCAGCGCCTTTCCGGCCTCCAGGAGCGGGAACGTGCGGTTGACAAGAGGATCGATCTTCCCCTCCGCAAGCAGCGAGAAGATTTTGGGAAGATCCTCACGCAGGGGCTTCGGATCTCTCCGATAAAGCAGAGTGATGCCATAGAATTTGCCGTGCCGTCCACGCAGAGGCGCCCCGAGAAAGATATTTGCGAACATGGCCATCTGAGAGACCATTGAGGGCGACCCCAGGAAACCGAATCCGACCAGCGTCCCGCCGCGCCGGAGCGCGCCGATGCAAGGGCCGATGTTCGCGCCGCCGACCGCGTCGAAGACGTAGTCGACTCCGTGAGGTTGCAGGGCACGTGTTAGGCGATTGATCGAGCCGGCCCGGTAGTCAATCGGGATCGCACCGAGTGAACGCAATGTGTCATGTTTCGTCACTGAAGCAGCGCCGTAAGTCCTCGCTCCGCACAGCCTTAACAGTTGCAGAGCGGCGGTGCCCACACCTCCCGCAGCGCCAGTGACTAAGGCAGTCTGGCCGGCTTTAACCTTCGCAACCCGATGAATCATTTGCCAAGCGGTGACGTAATTCAAGATCACCCCTGCCGCGTCGCGATCGGAGACGCCATCGGGGATAGGAAGGAAATGCTCGGCCTCGCGTACCAGAAGCTCCGCGAAGCCTCCATAGACGGTAAGCGCCGCCACACGACAGCCCACTTCGAAACCGGCGACGCCAGCGCCAATAGCTTCCACGACACCAGAAATCTCATAGCCGGGCACCACGGGTATTTTCGGCGCGTACCGATAATTTCCGGCGAGCATGACCAAGTCTGTCGCACCCACTCCAGCAGCTCGCACACGCACGCGCAGTTGCCCTGGCCCGGGCGGTTCAACTGGCAACTCAACAATCTGGAGAGCCTCCGGTCCACCCTTCTTCGTCACCATCAGTGCGCGATATGTCGCCGCCATGGGTATACTCTCCTCGCCATGCCGCAGAGCGGCGCCCGGTACCTAATGATGGCCGATCGTGTTTGCGAAGTCCAACGTCGTTGTTTGGGAAATTTTCTGCCGGACAAACCGAGAGAGCGATATCCTGTATCCTCAATGCATGTTGTTTCCAGGCTTTGCCGGAGTAGCAACCGCAGTGGGACTGTTCGCACTGATATGGCTCATCATCTACATTCAGAGCAGGGGGTATCCGGTCGTCTTCGATCCCGGAGGAAAGCACGGTGAATTTGGCAAGAGGCTTCTTCCCATGTACCTGGATATTACGAAATTTGTTCTGGGTCTCGCGGCAGGGTCGATCGTCCTGCTGGTCGGCTCCCTGAATTTCAACCAGTCCAACGGCCGCTCTCTAAAGCCATTCGCATCGCCGTTGTTTCTAGTCGCGATGAGCATCATTTACGGAGTGCTTTTCATGATCCTGTTGGCGTTGAACTACGAGCATCATCTACATCATCCGAACGATCCGCGTTCCTATACGCGATTCCAGTACACACGAAACCAATCGCTGGGGTTCGGCGCTCTGGTCTGTTTCTGTATCAGTTATATCTGGCTGATCGCTGCCGCGACCAAGTGAAGGACGGAGAAGTGCTCCGGTGCCCGTCTAATTTGGGGCACCAAACTTTCGAAAGGTTTTCGACGTGCGGATGCTCAAGAGATTCCTATTCGGGGCAGCCATTCTGGTTCTGGCCCTTGTCGTCTTCGCTGTCTACCTAGTGCGCGGCGGATTTCGTCGATTCGAGGTCACGCCATATCCGGTTCCTCCCGCCGCATTCACAAACTGGAACGACGTGCTGGCGCACCCGAGTGATATTTCCTTAACTACTTTCCGGACAGGCGTTGTCCATATGGACGCGTGTCTGAACCTTGACCCTGCCAGCCCGAAGCAAGCCGACTGCGATCATGTGCCGCGTGATCTTGCTGTGCTGGTTCACTGGGTGCACCATCCCCACGCCGGAGATTTCCTTATCGACACGGGCTTCGACGACTCCTTCGCGAAACACCCGCCATACGGCAGTTACACTACGGCGATGAGGTTGTTCAATTGGGCCAACGGCGTGACCAATCGGCAAGAGCCGGGTGAAGACTTGGGCGCGCAGCTCCTACGCCTCAACGTTCACCCGAAGGGAGTGTTTTTCACGCATTTTCATCCGGATCATACCGGGGGCGTTCCCGCACTCGGGCCGGAGACTGAGTTTATTTTCGGCAGTGGCGAAGTGAGCTTTATGGCGCGAGCCGCTGTCGCGAACCACTTTTCCGGCAAGTCGAAGTTTTTCGACATTAATTTTTCGGCAGCGCCTACCATGGCACCTCTGGGGCACAGTGTGGATCTCTTTGGCGATGGCTCTCTTTGGGCGATCTCGGTGCCAGGCCACACCGACGACGACATCGCTTATCTGGTCAACGGAACCACGCCAATTCTACTGACTGGAGATGCGAGCCACTTCGCCTGGGCGTTCCAGAATGGCATCGCGCCACGTGGCTGGAATAAAGCGGGAACAGCCCACGGCTATGTGAGCTTGGAACAACTGCGCGCATTCGCGAGGGTTTATCCAAGCGTGAAGCTTGTTTATGGACACGAAGCGCAAGGTTTCTGACTTGGTTCCCTTCGGAGGCGATAGACACGGGTTGGCGTCCTCACTTGACCGGAAAAACGCCCGACCCGTAGACGTGGCCCGACCCGGGCTTGGAGCGGATTGTCGTCCCCGCCTCCGAAATTGGTTCCACTCCCGAGAATGTTGGAAGTTCCCGGGTATCGCTACTGGATCCTCGCCGCGAGCAGGCGCGCTTCGGCATCCGCTTCCTTTTCGGGGAGCCCGGCGACGCCGGCGATCCATGTGCCTTTGGCGAAGACGAAAACCGGACGGCCGGCGTCTTCTCCAAAATATCCGCCAAAGGAGGGGACCAGTTTGGAACCGGTAAGGGCCTGGCTCCAGTCCGGCAACAGGAGGGCGGCGTCTGGCGTCCTGGCGACGAACATGTCGTACTCGACGCTTCCTTTCTTATAGTGGGCCAGTGTGCCGCCCGGCATGAACTTCTTGCCCAGAAGCTGGCTATCCACCACTTTGGTTTCTACCAGGTTGGTTTTTGGGAAAAGCCGCGAGTCATCGGGCGGCTTGGGTTTTTCGGTCTTCTCCGCAACGGGAGTGGCGGCGGGTTTAGAATCCGGGCCGCAAGCGGTCCACAGGGCCGCCAGAAGAGCTACTGACACCAGGGAAGTGCGCACCATCCACGCCATTGTAGCGGAGGGCTCCGGACGGATGGCCGCCGCGGGCATAATATCCGGCGCGCGTGCGGACCGTCGCTCCAGGAACGTTTACCTGTACATGGATCTTGCGATAGGTGCCGTCCTGGGCCGTGTTCGTGGGAGTATAGCCGATGATGTACTGATTGCGGATTTCGTGAGCGATCTCAGGAGTGATACGCTCGACTTCGGATACATCGGCGGGGAACCAGGCGCGGCCTCCGGTAGCGCGAGTCAACTCCTCCAGCGATTCGCGGGCGCGCCGGGCGCTGGCCGGTTGCTCGGCGCCCAGTAAGCCTATGGCGTAGATGATCACGTCGAGCCGCTGAGCGGCTTCCACCAGGCGTTGTTGCGACTCGATGCTGATGTTATCTTCGCCGTCGGTGACTACCAACAGCGCCTTCTTATCGTTCTTGGCATGGGCACGCAGGTGATCCAGGCCGACCACCAGGGCGTCACGCATGGCGGTCTGCCCCGAGGGCCGGCTCACGCGAAGGCTACTCTCCAACCGTTTCACGTCTGAGGTGAAATCCTGAGCCAGTTGGGCGTCCTCATTGAAATTGAGGACGAACACTTCATCCTGCGGATTGGAAGCCCGCACCATCGCAAGCGCAGCCGAATTTACACGGTCGCGCTTTTCTTTCATACTGGCGCTGTCGTCAATGACGAGGCCGAGCGAGATAGGGACGTCCTCCTGGCGGAATACTTTGATTTCCTGAGTTTCGCCGTTCTCCTGCACGGTGAAAGCGCTTTTTGGAAGTCCTTTTATGATGTTGCCATCTTTATCGAATACCGAGACATTGAGCACTACCAGGTCAGACTCGGTCCGAAATGTCGTGAGGGGTGGCTGATCTTGTGTCCACAGCGGGCCGGCGAGCAGACAGAGACAGAAGGCGCACCGCGAGATCATGCTGGAGTACAACAGCACGTGATCGACCGTTTCTGTAAGGTGTGATGCTCGCCTCAAAAAGCGTCGCAGCCCCGGCTAATTCCCGCGTGTCAAATGTCGGCCTTCCGGCTCCGATTTATGGCGGGCGATGACCACAGTGCCGGTGTCCGTCTGCTTTTTCAATGCGTTAGAAACGGCACCAACTTTGCAGTAATTAGCGTGCGCGGCCGGTGCCGGCAATCCGGTAAAGCCGTGAGGATGACACCCATGGAAACAGACGCGAGACGCAACACGATGATCGTGACGGGTGCATCTCGCGGGATCGGAGCCGGGGTCACAAAGGCGTTCCTCGCGCGCGGCTACAACGTCGTCGCCACTTCGCTCCACATCACAAAGTCCGAATTCGAGGCGGCCGAAAGGTTGGCCCTGGTCGAAGGAGACATCGGCACGCCAGAGGCTGCCGCCAGGATTGCCGCTACGGCAATGAGCACCTTCGGCTCCATCGACGGCGTCGTAAACAACGCGGGCATCTTCTTCACGAAGCCGTTCACGGATTACACCGCCGGCGATTTTGAGCTGCTTTCGAGCACCAATCTACAGGGCTATATCTACCTGACCCAGCTTGCCGTGAAGCAGATGTTGGCGCAACAAACCGGTGGAAGCATTACTTGCATCACCAGCGCGATGGTGGAGCATCCGATCGCGGGGGTGAATGCCTCCCTGCCGATGATCACAAAAGGCGGCCTTGAGGCGATCACGCGCAGTCTTGCGATGGAGTACGCCAAAGATCGTATCCGTTTCAACGCGGTCGCGCCCGGGGTCGTCAATACGCCCATGCATGCAAACGACTCTCAGGAGATTTTGAAACGCCTCTCGCCGATGGAAGAGGTTTCGGAAGTCGACGATATTGTGCAGGCCATCGTTTATTTGGTCGAAGCTCGTCACGTCACTGGCGAGGTGCTCCACGTGGACGCTGGTGCGCATATCGGCAAGTGGTGAGGATCCCGGAACAGCAGTCGAACTCCGGCGGCGTTCGTTCATAGCAGGGGGAAGGGGAAACATGGGCACAACGTGGAAGCAGCATACAGCAAACAGTGCCGAGCGGCGATTGAAGGAACTTGGCATCGAACTCCCCACGCCGCCCGAGCCGTTCGGCACCTATTCGGAAGCCGTACAGACCGGCAATCTGCTCTTTCTGAGCGGAATGCTTCCCACAGAAGGACGTACTGCGAAATTCACGGGGCGCGTGGGTGAGGAACTGAATGTCGATACAGCGCGACAGGCGGCCCGCCTCGCAACACTAAACGCGCTGGCCGTCGCGCGGAAGGAACTTGGATCGCTCGACAGGGTGACGCGGATTGTACGGCTCGGCGTCTTGGTGGCAACTTCTGGAGATGTCCGCGACCAGCCGAAGGTGGCTGACGGCGCGTCGGACCTGTTGCAGGATGTTTTTGGACCAGACAAGAACCCGAGCCGTCTGGTGTACGGGGTTGCCAGCCTTCCTCTCGGGACACCGGTCGAGTTGGAAGTCATCTTCGAGGTGGCGGATCAAGATCGGCCCGGCTAACGGAAATCCATAGGAGCAGACTATGACAACAACGCATACCGCGGTTGCAACAATGAAAGCGGCGCAGATTTCGAAGCCCGGCGCAGGTTTCGAGATTGTAACGCGCGAGATTCCTATCCCCGGCGCGGGGCAGGTTCGCATCAGGGTGGAGGCTTGCGGCGTTTGCCACAGCGACGTTCTCGTGACAGAAGGCAAATGGCCGGGCATTCAATACCCACGCGTGCCCGGCCACGAAGTCGCCGGCATTATCGATGAAGTCGGACCGGGTGTCTCCTCGTGGAAGACCAGGCAGCGTGTGGGCGTTGGCTGGCATGGCGGGCACGACGGCACGTGTCCCTCCTGCCGGCGCGGTGATTTTCGCAATTGCCGCAACCTGCAGATTCCCGGCATCAGTTATGACGGCGGATACCAGCAGTACATGGTGGCGCCTGTGGAGGCGCTGGTGGCGATACCGGAAACCCTGAGTGCCGTCGAAGCCGCTCCGCTGCTCTGTGCCGGCATCACCACTTACAACGCCTTACGGCACGCCGGCGCGCTCCCTGGAGACCTTGTTGCCGTGCAGGGCATCGGCGGCTTGGGGCATCTTGGAATTCAGTTTGCGAGTAAGTTCGGTTACAAGGTGGCGGCGATCGGACGCGGATCCGCGAATGCGGCGCTCGCCAAGAAGCTCGGCGCGAACGTCTACATCGACAGCACGTCGTCCAAACCCGCCGAGGCATTGCAAAAGCTGGGCGGCGCGCAGGTGATTCTGGCGACGGCTCCAAACTCCAGGGCGATGTCCGAATTGATCGACGGTCTGGGACCCAATGGCAAAATGATTGTGATCGGCGTGACGTTCGATCCTATCGAGGTCGCACCCGCGCAACTCATTTCCGGAAGTCGAACGATTCAAGGCTGGGCGGCCGGAACTCCGGCCGATTCCGATGATACGCTTCGTTTCTCGGAACTGACCGGCGTGCGCCCGATGATCGAGACCTATCCGATCGAGCAGGCCGCTGAAGGTTATGCCCGCATGATCAGCGGCGGCGCGCAGTTCCGAGTCGTCCTAACGATGTAACGATACTTCCGGTGATTCTTATGATGCTCGCATCCTCTCAACCGACGGCTCCGGCCCAAGGCGGCAAGCGCCCCGCGGAATACCCCACTTTCTACCGCACCATCGCGATCGATGGCCTCCGTATCTTTTACAGGGAAGCCGGCTCAAAGGATGCGCCAACCATTCTCCTGCTGCACGGTCTGCCTTCCTCCTCTCGAATGTTTGAGCCGCTCTTTGGCCGCCTCTCCGGCCGCTATCGCCTGGTCGCGCCCGATTACCCTGGCTTTGGACACAGCGACTGGCCGGACCCCAAGAAGTTCTCGTACACCTTCGATCGCTTCGCCGCGATCATGCAGCGCTTTACCGAAGAGCTGGGAATTCCACGATACACACTGTATATGCAGGATTACGGCGGTCCCGTCGGCTTTCGCATGGCACTGGCCCATCCGGAGCGCACGGAGGCGCTCATCGTCCAGGATGCAGTGGCGCATAACGAGGGCCTGGGAGCGAACTGGAAGACGCGACGGGCGTTTTGGGCCGACCGGGCGGCTAATGAGACCGCCCTTCGTACCAATCTTCTGTCGCTGGCAACCACGCGCACGCGCCACGTCGGCAATGATCCCAACGTGGAACGGTATGACCCGGACCTGTGGACGGACGAATTCGCTTTTCTCAATCAGCCCGGCCAGGCAGACATTCAAAGCGACCTGTTCTACGATTACCGGACGAACGTGGAGTCCTACGCCAAATGGCAGGCGTGGATGCGCGAGAAGCAGCCTCGCCTGCTGGTGATTTGGGGTAAGTATGATCTCTCCTTCGACCTCTCGGAGCCGGAAGCCTATCGACGGGATGTGACCGATGCTCAGGTGCATGTTTTGGACGCTGGCCATTTCGCATTGGACACAGCCGCGGATGAGATTGCGGCGTTGGTCCGAAGTTTCGTCGGACCTCCGCGCTGAGACGAATCAGCAACCTAGTCTTCCCGCAAAGCCGACATGGGTTCCATGCGCGATGCCCGCAGCGCCGGAATGTAACTTGCCAGCAGTGCCACGGGCGCCAGCAAGGTCAGGGCGAAAGCGAAGGTGGTAGGATCGTACGGCTTCAGGCCGAACAGCAATGCGCCGGCTGCCCGCCCCGCCCACAGAGCCATGCCCGTTCCCACCACCAGCCCCACGGCCAGCAGCAGCGCCGCTTCGCGGAGCACCAGCCTCACCACGCGTCCGCGGTTCGCACCCAATGCCACCCGCACGCCGATCTCGTTGCGGCGGCGTGCCACCATGTACGCAATCACGCCGTATAGCCCCAGCGTAGCGAGCATGCCGGCCAGAATTCCGAACGCTCCGGCGAGCATGGCCATCAGCCGGTCGCGCAGCAGGGATTCCTGGATCTGTTGCGCCAGCCGCGAGAACTGAATTCCGATGGCGGGGTGTACCCGCGCGACCACGCTCTTGGTGCTGCGCACGATTTCGGCGGCTGGCCCGGCGCCGCGCACCACAAAGGTCACGCCCGGCCCGGGGTCGTCATCCTGCGCCTCCGCAAGATACGCCAGGGGCATGAACTCCTCGCGAATTTCGTAGTATTTGGTATTGCGTACCATGCCCACTACCTGGTAAACCGGGTCGGGCTTGCCCGCCGGCCCTTCCACGCGAAACGCGCGCCCCACCGGATTGCCGCCGCCGAATATGACCCGCGCGAATGCTTCGTTGACGATGGCGATTTTGGCGGCGCCCAGCGTGTCGCGATCGTTGAAGTCCCGGCCGGCCACCAGCCCGATTCCCATCGTCTGAAAATACTGCGGACCCACGCGGTTAAAGAAACAATCGGTATGTTTGCCGTTGGTGCCATCGGCCCACACATTTTCATTCCATCCGCTCCCACTCACCGGGGTGAGATTCACCTGCGCGGCGGAGATCACCCCAGGGGTGGCGCGCAACCGGTCCAACACGTCGCGGTAAACCAGCGGCAGGCGGTCCTTGGAATAGTGCGCGGGGCGAAGGTCCAGGTCCACCACGGTGACGCCCTCGGCACGGAAGCCGGCATCCACGGCAAGCAGCTTTTGCAGGCTCCGCACAAACAGCAGCGCTCCCACCAGCAGCACCAGGGAGAGCGAAACCTGCGCCACCACCAGCAGCCGGCGCAAGCCGAACCGCTCGCGTCCCGCCGTAAGTCCGCGACCGCCCGCACGCATGGCCGAGGCGGGCGCAATGCGCGTCGCCCGCAACGCCGGCAACAGGCCGAACAGCAGACAGGTACCCACCGCTACCGCGGCGGTGAATGCCAGCACCCGCAGGTCCAGCCCCAGGCCCACGAACACCTCGTTGTGCGGGCCGCTCAAGAAGGCCACCAGCCCGCGGCTCAACGCCTGCGCCAGCAACGCGCCCAGCAGCGTGCCCGCCGCCGATAGCAGCATGGCTCTCCGCCAGCAATTGGCCGATCAACCGGGACGCGCGACGCGCCGATGGCCTGGCGAATGGCGATCTCGCGCTCCCGCACGCTGGCCCGCGCCAGCAGCAGGTTCGCCAGGTTGGCGCAGGCGATCAGCAGCACCAGCCCGGTGGTAGCCAGCAGCAGCCACAGCGGCGATTCATACTCGCGGCGCAGTCCGGAAACGCCGGTTGCGCCCGGTGTCACATCCAGTTTGTTCGCCAGGTATCGCTTGGCCTGTTCAGGCCGGTATGTGGGCGGAAGCGTAGCCTGCATGATGCCCGGCGAAAGTGTTTGTAGATAAGCGCGCGCCCGTTCCACCGTCCATCCCGGTTTCAGGCGGCCCATGGCGGAGAGCCAAAAGGCCGTTTTTCCCGGAATCCGGCCGATTCCCTGGCCGGCAGGGTCAAACAGCGGATCGGCGCAAACAGGGACGGCGACATCGTAGCGGTGGCCCACTTCCACGCCGAAGAAGGCCGGGCCGGTCACCCCGATCACCGGGAAGGGCCGGCCGTCCAGCATTACGGTGCGGCCTGCGATATCGGGGTCGCCCCCTAGTTCCCGCTGCCAGAAGGCATAGCTGATCACCGCTCCGGGCGAGCCGCACCCCGCTCGATCGTCGTCCGCGTTGAAGACTCGCCCCAGCACGGGCTGTACGCCGAGCACCCGGAAAAAATCGCCGCTGACGAACAGCCCTTCGGCATAGCGCGCTTCCCCACCCAGGGTGAGATTGAACCGCGAGCGCTCCAGGCCAGCACTCCGGAAAACGGTTCCGAATGGTCGCGAAGCTGTTCCCACTGCGAGTACGTGAAACGCGCGCTGCGGGTGGAAAACCATCCGGAGCGCATGGATCCCTTGGCGAAATCGATGTAGGCCAGTTCCTCGGGCCGCTGCACCGGCAGCGCGCGCAGGCGAACCGCATTGACCAGTTGGAATATCGCCGTGTTGGCGCCGATGCCAAGCGCCAGAGAGAGCACCGCCACCAGCGCGAACCCCGGATTCAGGAGCAGTTGCCGCGCGCCAAAACGCAGATCTCGCCACATGCCGTTCAGACGTTCCAACGGCGCGGGGGTTGGGAAATTTCTTCGGCCCGACGGCGGCCGTGATAATAGTAGTTGAGTAGAGATTCCCTCAGGGAGGTCTTTATGAAGGCGCTGCTGCTATTGCTGCCCGCATGCCTTGCCGCGCAGACGGCTTCCACCGGCCTGCTGTCCGGCACCTGGCTTAACGAAAACCATCAAACCGCCGGCGTCACCCAGGTGACGGTGAGGCGCGACGGCGGGCGGACCATCGTGCACGTGTGGGGAGCCTGCTCTCCCGTGGATTGCGATTGGGGCGAAGCCGACGCCGAGCTGTGGAACGGCATCCCCCTGGTCATCTGGAAGCACGGCTACTCCGACACTCGCATGGAACTGGTGCCCCAGCCCGACGGCCGGCTGGTGGCGGTCTACCGTTTCGAATATCACGATGATTCCGGCCGTACCGATCCGGGCCATGCCGAGTTCTATGCCCGTCAGGAGGCCAGGCAGGATTCCGCGGATACACTCGCCGCCCGGACCCTGCTGAAATCGGTGGCGGAAAGATATCGCTCGTTGAAAACCGCCCGGTTCGAGTCCACCCAAACGCTGCATCGCTCCACCGGGAAGACTGAGATTCGCTCCGAAACCTCCACCACGCTGTTCTTCTCGGCGCCCGATCATGCCCGGCAGGAGACCCCGCGGTCCATCCGCATCGAGGACGGAACGCGAGACTGGGAAGTATTTCCCAGCTCTAACGAGTATACCCGTGTGCCGCAGGCGAAAGACCTCGGTCCCCGCTTCCTCCCATACGAGCTGCTCGATACGGTTCGCGGCACGCCGGTAATCTCCGGCCACGAGCAACTGGATGGCGCCGCCTGCACCACCGTGGGGATCGACCTGGGGCGCGGCATCCGGCAGGACTTGTGGATCGACGATGCCACGCACCTGGTGCGCAAAGAAATCTTCAACGATGCTTCCACCAGGCGGCAAACCGTTTATACCGTGGCTCGCACCGATGAAAAGCTGGACCCGGCCCTGTTCACTTACGATCCGGCTAAGACCAATGCTACCGACCGCAGGCAGTCCGCGCGCGATGCTCCCGTCTCCCTGGTGGGCCAACCTGCGCCGGAATTCACTCTGCGCGATCTGGAAGCGCGCGACGTGCGCCTGGCCGACCTGCGCGGCAAAGCAGTTCTGCTGGATTTCTGGGGCACCTGGTGCGGATACTGTCGGGAAGCGCTGCCCACGGTGGAGTTACTGCATCGCGCCGCGGAGAGCAAGGGCCTGGTGGTGTTCGGCGTCGATTCCGAAGCGCCCGCCCTTGCCCGGGAGTATGTCGCCAAATACAAGTACACCTTCCGCACGCTCGCCGATCCCAACGACGCCGTGGCCGCGCGCTATCACGTAATTGGCTGGCCTACCACCGTACTGATCGATCGCGACGGCAAGATAGCGTTCTATGACGAAGGCAGCGAGCCGGAAAAACTGCGCGACGCCCTTCTGAAACTGGGCGTTTGGTGACCTAGAAATCTTCGCCTGTTTCGCGCAGCGACCAGCGCAACGCTTCCAGATACATTTTCTGGATTCTCGGATTGTCCCACACCTCGTCGGTGTGGCCGAAGGTCGCGTAGAATACCCGGCCCTTCCCGTACATCTTGGCCCAGGCAACCGGAAAATCGTGGTCTTTGCGATGGATCTCCGGCTTGGAATAATCCAGCTTGGAGGAGTCCAGGCTGGCCAGCACGTGGACCTTGTCCCGGGAAAAGTTCTTGTGCTCGTAGATTTCGTCACGGATGGTGAAGGTATGCGGAAAGCCCTTCATGGCGGGAAAGCCCGGCATTTCCACGATGACCGGCGCATCGAACACGCCCCACGGATGGTTGTCGAACCATCCGCCGATCATCTCGGCGAACTCCGGCCAATCGAAGAACGCATCATCCCCGGTATGCGCGCCGACGAACCCTTTGCCCTCGTCGTGGATGAAACTCAGGAGATCCTTCTTCTGCTGCGCGTTCAAATTGTCGCCGGTGCCATAGAAAAAGATGGCATCGAAATCCTTCAGATTTTTGGCGTTCCGCGCGGGCGCAGGCACGGGTTGCGCGGTGATCCACTGCGAATCGGTGCGAATGTACATATCGTAAGCGCCGGACTCGCGTCCCAGGCGCTCCATCGTGGCCAGTGCGTGGGAAATGGAATCATGCTGGTAGGCCGTGAGTGTATCGCCCCAGGCCAGAACGCGTTTGTGGCGGGCCGCAGGCTGGGCAGAGGCCACCGCCACCGCGGCGCAAAGAAGCGTAATCCTGAAATGTGTCATTCGATACTTGAATTATAATCGGGTCTTCTATACTGGATGGCGTGAGACTCAAACTCTTGCCTGCTCTGTTGCTGGCATGTCTGGCCGTTCCTCTGGCCGCCCAGACTACGCCGTTCTTCAATGTATTGGATTACGGCGCCAAGCGCGACGGCGGGGAATCCTCCACCGCGGCCTTCCGCGCCGCCATTCAAGCCTGCGCCAAGGCCGGAGGCGGCACCGTCTGGGTGCCTGCCGGGCATGTATGTTTCCGGCGCCATCGAACTGGTCAGCCACATGACTCTGCACCTGGATGCCGGCGCCGTAATCCGCTTCGCCGCCAATCGCGAAGAATACCCGCATGGTGCAGAGCCGCTTCGAAGGCGTGGAAACACGCGCGCCGGCGGCGATGATCGGCGGCCACAACCTTGAGAATGTCGCCATCACCGGCCGCGGCACCCTCGTGGCCGACAACGCCGCGTGGCGCAAACTGGTGGCCGATCCTTCCTACCGCGCGGCCTGGAACAACGTGCTGAACCTGCTGGAGAAGAAATCGCCCGTTCCCGAGGAACTCCGCCGCACCGCGGAGTTATCCCTGCGCGCCGATTTCATCCGTCCCGTGGAAAGCAAGAACGTGCTGATCGAAGGCATCCACATCATGGGCTCGCCCATGTGGGTGCTGCACATGCTCTATTGCGAGAACGTAGTGATCCGCAATGTGGTGGTGGAGAGCTTTCCGGGCGCCAATACCGACGGCGTGGATATCGATTCCTGCCGCCACGTGCGCATCTCCGATTCCTATTTCGATACCGGCGACGATGCCATCTGCCTGAAGAGCGGCAAGGACGCCGACGGCCTGCGCGTGAACCGGCCCACCGAAGACGTGGCCATCACCAACTGCACCATTCATCGCGGGCATGGCGCGGTGGTGCTGGGCAGCGAAACTTCCGGCGGCATTCGCAACGTGGTGGCCAGTAACATTGTGGCGCAGGGCACCGACCGCGGCATCCGCATCAAGAGCACGCGCGGCCGCGGCGGCCTGATCGAGAATATCCGCTTCGATAACTGGATCATCGAAGACACGCCCGAACCCCGCCATCGAAGTGACCAACTATTACACCCGCGCGCCCGAGGAGCCGGTCTCCGCGCGCACGCCCGTATTCCGCAACATCACCATTGCGAATGTCACCATCAATCGCTGCCGGACGGCCGTGAGCATCGAAGGGCTGCCGGAGATGCCGGTGACAGGACCTGCGACTGACCGATATCGTGGCCAATGCGAAGGAAGGGCTGCGCGCCTTCAACACCAAAGGTCTGGAACTGCACAACGTGCGGATCGACGCCGATAACGGCATCCCGTACCTGATCCGCGATTCCGCGGAACTGGATCTGGACGGCGTTGCAGACGCGCACTCCGAAGGCCGGCGTACCGGTGGTGCGGCTGGACACCAGTAAAGGCGTCACGCTGCGCAACAGCGTTGCCTGGCCGGGCACGGGAGTGTTCCTTTCGGTGGCGCCGGAGATGAAATCGGCGGTCACGCTGATGAACAACAACATGGCGGGAGTGGCCACGCCGGTGAAAGAGGAGGCCCTGGACGCCTGGAAATCCATCAATACGCCGGACCGCCCGCGACAAAGGTGAGATGGCTCACCTGGCCGCGGCAATGGACTTTACGTCGATGGTGTCCCTGGTCCGCTGGCCGGTTACGACCACGCTGAAATAAGTCTTCCGCCCGGCCTTCCGGAGTAGTGCGGCGCTCATGACATCGCCGGCAGAATCGAATTGCAAACTGCTCCAATCTTGCAGCACCACCGCGAACGCCTTGGTTTTGGCGCTGGGGGAGCAGGAGCGGACGTCCCAGTCCATGTCGCGATCCGCCATCGAGGTGTCCGTCGGGTTCACGTTGCGCTGTTCGTTGGCGTAGCATTTGGAACCGACCAGGACTCCCGTCCAACTGCCTGCCCATGCCGCCGCAGACGCCAAAAACAGAAAGACCACCAGCCGCGGGGGCACCGTACCCTCCTGTTCCTTTGGACTGCGGAACAGCCGCGCGAGTTTCGCGATTCAGAATTGGATCACGCCGCCTATGCCCTTATTGGTCAGGAGGGGTGAGTAGAACATAGTGTGCGGGGGCGTACGCTAGTTACCTTCATCGCTTCCCCTCCAAATCGGTGTGAAGCAGAGTCTGCGCCGTGTGCGCCACGTCGCGAAAGGTCTGGAACATGGTGTCCCACTGGGCGCCGGTCATGCCGGCTCGCAGTTGATTCTGCGCCTCCTTCCAGTGACCCTTGGCCTGCGCGAGCCTCTTGCGGCCTGCGGTGGAAAGCACAAATTCGCGCTTCCGCCGGTCGCTGCCCGTGGAGCATTCGACCCAGCCGCTGCGTTCCAGCACTTTCAGGTTGCGCGACACGGTGGTCTTGTCCAGGGCGTAGCGGCGGCCCAGATCCGCCTGGCTGGAGGGCCCCTGCTTTTCCAGGGTCATCATCAGGGCAAACTGGGGAGCTTCGATGCCGCTCGGACGCATCCGGCTGTCATATAGTTGCGTCAACAGGCGGGCGACCTGGCGCGCCGTGGCGCAGGCGCATTGCAGGTCCGTCAGCGCCGGGGGAGCCGGTTTCATCGCGGTGGAGTCTCGGTGAGGAGCAGGCGCAGCGGAGTCAGCGGGCCGAGGGCCGTGAACTCGAAGGTCGCAAGCCTTGCCTTGCCCAGCGGCAGCGATTCCATGAGGCCTTTCGCCTCCTCCACCGAGCCGCAGTTCAGGATGAACACCACGCCTTTGCCGTCGCTCCGCGCGTACCACTGTTGAATCTTCCCGTCCAGATACATCTTAACGGTGGCGCGCACTTCCTCGGGCAGCACTTTCAGTATCCGGGAGCGTTCCACATCCGGCCTCACGGTCAGGGTCGTAAGAACCGCGGAAGTGGGCGGCCCGGACGGCGGTTGCGCGTTCAGAAATGGCGCCAGAGCCAGCGCGAGAGTAGAAGTCAACAATACCCGATTCATCGACGGCATCCTTTCTTAATTGGTAGTATATACAACTAATTTGCAACCGTCAATCACAGTGCGCCCGCGTTCGAGGCGTACGATGGGATTTGGCCTATCGATATTGGCACGGCCCCGTCGTGGGAAAGGCGGTCAGCCTGGTCTGGCAAGGCTTTTGGGCGCGAATCTTCCTATCGTTCGGGAAGCTTTCGCCTCACGTGCTCCCGAGCGGTAAGCCCGGTCACCCTCGCGGCGAGTGGGAACTGATCAACGCGCATAGCCTGACGGATTGGACGCTGACGCTGAACCATCGCATTCTGGCCACGTCCGGCTCGCAGTTCGTAATTCGCGAGAGCCGACGCTGGCACGGAAAGAGCGGCAGCCAGATCGTGTGGGGATGAGCTGTGGGGATGAGCTGTGGGGATGAGCGCGCGTCTTCCGCCCTTTCTTAGTACAATTGCAGCAAGCAAATGCTGTCACTTCGCACCTCTGTTCTGGGCCTTGCCCTCGCCACGCCCGCCTTGGCGGCCGACGCCAGTTTCGAAAAGACTGTCGCGCCCGTTCTGACCACCACGTGCTCTCCCTGCCACAACGACCAATCTGCGGCAGGCGGGCTCATGATCGCGGCATTCACCAAGCCCGCCTCGCTCACGGAGAACCGCGACGGGTGGGAGATCATCCTCCGCAAGTTGCGCGCCGGCGAGATGCCGCCCAAAGGCATCCCGCGTCCCGCCCAACTCGACGCCGCCATCCAGTTCCTGCAGGCCGAATTCGATAAGGCCGACCGCAACGTCAAGCCGGACCCCGGGCGCGTGACCGCCCGCCGCTTGAACCGCGCGGAGTACACCAATACCATCCGCGACCTGCTGGCCGTGGACTTCCGCGCCGAGAAGAGCTTCCCCACCGACGACCTTGGCAGCGGCTTCGATAACGTGGGTGACGTCCTCACCGTCTCGCCCGTCCTCATGGAAAAGTACCTGTCGGCAGCCCAACAGATTGCCGGGCGGGCCATTGCCTCCGGTCCTCTGCCCAAGCCGCTGGAAAAGACCTACGCCCTCAAGTTCAAGAACGTGCAGCGCCTCGACGTCGATACCATCGAAGCCCCGGTCCGCATCGACTTCGACGGCGACTACGAAATCCATTTCGGACTGCAGGGCGAACGTGGCCCTGACGCCAAGCCGGTCAAACTGGCCTTCTACATGGATGGCAAGCTGCTCCAGACCATCAATGCCGAAACCAAGCCCTCCAAGCTGGTCTACTTCGACCCGTACTCCGAAGAGACCATGCGGCTTCCCCTGACCGAAGGCGACCACGTGTTCCGCGCCGCGTTCCTGGACGATGACTTTCGTCAAGACACTCACCGGCAAGGATCTCTTCGACCGCAAGAAGAACAAGTACCCCGATTCGATGACCTTCCTCGGGCCCTACCCATCGAAGACGGAAAAGGCCAGCCGCAAGAAGATCCTCATCTGCGATCCGAACTCCGGTCCGGCGTGCGTGGAAAGAATCGTTTCCACGCTGGCCCGCCGCGCCTACCGCCGCCCGGTTACGCGAAAGGAAGTGGCTTCGCTCATGCGGTTCACCACCCTGGCGAAATCCGAGGGTGAGTCGCCCGAACAGGGTATTCAACTGGCGATCCAGGCCATGCTGGTCTCGCCCAACTTCCTCTTCCGCATCGAGCACGACTCCAACCCCACCGATCCCACGCGCGTCCACCCGGTGAGCGATTGCGAACTGGCCTCGCGCCTGAGCTATTTCCTGTGGAGTTCCATGCCCGATGAGGAACTGCTTTCACTGGCCGAGGCCGGCAAATTGCACGAGCCCGCCACAGTGGACGCCCAGGTGAAGCGCATGCTGGCCGATGAGCGCTCCGCCGCCCTCGCCGACAACTTCGCCGGCCAGTGGCTGGAACTCCGCAACCTGGACGTGGTCAAGCCAGACCCGCAGAAGTTCCCCGCCTGGGGTCCCGAATTGCGCGATGCCATGAAGGCCGAAACGCGCCTCTTCTTCGATTACGTCCTCCGCGAGAACCGTCCCATCTCTGACTTTCTGGATGCCCGCTACACTTTCCTCAATGAGAAGCTGGCGAAGTTCTACGGCATCGAAGGCGTCACCGGTCCCGATTTCCGGCGCGTGGATCTCACCACGGACCAGCGCGGCGGCCTGCTGGGTCAGGCCGGCGTTCTCACGGTTTCCAGTTATCCCACGCGCACCAGCGTCGTCATCCGCGGCAAATACATTCTGCAAAATATTCTGGGCGACCCGCCCCCGCCTCCGCCCGCCGACGTTCCTCCACTCGATGAAGGTGCCGTGGGCACCACCGCATCCCTGCGCCAGCAGATGGAAACGCACCGCGCCAGCCCGGTCTGCGCCTCGTGCCATAACAAAATGGACCCGCTGGGCTTCGGCCTGGAGAATTACGACGGCATCGGCCACTGGCGCACGATGGACGGCAAATTCCCTGTGGACGCCAGCGGCACGCTTCCCAACGGCAAAGTCTTCGCCACCCCGGCCGCGATGCGCGCCGAACTGATGAGCCAACTCCCCGAGTTCTCGCGCTGCCTGGTGGAGAAGATGTTGACCTTCGCCCTGGGCCGTGGCCTTCAGCCCTACGACCGCCGGACGATCGACGACATGGACCGCCAGCTCGCGGCCTCCGGCTACCATTTCCAGTCCATCATTTACGAGATCGCCCGCAGCCTGCCGTTCGACGCGCGCCGCGGCGAAGCCGTCCCGTAGCGCCAATGACTATTGCCGCGTAATCTGGTTCCGGCACATGTTCTCGAAGGTGGCATAGCCCAGGTAAGCGTGCCGCCGGCGCGCTGTTCATGCCTGGTACCGTCTGTGCGGAAACTCCGGTCGAAGCTGCCGTTTTCTTCCATCGCCAGCTCCGGGCCATGCCATGTGCCGTAGAATTCCAGCGAGCGCTTCAACTGGCGTAAGCGCACACTGTCTGTTGACAAAACGAAGCGGGACAGCCTAACCTGAATCCGGCGGATCCGTCAAAGCAACCATGACCCGCGCAATCCGTGTGTGCATGATCGCACTTCTAGCCGGCGCGCCTGCCGCGCGGCCGCAGGATACCCGTCCGGCGTACGAAGCGGCCTCCGTCAAAGCCAACAATTCAGAGAGCGGCAGCAGTTCGAGCAACGGATCCAAAGGCCAGATTGTCTTCACCAACGTCACGCTGAAGCGGCTCATCGAGCGGGCGTATAACGTCAAGCCGTTTCAGGTGACCAGCCCCGACTGGACCGAAAACGTGCACTTCGATATCGCCGCCAAATACCCGCCGGACACCAAAAATGAAGATCGCTTCCTGATGCTGCGCACCCTGCTGGAAGACCGCTTCAAGCTGGCCGTCCATCACGATTCGAAGGAGTTGCCGGGCTTTGCACTGGTCGTTGCCAAAGGCGGATTCAAACTCAAGCCGGTAGAATCCACCGGCGACGTACGATCCAGCACGAGCGACAATGGCGGGCGCGTCCGAACCCTCACGGTCAAGCACACCTCGATTCCTTCTATTGCTGACCTGCTGGCCCGTCTCCTGGGCGAAACCGTGGTCGACAAGACGGGTATCGAGGGCGTCTACGACTTCGAGTTCAAGTGGACCGCCGACGATATGGACGGCTCCACCAGCAGCACCAGCAATGGCGACCCGGCCCCGTCCCTGTTCACAGCAGTTCAGGAAACGCTGGGCCTCCGCCTTCAGTCGCAAAAAGTCCCCGTCGATATCATCGTGGTCGATCACGTGGAACGCGTGCCCGCTGAAAACTGACGCTCCGCCGCGGGAGCCTCTTCACGCCCTTGCGATTCGGATAGAATCGTCTTTTCGAGGTGCACATGCCGAAATCGCCAAACTGGGTGCTTGCATTCGTCCTGGCCGGTTCGCTCCAGGCGGCCGTCAAACTGCCTGCTTTGATCTCCGACCACATGGTGCTGCAAGAGGGAGTGCCCGTTCGCATCTGGGGGTCCGCCGATCCGGGCGAAAGCGTCCGCGTGGAATTTCAGGGCCAGGCGGTCACCACCAAAGCGGCCGAAAACGGCAAGTGGTCGCTCTGGCTCAAGCCTCTGTCCGCCGCCGGTCCGCTGGAAATGAACGTCAACGGCGCCGCCATCAAAGACGTGCTGGTGGGCGAAGTCTGGCTCGGCTCCGGGCAATCCAACATGGAGTTCGCCCTCAACCAGGCGAACAACCACGAAGAGGAGATCGCCCACGCCGATTATCCGTTGATTCATGTCTTCCTGGTCAAACGCATCGTCGCCGATCAGCCGGCTGATGACGTGGTGGGCACGTGGCAGGTCTGCACGCCCGAGAATGCGCCGCGCTTTTCGGCTGTCGAATACTTTTTCGGACGCGCCCTGCAAAACTATCTGCATGTGCCCATGGGCCTGATCGAATCCTATTGGGGCGGCACACCGGCGCAGTCGTGGACCAGCATGCCGGCCATCCAATCCGATGCCGCGCTGCATTATATCGGCGAAGAGTGGGACAGGGTCCTGGCCGCCTATCCTGCTGCCAAGGCGGCCTACGACCAGCGGCTCGCGGCGTGGGAGAAGACCGCCGCCGAGGCGCGCGCCGCCGGCAAAACTCCGCCCAACCGTCCCGGCGCGCCGCCCGGACCGGGCCATCCTAACACGCCCGCCGGCCTGTATAACGGCATGATTGCGCCGCTCAAGCCATACACCATTCGCGGCGTCATCTGGTATCAGGGCGAAAGCAATGCCAGCGAAGCCCACTCCTGGCGCTACCGCCGCCTCTTCAGCGATATGATCCAGGATTGGCGCAAGCAGTGGGGCGAGGGCGATTTTCCGTTCCTCTTCGTGCAGTTGGCCAATTACCGGAGTAATGGCTGGTGGCCCATTCTGCGCGAATCGCAAACCGAGACGCTGTCGCTGCGCAATACCGGCATGGCCGTCACCATCGATATCGGCGACAGTGGCAATATCCATCCCAAAGATAAACAGGACGTCGGCATGCGCCTTGCCCTGGCCGCCCGCCATGTGGCTTACCACGATAGCGCCGTCGAATACTCCGGCCCGGTTTACCGCCAGGCCACTCCGGAAAACAGCGCCCTGCGCGTGTGGTTCAGCCATGCCGATGGCCTTCAGGCCAAAGGCGGCGCCGCGCTCACCGGCTTCACCATCGCCGGCGCCGATGGCAAATTTGTGGCCGCAGATGCCAGAATCGAAGGCGCCACCATCGTGGTCTCCAGCCCTGAAATCGCCAGCCCCGCGGCTGTGCGCTATGCCTGGGCCGACGACCCCGTCTGCAATCTGATCAACCAGGCCGGCCTTCCCGCCGTCCCCTTCCGTTCCGACGAGCCTGCTTATGCGCAATAACCTGATTACTCTCGTGGCCCTGTTATCGGCCTGTGTTCCCGCCGCGTCCCAAGGCCATCCGGAGGCGAACTTCGACGAGGCCAAAGTTCCCAGGTACACCCTGCCCGATCCGCTGACGCTGCAAAACGGCGAGAAGGTGAAGGACGCGCGCACCTGGTTCAGTAAGCGCCGTCCGGAAATTCTGGCCATGTACCAGGAGGACGTTTTCGGGCGCAGCCCAGCGGCTCCCGCAAGACTGGAATACGAAGTGGCCTCCGTGGACAAGCAGGCGCTGGGCGGCAAAGCTGTCCGCAAACTCGTAACCCTTTCGCTCGCCGGCAAGAAGGTGAATCTGCTGCTCTACCTGCCCGCCGGCGCCGCCAAACCCGTGCCCGTCTTCGCGGGCCTCTGGTTCGCCGGCAACCAGACCGTGGCCCTGGATCCCGGCGTGCCTCTGTCTGAAGAATGGAGCACCGATCGCACCACCCACAAAGTGATCCACAAGCCTGCCCCCGAAGATTCACGCGGCAAGAGCGCGCAGCAGTGGCAGGTGGACAAAATCCTCGCTCACGGTTACGGCCTCGCCACCGTGTACTACGACGAAATCGAACCCGATATTCCGGGCGCAATATCTTACGGCATACGCCCGCTCTTCTTCAAGCCCGGGCAGACGATGCCGCTGGCCGACGAATGGGGCGCCATCGGCGCCTGGGCCTGGGGCCTCAGCCGCGTCATGGATTACCTCGAAAAGGATCACGATGTGGACGCCAAACGAGTCGCCCTGATCGGCCATTCCCGCCTGGGCAAGACAGCGCTCTGGGCCGGCGCGCAGGATACCCGCTTTTCCATCGTGATCTCCAACGAATCCGGCGAAGGCGGCGCCGCCATCAGCCGGCGCGATTTCGGCGAGCGCACCAAAGACCTCAACACGCACTTCCCACACTGGTTCGACGCCAACTTCTCGAAGTACAACGATCGCGAAAACGCCATGCCCTTCGATTCCCACATGCTCCTCTCGCTGATCGCGCCGCGCGGCCTGTATGTGGCCAGCGCCGAAGGCGACCAGTGGAGCGACCCCCGCGGCGAATTCCTAGGCGCGGCAAACGCCGGTCCGGTCTACGAACTGCTGGGCAAAAAAGGACTGGGCACACACCAGATGCCCGCCGTGCACCAGCCCATCATGCACGATGTCGCCTACCACATCCGGGCCGGCAAACACGACGTGACCGCCTACGACTGGGACCAATACCTGAAGTTCGCCGCCATGCAGTGGAAGTGAAGGATCTCTCTCTTCCCTCTCCGCGTCTCAGCGCCGTGGTGAATCCACGTGTCTGAAGTTCGCCGCTACGCAGTGGAGGTAACGCCACGCTCTCTCTTCCCTCTCCGCGTTTTCCTCCGCGCCTCCGCGCCTCCGCGATGAGTTCTGTCTTCTCTCCGTGCTTCCTCCGTGTCCTTCGTGCCTCCGTGGTGAATCCAGCCTCCCCCGCGGCACATCTCTGCGAACTTTTCCCGCCGCCGGTCGTATTAGTCGGTATGAACCAGTTGCAACAGGTGGCCCGGCGCCTGCGGCGGTCGCCGGCGTTCACCGGTATCGTCATCCTCACTCTGGCCATCGGCATTGGAGCCAACGCCGCGATTTTCAGCGTACTGAACGGCGTATTGTTAAAGCCTCTTCCCTTCGCCGATCCCAGCCGGTTAGTGGGCGTGTGGCAGAGTGCGCCCGGCCTGGGCATCAAGCAACTGGAAGCCGCGCCCGCCACGTACTTCACCTATCGCGAAGAGAGCCGCGCATTTCAGGATATCGGCATCTGGCGCCGGGACAGCGTGAGTGTCACCGGCATCGCTGAACCCGAAGAAGTCCCCGCCCTCGAAGTGACCGATGGGGTGCTGCCCGTGCTGGGCATCGCGCCCATGCTGGGTCGCCGATTCACCCGGCAGGACGATTCGCCCGGTGCACCGAAAACCGTGATCCTCTCCTTCGGCTACTGGCAAAAACGTTTCGGCGGCGACCCTTCGGCATTAGGCCGCACCCTGACTCTGGATGGCGAACTCCGGCAGATCATCGGCGTGCTCCCCCGTGATTTTCGCTTCATGAATTTCCAGCCGTCGTTCGTACTGCCGTTTCAGTTCGACCGCTCCAAGTTGTTCGTAGGCAATTTCAGCTACCAGGCGGTGGCGCGCCTGCGGCCCGGCGTGACGCTGGCCGCGGCCAATGCGGATGTGGCCCGCATGATCCCCATGCTGATGGAAAAGTTCCCGCCCGCTCCCGGCATGAGCGCCAGGATGCTCGACGACGCGCGTCTCGGCCCTAACGTGCATCCCCTGAAAGAGGACGTGGTGGGAGACGTCGGCACGGTGCTCTGGCTGCTGATGGGAACCGTGGGCATTGTCCTGTTCATCGCCTGTGCCAATGTGGCCAATCTGCTGCTGGTGCGTGCGGAAGGCCGCCAGCAGGAATTGGCCATCCGCGCTGCCTTGGGAGCGGGCTGGGTGCAGATCGCCCGCGAACTACTTGTGGAAAGCCTGACCCTGGGACTCGCCGGCGGCGCGGCCGGTCTGGGCCTTGCCTATGCCGCCCTGCGCCTGCTGGTGCGGCTGGGCCCATCCAGCCTGCCGCGGCTCGATGAAATCGCCATCGACTTGCCCGCCCTGCTCTTCACACTCGCAATCTCCCTTGCCGCCGGTGTCCTGTTCGGCATTCTACCGGTTTTCAAATATGCGGGCCCGCGCCTGGCAGGCACCCTGCGCCAGGGTGGCCGCAACTCCAGCCAGGGCCGCGAGCGGCATCGCGCCCGCAGTGTGCTGGTCGTCGTGCAGGTAGCGCTTGCCTTGGTGCTGCTTGTCGGTTCCGGCTTGATGATCCGCACGCTGGTGGCCTTAAAGCATGTGGCCCCGGGCTTCACCGATCCCGCCGCGGTGCTTACCCTGCGCGTCTCCATGCCTACGGCGCAGATACGCGAACCCGAGCAGGTCATCCAGGCCGATCGCGAAATCCTCCGCAAGGTTGACGCACTTCCCGGCGTGGAGTCCGCCGCCCTCGGCAACTCCGTCACCATGGACGGATTCCACGACAACGATCCCGTTTACGCCGAAGGCAGGGTCTATTCGGAGAGCCAGATTCCCACGCTGCGGCGATACAAATTCTTCTCGCCCGGGATGTTTCACACCATGGGCGATCCCCTGCTGGCCGGCCGCGACTTCAACTGGACCGACAACATCGAGCGCCGTCCCGTGGTTTTGGTGTCGGAGAACCTGGCTCGCGAATTCTGGGGCTCGCCCAGCGCCGCTCTCGGCAAGCGCGTCCGCGAAAACAGCAAAGGCGTATGGCGCGAAGTCGTCGGAGTAGTGGGCAATGAACGCGACGACGGCGCGGACCAGCCGGCCAATAAGACCATTTATTGGCCGATCGTGGTGAATAAGTTCTGGGACGAGAAAGTGAATGTGCAGCGCTATCCCGCCCTGGTGATCCGCAGCCCTCGCGCCGGTTCCGCGGGATTCCTCAAGGAAGTCCAGCAGGCTGTCTGGTCCACCAATCCGAATCTGACCATCTCCAGCGTCCGCACGTTGCAGGAAGTGTACGACCGCTCCATGGCGCGAACCTCGTTCACATTTATTCTGCTCACCATCGCAGCGGGTATGGCGCTGCTCCTCGGAGTGGTCGGCATCTATGGTGTCATCTCCTACGCCGTCTCGCAGCGCACCCGCGAAATCGGCATCCGCGTGGCCCTCGGCGCACCGCGGCGCGAAGTGCGCGGCATGTTCGTGCGCTATGCTCTGTCGCTCACCGGAATCGGAGTGGCCTGCGGGCTGGTCGCGGCCGCCGCACTGACGCGTCTGGTCGCGACCTTGCTGTTCGGAGTCAACGCCCTCGATCCGCTCACCTACGGAGCCGTCTCCGCCGTGCTGGTCGCGGCGGCCCTTCTGGCCGGCTACATCCCTGCCCACCGCGCCACCGCCATCGAACCCGTCGATGCCCTGCGGGCGGAGTAACTACGTCACCGGACCTGGATTGAATGGCGAGAGCGCATTGCCCAGGCCCCAGTGCTCGGCCCAGGTTTTTCGCCCGCCGGCCACATCCAGAATCAGGCGGAACAGTTCCCAGCCCACCTCCTCGATGGTCGCCTGCCCTGTGGCGATCCTGCCGGCATCGATATCGATCAGGTCGTGCCACTTCTCCGCCAGCGCCGTGCGCGATGACACCTTCACCACCGGAACCAGCGCCAGGCCGTAAGGGCTGCCTTCCCCCGTGGTAAACACGTGCAGATTCATGGAGGCGAGCTGCTGCGTCCCGCAGATGAAGTCGCTCGCGGGCGTGGCCGCGAATACCAGTCCTTTGCCGGTCACCTTTTCGCCATGGCCGGCCACCGCGCGCAATGCCGTGCTGCCGGCTTTGGCCACGCTGCCCAGAGCCTTCTCCACAATGTTCGCCAGTCCGCCCCGCTTGTTGCCCGGCGTGGTGTTGGCGCTGCGGTCGGCCATGCCGCGCGCCAGGTATTCGTCATACCAGCGCATCTCGCGAATCAGATCGCGCGCCACTTGCGGGGTCTGCGCCCGCGGCGTCAGCAGGTGGACGGCATCGCGAACCTCGGTGATTTCAGAAAACATCACGGTGGCGCCCGCGCGCACCAGCAGGTCGGCCGCATAACCTACCGCCGGATTGCATGTCACCCCGCTGAACGCGTCGCTGCCCCCGCATTGCAGCCCCACCACCAGGTCGGCGGCCGGACATGTTTGCCGCTGCCGCCGGTTCAGCAGCGCCAGCCGCTTTTCCGCCGCCCGCAGAATCGCCGCGACCATCTCGCCGAAACCGCGCTCGTCCTGCAAACGAATCACATTGCCGCTTTCCAGCACTGGCAAGTCGCTGGGGAACAGCTTGGCCGGCTGCAGCTTTTCGCATCCCAGGCTCACTACCAGCGGCTCGCCGGCGAAATTGGCGTGGGTCCCGATGTGCCGTAGCGTGCGAATCGGCACCGCCGCGCCCGGTGCATCGATCGCCACGCCGCAGCCGTAGGAGTGCGTCACAGCCACCACGTCGTCCACATTCGGGAAGCGCGGCAGAAGCTCCGCCTTGATGCGCCGCACCGCAAAATCCACGGTAGGGGCCACGCATTGCACCGTGGTCGCGATGCCGAAAACGTTGCGCGTCCCCACGCTGCCATCGGCGTTCCGGTAGCCTGCGAAGCTGTATCCCTCCAGCGGCGGAAGGGGCGCGGGCACGGCGGTGGCCAGCGGCAATTCGTCCAGCGAAGGCGCCGCCGGCATATCGAGCATCTCTTCCCGCACCCACGATCCCGCCGCAATGGGCCGGTTGGCATATCCGATCACCGAGCCATACCGCAGCACCGGCTCGCGCGCCCCCAGGTCGCTCAATGCCATCTTGTGCGACTGCGGAATATGCTCGCGAGCCTTGTACCCCTCCGGGTTTACGATGATCGCCACGTTGTCGCGCGGGTTGACCTGGATGTACATACAGCTTTCAGCTTAACAACACCGTCGGGACGGCTTTCCACTTGACAAGCCAGTGGAAATCGGGAAGACTGTACTTGGATGCCTAGTGAACGCAAATCCAAAATCCAGGTCCTGCAGGGAACCCTGGACCTGATTGTCCTCCGGACCCTCGCCACCATGGGTCCGCAACACGCTTATGCCATCGCCGGCCGCCTGCAACAGGTTTCCGAAGACCTGCTGACTCTCAACCAGGGCACCCTCTATCCGGCACTGGTCCGGCTGGAGCAGCAGGGCTGGATCAAAGGCGCCTGGGGAACCACGGAGAGCAGGCGCGAGGCCAAGTTCTACTCCATCACGCGCGCCGGGCATAAGGCGCTGGGCGAAGAGACCGAACGCTGGCGCCAGCTTTCCGGGCTGGTGGAAAAGTTGCTGGCCGAGGGGAGTTAAAACAATGAGACGATTCCTGGCAAGATGTTACGCGTTTTTGCGGCCCGCGCGCGCCGAACAGGAACTGGAGCGCGAAGTGGCCTCGCACCTGGCCCTCCTGGAGGAGGACTTCCAACGCCGCGGCTTGCCGGCGCAAGAGGCCAGACTGGCGGCGCGCCGTGCCTATGGCGGCCTGGATCTTGCCAAGGAACTGCACCGCGAAGCGCGCTCCTTTCTCTGGCTGGAGCAGACCCTCCAGGACCTGCGCCATGCCGCCCGCAGCCTGAGCCGCGCTCCCGGATTCGCCCTGCTGGCCATCCTGACCATGGCCCTGGGAGTGGGCGTGAACACCACCCTCTTCAGCGCCTATAATGCGCTGGCGCTTCGCCCGTTGCCGGTCCACGACCCCGGCCGCGTGGTCCGCCTGGAACGATGGTTCGAACGTCCCGCCATCGGCGATATTCAATACGCCTTTTCCTATCCCGAATACGTGTATTGCCGCGACCACAACGGGGTCTTCCTCGGCATGGTGGCGGGCAGTTACACTCTCAACGTGACCGCACGGATCGAGGGAGCGGCGGAAGCGCTCTCAGGCCAGTTGGTTTCCGCCAACTATTTCGATGGCCTGGGGATTCGCGCGCAGTTGGGGCGCACGTTTCTTTCCCGAAGAGGACCGGACCCCTGGCGGAAGGCCGGTGATCGTGCTCAGTTACGCGTTTTGGCAGCACAGATTCCATGGCGATCCCGCCGTGCTCGGGCGCACCATGCAGATCAACGGGACGGCGTTCACGGTAATCGGCGTCGCCGCCCGTGAGTTCACCAGCACCGCGGTGAACGATCCATTTTCGCAATTCTGGATACCGCTTTCGATGCAGGCCCAGGTGGCCCCGCCGCGGCATTGGGCGGACGATCCCACAGTCCGGCAGTTACAGATTCTGGCGCGCCTGAAGCCGGGCGTTTCCCTCGGCCGCGCCGAAGCCGAAACCACGGTATTGTTCCGCCAGTTCGGCCGCACGTACCAGGAGCAGGATCGCACCCGCGCCGTCACCCTGCAGCACCCCACGCTGATGGGCAACACCGAAGACATCCGCTTCCGCGCCGTGGTTGCCGGAATCATGATGCTGGTGGGTCTGATCCTGCTGGTGGCCTGCGCCAACATCGCCAACATGCTGCTGGCGCGTGCCGCCGTGCGGCAGAGGGAAATCTCCGTCCGCCTGGCCTTGGGCGCCAGCCGCGGCCGCATGATCCGTCACCTGCTCACCGAAAGCCTGCTGCTTTCGTTCTGCGGCGGGCTCGCCGGATTGCTGCTCGCCGTGTGGAGCACACGCCTGCTCGAACTCTTCGTGACCCAAATGCTGGCGGGCACACCGGCGGCCAATGCCGGCTTCACCTTGGACCTGAGTCTCGACGTCCGCGTCTTTGCGTACGCCATGGCCCTGTCCCTGGGGGCGGGCGTGTTATTCGGCATGGCGCCGTCCCTACAATTCTCGCGCCCCAATCTGGCCTTCGACCGGCAAATCGCGAACTCCAGGCTGCGCGGCCTGCTCCTAGGCTCTCAAGTCGCCGTCTCCACACTCCTGCTCATCACCGCCGGCCTCTTCCTGCGCGGACTGGTCAGGAGTCACCAGGCCGATCCCGGATTTGACACGCAGCGGCTGATCCTGCTGTCTACCGGCTTCGGGCCGGCTCAGCCTAAGGAGTTGCAGGCGCGCATGGTGCGTCAACTGCAATCCCTTCCGGAAATCAAAAGCGTCGCCGTCGGCGGGTATCCCATGATGGGCACCTGGACTCCGCCCATCGTCGTCAGACCATCTGCCTCGCAGGTACCTCTGCGCGGGCGTACGCTGGCCAGTTGCGGAACCGAAACTTATCTGGAGACGCTCGGAATCCCAATGCTGCACGGGCGCAACTTCACGGCGCAGGAGGTTCGCACCGCCGCGCCCGTGGCCGTCATCAGCGAATCCGCCGCGCGCCTCTTCTGGCCTACGGAAGATCCCGTGGGCCGGACCTTCCAACTCGATATGAATTTCGACGGCAAGCTTTCGGAATTCGAAGTCATCGGCATCGCCCGGGACGTGCGCTTCGCCAACCTGACCCGCATCGATCCGGCGCACGTCTACCTCACACCTCAGCCCGGCAGGTACGACGGCATTCTGCTGCGCGCCCAGGGCGATCCGCGCAGCGCGTTGGATGCCGTCCGCGCCGGCATCGCAGCTCTGGATCGCGACCTGCTGCCCGGCCTGTGGCTCACCAGCGTGCAGGACGGCCCCATGCTTCGCGAAAAATCTCAGGCCCGCGTCCTCGCTACCTTCGCCGCAATCCTGGCGTCGCTGGCGCTGGTGCTGGCGGCAGTGGGAATCTATGGCGTCATGTCCTACCTGGTAAGCCGGCGCGTGAAGGAGATCGGCGTCCGCATGGCCCTGGGCGCAACCGCGGGCGGCGTGCTGCGCAGCGTAGTGCTGCATAGCCTGCGCCCCGTCAGCCTGGGGATTGCCGCCGGATTCGCCGGCGCTGCCGCGCTCTCCAGCCTGCTGCACGCGACCCTGGTCTTCCCTGGAGCCGTCGACTTGCTTTACGGCGTCCCGTTCTACGATCCGGCTACCTTCCTCGGCCTTACGATTTTCCTGATTGCCGTGGCCGCTGTTGCCAGCGCCGTGCCCTCGCGCCGCGCCATCCGTGTGGATCCGACGATCGCCCTGCGCTACGAATAGGACGCGCTGCACCTTGACGAAAAAACCGCTCTCCGGCGGGATTGAGCCGGAGAGCGGCGAAGGCTCTCCCATCGTTATAGCGAGCAAGTCACAACCCGTAGAACAGAATTCTTAGCGACGCTTCATCCTGGTCACGCTACTCAGGAGCACCCACTTGTACCTCCGCAGTTGCCGCATTTGTAGCAACTGCCGTTGCGCGTCATGATGGACCCGCACTCGGCACACAGGGGGGCGTCGGCGGCTACCGGAGCGAAGGGCAACTCCTGTTGCGGATCTGGTTCAGTGGGCCGCAGATTGGTGGTCTCTCCGGCTTCGGTGACGGCGTATTCCGGTCCGAGGAACTTGGCGCCCATCCAGCGGAACATATAATCCATGATGGATTTGGCATAAGGAATCTGGGGATTGCCGGTCCAACCGCTGGGCTCAAAGCGAACGTGGGCGAACTTGTCCACGAGGAATTTCAAGGGAACGCCGTATTGCAGGTTGAAGCTCACGGCGGTGGCGATGGAATCCATCAGGCCGGAAATGGTGGAGCCTTCCTTGGCCATGGTGATAAAGACTTCGCCGGGGGCGCCATCGTCATACATGCCGACGGTGATGTAGCCCTCGTGGCCGCCGATGGAGAACTTGTGAGTGATGGACTTGCGCTCATCGGGCAGCTTGCGCCGCACCGGACGGTAGACCACCTTTTCGACCACCGGGGCGATTTCGGCCGCAATCCCAGAGGGGGCGGCGCCGGATGCTCGCTTCTCATTTTTGCCGGAGCCGGAACTGAGGGGCTGCACCTTCTTGGAGTTGTCGCGATAGATGGCCACGGCTTTCAGCCCGAGTTTCCAGCTTTCGATATAGGCGTCCATGATCTGTTCGACGGTGGACTCCTCGGGCATATTGATGGTCTTGGAAATGGCCCCCGAAATAAAGGGCTGCACCGCCGCCATCATGCGGACGTGGCCCATGTAATGGATGGAGCGGGCGCCGTTCTGCGGGCGGAAGCTGCAATCGAATACCGCCAGATGCTCGGGCTTGAGATCCGGCGCGCCTTCGATGGTGCCGGTGGAATCGATGTGGCTGACAATGCGCTCGACCTGCTGGGAGGTGTAGCCGAGCTTGATGAGCGCGGCCGGCACGGTGTTGTTGACGATCTTGATGACGCCGCCGCCGACGAGCTTCTTGTACTTGATGAGGGCGAGGTCCGGTTCAATGCCGGTGGTATCGCAATCCATCATGAAGCCGATGGTGCCGGTGGGGGCGATGACGGTGACCTGGGCGTTGCGGTATCCGTGGCGGCGTCCGGATTCGTAGGCATCGTCCCAGCACTGTTGAGCGCCCTGATACATGGCGGCGGGGACGTGATGTTTATTGATCCGCGAGACCGCGTCGCGGTGCATACGAATGACTTCCAGGAAGGGCTGCTCGTTGGCGGCATAGCCGGCGAAGGTGCCGACGCTTTCGGCCACGCGGGAGCTGGTGAGGTAGGCCTGTCCGCACATCACGGCGGTGATGGCGGCGGCGAAATCGCGGCCCTGGTCGCTGTCATAGGGGACGCCCATGGACATCAGCAGGGCGCCGAGGTTGGCGAAGCCCAGACCGAGCGGCCGGAAGGCATGCGAGTTTTCGCCGATTTTCTGGGTGGGGTAGCTGGCGTTATCGACGATGATTTCCTGCGCCAGGATCATGGTGTCGACGGCGTGGCGGAAGGCTTCCACATCGAACTGGCCGTCGGGGCCCACGAATTTCATGAGGTTGAGGGAAGACAGATTGCAGGCCGAATCGTCGAGGAACATGTATTCCGAGCAGGGATTCGACGCGTTGATGCGGGCGGTATTCCGGCAGGGATGCCAGCGGTTGACGGTAGTATCGAACTGCATGCCGGGGTCGCCGCACTGGTAGGTGGCTTCGGCGATCTGGCGCATGAGGTCGCGGGCCTTGTAACGCTTGACGGGCTGACCAGTGGCGACAGCTTTTGTCCACCATTCGCCATCTGACACTACGGCCTGCATAAAATCGTCGGTGGCGCGGACGGAGTTGTTGGCGTTCTGGAAGAAGATGGAGCTGTAGGCTTCGCCATCGAGCGAGGAATCGTAGCCCGCTTCCACCAGGGTATAGGCTTTCTTCTCTTCCTTGGCCTTGCACCAGATGAACTTTTCGATGTCGGGGTGATCCACGTTGAGGATCACCATTTTGGCGGCGCGGCGGGTTTTGCCGCCGGACTTTTGATGACGCCGGCGAAGGCGTCGAAGCCCTTCATGAAAGAGAGCGGGCCGGAGGCGCGGCCGCCGCCGGAGAGCACGGCATCTTCTTCGCGCAGGGCGGAGAGGTTGGAGCCGGTGCCGGAGCCCCACTTGAAGAGCATGCCTTCGGTTTTGGCCAGGTCCAGGATGGATTCCAGCGAATCCTTCACCGAGACGATGAAGCAGGCGGAGCACTGCGGGCGCAGCACGCCCGATTCGAGCTTGGTGACGCGGTCGCTCTGGTCGTCGTAGATCCAGCCGTAGCCGCGAGTCTCCTTGACGCCGACGTTGAACCAGACGGGCGAATTGAAGCAGGCCTTCTGGGTGAGCATCAGGTGGGCCAGTTCGCAGGCGGAAGTTCTCGCCGTCTTCGTGGCTCTTGAAATAGCCGTCCTTGATGGCCCCAATCGGTGATGGTGTCCACCACGCGCTGCACGAGCTGGGCGACGCTGGTTTCGCGCTCCGGAGAGCCGAGCTTGCCGTAGAAATATTTGCTGGCGACGATGTTGGTGGCGGTCTGCGACCACTCCACGGGGACTTCGATATCGCGCTGTTCGAAGATTACCGAGCCCTTATCGTTACCGATCGAGGCGGTTCGGGTCTCCCAGTGAATCTCGTCGTAAGGAGTCTTGCCGGCCTCCAGGCGAGCGGTGAAGTAGCGGGGAAAAGGGATTCCCGTCTTGGTTTTTGTAAGATTTTTGGTCCTCAATGATTCTATTTTCGCACTCAAATCGACCGAAAGCTGGCCCATGTTGATCCTCCGGAGTTTCCTGCTGGAAAGCAACGCCTCCGTAATGGTGCCCCAATATATGGTGTGAGGTCAAGAAGTTTATCTATATGCTGCGTGTAGCAGTTACAGAACTCGGTGGCAGCGCACACAATTCCAGGGACGAAAAGGTACGAATTCGT
Source organism: uncultured Solibacteraceae bacterium (assembly GCA_963853855.1). Lineage (GTDB taxonomy): Bacteria > Acidobacteriota > Terriglobia > Bryobacterales > Bryobacteraceae > Sulfopaludibacter. The sequence continues at coordinate 32,361 of CAWKYG010000041.1, read as the reverse complement.
GTCAAGAGGGAGCAGAAAAAAAGTAGGGTGGCAGGCCAGGGACGGCCCGCCGTCAAATCAGGCGTGGAAGACAGCCGGCGGAACGGAATTTCTGTGCTGGAGCCGATGACGTTCGAACTGCCGGGAGGCGGCGGCGACCACGCGTTCCACCTCTTCACGGTCCAGGGGTTGTGCCAGAACATCGTACGCACCGAAATTCAACACCTCGGCCCAGAGGTGCTCATCGGCGGTGCGCGAGGTGACCACCAATTGTGGCGGAACCGCGAGGCGGCGGAGGTCGGTAAGTACTTTTCGCCAGTTCCATTTGGGCAGGTCGCTTTCGGCAATCACCACCTGGACTTCGTTACGGTCGAGGGAGTGGAGCGCGCGACGCCTGTCCCGCGCTTCGAGAAGGCGCCAGCCGCACTTCCGAAAGATGTCCTGAACCAGGATCCGTTCGCCGGAATAGTCGCCCACGAGAAGGGCGGAAATGTTCAGTTCATGTGCGGCTTCAGTCATAGATTACTCTCTTTTCTCAATTTAAAGAGCAATTGAGGAACCAAGCTACTAGTCCTCGGAACGAGGCTCAGTTCTCTAATTATTTTTAAGCCGCGGCGGTGAGGAACGGGGATGAGGGCTGACTGAACGAGTGCGGTGCGTCACGAGGCACCGGCGCTGCCGCGTATCAAACGTCCCAGAATTTGACTATATCAGCGGGGTGGGGCGCATACAAGGTGTCTGAGGACGCATAAGTGCAGTTATGCACCGTGAGGCGGGGGCCCGGGAGTTACTGGGCTTGCTCGCTTGCCGTCCGCGAGTTCCCGTAAGCGAACAGCGACGAAGAGGCCAAGGGCGTATAAGTGCTTCCGTTTCCTAAGGGCCGATCTGGTATGTTGGATGCTGCTTTACATCGATGGCCGTGTGGAAAGATATTCGATTCGGGTTGCGGCAACTGCGGAAGAGTCCGGGATTCACGGCTATTGTGCTGGCTACGCTGGGGCTGTGTATCGGGGCGAACACGGCAATCTATAGCGTTCTGGATGCGGTTTTGTTGCGGCCGCTGCCTTATCCGGAAGCGGACCGCCTGGGATTGATCGTGACGCAGGCGAGCCAGGGTACGCAGGCGGCGCAAACGGGCGCACTGTTTGAAATAGTGCGCGATGGCGCCCCGGGCCTGGACACCGCGGCTTATTCCGACACTATTACGGCGGCGAATTTCGCGGGGGGCGGCCGGGTGGCGGTGGTTCGCCAGCAGCGTGTCTCGGCCGGATTCTTCCGCGTGTTGGGCGTCAAGCCGGAGCGCGGGAGAGAATTCACGCGCGCCGAAGACGTGCCGAACGGCCCGGCGATGGCGGTGGTGAGTCACGAGTTTTGGCGGCGGGAACTGGGCGGCAATCCTGCCGCGGTGGGGAAGACCATTTTGCTGCGGGGCGAGCCGTATCGCGTGACCGGCATCATGCCGCGGGGGTTCCGGACGGAAACTCCGGTGGATGTGTGGACACCGCTCAGGCCCTCGCAGCAGGACGAAGGCGCGGGTCAGAACTACACTGTAATCTCGCGTCTGCGTGCGGGCGTCTCCTGGGCGGAGGCGGACGGGCAGCTAACCGCGGTGAGCCATTTCCTGACGCAGATGCCGGGATTTCCAAGGACCTTTCCGGCGACGGAGGCGCGCCTGACGCCGTACCAGGAAGCCATCACCGGTGGCATGCGCGGGGAATTGATGATCACGTGGGCGGCGGTGCTGGCGGTGCTGGCGATTGGCTGCGCGAATATTGCGGGTCTGCTGCTGGCGCGGAGCGGAGCGCGGCGAAGGGAGATTGCCACCCGCCTGGCGCTGGGCGGGAGCCGGTGGCGGATCGTCCGGCAGATGCTGGCCGAAAGCCTGGTGCTGGCTCTGGGCGGCTGCGCGGTGGGGATCGCCGTGGGGGCGTTTTCGATCGACTGGCTGCGCAGCCTGGGCGCGCAGGACTTCGAGCGGTGGCGGGCCATCGAACTGGACGGGCGGGTGATGCTGGCGATGCTGGGAATCGCCGTACTGACCAGCGTGCTGTTCGGGTTGTTCCCGGCCATCCGGATCAGCCGGCTGGATGTGCGGGCGGTATTGATGGAATGCGGCCGCGGCATCGCGGGGAGCCGGCGGCGGTGGCCGGAGAACGCGCTGGTGGCGGGGGAAGTGGCGCTGAGCCTGGTGCTGCTGGTGATGGCGGGACTGCTGGTGCGCAGCCTGAGCTATACGACGGACCTGGCTCCGGGGTTCGATCCGCGCCACGTGATGGCGGTGGAGGCCTCGCTGCAAGACCGGCGGTACCAGAGCCGGGACGCGATCAACCATCTGTTCACCGAAAGCCTGGAGCGAATCCGGCGGCTGCCGGGGGTGGAATCGGCCGCGGTGGCGCTGACGCTGCCATACGAGCGGCCGATGAATGACAGCTTTCGCGAGCTGGATAGCGAAACCGGCCGGCACGCTATGGCCGAAATGGTATATCTGACGCCGGGCTACTTCGAGACCATGCGGATTCCGCTGCTCGCCGGGCGCACGATTTCAGCAAGTGACAATGCGGCAGGCGGCGCGGTGGCGGTAGTGAGTGAATCCTTCGCGCGCCGATATTTTTACGGAGCTGGGAGTGCTCTGGGGCACCATCTGCAGATCGACGAACGGGCGCGCGCGATTGTGGGAGTGGTGGGGGATGTGGCACAGCATAGCTCGCTGAACGAGGCGGGCCTGCCGGTCTCGATGGATCCCACGGTGTACCTTCCGGTGGCGCAGTTGTCCGACATTTTTCTGACGGGGGCGCACCGGTGGTTTTCGCCGAAGTGGGCGATGCGGCTGAATGGCGCGCCAGGCTCGCTGGAAGAGCGGGTACAGGCCGCGGTGAGGTCCGTGGATGGCGGACTGCCGCTCTCCCATCTGAAGACGGTAGCGCAGTTTGCGGAGCAGTACACGGGCGGGCAGCGATACCTGGCTAGCCTCTTAGTGGTGTTGGCGGGGCTGGCGGTGCTGCTGGCGGCGATCGGGGTCTACGGTACGATTTCGCAGGCAATCACCAGGCGGCAGCACGAACTGGGGGTGCGGATGGCGCTGGGCGCGCCCATCAGACAGACGCTGGCGCAACTGGCGATGCCGGGTTTGCGATTGGCGGCTTTGGGAATCGGCGTGGGGCTGGTGCTGGCTCGCTTCGCCATGCGTTTCCTGGAGCACCTGCTGTTCGGCGTGGGACCGGGAGATCCATTGACGTTCCTGGCGATGGCGGCGCTGCTTCTGGTGGTAACGGCTGCGAGCAGCGTGGCAGCGGGGGCGCGGATTCTGAGGATGGATCCGGCGGAGACGCTGCGGTCGGACTGAGCAAAAAAATAAGGCCGGACCCGCCCGGGGGGAGCAGGTCCGGCCTTTCCTGTAAAGGTGAAACCAGGTCAGACGGCCAGGTACATAGTGCTGCCCTGCCGGTTCACCAGCAGGAGATTCGAGTCCTTGGCAGTGCGCATGGCAGCCTCAAAGTCCGAAGTGTTGCGGACGGGCTTATGATTCACTTCCTGAATCACGTCGCCGCGCTTCAAGCCGGAATCGGCGGCCTTGCTGTTGGGATCCACACCCGTCACCACCACTCCGGTGGCGGTAGGCGGCAAGCCAAGCTGCCGCGCCGCGCTGGCGGTCACATTTTCTACCGTAATGCCCTGCAGGGCGTCTTCGCTCTTGCCGTTATCGGGCTGAGCGTTGTTGGCGGTTTCGGTGGGCAGTTCCGCCAGCGTTACCGGAAGCGTTTTGTCCGCGCCATCGCGGAACACCTTGACTTCCACGGTGGTGCCGGGACTCATCAGCGAAATATGCATACGCAATTCCGCACTGCTGTCGACCGGCTTGCCGTTGATTGCCAGAATGATGTCGCCCTTCTCAACACCGGCTCTCTGCGCCGGGCTGTTCGGAGTCACGTCGCCAACCAGGGCGCCGGTTACCTGCGGCGCGTGGAACGCCTGAGCGATGGCGGGCGTGACTTCCTGAGCCATCACGCCAAGATAGGCACGGGTTACTTTGCCGTTCTTGATGATCTGATCCATCACATTGCGCGCCACACTAACAGGAACGGCAAAACCGATCCCTTGGTTCCCTTCCGAACCATTCGCCAGAATGGCGGTGTTGATACCGATCAGTTCGCCGCGCTCGTTAACCAGCGCGCCGCCCGAATTGCCGGGGTTAATGGACGCATCGGTCTGGATGAAGTCTTCGTAGTCTTCAATGCCGAGGTTAGCGCGGCCCTTGGCGCTGACGATGCCCATGGTGACGGTCTTGCCGACGCCGAAGGGGTTGCCCACGGCCAACACATAGTCGCCGACCTGCACCTTGTTGGAATCGCCGATGGTGATGGGGTCGAGGTTGCTGGCGTCGATCTTCACAACAGCGATATCCGTTTTGGCGTCCGTACCCACGACACGAGCTTTGTATTCGTGTTTATCGGGCATGATCACGGTCACAGTAGTGGCGTGATCCACTACGTGGTTGTTGGTCAGAATATAACCGTTCGGACTGACAATCACGCCGGAGCCCAACCCCTCTTCCTTCTGCTGCCGCGGCATGCGGAACTGGCCGCCGCCGTTGCCGCCGTTGCCGTTCCCGCCGTCGTCGCCAAAGAACTGGCGGAACATAGGAGGAAGCATCTGGTCATCTCCTCCGAATCCCTGGAAATTGGTTTTCACCATGCGGGACGAGGTGATGGTCACTACCGACGGCAATACCTTCTTTACTACGGGCGCGAAGCCATCGTGGGGAGCGGCTTCGTCCGCGCTGGCGAACTTAAATGTAGCGGGCGGATTCATCAGGTGATCCGCAGCCGCGACCGCGAGGCCGCCCAGACCCAGCGAGAGCACCATAGCTGCGGCCACGGTCTTGGGGCGCCTCAAAATCGATTGAATGTTCATGTATCCTCCAGAAATCTCTTCGGATCACCACGGAAACCATTTCCAGTGGCTCCATCTATAGAGATGGGGGAAGCGGGTTTCCGGTTTGTAATGGAAAGTCGGTAAATGTGGTGCCGGAGAGTCGGTATGCCGGGGGCGGGTTAGCTGATAATGCCCTTGCGCACGGCATACAGGATCAGTTCTGGCATGCTGCGTAAGTTCAACTTCTGCATCACCTTGGCGCGGTGGGTCTCCACCGTGTAGACGCTCAGGTTGAGCAAATTGGCGATTTCCTTGCTGGATTTGCCTTCCGCCACCAGCTGCAGGATCTCGCGTTCGCGGGGAGACAGCAGCTCGTAGGAATCTTCCGCGCCGGTGCGCTGAAGCTTCCGCATGTAATCCTCCAGCAGCACCTTGCCAACTGCCGGACTGAAAAAGCTCTTCCCGTCTGACGCGGCGCGGATGGCGCGGGCCAGATCGGCCTCGGCCGAATCCTTCAGCAGGTAGGCGCGGGCGCCGGCCTTCAACGCGCGCAGCACGTAGCCTCGTCGGAGTGCATGCTGAGCATCACCACTTGCGTATCGGGCAGGGTCTCGCGAATCTGCCGGCACGCTTCGATGCCGTTGAGGTCGGGCATCCGATGTCCATGCACCACGACATCGGGCTTCAGCTATTCCGCCAGCGCGACGGCCTGGCGGCCGTTTTCGGCCTCGCCCACCACCGTGAATTCCGGCTGCTGGGCCACTACCAGCCGCAGGCCGGCGCGGATCAGGTTGTGATCGTCGGCCAGCAAAACGCGGATCGTCCTCATGCCGGTATTCACCTGGCGGCAACGGCCCGGCAGTTCGGCGGTGAGGGTGGTGCCCTGCCCGGGTGCGGACTCGATGGTCGAGGCTGCCGCCCAATCGCTTGACGCGCTCCTCCATTCCCAGAATGCCCATGCCGCGGACGCGATCGGGGTTGAAGCCGCGGCCATCGTCGGCGACGGTCACGCGAATGCGGTGTCCGTCCTGGTCCACGCGAACGCGGGCGTTGCGCGCGCCGGAATGGCGGACGGCATTGTTGAGCGCCTCCTGCACCAGGCGGTAGACGGTGACTTTGTATTCGTCGGGCAGATCGTCGGAGACGTTTTCGCTCTGGACGTCCACCTCCATTTCACTGGTGCGCGAGACCTCGCGGCCCTGCCATTCGAGCGCGGCCACCAGGCCAAGATCGTCCAGCATGGAAGGGCGCAGCAGCAGCGCCATGTTGCGCACGGTTCCCACGTGCGCTCGGCAGACCGATTTCATGTGCTCCACCTGTTCGCGGATTTCGGCGGGGGCCGACGGCGGCAAGGCGTCCGAAGTCCACCAGCAGCGCGCCCAGGGTCTGGCCCACTTCGTCGTGGAGTTCGCGCGAGATGTTGCGGCGTTCGGTCTCCTGCGCGTCCACCAGGCGGGCACTCAGCCTCTCCAGTTCGCCGCGGCTGCGCACCAGTTCGTTGTAGCGGTTGCGCGTCTGGCTTTCGAGGCGCAGGATGTAGACCATGCTGGCCAGAATCAGCACCAGGGCGGTGCCCAGGGCGAGCACGATGGAGCGGGTGAGATTGCCCTGCTGCACGGCGAACTGGCCCAGCAGGGTCTGGTCGGCATCATGCAGAGGTCTGGTCGTTGGCGATGCGGAGCTGGTCGGAGCGCTGCAGAATCTCCAGTTGGATGGGTTCCACTTCGCGATCGAGCAGCAGGGGCGCGCGGCGGCGCCGTTCGTCGCTGGACCAACTGAGCATGTTGTCCACCAGCCCCCGCTGGCGTGCGAAGAGCTGCGCGATGGTGCGCAGGGAGGTGAGTTCCTGGGTGCCGGCAGGATACCCGCTGAACTCTGCGTCGATATCGCGGGTGAGGCGGCTCAGAATAGCGCGGACATCGGCATCGTCGCCGGGATCGGTCGAAACCGCGTAATGCTGCACGGTCTCGCTGTAGATCTGGATGGACAGGCAAAGACTACTGAGCGCCTGGGTGCGCACCAGAAAATCGCGCCGCGCCTCCTGCTCCCCCTGGTGCATCTCGTTGAGGTCGTGGAGGGCGGTCATGCTGGCAATCAGCATGATGCCCAAAAGTCCAAGAAAGGCGCCCGAGATTATCCAGCGCGGAGTGCCGGGGAGCGGCTGGTTCAAACGTTCCGAAGATGGACTCATAGTCCCGCTACCTTTATTATGGCAGGCCGCCCGTGGAGCGCCCGGCCGGATGCGGGCGCTTGCCTAATTACCAACTGATATAGTAGATTGACAAACGTGAGTAGTTCTCTCCTATGGCGCTCCCGAAACTAACCCGGCTGGAGCTTCAGATTATGGAAGCCCTGTGGACCAGGGGACCCTGCTCGGTCCGCGAAATCCAGGAATCGTTTAATGCCAGAAACAGGCCGGCGTACACCACCGTACAAACCACGGTTTACCGGATGGAGGCGAAGAAAGTGCTGCGCCGCACGAAGAAGATCGCGACAGCTTTGATCTTCGACGCGGCGGTGACGCGCGAAGCAGCCGAACGGCGGCTGGTTGACGATTTGCTGAGTCTGTTCGGAGGGCGGAGCCGGCCCATCATGGCGCACCTGATCGACTCGGGAACGCTCTCACTCGAAGACGTGCGCGAAGCGGAGAAGACTCTTCTGAAACTCAGCGAAGAGGAGAAGGCGGAATGAACTCCCTGTTGTGGCCACTTGCCAATCACTTGTGGCAGTCGACCCTGTTTGCGGGGGCGGCGGGACTGCTGACTTTGGCGCTGCGCACCAATGATGCTCGCGTGCGGCACTGGGTGTGGATGACGGCTTCCTGCAAATTTCTGATTCCGCTTGCAGTGCTAACGGCCCTGGGCGGGCAAATCCAGTGGCGCCCCGCAGCGGTGAGGGCGCGGTCGAATGTAGCGGTGGCGATGGACCAGGTGAGCCGGCCGTTTGCGGAACCCGCGATTTCGCACGATGGGTCTGCGGCGGCACGCATAGCGGCCGCGAGCGTCTTGCCTGAAATTCTGTGGGGCATCTGGGCGTGCGGCTTCCTGGGAATCGCCGGTTCGTGGTGGATACGGTGGCGGCGGCTGCGTGCCGCGGTGTGGGCCGGAGAGCGGCTGTACCTGGACATTCCGATTCCGGCGAGGTCGTCTCCGACGGCGTTGGAGCCTGGCATTTTCGGGGTTTTCCGGCCGGTGCTGGTATTGCCCGAAGGGATTTTCGAACGCCTGACGGCCGAGCAACTGGAAGCAGTGATCGCGCACGAAATGTCTCACGTGCGGCACCGCGACAACCTGGTCGCCGCAGTCCATATGCTGGTGGAAACGGTGTTCTGGTTCCATCCGCTGGTGTGGTTCATCGGCCGGCAAATGGTGAGCGAGCGCGAGCATGCGTGCGATGAGGAAGTGCTGCGCCTGGGCAACGCACCCAAAGTCTACGCCGAAGGGATTCTGAATGTCTGCAAGCTGTATATGGAATCGCCGCTGGCCTGCGCCTCCGGCGTGACGGGGGCGGATCTGAAGAAGCGCATCGCGGCGATCATGACCAATCGCATGGGCCGCCGACTGAACTTCGCCCGGAAACTGGCGCTGGCGGCGGCGGGAGCGGCGGCACTGGCAGGCCCGCTGATGGTAGGGATGATGAACGCGCCGGCGATGCGGGCGCAAGCGGCCGCGGCGGGCGAACGTCCGGCCTTCGAGGTGGCGTCGATCAAGCCCGGTGCCGGCGGGCCGGGAATTTCCATCGGGATCGACCGCTCGGGGGAGTTCCACACCAGGAACACGCCGCTGATGAGCCTGATCGTGTACGCCTACGGTGTCGAGTCCTTCCAGGTTCACGGGGCGCCGGCATGGGTCCGCTCGGAACCATACGACATCGTGGCGAAACGGGAGGTCAACAAACCGGAGGGCCCGCCGAAGAGAGAATCCATCGAGTCCAGGGTTGCCGACATGAAGCTGCGGGTGCAGATGCTGCTGGAAGATCGCTGCCAGTTGCGCCTGCATCACGAGACCAAGGAACTGCCAGTGGCGGCGCTAGTGGCCGCCAAGGGAGGCCCGAAGCTGCAGCCTTCCAATTGCGTTGAAGTGGACCCGCAAAACCCGCCGCAGCTCAAGCCCGGTGACCCGCGCCCGGCGTTCTGCGGCAACATGGGACAACACAAGAGCGATAACGGCTTTACGATTACCGGAACCGGAATCACGATGGGGGGCTTAGTTCGCTGGCTCTCCTTTCAAACGGGCCGCACGATGATCGACCGGACGGGCTACACGGCGAAGTTCAACTTCACCATGGAGTGGACTCCGGACAACATATCGGGCGTTCCCGTTCTGGAAGCCGGAGCCGATGCCGCGACGCCTTCCAGCGAACCCGGCGGGCCTTCGTTATCGAGCGCATTGCAGCAGCAACTGGGACTCAAGATGGAATCCACGAAAGGTCCCGTAGACGTGCTGGTGATCGACCGGGTGGAAAAGCCGTCGGGGAACTGAGACTTCACAGAGCCAGCGGCGGACGTTTGCGCTTGCTGACGCGCGCGCCTCGGATCGGAGCCGCGCCAAACTCGGATCGGAGCCGCGCACGTTAGTAAGCGGTCTTTTACGCGTGCATCTTCTTCCAGGCTTCCAGGCAGCGCTGCGCCGTTTCCAGGGGCGGGAATCGGCTGCCTTCCTGTTCGATCAGGTAATACTCTACGCCACCGACTCTTTCCGCGGCGTCCATCACACCCTTCCATGGCACGACGCCCTCGCCGAACAGGACGCTGTAGCCCTTGCCTGCGCCGGGGGCCCAGTCCTTGAGGTGCAGGCTGTTGATGCGTCCTGGATTGGCTTCGATCCAGGCCACCGGGTCGGAGCCGACTTCGACGCAGGTGCCCACGTCGAGCTGGAGCATAAAATCCTTGGGCGTATTGGCGGCGATCACTTCCATGGGCCGCTTGCCTTCGAGCGGGGTGAACTCCAGTTGGTGATTGTGATAACCCGAGCGGAGCCCCATGGGCCGCAGCGTCTCGGAGGCGTGCGTCAGGGTGCCGGCCAGTTGTTTCCAGCCGTCGAGCGAGGTGATCCGGCCGGCGCTGGCCATTACGATGAACTTCGCGCCGATAATCTGATTCAGCTCGGCGGCCTTCTTCAAGCCATCGGAGGTGAAAGATGGCGGACCGTTGTGCGTGGAATTGCAGCGGATGCCCGCGTCGTCCAGGATTTTGCGGACCTGCTTCGCGTAATCGGGCGTCCAACTGAAATACGGCGCGAAGAACTCCACCACCTGGTAGCCCATTTTGGCGACCGCCTGCAGAGTGCCGGGGAGGTCCTTGGCGAGTTGGTCGCGGACCGAAAACAGTTCCAGGCCGATGGGCACCGCTTTTACGGCAGGCAAGGCAAACGCCAGCGGAGCCGCGGCGGACAGGGCCAGGAACGAACGTCTGGAAAGCATTTCTTGCGATGGCATGGCGAAACCATCGTACAACACGGCTTCACCGCTTGAGGGTCTTGTTGAGCCAGGCGATCATCTCCGGCTTCCAGTGCTGCATCTCCGGCGCGCGCCAGCCGCTCATGCCGTGACCGCCGCCTTCGATGGTGATCAGGTCGCACACCGCACCCACTTTGTGCATGGCGTCGCACATGGCGGGCGATTGCTCGTAGACCACCTGGTCGTCCTTGTTGCCGTGGATCGCCAGGAACGGCGGCATACCTTTGTGTACCGCGAAGATCGGAGAGACCTGGCGCAGTTTGGCGAGGCCGGCCGCGTCCAGGCTCTCCGCGCCGAAGAAGTGGATGCCTCCGCCGTTGGCCGCGTGGCGATTGATGCTGGTCATATTGAAGCGCTCCGGATGATCGCGGCGCAATTCGGCCAGTTTGCCGTAATCGACGGGTCCGTAGAAATCTACGACCGCGGCGATTTTCGTGTCCGCGGTTTCGTGTGTGCCGGCGTAGTTCACCAGGAAGCCGCCGGCCGATTCGCCGATCAGGACGATCCTGGCAGCATCCACGTGGTACTCGCCCGCGTGACTGCGGACCCAGCGAATGGCGGTGGCGACGTCTTCGCTCGCCTGCGGAAAACGAAACTGCGGCGCCATGCGGTAATCGATGCTGAACCACGCGTATCCGGCGTTGGCCAGGATGTCGAACAGGGGCCGGACATTGGTGCTGCGGCTACCCTGGTCGAAGCCGCCGCCGTGAATCAGGATGGCGGCGGGAAACGGTCCCGGGCCATCGGGAACATGCAGGTCGAGCAGCAGCGGCGTGCCGCCCGGGCGGGCGAATTCGACGTCCTTGCGATCCGTGGCCCAAAGCGCCGCGGCGGCTATCGAGGCGAGGAGAACGAGTCGTCGTATCACCTGGCCGTAAACGTGGTGGTTGCGGTGACGTTTTCCCATGCGAATTCCAGCTTGCCCGGACTGAGGGTAATCTTGTAGAGTTCCACCGGAGCGGATGGTTTGCCCATGGTCAAATGGACACGCCCCACCTCCTGCGCCTTTTCAAGGGTAGTACTGCCGTCGCGATTGATGCCCCACTGCCCGGTCTGTTTGCTGATGACCAAGTCCCACTTTCCGGTATTCAGCGCAATGTAGAGCGTGTAATCGCCCTTGGGAACATGGACGCCGCCGGGAAAGGTGAGGTCGGCATCGGTATGCATGGAGGTGGCCGAATCGGCGCCCGCGCGCCAGATGGAATTGTCCGGCTGCAAGGCACCGGCGCCACGGAAGATGTGGCGGCCTCGCATGGAAGGCGCGCAATAGTCGATGGTAATGGTCTTGCCGTTAATGTCGACAGTGGCCTTGCCGGGCTGGTTGGCCGACGTGCAGCGGGCCTGCGCCATTCCCAACGCGGCGGTAAGCAGGAGAACAGATTTCCAGACACGAGTCATTATCGATTTTTTCCTCTTCAGCGAGTATACCGGGCTTGCAATCCGCCGTGCGGCTGCGTCATGTTAACAATCATGCCGGTATCGTTGGAATTCATGCGCGGGATTCTGGGATTCATCGGGATCGGCTGCGCCTTCATGCTGGGCCGGTCGGTGGTGGCGGTGCAAAGGGGTTTGCAGAAGCAATCCAAACTGGTGGGCTGGGCAATCCGGGTGCTGCTGTGCCTGGGGGCGGTGGCGTTCCGTCATTCCGTGGATGCGGCAGATATGGTGGTCTGGTCGCTTTCGGCCGTGGCTTTCGGTGTGGCTGTGTGGGAGTCTTCGCGCCCTCAGAAGGAAGAAGACCTGACCAAGACGATCTTCCCCGATCAATAGACGGAAGGCGGTGCGTTGGTTTGCGATTTGGTAGCGACGAGCTCGCTCTTACCGATCGAAATGATGGCGCTCTCCTGGTCGCTCCAGGCCACCACTCCCTGTATGCGAAGCACCAGCGGATCGCGGCCGCCGGCCAGCAGCGGCCAGGCGATATCGACCTCGGCAACCTCGCCGATGGGAATGGGAGAAGAGCAGCGCATGGCCAGCCGTTCGAGGTCGATGCTGATCGATTCACCGGTACCCTTCTCGCCGGAATGCAATTTGTACTGCAACTGGAGAGCTAACTTATACGTGCGTGCAGGCTGCTCGCCACTCTTTGCCATCCGTCGCGTCACGGTAGCCTCCTTGTTGTACGACACCGTCTATGGTACATACGCTAGCTTGCGGTGCAGGTCGTACACTATCTACCGACGTGGTGCCATGACCGGTATATGTTGACGCTATCTTACCCGAATCGCGCGGTCTTGACCAGTGTCCCAAAGTATCATGACTCACACGGGGTACTATACTGGTTAGTCTCGGAGGTAGGTGGATGGAAAGGTCAGCGGGTGTAATATCCGCTCTTGGCGCGCACCACGAGGCCCGGTTGCCTGGGGCGGATCCTGATCTTGTGGAACGTGCCGTCGTCGGACGGGTCCGTGGAGTGATAGGCCAGCTCGTAGCTGGATCGCAACTGCTCGCCAATCTGTTCGAAGTCCGCTTTCAGGCCCTTTTCACGGGCATCGTAGTCGCATCCTCCGGTTTCCCGCGCCATGCGCTCCATGACGCCGATGCCGTATTTGTTGCGCGCGTTCAGCCGTCCGTTTTTCATTTCGGTGTAGCGAACCGCGAATAACAGAACGTCGTTTACCTGAGATGCTTCAATTGCATCCAGCATGTGGTGGGCGCTGGAGTTATCCTCACCATCGCTGAAGATAATAAGAGCTTTCCTGCCACCTTGGCTATTGGCGAGTAACTGGGTGGCGGAATAGTAAATGGCGTCATAGAAGGCCGTACCCAGAATGCGATGTTCCACCGGACCAATTTCGGGGAACTCGGCCTTACCTTTGTGAAATAGTTCCAACGAATCGGTCAAATATTTCGGTGAATTGGTAAAGTCGCTGACCAGGCGCAGGCGATTGCCGAAGCAGAGCATGAAAGCCTGGTCCTTCGTCCCTAACACGCTGGTAAGAAAGGTGTGCAGATCTTTACTGTGCGGCTTGACGAAGGATTCCTGGCTTCCGCTGACATCCATCAGCAGTCCGAGTTTTAAAGGGACATCCGAACTACGGGCAAAAAAGGAAATTTTTTGGGGAGCGCCGTCTTCGAACACGTCGAAATCGTCGCGGGTCAAATTAGTTACCAGGTTGCCTTGGGAATCCCGCACGGAGAAACCTACATTCACCAGGTGGACGTCGACGCGAATGGCAGGCTGCGCCGCCAGAGGGCCGGCGAGCAGGCAGAGCGGGAACCAGGACCGCGGCAAGGTCATACGTCTTCTATTACGCCACGCATCGCGTGGAGGATGCCGCATTTTATGCGGGCAATGCCCGAGGGGAAATCCCCTGGGGAGGGCTGCGATCTGCGGGGAACAGGCCTGGAGGCGTGTCCTACGAGGTAGACTGTAGGTTCATCTATGGAACTGGAAAAGATTCAGCAGGAGATTCGCAATCAGAATCTGGATGGATGGCTCTTCTTCGATCACCATCTTCGCGATCCGCTGGCGTACCGGGTGCTGGGACTTACTCCTCCGGCCGCGCCTACGCGGCGCTGGTATTATTTGATCCCTGCCACCGGCGAACCGCGCGGGCTGGAACATCGCATCGAGCGCGGCATGACGGGGAATCTTCCCGGGGAGAAGATCCCCTACTCCAGTTGGACCGAACAGACCGAGGCGCTGGCCCGGATCCTGCACGGCATGAAACGAGTGGCCATGCAGTATTCGCCTATGTGCGCCATCCCGTACGTCTCGATGGTGGATGGGGGCACGGTGGAACTGGTACGCAGCACGGGCGTGGAAGTGGTCAGCTCCGCCGAGCTGATCCAGGCTTTCGAAGCGCGGTGGACGCCCGAGGCCCTGGAATCGCACCTGGAGGCCGGACGCCGCGTGGACAAAGTCCGCGCCGAAGCGTTCGCGCTGATCCACGAGCGTACCCGTAATGGCGCGCCGCTTACGGAAGTGGAGGTGAAGGACCTGGTGCGCGACGGCTTCGCCGAGGCCGGCCTGGTCACCGATCACGGGCCGATTGTGGGCTGCAATGCCAACGCCTCCAACCCGCACTACGAGCCGACGGCGGAACTCAGCGCGGCCATCCAGCCGGGCGATTGGGTGCTGCTGGACATGTGGGCCAAGCTGGATCAGCCCGGCGCGGTCTACTACGACATCACCTGGACCGCCTTCTGCGGCGACACTGCGCCGGACGAGATCCGCAACGTGTTCGGCATCGTGACCGGCGCGCGCGACGCGGCCATCAAGCGAGTCATCGAGCGCTTCGGCTTCGGGCTATCCGCTGCGCGGTTTCGAAGTGGACGATGCCTGCCGCGCGGTGATTCAGAAAGCCGGATTCGGCGAGTACTTCACCCACCGCACGGGCCATTCGATCGGCGAGGAAGTGCACGGCAACGGCGCCAACATGGACAACCTGGAGACCCACGACGAGCGCCGCGTATCGCCGTGGACGTGCTTCTCGATCGAGCCCGGAATCTACCTGCCGGAATTCGGCGTGCGCTCCGAAATCAACATGTTCGTGGGCGACAAAGAGGCGCGCGTGACCGGCGAGATCCAACGCGAAATGGCGCTGCTCTAATGCCGCCGCAAGCGCTGGCCGCTGTGGCGACGCTGCTTTCGTTTCGCGCCGCACGGCAACCGCGTCGATTTCAGACTGGACCACGGCGCGGCGGAGATTGTCTGGATCAGCCCCAGCACCTTCCGGTTCCGCCGCTCGCTGGACGGATCCCTTGCCGGCAGTGCAGATGGGACCGCATGACAAGGTCTCGCTGCAAGTGGACGAAACGCCGGGCGCGGTGCGGATCCGCTCGGATGCGCTGGAAGTCACTTTGCAAAAGCACGGCCTGCTGGTACGCGTGCGCTCGGCCGACGGCCACGCCGGTGATGGCCGATCTTTCCGAGCCGCGCGCAGGAGGGAGACGCCATGGTCTGGGATCGCGAAATGCCCGCGGGCGCGCGCTTCTACGGCCTGGGTCCGCGCGTCGACGACACGTTCGACCTGCGCGGCAGGAAGGCGGAGACGGATGTGCCCTTCCTGGTCTCCACCACGGGCTACGGCGAATATCACGCGGGCGCCGGCCCTTTCCGCTTCGATTTCACCGGCGCGGACCGTTACCGCATTAAGGCGCCGCGCGTGGACTATTCCATTTACTACGGCCCGCGGCCCAAGGAGATTTTCAAGGAGCACCACGCCGCGAACGCGAGCAACATCACCTGGCAGGTGCCGGCGGAAAAGCCGGTCAGTTGGACCACGCTTGCGCGATTCCCTGCTGCGGATGGTGCAGGCGGCCATGTCCGGAATGTTGTACCCGTCGTTCGACCTTTCGACATACTTCGGGGCCGACCCCGCGCTGCTGCAGCGCGCGCGGCAACTCGGTTCCCTGCCCGCCAAGGTGACGCCGGGCGCCGTTCCGCTGAGCAATTTCCGCAGGCAGCTTGACACCTTCTACGGCCCGTACCTGCCGGAGCTGGAATACGACGGCTATCCGGTGTGGCATCCCCTGCCCTTCCAGTTCCCCGACGATCCGGAATGCGCCAGACACGTGGACGAATTCATGCTGGGCGACGAGATGCTGGTGGCGCCGATTTACGACGGCACGGGCAAGCGATCGCTCTATCTCCCGCAGGGCGTCTGGACCAACCTGGAGACCAACGAGGCCATCACGGGCCGGCGCACTATCGCGGTGAGCACCAGCGCACTGCCGGTCTTCGCGCGCAACGGCACCATCGTGCCGCTGGATTCCGGCGGCGGGGTGGCGCTGCACTACTTCCCGCGACTGGGCGCGGAGTTCTTCATTCTGGAAGACGATCTCGGCGATTATTCGGCGATCCACGCGGCGCCGTCGCTGGACGCCATGCGGCTCGAGATCGAATCCAAGAAAGATCGCGACTACCAGTGGGTGGTGCATCATATCGACAGGCCTGCCTCGGTAGGGTTCGAAGATCAGAAATATCCCGTGGCCGCCGCTTTGAATCAGATGTCCGACCGCACCTGGTTCTACGACCCCGTTCAGAAGAATTTGCAGGTGCGGGTCCACGCCAAGGCCAAGGAAGACTGCATCATTGTGATCGAGTTTTGATCCGCGGCCACGCGAATCCCAACAGCAATGCGAGTGCGGTAAGCAGGCTGAGCGAATCGCCGATCCAGCGATCGGCGGTGCGATGAAAAGCAACTTCCACCTGGTGCTCCCCCGGCTCCACGCGAAAGCGAATCAGTCCGGTATTGGGCGACCGGTAGGCGGGCACCTCACGGTCGTCGATCTCGACTTGCCAGCCCGGAAACTGAATGGTGGATACTTCCACCAGCGCTCCGCCCTGCGTCGTGACTTTGCCGGACCAAAGCTCGGGGTTGTGCTCCAGTTCCTGAATGCCGGCTTCGTCCACGACGGCCCGGGCAGAACGCGGATCGTAAGCCGGTAGCTGCGTGGCCACGCGCGGCAGAAAGTCGTGCGACGTGGTGGGCTCGTAGCCCCAGGCGGCGAGTTGATGCGGCGTCCAGAAGGAGAGGTCCAGCGTGGTGTAGCCGGTGGGCCGCAGGTGCGCGAGGCCCGGAACGATCAACAAGGCCATGGCGCCGGCGAACAGAAGCGCACGCTTGCCGGTGAGGGGATACAAATGGCGCCCCAGCGGCGCCACCAGCATCGCGATACACAAAGTGACGGGCGCGAGCAGGCGGAACGGGAACTGTACGAAGCGGATCAGTGGCAGGTGGTCCCAGGCCCACACGCTACCCGGAAACATCAGAATGCAGAGAACGATGGCGGCCGGTGTGAAGAATCGCAGCCAGTCGCGGTCCTTCGATTGGCCACGCGACAAAACGACCCAGGCGACGGCGGCCAGCGCCAGGTGCCCCCATCCGAGTTCGAAACGCAGGCCGCGCGGGTCCGCTCCGGCGTGGAACAGCAAGCCAGGCGAGACGAAATGTTGCGTGTATTGCAGGGTACCGCTCACGGCTTCTTCCAGGCGTACCCATTGTTTTTCGGCGAGGGCCGGCAGCCAGGAACTCGCGCCCAGCGCGATGCCCGCGAGAAACGCCAGAGATTGCCGCGCCAGCACGGCCCACGATTTTTCCCGCCATGCGGTGAATGCCAAAAATGCCAGAAGCAGTGGAGTGAAGAGCAGCACCGCCGCAAAATGACAAAAGAAGAGCGCGCCATACGATGCCGCGCCGAGGAGCAGGTACGCCGTGCGGCGGCGGCGCGCATAAGCTCCGAAGGCGTAAAGCGTCAGGGCATAAAACGGAAAAGCGCTCATCTCCGCAAGCGCCGAGCGCACGTACAGATCGACTCCGAAATAGGGCGCGTAGAGGTAGGCCGCGGCGGCAAGCCAGCCTCCCGCAGGACCGAAGTACAGGGAGCCGAGCAGGTACGCGGCGCCGGCGGCGGCGAGAATCAGCACGATGACCGCGAGATTGACCGAAGTCACGGGACTTATGCCCAGCAGGTGCCAGAACTCCGCCAGATAGTAAAACCCGCGAGCGGTAAAAACAAAGTTCGGCGATCCATTGCCGTTGATGAAGTCCGGCGCCCATCGCGGACTCAGAATGCCATGCGCGATATTGCTATGGAATTCCAGCAGGGTGGGGAAATAAGTGAGGGCGTCGTGGCCCTGGGAAACGCGCGTGGTACAAAACGGAAAGAGCACCGGGAGGGCCAGGACCACCAGCAGCGCCGGTGTCCGCGCTGCTTGCGAGATCGCCGGCAGGCGCGGCTGCCAGTGCAATGCAGGTATCCTTGCGGGCGCAAACAGGGCCAGTCCCGCCAGCAGAAATCCAAAACAGGCGAGCGCCATGCGGAAGCCGCTGGACTGGTAGCGGAAGTCGATCTCGTGCTTTCCGGGTTCCACGGCCACGGCGGCGAACCCCGGGGTCACCATGATGGCCCGGCGCGGTTGACCGTCCACGGTGACGTGCCAGTTGGGGTGGTACGTCATGCGGAACAGAACGTGACTGGGGCGGGCCACTTCCACCGTCGCGCGGTATTCCTGGTCCGGCAGTTCGCGCTCCGCCACGACATTTCCGGGCGGCGTCCGTGCGTCCATACGGGGCATCTGCCAGGTGGGGTAGAACCGCGGCAGGTTGGGAAATTCTCCGCCGGAATCGAGCGCCAGGTGCTGGCGGTTCTGCACCCAGTCGCTGGCCAGCCAGCGGTCGTTCACATCGTAAAAGTCGTCGCGGCTGTTGAGGACGGCATAGGGCACGTCGATCACATCGAAGTAACCGCGACCGGGGGCGTCCAGGATGCGGAAGCGTCCCGCCTGCACCGCGGTTGTAAGAAACGGAGGCGCGGGACCGCCGCCCGACAGCACGCTGCGGACATTGAAGAGGCGGTATTGGGCCTCGCTATATTCGTTGAATCGCACCAGGATGTCGCTGGGCAGAGACATCGAGTGATACAGGAATCCCAGCACCGGCAGGCCGCGCCTGGCGAGGAGAGCATACACCGGCACCGACCCGACTTTAAACTGTCCGCCCCAACCCGCCGGGAGTCCGGCGAAGACGCGGCCGCCGCGCTGCTCGAGGGTGGTCATGGCGAACTGCAACTGGCCCTGGTCGCGGGCATAGTCGGCGAGATTCCGTTCGCCCCAGGCGCGGTCCAGCGAGAGCAGGGCTCCGCGCTCGTTGACCATGGGCCAGAGCAGCAGGGCGGTGCCGGCGATCACGCCCGCCCAGCGCCAGTTTTTCTGCAGCCAGGTCCAGAGAGCGGAGAGTCCCATGGCCGCCAGAAATACCAGGAACAGGTGCGCCCCCACCACGAAGCGATGCACCTGCACGTTATCCGATACGCCGAGCAGCGGAAGCAGCGGTCCCCACAGCGGGCGTCCGCAGAACATCGCCAGCCACAGAAGCGCTCCGGCGCCGAGGAAAATATACGGGGATCGAAGCGCGCGCTCCTTCCGTTCCCAGACGGCCGCCGCCAGGCCCAGCAGCACCAGCAGCGACATCACCGGGAGGCGGCCATCATCCAGCAGGGTTCCCGTGAACAACCACTTGGCCACCTCTCCGGCGCCAAACGATTCCCACTTCCACACGGGCTCCCACCGGCTGTGATTGATGAAGGGCGCGTCCTGAATTAGGGAAAGCAACTGGAACGCGGAGAGCACCAGGGCTACCGCGGCAATCCACGCGCCGCGGCGGAAGCGTTGGCCGAACCGCGTTTCCTCAGCGGGCAAACAGACCAGCAGGACTACTGTGAGGGCGCCGATATAGCCCAAAATGAAGTGCGCCAAAAAGGTGAGGCCCAGCAGGACTCCGGCCAGCGACGCGCGCCGTCCTTCGCGGATTGCCCCGTAGGAATAACCCAGGGCCAGCAGCAGCAGATGCGTGGCGAAGCTTTGGGTGTACAGGCCCGAGCCGTACCAGAGGTAGCTGCCGTACTCGATTCCGTAAAGGCCGTGGGACGAAATGAGTGGCGCCAGCATGGCTGCCGCCAGGGCCGTGCGCACAGGCAGGCGAAAGAGACGCGCGGCGGCAAAGAAGCTGAGCGGTAACAAGGCCAGCGAGAGGTAGCGGAACCAGGTGAAGAGCGTCATGAGCGAGACACTCTTGCCAAGAAGGAAGTAAGTCAAAGCTACGGCCAGGTGCGCCAGCGGCTGGTAGGTGCGCGGCACGGCATAGCCGAAACCATATTCGGGCACCCAAAAGTCCAGGGGGCTGCGGCCGTGCTCCATGGCCTGCGTCATGCGCTGGATCAAGGTATAGTGCAGGACGCCGTCGTTCAGGTCCACCCGGGAGACCTGTAATTCGCACCGCAGCGCGAGCAGATTCGCCAACACAATGGCGGCGAGGAGGAGCCAGGGCAGACTAGGGCTGTTCCGGATAGATTTCAGCCGGAGTCTTGGCATCGAACCTGGCCCTTTCCCGCATGCGCGTGAGTTCTCCGTCGTCAAGCCCCATGCCAAATCGTACGCCGAAATGGCGTGCCATGGGTCCCCACACGGCGTCCGGCAACTGCGCATAGTCGACGAACAGCCCGTGGGGATGGTTTCGAAAGGCGCCGGCGGCCTCGAGGAATCCGCCGGTGACGCGGGCGCACCACTGCTCGCGCGAGAGCGAAGTGACGTCCTCGAGGCGCAGGCCAAGCAGGCGCGGATCGAGGGCGCCGGGCAATGCCGGCATGCCGGGACGCCGAAGCTGGGAAGCGATGACCTCTTCGGGACGGCGGTGGACGAACACCCACGGCACGCCCGGAAACGCTTCGCAAAACAGCGGAAGATGATGGATGTGCCAGGCGTCCAGCTTGACGAAATAGAGCGACTCGCCGCCGCTGCGCCGCTGCCCCAGGGCGCGAATCACCTGCCGCAGCCAGTGGACTTGTTGCGCGCGGGAAATCTCCGGCAGCACGAGCGGAGCCCGGATCACGTCGTCTACGGGCGGCGCCTCGGAGACCACCACGGCGCGGTCGAGCGCCGCCAGCATCTGCGAGACGAGCGTGGAGCCGCATCGCGACATGTGGAAGATAAAGCCTGTGGGGGAAAGCGCTTCGATGGAATCCGCCGCGTCCAACGGCATCTCACGGCGAAACAGGGCGGTG
The DNA here is from genome assembly GCA_963853855.1 of uncultured Solibacteraceae bacterium. GTDB lineage: Bacteria > Acidobacteriota > Terriglobia > Bryobacterales > Bryobacteraceae > Sulfopaludibacter. The sequence continues at coordinate 11,544 of CAWKYG010000041.1, read as the reverse complement.
AACGGATTGCGCCGCGCCGCCCGGACGCTTTCTTCGAAGAATGGCTCGGTGAGGCGGCGGGCTCCCGGCCAGATCCACTCCGCCAGAGCCTGCCCTTGGCGAAAAGTTACTTTTACGGGCATCCAGCCTTGCGGCGCCGCGGCGGATCGATCCAGCGAGGCGCCCACATCGGCTTCGGTGAACTCGCATCCGGCTTCGCGTCCGGCCTCCACGACGCACGCGGCGAATACGTGCCGGTCGGAGATACGGTGCAGTTTCTCCAGCAATTCCTTCGATTGTATGACGCGAGCGCGGAACTCCTCAAAACCGCGCGGCGGCGGGCAGCGTGGAATCTCGCGGCCCGTGGCGAACCACTCGCGTACCCAATCGTTGACCTCGGCATCGATCACCAGGTGGATGCGCTCGGCGGCGCCGCGATTGTTCACGCGATGCGGCAGGTTGACGTTCACGTAATAGCACCCGCCCTCATCCAGCCGCAGACGCTCTCCCGCGACGTAGAACTCGACGTCCGGATTGGTCTGCACCGGAATGTGAATTCGGACTTCGCCGTCGTGGTAGTCCAATCCGTCGTCGGTGTGCTCGCGGATGAAAGCGCCGGGCGCGAGGGCCAGAAGCCGGACGGATTTGAGGGGACATGGAAAGGCGGCCAGCACCTGCTGGAAGTAGGGGCACCGGTCCAGCAGCGGCGTGCCCGCGAACGGAGCACGGTCCGGCGGCTGGGCGGAAAGATCGCCGGGAGCGCCGCTCGGCGAACGCAGCGCAGCCCCGCGCCACTGGCCTCCGTAATCGGCGTCATTGTAGTGGGGGCGCCATTCGGCGGGGCACACTTTGGCCAAGTCCGCGCGCAGCAACTCCGGGTCGAAACGAAACGGGAACTGGAGTCCGCTCAGCACGCGCCTCCGGCGGTGTGCTCCATCAGGAGATGGACCTGGTCGCCACCGGCGGGTTGGAACCCGAGCCGTTCATACAGGCGAATGGCGCGCGTGTTCCGCATATCCACACTCAGGCGGACGGGCCGGTTGCCGGCGCCGGCAATCAACTGCCCGACGAGTGCGTTCCCCGCGCCCTTCCCACGATGCTCGGGCAGAATGACGATGTCCACGAGGCGAAGTTCGCCCGGCAGGCTCGCTACGAACATCCAACCGGCTGACACGCCGTCGAGGAGCACGATGCTGCTTTCACCTTGGGGGAAACGATCCCGGAGGGGCAGGCGGCGCGCGGAATACTGGATATCCAGAAGCTGGCTGCGCATGGTTTCCGGCCAGTATTCCGCGCCCAATTCCTGACTGATGGCGCCGATGATCAGGCGCCGCAGAAACGGCTCATCGGCTTCTGCTTCAGGGCGAAGCGAAAGCGTCATGCCCGTTTAATTGCGGGATGGGAAGATACCTGTGAGGGCGATAATAAACGTCACGCACAGATAGGGCGGCCGCATGGGAACCGGCTGGTTATTACCGCTGGAAGCGATCATACCGGCGTTCATCGTCCCTGATGGAGGGCCCGGGGAATAGATTTTTTCGGCCGCATTGGGAGAGACCGATCCCGGATAATTCCCGGTCGGAATGTTCTTTCCACCAGCGTTTCCATCCGCATTCACCAGGTGGGAATGGGCGGGCATCTGAGCGCTTGTCAAGGTCACCTGTTCGGTGCCGCCCATCTGACCGACCACGAAAGGTGACAGGCCCGGACCAGCGCCCTGGCTTAGCGGCGACCGCCCGCGCAGATCCGGCAGGCCGAAGGTCTGAACGCCGTCCCCGCCGAACTGAGTCCCCAGAAGCGAAAACAGCGCCGTATTCTGGGAGATTGACATCAATTGCCCGTTGCACATGGCCCACCCTCTGGGCGCGAAGTTACCGCCAAACATCCTGATCTCACCGATAAATGGATCCATAGGAGAGTTCTATCCTTTCACTTTTCAGATTCAGCTACATAACAAGTTCCGGCGGGGGTGACCCGCCGGAACGCGAACGAACTTAGAGCAGGTACCAGTTGTGGTTGCCGTCGCTCACCAGCTTGAGATTCGAGTAGTGTCCGGCAGTAGTACCGTGCGTGCCCGTATTCGGATCCCAAACCAGGTCACCGGAGTGCGTCTGCGCGGTGATTCCGTTCGAGGAAAAGGTCTGAGTGACGTCAACCAGAATCAAGCTCTGGCCTACCGTTGTGGCAGCGGGCAGATTTACCGTCGCGCCATCGGCAACGAAGTAAACAACCGACGTACCGGAGACTGTTCCGCCGTTCGCGAGCGGCGAAGTGGCAGACGCGCCCACGCTATATGCGCCTGTGAACGTTCCGGCGGGACCGCTGGGACCGCTGGGACCGCTCGGACCGGAGGGACCAGCCGGTCCGTTAAGACCCATCGGGCCCGTGGCGCCCGCGGGACCGGCCGAACCAGCAGGACCGAGAGGACCGGAAGGCCCGCTTGGACCCATGGCACCGGCAGGACCCGTCGCACCGGTCGGACCAGCAGGTCCGGCTACGCCTGTTGCGCCTGTCGGACCGGCAGGCCCGGCAGGACCAGCGGGACCCGTTGCGCCTGTCGGACCGCCAGGTCCGGCTACTCCTGTTGCGCCTGTGGGACCCGCTGGCCCGGCCGGACCGGCGGGACCCGTTGCGCCTGTCGGACCGCCAGGTCCGGCTACTCCTGTTGCGCCAGTCGGACCGGCTGGCCCGGCGGGGCCGGCGGGACCCGTTGCGCCTGTCGGACCGGCAGGTCCGGCTACGCCTGTTGCTCCGGTCGGACCGGCAGGACCGGCAGGACCGGCAGGACCCGTGGCGCCAGTCGGACCGGCCGCTCCTGTCGAGGCCAGGATCACGGATAGGACCGCGGGATGGCTGGTGTTGGTGTTTTCCTTGCTGTCAAATTGGGCCGAGCCGCCGCTCGACGTCAGCATGAGTCCGTTGTTTGAGGAGGCGTTGGTCAACCAACCTTGCACGGCGCTGGTGGCATCCACGGTGACATACGAATTCGCTGCCGAGGCGGCGATTGTGCCTACCGATCCGCCCTGCGCCGGAAATCCGAAAGTCCCGCTGACCGTAGACTCCACCCAGCTACCGTTGGCCAGACTCACGCTGATCGACCCCGGCACGTTCACCTTATTGATAAACAGGGTGACAGTGGCCTTCTGCACCTGGGCCGCAGTTGTGCCGGGCGGCAGAGCGCCAAGATCGAACTGCACCAGGCCGACGCTCCCGGAGCTACCTACCGTCACACTGACGGCGGCGCCGAAGTTAGTTGCGTTTCCAGGTACATAGTAGGCATCCTGCGAGGGCGTCAGCACCTGTGCCCAGGTGACGGCCGGCAGAGCCGCACAGAACAATACTGCAACACGAAGCAGTTTTCGCATCCCAATCTCCTCCTGATTGAAAAACCGAGACTAGCCGGTCTTGCACCGCAAGCGCAGAGCCCCGAGCAGTCCACACGATAAGAGCGGCCACAACGTCGCGGGCTCCGGAATGCTGGTTGGCGCGACGCTGGTGGCGCCGGCGATATCCAAGGCCCAGTTGCCGGTTCGAGGTCTGAAAAGCGCATCGGTGACGTCGCAGAATTGACCGGTGAGGCCGCCTTCGGCGCACGTAAAGCCGGGGTTCCCGGTCTGCTTGAAGCCGTCGAGCAGATTGCCCGTAGCCGGAACGTTATCGTCCACCGAAAGGGCTACATAATAGCTTCCCGGCGCGAGGACCGTCTGGAGATACACGTCGTCGCAATTGCCCGTGACCGGATCCGCCCCGGTGATGCCGCAATGGCCCCCGTTGTCGGAGTTCGCCAGGACATAATCCCCGCCGACCAGCGCGAAAAGCGAAAGTTCCGGCGCAAATCCACCGGACAGAATTTTGGTCGCATTGTCGGTACCGCCGGCGTATCCAAACGACTGGAATGTAATGTTAGTGGCGCTGTTGACGGTTAAATGAAAATACTGCACCTGATCGTCAGCCCCGAAGGTTCCCTGAAACAAAACTCCGGCCACACCTATGGCCGCTGTGAGTATAAGCAGGCAGCCTGCTTTCACTGTGACGGACAATTTACCCCCTCCGAATCGGCCCCAAGTACTAACCTTACTCAACTGGTCCAATATAAACTAACAGTAAATTGGTAAGTATGCAACCAGCAATTTTCCGTATATATAGTACTTATCCCGTAAGGTCAATCCCCTATAATCTCTAGAATTTAGGAGGAAAATGTCGAAAATAGAAATCGGAATTTTGGGCGGGTATTTTTGAATTGTGCGGACTCGCACATTTGCGCGAGTCCAGCGAGGTGGGGCGGTCGTGTCACCAAGGCGCACGATTCTGCATCTCTGACGATAGAATGCCCGAATGGTTACCGATTCTGCTGGTCCTGGCAGCCTATGTAGTGCTGATGAAATGGGTATTGCCACGCCTTGGCATGCCCACCTGAATGTCCAATTCCTGTGGTGCCGCGGCGCGGCCCCGTCCAACTGAAAAAAATCCTTTAAAACCAACTGCGGGTAGCCCGGATACTTTGCCGCGGTAATTCTGCAATGAGTGCTTCGCGGCGGTGCCCGGGGGCAGCGCCGCGAAGCCGCAAAGTCAATCCTGGCTAGAAGGTGTACTTCAGAGTAAGCTGCAACCGCCTGGCGTAATTGCTGACGGTGGAAGCGCTAATCTGTCCGAAGCCGGTATCCAGGGGAGTTTGGGCCGTGGTGACCGACATGTTCGGATTGGGGAAGAAGGGGTGATTGGCGGCGTTGAGAGCCTCGGCACGGAATTCGATGTTCCTGCCTTCGGTGATGCGGGTGCTCTTGATCAGCGCCAGGTCGATGTTGTTCATGCGCGGCCCGCGGATCTGAGAGAATCGCAAAGGCCAGGTGCGGACCTGGTTGCTCAACAACTGCCTGGCAGAAGCCGTTTCGAAGCCACTCACGTTGAACCAGTGCTCGGGACTCCGCTGGCTCAGAGGCAGCTCGATATTCGCCGGATTGCCGTAGTAAATTACATTGCCCCACGGCAGGGCGAAGCCGCTCTGCAGGCCCCAGATGCCGGAAAGCTCCCAGCCGCCCACCAGACGGTCGACGATTCCGTTCTTGTCGTGCAGCAGCGCCCTCCCCTTGCCGAACGGCAGGTCCCAGATGCCGCTGATGTTGATCCGGTGCGGCGCATCCAGGTCGGAGATTTCCCGGAGGGGCGTCGGGTCGGAGGCGTTCAGCAGGTTCACGGCCTGCTGCGATTTCGCAAACGTGTAGCTTCCTATCAGCGTATAACCCTGCGCGAAGCGCTTGGTACCCGTAAATTGCAAGCTGTTATACCAGGAGAAGCCGGTATTTTCGGTGGTATTCAAGGCGTTGGATCCGAACGCCACGTAGGGCGAAAGCAGCGTCTGCCGCGAGGTATTGGCGCTGGTGTAAATGCTCTGCGTGTTGCCCGGCACGAGGTTGTACATGGGATTGGCGATGCTGGCGCCGAGATAGTTGTTCCAGGTATCGTCGCGCGTGGGCAGGGTGCTCAGGACCTGCTGCGGCAGGGCGTTGATGTTGCGGGTGACCTCAATGTGATTGGTCTTGCTGCCCACGTAAGCGCCCTCGAAGACGTAGCCTTTGTACTGCCGCTGCAGGCTGGCCTCCCAGCGCATGGTTTCGGGGACCTTGGGGTACTGGTTGAAGAAAGTGAAGCCTTGTCCGAGATAGGTTTGCGGGCCGGCGGCGGCGCCCACCGCGTCTGCCACGCCGTTGGGGAACGGGTTGGCCAGGGTAGTGAGGAAATGGAGACCGCTGTCGGTGGTCAGCACCATGTTGGTGTTCTGGGTAAAGCCGTTTTGTTGAACGTCCCCGCGGCGCTGGCCCAGGAAGCCCGCGAACATGCCGAAGCCGGTGCGGAATACCGTCTGGCTGTTGAGTTGATAGGCCACGCCAAAACGCGGCATGATGACATTCTTAGGCGTGTGATACAGGCTGCCATCGTTGCCGTTGAGGCCCTCGAAGGTCATGGCTCCGCGCAGCGAAAAAGCGCTCGGAGTAAGTTGCGGGAACCCGCCCGAAATGCTGCCGTAGCTGTTCGCGAAGGCCGATTGAGCCGCGGCGGAGATAGGCTGCACGTAGGCGGTGTCGAAGCCCAGGGTGCTGCGGTTGAAGCGCTCGTGCAGGGGAGTCTCAAACTCATAGCGCACACCCAGGTTCACGGTGAGCTTGGGCGTAACCTTCCAGTCGTCCTGCACGAACATACCGACGTTCCCGGACTGCTCGATATAGTCCGACTGGCGGGTGATGCTGGCGGAATCGGGAAGGCCCAACAGCAACTCCGCCACCGACTGCCCGATGCTTCCGGGCGAAGTGGCCGAGTTATCCAGCGGTCCGCGGACCCACGTGGAACCAAACGTGAACTGGCCGGATTGTTGATTGCTGAAGAACCGGTCGGCCTGCTGGTACACGCGATACTCTACGCCGGTGCGGATGGAGTGCGCCCCGGCGGCTTTCGACAGGGTAGAAGAAACCGTGTGGTTCACCGTGGGCCGGTTCTCGTTGGTCTGGCCGTTGCTGATGTAGCCGGTGAGGTTGATGCGCGGGAAGCGCGCCTGGGCCGTTCCCACCTGGTTGACGAACTGCTGCGAGAAGCCCAGCGAGGAGAGATCGAAGCCGATCGCGTCATCGGGCGCATCGGTTCCGCGAATGAAGCGGTTGTAGCTGTACCGGGTATCCAAAACAACGGTCGGCGCCAGAGTGGCGACGTGATCGATCATCGCGGTCTTAGAGTAGAACCAGAAGTGGGTGCCCACGAACGGGTTGTCGAAGTACTGGTTATAGAGGCTGTTGCGAGTGTAGGTGCTGTAGCGGACGAAGAACCGCTGTTTTTCGCCGATGTTCTGATCGGCGCGCGCGGTGAGGTTGTAATACTTGGCTTTTTCCGTGGTGCTGGCATCGCGGTAGTTGCCCAGACCGGTAACGTCGCCCTGGCTCTTCTCCGTAGCGGGATAATAACTCAGAATCTTCATGCCTACGGGGTCGAACCGGTTCGAAGGAATCTTGTTGCCGGGGAACGGCGTTTCCGTATACCGCCCGCTGACCGGACCGGTACGCGTGGCCGGGTCGTAAATGGTATAGCTGGAGCCGGCGGCCAGCAGGCCCGAAAAGTCTCCGGTGCGCTCGGCAGGGGTCGGAACGGTATTAGTCGTGTCGTCGTGACGGGGGCGGGAATCGTGAATGCCCTCGTACCCGAAGAGGAAGAAAGTCTTGTTCTTCCCGTGATAGACGTGCGGAATCTCCACCGGACCGCTGAAAGAACCGCCCCAGGTATTGAACAGGAAGTTGGGGCGCGGCACATACGGGATGGCCTTGTTATTGAAGAAATCGTTGGCCCAGAAACTGGGGCGCTGGAAGGAATAGCTGGCATCGCCGTGAAACTGATTGGTGCCGCTCTTGATGCTGATGTTGGTGACACCACCCTGGGTCTGCCCGAACTGCGCGTCGAAAGTGGCCGTCTGGACCTTGAACTCCTGGACGATGTCCGTGGGCGGCACGTAGGATGCGGTCACCTGCAGGGGATTGGCGCGAGAGGTGGTAGGGGCGCCATCGATGGTGATATCGTTCAACAGGCCGCTGATGCCGCCCATGGAGAAATTGACGATGTGGGTCGGCTCGAAAGGCCGGTCCAGCCGGATGCTGCCGTTGTAGGTAACACCCGCGGAGAGTCCGATCAGCAAAAAGGGATTGCCGTAGGACACCGGCAGGCTGGCGACGCGGTGGGAATCCACTACCGTGCCCATGGAGGCCGACTCGGTATTCATCATGGGCGCCTCGGCCGTGACGGTGACGCTCTGCTCGGACGCACCGAGCTCGAGCGCCAGATTGATCTCGAGGCGGTCGGCCACGCGAACTTCGATGCCCTCGCGAACGATTTTCTTGAATCCCTGCGCGCTGACTTCGATCTTGTACTGGCCGGGCGTCAAAAACGGCGCATGGTAATAGCCATCCGGCCCGGTCTGCTGTTGGACCTTGGTACCCATGGCATCGTTCGTGACGACCACGGTGGCGCCGGGAATGACCGCTCCCGACGGATCTGTAATTCTTCCCGTGAGCGTACCGCGAGAGTCCTGCGCCCAAATGACACCGCCGGCGAACAAAGCCAGCAGCGCAATAAGCGATAAAATGCGACGTGACATTATTATTTACTCCTTCACCTGCGGAAGGGGGGCAGGTTCACCACCCAAATCCGCAACTTGACCCCAGTAGAAGCGCGCAACGGCGGTACCAGGAAAAGACTAACCTTTGCCTTGGTCCAACCAACCCCATTACGGTTGCACCCGGCGCAATACTTCCGGTTTTTGGGCACCAGAAGTCAAACCCACTAAATGATACACCAGGGTCTGAAATTCTGATATATACTAGTGGATAACTCAGCAGTTCGGTATGGTAGGTAACGCGGTGAGTATCCAGGATACCGGGGCGCGGGAGCAGGTCGAACGACTCGTGAGGAGCAAAACGTTCGAAACGTCGGAGGTACATCGGCGACTGCTTCAGTACCTGGCCGAAAAGACTTTGTGCGGAGAGGCGGATCGCCTGAAGGAGTACGTGATCGGCCTGGAAGCTTTCAGCAAGCCGTCTACCTACGATCCCAAACGCGACTCGATCGTGCGGCTGCAGGTGGGACGGCTCCGCCAGAAGCTGGCGGCTTACTATCAGTCGGAAGCCTCAGACGACCCGGTTCTGGTAAGTGTGCCCAAAGGCGCTTTCAAACTGACTTTCGAGCCCAACCAGTCAGGCACGGCGCGCCAGATACCGCCCGATCCTCAGCGCAAGAACCTGGTTCTGACGCTGGCCCTGGTCGCGGCTTCACTGTGGGCGCTGGGCGCGACCGTTTGGCTGATCCGCGTGCACGCCCGGGAAGCGGTGATCGCCGAACGATGGAACGCCGAACTGGAGACCTTGTGGAACCTGTTTCTGCAGAGCAATCGGCCGATGCATGGTCAGCCTGGGGACGCCCCTGTTCATCCGGTTTCCGAATTTCGGCTTCTTCCGCGACCCCAAGGTGAACGATTGGGAGGAACTGGAAAAATCGGAACGGGTGGCCGGCGTGCGCCGGGCGCTGGGAGATAAGGACATTGTCCCGAATTACCATTTCACCGGGTCGGGCGAAGCAGGTGCGGCTTTCCTGATCGCGCAACTGCTTTCCACCCGCAAGCACGAGTTGCTGCTGACGCCCGGCAACATTCTCTCCTGGCAGCAGATCAAAGACGACGACGTGGTATTCCTGGGGCCTCCGAAATTCAACCGCCAGTTACAGACCGCAGCGCTGACGCGCGACATTATTATCGAACCGGACGGATCTGCGGAACCTGAAGCCGCGGCCGGGAGAACCGGCGTTTCTGCCCGATCACATTGTGGCAGGCAAGCCCTCGGAAGGGGAAACCCACGCCCTGATCAGCCGCACTCCGGGCCCCTCGGGGAAGGGTGAAATGCTGGTGATCGCCGGAAATGCCTCACCCGACACCTTTGCAGCCGCGGACTGGCTTACCGATCCCGGGCGGGCGCGGGAACTGGTCCGGCGGCTGCGTTCGCCGAAGGGCGAAATGCCCCGCTACTTCCAGGTGGTCCTGACGGTCTCCTTCAAGCAGGGCATACCGGTACAGAGCTCTTACCTGTTCCATCATGTGCTGTAAGCCCGGCGCCCCGCTTACAACGTCACCCTAAAGCCGATCCGGTGTAGCGGGCCACGTACACATGGTGTACTGGCCCGCCGCCCGAAACAATCCTTGCCGCAGTTAACTATGCTTTGTCTTGGCGCAGGCCTCGGCAAGCTGCACGTGTTTTTCGAGAACGGGAATCATTTTGGTGGCGTAGGCCTTCACTTCGGCATCCTTGCCGTGCGCGGCTTCGCGCTTGAAAACGGCGATAGTCTGCCGCTCTGCGGTGATTTCGTTTTTGGCGAACGCCTGGTCAAACCGCTGGCCGGTCAAGTGCACCAGATACCGGATAGACGGATCCCGGGAGGCGTTAATACCCTTGGGAATGGCGACGCCTTCTTTGGCTGCCAGTTCGCTCAATTGGGTATAGGAATTGGTGTGGTCCTGAACCAGGGTTTTGGCGAAGCTTTTCACGTTGTCGCTGCGTCCCTGGTTTTCGGCCATCTGGCCTTCGTGCGCTTCGGTCATATCCGTTTTCGCGGCCGAGACCATAAACTGTTTGTCGGTCGGGCTCAACGATGCCGCACTCGCGATCCCGACCGCCGCCAATAGGGTGAGATAGGGGATTCTCGTAATCTGCATAGTAAGTTCAACTCCTTCATCCGTTGATTTGGATTGTCCGCGCAATATCGCCCCGGTGCTCCGCACTGAATTTCACCGAGACATTGTCGTTCATGTCCTGACCAAGGTCCTGCAGGGCGACGGTCTGGCCGCCGGACTCGATTTTGGTACCCGAGTTGACGTCCATGTCGTACATCGCGCCGTCGGAAGTCTTCACCACAACCAGCTTCTTATCGGGAATCACCATTGCAATTTTCCCCGAAATGGCGCCCGTTTGTGCCCATTCCTTATCGGTTTTGTTGGCAGCGGAGCTTGCCGCGCTCAATGGAATAACGGTCATTAAAAAACTTGCCGCCATTGCCAGGACCAGTGATTTTGTTTTACCCATCTGTCTCTCCTCCTAACTCCAATACACCGCAGACGGGACCTCTTAAAAATCCTGTCGATACTGTATCGCGGCGTGCAATGGTGAAACCGGACACTTTGCGTGCCAGTTTCGTGATAATGGTTGCGGCTATGAAGATCCGCATAATCATCGCCGGCGCGCTTCTGTGGGTGCTGTGCAGCCTCAGCCCGGCACAGGCCCCGACCTTTGACGTTGTTTCCGTCAAACACCTGGCTCCGGATAGCGGCCAACCCGGCTCGAACCTCATGCGCGGCGGACCGGGGACGGAGGACCCCGGCCGGATTTTCTTCGCCAGTGCGACTCTCAAGCGACTCCTCATGGCGGCGTACGGTGTCGAGGTGGACCAGATTGCGGGGCCGGGCTGGCTCGATTCCGAACGGTACGCTGTGGATGCGAAACTGCCGGCGGGCACAAGCCGCGAGCAACTCAGGCAGATGCTGCAGATACTGATCACGGAACGCTTCCACGCTGCACTCCATCGCGAGACAAGAGTCACCACGGGCTACGAACTGACCGTCTCGCGGCGTGGAGCGAAGTTGACGCCGGCGGACCCGAACGCTCCGCCGCCACCGCCGCCCGGCCGCTACACGGCGGTCCGCACCGAAACGGGCGCCACGCGGCTGACCTTCCGTGCCTTTTCGATTGCGAACCTTGCCGGTGTTTTAGGCATGCCGCTCGGCGGACTGGTGGGCAACCGGGTCGCATCGGCTCCGGTGGCCGACCACACCAGCCTTAACGGCAAATACGATTTCACCCTGGAGTTTGCCGGCTACATGGGGCCGGGCGGCGCCTTCCCACCCTCCGATCCCGATTCGCGGGCGCCGGCCGGGCCCAATCTCTTCGATGCGGTGGAGACGCAGTTAGGGCTGCGGCTGGCGGAAAAGAAAGTCCCCCGCGACGTGGTGGTGGTGGACGCCATCGACAAAACGCCGGCTGGGAATTGACC
>CAWKYG010000040.1:0-18693 GCA_963853855.1 uncultured Solibacteraceae bacterium | reverse complement strand
TGCAGTAGACGCTTACGGCATTTGGGGGCGGGCGCTTTCGAGGATCTTCGCAATCCAGGAGGCGTGGGGCCGGCCGCTGGCGGCAAGCGCTTTGAGTTCGCGGTCCACGTCATAGGTTACGCGGCGGATTTCCGGACGGGAGCCGTCCAGCAGAAGATACCCGGCGCGGCGATCGCCATCGTGCGGGAGGCCCACGCTGCCGGAGTTGACGATGGTCATTCCGGCGATCTGGCGAACGTAGGGACGGTGGACGTGTCCATAGACGACGACCGGGCTGCCCAGGGGCGAGTATACGGCTTTCAGGTCGGTGTCGGCGGACTCCGGAGTAGGTGAACTCCAGAGGCTTTCCGGGCTGGCGTGGAGCAGCGCCACGCCGCCGTGCACCTGCGTCGGCGGCAGATTGCGGAGCCAGGCCAGGCGCTCCTCACCCAGCGCGTCCCGGGTGGCGGCGGCCATTTCTTCGAGTAGCGGGAGAAGCGGTCGAAAGGCGGGAGACCCGGCGGCAAACTCCGCGAGGGATTCGGGCCGGAACAGCATTTCGTCGGTATTGCCCGCCACGCCCTGCCATCCGAGGGCGCGAATCCGGTCAACGATCTCGACGCCGCCGGGCGCTCCATCCGCCAGATCGCCTCCGTGAAAAATCAAATCCGGCGCGGTTTCCCGGAGGTCCGAGAGGACCGCTTCGAAGGCGGTCCGGTTGCCGTGGATGTCGGAAACGATGGCGATGCGCATAACAAGAGGATGCTACGCTGAAAGCATACCTTCCATGGGCGCAGTGCGCAAACCGGAAATCATGAGTCCCGCGGGCTATTGGCCGCAGTTGCGCGCCGCCATTGAAGCCGGAGCGGACGCGGTTTATTTCGGCCTGAAGCATTTCACCGCGCGCGCCAAGGTGGGTTTTTCGCTGGCGGAACTGCCGGATGCCATGCGCACGCTGCATCAGCGCGGGGTCAAGGGCTTCGTCACGTTCAACACGCTGGTCTTCGACCACGAACTGGAGGAGGCGGCGCGCACCCTGGCGGCCATCGCGCGAGCCGGCGCCGATGCCATCATCGTGCAGGACATCGGGATGGTCAAGCTGGCGAGGCAGATCGCGCCGGACCTGGAGATCCACGGCAGCACGCAGATGAGCATCACCAGCGCCGATGGCGTGCGGCTGGCGCAGAGCTCGGGGTGAGCCGCGTGACGCTGGCGCGCGAACTTTCGCTCGACGAAGTCCGCGCCATCCGCGCGGACACCGATTGCGAGCTGGAAATTTTCGTGCACGGCGCGCTGTGCGTGGCGTACTCGGGGCAATGTTTTTCGTCGGAGGCCTGGGGCGGACGCAGCGCCAATCGCGGGCAATGCGCGCAGGCCTGCCGGCTGCCGTACGAAATGATGGTGGACGGCAAGGTGCAGCCGCTGGCCGATGCGCGCTACCTGCTTTCGCCCGGCGATCTGTACGCCTTGAAGCAGATTCCCGAGATCGTGCAGATCGGCATCTCGGCGCTCAAGATCGAGGGCCGATACAAGGACGCCGATTATGTGGCGCTCACCACGCGCGCCTATCGCCAGGCGGTGGACGAGGCGTGGGCGGGACGGGCGCTCAGTATCGACCGCGCGGGCGAGTTGCAGCTGGAGCAGGTCTATTCGCGCGGCCTGGGTCCGTTCTTTCTCACCGGCACGAATCACCAGGCGGTGGTGAATGGCCGTGCGCCGCGGCATCGCGGCGTGCTGATGGGACGGGTGGCGCGGGTCACGCGCGAGAGCGTGCTGGTCGAGGCCGGCGAGGCTCATGCCATGGCGCCCCTTAAGCCGGGCGACGGCGTGGTGTTCGATGCGGCCGATTGGCGCAGTCCGGAAGAGCCGGAAGAAGGCGGGCGCATCTTTCAGGTGGCGCGGTGCGAAGGCAAGCTGGAGCTGCGCTTCGGCAACGGCGTGCTGAATGCTTCGCGCATCCGCCGCGGCGATCTGGTCTGGCGCACGCACGATCCGAATCTCGATAAAGTGGTGCGGCCTTACCTGGAAGCGGCCACGCCGCTCCGCAAACAGCCGGTCAGAGTCAAGGTGACGGCGCGCGAGGGTCAGGCGCTGCAAACGGAGTGGAGCGTCGAGGCGGCGAGCGTGACGGTGGAGTCCGCGCAGTCGCTGGGAAGGGCCGCGAATCGCGCCCTCACGGCGGAGTTTCTGCGCGAGCAATTGGGACGGCTGGGAAACACGCCGTATGAGTTGGCCGCACTTGAACTCGAAATCGAAGGTGCGCCGTTCGCGCCGAGTTCGCTGCTGAATCAACTGCGGCGGGAGGCGGTGGAAAAGCTGCAAGCGCTGCAGAGCGCGCCTCTTGCCCGCGAAGTGCGCGCCCATGCAGCCGCGCACTCGGCCAATCCCCCATCCCCAATCCGGCTACCCCCCTGCTTCTCCACCTCCTCGTCCGCACTCCGGAGCAATTGGATGCCGCGATCGACTGTCGGCCCGCGAGCATCACGCTCGACTATCTGGATCTGTACGGGCTGAAGCCCTCGCTGGAAAGGGTGCGCGCGGCAGGCATTGCAGGCGCGGGTCGCCAGTCCGCGCGTGCTCAAGCCGGGCGAGGAGCGCATCGCCGATTTTCTGCTGAGCTGCGACTGCCCCATTCTGGTGCGTTCCACCGGACTGCTGGAGGCTCTGCGGACCCGCGAACACCCGGAGCTGATCGGGGATTTCAGCCTGAACGCCGCCAACGAAATCACCGCGGCGGAACTGCTGGCGCTGGGCATTGGATCGGCTCACGCCTACGCACGATCTGAACGCGGCGCAGGTGGCCGACCTGGCGCGCCGCGTGGGCGCCGGGCGGATCGAAGCGATCGCGTATCAGCATCTGCCTGTGTTCCACACCGAGCACTGCGTCTTCTGCCGTTTTCTTTCCACCGGCACCAGCTATCGCGATTGCGGCCGCCCTTGCGAGGAGCATCGCGTGGCCCTGCGCGATTCCGCCGGACGCGCGCATCCCGTATTGGCCGACGTCGGCTGCCGCAATACGGTTTTCGGCTGCGGAAGCGCAGCAGGCCGGAGCGCACCTGGACGAGTGGCGGGCCGCGGGAATCCGGCAATTCCGGCTGGAATTCGCGCACGAATCGGGCGAGCAGGTAACGCGCGTGACCCGCGCCTTTGAAGATGCGCTGGCGGATCGCTGCCCGGCGCGGGAACTGGCGCAGCAGCTTGCGCGGATCGCTCCGCAGGGCATCACGGAAGGCAGTTTGTTTGTGCCTGAAGGCTATCTGACGCTGCCGGTTTTGCAGTAATTCGGCAGAACCGGGTTAAACGAAAGTCAGGCGCGCATGGACAAAAGAACGGGCGCGGTGGACCCCGCAGGATGACGCCAACGAAATACTGAGACAGCGCCGCGCCGGCCGGAAGCGGATCCTCGCGTGGAGGTACGGCTCTTCGTTCCCGAAGTCCCAACGGTCGCGCAGACGGGCTCCCGGTGACAGGCGCGGGCCGGGTCGCGGACTTTGAAATCTGGGACCGGTTCCAGTCGCTTGCAGCATTCACGAACGGAATGCGTTTGCGGGCGAGCGGCTCTGGGAAATCGTGAACTCGCCGGACAAGGAGCCGCGGTTCATCATTCAATCCGCCAGCCACCCGGCTGGATCGGAGAACCGGTGGAGCGCTTGCGGCGAGGCGAATGGGACGGCACGCTCGACCAGGCTCTCAATTTGATTTTGGATCAGTTGATCTGGACGGAAGAGGAAGGTTGAAAGAAGGCCTGAGGCTTGTGCTACTCGATATCTTCCTGGCCGACTTTCAAAACCGCGAGGAAGGCTTCCTGGGGAATCTCGACGCGGCCGACGCGCTTCATGCGCTTCTTGCCTTCCTTCTGCTTTTCGAGCAGTTTGCGTTTGCGCGAAATGTCGCCGCCGTAGCACTTGGCGAGCACGTTCTTGCGCATGGCCGAGATGGTCTCGCGGGCGACGATCTTGTTTCCGATGGCCGCCTGCAGCGCCACTTCGAACATTTGCTTGGGGATCAGGCGGCGCAGGCGCGAGATCAGTTCTTTGCCGCGCTCGAAAGCAAAATCGCGGTGCACGATCAGGGAGAGCGCGTCCACCGGATCGCCGGCTACCAGCACGTCCAGACGGACCATGGGCGAGACGCGGTAGCCCGAGAGGTGATAGTCCAGTGAAGCATAGCCGCGGGAGGCGCTCTTCAGCCGGTCGTAAAAATCCAGCACGATTTCGTTGAGCGGCAATTCGTATAGCAGCATGACGCGGCCGCCGCCCAGGTACTCGAATTTCTTCTGCACGCCGCGCTTGTCTTCCAGCAGCTTGAGGATGCCGCCCAGATACTCCTCGCGCGTGATCACCGTGGCATCGATGATGGGCTCTTCGATCTGCTTGATTTCGGAGGGGTCGGGAAACTTGCGTGGGGTTATCGATCTCCACCACTTCGCCCACCGTGGTGGTGACGCGATAGCGCACGCCGGGCGCGGTGGTGATCAGGTCGATATCGAATTCGCGCTCCAGCCGCTCCTGCACGATTTCGAGGTGCAGCAGGCCCAGAAAGCCGCAGCGGAATCCGAATCCCAGGGCGACGGAGTTCTCCGGTTCGAAGCTGAAGGCGCTGTCGTTGAGCCGCAGTTTTTCCAGCGCATCGCGCAGCAGGCCGTGCTCGTGCGATTCGACGGGATACAGTCCGGCGAAGACCATGGGCTTGATTTCTTCGAAGCCGGGCAGCGGCTTCGGAGGCGGGGTTCTCGTGGTCGATGATGGTGTCGCCGATCTTGGCGTCGGATACCGTCTTGATATTGGCGGACAGGAACCCCACTTCGCCGGCCGACAGTTCGCCGCAGGGAATGGCTTTGGGCGATTGGTAGCCCAGCCGCGTCCACTTCGAATACCTGGTTGTTGGACCACAGGCGGATCTTCTGGCCCACGCGCAGATGGCCGTCCATCACGCGCACCAGAATGATGACGCCGCGGTAGCTGTCGAACCACGAATCGAAAATCAGCGCGCGCAGGGGCAGGTCGGGCGAGCCTTTGGGCGGCGGCACCAGCATGACGATGGCTTCCAGGATTTCGTGAATGCCGATTCCCTGCTTGGCGCTGGCCAGCACGGCATCGCGCGCATCCAGGCCGATGACGGTTTCGATCTGCTCGCGGATGCGCTCCGGTTCGGCCGCCGGAAGATCGATCTTATTGATGACCGGAATGATTTCCAGGTTGTGGTGCAGGGCCAGGTACGTGTTGGCCAGCGTCTGCGCTTCCACGCCCTGGGAGGCATCCACCACCAGAAGGGCGCCTTCGCAGGCCTGCAGGCTGCGCGACACCTCGTAGGAGAAATCGACGTGGCCGGGCGTATCGATCAGGTTGAGCTGGTACCAGTTGCCGTCGTCGGCCTTGTAGTTCAGGCGCACGGCGTGGGCTTTGATGGTGATGCCGCGCTCGCGCTCGAGGTCCATGGTGTCCAGCACCTGCTCCATCATTTCGCGCTGCGAAAGGGCGCCGGTGGTCTCTAGCAGACGGTCCGCCAGCGTTGATTTGCCGTGGTCGATATGCGCAATGATAGAAAAATTGCGGATGAATTCACGATCCATGCTGTGGGGGTGACTCTATTGATTATCCCACACGTCCGCCCGTCGTTATACAATCGGCCATGCTTGGCCGCATCCTGGTTTGGCTGTTGGCGTGCGCGATGTGGGGCATGGCCGCGCCGCAATATTCCGCGGAATTGATTTTCCCACCGGAGCACTGGCACAATCACTCGTCGTCGGTGGTGGAACTGCCGAACGGCGACCTGCTGGTCTGCTGGTTTCACGGCTCGGGCGAACGCACCGCGGACGATGTCCTGATCGAGGCCGCGCGGTGGAGTCACGTGACGAAGAAATGGACCGAGCCTTTTGTGCTGGCGGACACGCCCGGCTTCCCGGAGACGAATCCGGTGCTGTTCATCGATTCGCACCAGCGGCTGTTTTTCTTCTGGCCGCTGATTGTGGCTCACCGGTGGGAGACGGCGCTGATGAAGTACCGGATCTCCACGGACTACCAGCAGGCGGCGGGACCGCCCAAGTGGGAGCACCAGGACAATATCGTCCTGATTCCGAAAAACATCGCGGCGCGTACGCAGGAATTCGCGGGAGCCACGGCGGCGGGAAGCGGTCCGCTGGCCGAACGCGCCAGGCAACTTATCGCCCACGCCAGCGACGAATACTTTTCCCGCATGGGCTGGTTCACGCGTACGCATCCGCTCGAGCTGCCCTCCGGACGCTTGATCGTGCCCATGTATTCCGACGGCTTTTCGTTCGGGATCATGGCGATCAGCGACGATGGCGGATACACCTGGAATGCCAGTGAGCCGATCGTGGGTGCGGGATGCGTGCAGCCCTCGGTGATTCGCAAGAACGACGGCACGCTGGTGGCGTATCTTCGCGACAACGGGCCGCCGCCCAAGCGCGCGATGATCAGTTACTCGCGGGACAACGGAGTTACGTGGACCCCCGCGCGCGATACCGATATCCCGAATCCCGGGACCAGCCTGGAAGCCGTCCGGCTGCGCAGCGGCAATTGGATTCTGGTCTACAACGATATCGAGAGTAAGCGGTATTCGCTGGTGGCCGCGCTGTCTGACGATGAAGGCGCAACGTGGAAATGGAAGCGCCATCTGGATGGCCGGCCGGACCTTGCGGTAAGTGACGAGTATCATTATCCGTCTGTCATACAAGCTCGCGATGGGGCTATCCATGTGACTTACAGTTACTTCACCAAAGCGGGCAAATGCATCAAGCACGCGCGCTTCAATGAAGACTGGATCAAGGGGGGTGAGTAAGGTAAGCAAGGATCTCCTCGCCACGAACGACGTTCGTGGTGGAATGAGGGGAAAGCTCGCAGTCGAGAGGGAGGAGGGGTTGGGGATGGGGTTTAGTGCGGCCCTTCGGGCCGGGCTTTTTCCCGAACCTTTCACGCCGGCGAGGAATCAACACTTTGCGGGTGGGTTTCCGGAGAGAGAGACGCGGATCTGATGTTAAACTGATCCGTGGGGCCGGGCCGGATGGCGATGCCGAGACTCCTGCTGATCACCGCCTCATCGCCCGAAATTCGCAGAGTCCGGCGGCCGCGGGTACTCAATTTCCAGCAAATTACCATGCCTTATCTGGCCTCCCGGGTTCCGGACGGGTGGAGAGTCACTCACGTCGATGAAGAAGCCGAGGAAATCGACTGGAACATTGAACGCCGACGTGGTCGGGATCACCTTTCATACGCCGAGCGCATTATCATGCCTATGACATTGCGGCGCGCTTTCAGGCACGAGGAGTTTGTGTCGCGATGGGCGGTCCGCATGTGACTTTGTTGCCCGACGAGGCCGGGCAACACGCTGATGTGATCTTCATCGGCGAAGCCGAAGGACTGTGGGAAGCGTTCCTGAAGGAGTTTCGAAGCCGGGACTTATCATCCCGTTTACCGGCAGACCGCGCGCCGTCCCTGGAGAACTTACCCATGGCACGCAAAGACGCTGTTCCACCGGCAGCGACCACACCGGCGGAGTTCTGTTTGCCACCCGCGGATGTCCTAGCCGATGCGATTTCTGCGCCATTGCGGTGATGTATCGGCATGGATTTCGCAAGCGTCCGGTAGCCGAGGTCGCGGCGGAATATGCCTCCTTTGGCGGAAATGTAATTATCTTCTGGGACGATAATATCGCCGGGGATTTGGAGTATGCCAAGGAGCTGTTCCGCGCCATCAGCCCCTACCGCAAGTGGTGGAGCAGCCAGGCCAGTATCCACGCCGGCAGGGACGATGAATTCCTGGAGGCGGCGGCCCGCAGCGGATGTAAACAGTTGTTCGTGGGACTGGAGTCCGATCTCCCAAACCAGCATGGCTGAAGTGCATAAAGGCTTCAATCGCGTGGCGGAGTATCGGCAGATCGTCGAGCGTATCCATTCGCATGGAATCGCCGTGCAAGCCGGAATCGTATTCGGATTTGATTCCGACCCGCCCGGAAATCTTCGAGGAGACACTCGATTTCCTGGAAGAGACCGGAGTCCAGAACGCCACCTTCAACATCCTGACGCCATTTCCGGGCACCCCGCTTGTTTCAGAAGCTGGAAGCCGAAGGCCGCATCTTGACCCGCGACTGGCCGAAATACAACGGCCGTGACGACGTGGTCTATCAACCGAGGCAGATGAGCACGGCGGAACTCCTTGCCGGCTTTCGCTATGCGAATGACCGTTTCTATTCTCTTCGAAGTATCGCGAAGCGGCTGTCACGGTCCCCGGTTCAGTTATGGTGGACCTTACCGCTGAACCTGGCTTACAGTTGGAAGGCATTGGTCGCGAAATGAGAGGCGCGGGCCTGATGTTAAACTGATCGATAATGCCTTATCAGCATATTCAGTTCGAGCTTGGCGAGAGCGGTGTGGCGCTGGTCACCGTGAACCGGCCCGATAAGCTGAATGCGCTGTCGCGCGGGGTGGTGGAAGAGTTGGGGCAGGCGGCGAACCGCATCGCGGAAGAGCCCGCGATTCGTGCGGCCATCCTGACGGGCGCGGGAGAAAAGGCTTTCGTAGCGGGCGCCGACATCAACGAACTGGCGGCGTTCTCGCCCGTGGAAGCGCGCAGCTACGCGTTGCGCGGGCAGCAGGTGTTCCGGAAACTGGAGACTCTGGGCAAGCCGGTGGTGGCGGCGGTCAACGGGTACGCGCTGGGCGGCGGCCTGGAACTGGCGATGGCCTGCACGGTGCGCTTCGCCGCTGAGAATGCCAAGCTGGGCCAGCCGGAAGTGAAGCTGGGGCTGATTCCGGGATATGGCGGCACTCAACGGCTGCCGCGCCTGGTGGGCTCTGGCAGGGCTCTCGAAATATTGCTGTCGGGCGACCCGCTGACGGCGGCCGAAGCGCTGGCGCATCGGACTGGTAAACGCCGTCGTGCCGCAGGCGGAGTTGCTGCCGTATTGCCGAGCGTGGCTCAGTAAAGTGCTGGCCAATGCCCCTGAGGCACTGCGCATGGCGATGGAAGCGGTGGACGTGGGGCTCAGCGCGGGACTGGAAGAAGGTCTGCGATTTGAAGCCGCGGCGTTTGGGGTTTGCGCGGCTACGGAAGATCGCCAGGAAGGCACGCGCGCGTTTCTGGAAAAGAGACGCGCGGTGTTCGCCGGAAAGTGAAACATGCCGAGAGTATTTGAAGGCCAGTTATCGGCCGCGGGATTGCGGTTCGCGGTGGTGGTGAGCCGCTTCAACAGCTTTATCACCGAGCGCCTGCTGGCGGGCGCGATGGATGCTCTGACTCGCACGGGGGCCGGCCCGGATGCGGTAGACGTGGTCAAGGTGCCGGGCTCGTGGGAAGTGCCCATGGTGGCGGGCGAACTGGCGCGGCAGCATCGTTACGATGCGGTGATCTGCCTGAGCGCGGTGATTCGCGGCGAAACGCCGCATTTCGATTATGTGGCCGCGGAGGCCGCAAAAGGGGTGGCGCACGTGTCCATGGAGACCGGGATTCCGGTGGCGTTCGGCGTGTTGACCACCAATACGCTGGAGCAGGCCATCGACCGCGCCGGCGCCAAAGGCGGCAACAAAGGCTTCGACGCGGCCATGACCGCCGTGGAGATGGCCAACCTGCTGCGCACGCTTCGTCAGGCCACCTAATGCCTTCCCGCCGCAGATCCAGGCAGCGCGCTTTGCAGATCCTGTTCGCTTGGGACGCCCGGCGGCAACCGGTGGACGAAGTCATCGACAGCTATTACGACAGCCTGTTTTCCGAAGAGAAACCGGAGCGGGACCCATTTGTCTCCGACCTGGTGCGGGGCACCATTGAGCACGTGGCGGAACTGGACCGGCAGATCACCAAACATGCCGAGCACTGGCGGATGGAGCGCATGCCGGCGGTGGACCGGAACATTCTCCGCCTGGCCGTGTACGAGATGCGGTTTGGCGGCACTCCGGCTCCCGTGACCATCGATGAAGCGCTGGAACTGGCGCGCAAGTATTCCGGCGAGGAGAGCGTGCAGTTTGTGAACGGCGTGCTGGACGCGATTCACCGCGAGCCGCCGGCCGCGCCGCCTCAGTGATTCGCCAGCGCTGCTGCCATTTGGACATTAAACGGGTTGGCGGACCGCCCAGTCGGGCTCGCACAGGTTTAGTAAGCGACGGCTCTTCAGCTTAGTACGCTTGTCCCCGGTTGTCGATACCGTGAATTCGCGCGCTGCCGGGAGTATCGAGATCGAAGAATACCCGCCACTTGCCCACGCGCAACCGGTATAATCCTTCGCGATCGACGAGTCTCTTCACATCGCCGTCACCGACTTCACCATAGCGCGTCAGCGCCAGCAGAATTCTCATTGCGGTGTCTCGGTCCAGACGTCGCAGATCGGAGCGCGCGGCGGGTTCCCAGACGAAGGTCAAAGCCCGAATTCCCTGAGTACGTCAGCGTGGGATATTCCAGGAGAGGGCTGGTCACGTGCGCGATCGATCCGCGCTAACATGTCGGCATCTATCGCGGCTTCGTGAGTTAAGAGGAACTCGAGATAGCGCAGTGCAGCGGACATTTCGGACTCCGGAAGCTGGTCGATGAGGTTATGAAGCTGCTGTTTATCCGGCATCGCTGTCTGCTTCCAGCTTACGCCAATCCCGAGCTTTGTGCCCGGGGCAGAAGGCAGTCGCCGCGACCCCATTCCCAGCCACAGCGGCGTTCACCGATTCTGCGAGGCAAACCCTGGCGAATTCGGTTTTTCCAGCAGCGAGGGTTGAAACCAGGAAGTTTGGGCGCACAAGGGCGAGAAGAATCATACTGTGGATCCGGCGGGAGCGCGGCCCGGCACGCTATACTCGGCTTAGAAGGACTATTTCCCGTCATGCTCCGCAAGAGGTTCTCCTTTTTTACGCTGCCACTGGTTTTATTGAGTTGCGCTCTGCTGGGTGGTTTTTATGGGCGCGTGCTTGCCGCCGACGACCTTGCGACCAGCGCAGGGGTGCAGGAGTTCGCCAAGGCTTTTGCGCTGGTGCAGGAGAATGCCGCCGAAGCGCCGACAGGCGACAAGGCCATTTATGACGGCGCCATTCCCGGGATGTTGCGCACGCTGGATCCGCACTCCAATTTCTTCGACCCCAAGGCTTACAAACTGCTGATGGAAGACCAGGAGGGACACTACTCCGGGGTCGGCATGCAGGTGGGGCCGAGGAATGACAAGACAGTGGTGCTGAATCCGTTCCCCGGGTCGCCGGCTTACAAGGCGGGCATACGTCCGGGCGACGTTATTGCTTTCGTGGATGACAAGCCCACGGCGAATCTGAATACCACGGAGGTGGCGGACCTGCTGAAGGGACCGCGCAACACGCCGGTCAAGATCACGGTTTCGCGCGAGGGAGCGCCGGATTACCTGACTTTCAACATCGTGCGCCAGGATATTTATCGCCGCACGGTGAATGGCTTCTGGGTGAAGCCGGGGATCGCCTACATCCGGATTCTCAGCTTCGGGGAGAATACCAGCCGCGAACTGGACGATACGCTTCGTTCCCTGGGCGACACACCGCCGGAAGGGCTGGTGCTGGATTTGCGGGGTAACCCGGGCGGTCTGCTGAACCAGGCGGTGGCGGTGGCCGACCATTTTCTGCAAAAGGGGCAGGCTGTGGTTTCGCAACATGGCCGCAATTCACCGGAGCGCGTGTACCGCGCCGATCACGGCAATCGCGGGCACGATTACCCGATGGTTGTGCTGGTGAACCAATACTCGGCTTCGGCGTCGGAGATTGTTTCGGGAGCCTTGCAGGATCACGATCGCGCCTGGATTCTGGGCGAGACGACCTTCGGCAAGGGCCTGGTGCAGACGGTCTATCCGCTGCGTTACTACTGCGGCCTGGCATTGACCACGGCGCACTTCTACACGCCGAGCGGGCGGCTGATCCAGCGCGATTATTCGCACGAATCGTTCTTCGACTACTACAACCACAAGGATCACGCGACCAACGACCTGAAGGACGTGAGGACCACCGACAGCGGCCGCACCGTCTATGGCGGCGGCGGGATCACGCCGGACGAAAAGTATACGATGCCGGAGTTCGACAGCCTGGAAGTGCAGCTTTACCGCAAAGGCCTGTTCAACTTCACGCGAAACTATTTCGCCTCGCACCCGCTGCACATGCCTGACGGCTGGATGCCGGACAGCGCCACGCTGGATCAGTTTCACGACTACCTGCGCAAGAACGGATACACCTTCTCCGATGCCGTGTTCCACAAAGACACCGATTGGATCAAGCGCTACCTGGCGAAGGAGATGTATGTCTGGGCATTCGACGTGAATGCCAGCGATAAAGTCTTCGCGCTGAGCGATCCGGAAGTGGCCCAGGCGGTGAAGGCCATGCCGCAGGCAACGACGCTGCTGGAGCGGGTCCACAAGGTTATCGTCATGAAGTAGCGGTGTGCCACAATCGATACTTGAACCCCACTGCACAAATCATTGTCCTGGACGCGGGCGGACAATATTGCCACCTGATAGCCCGCAAAGTGCGCGACCTGGGCGTGTATGCCGAGGTGCGCGCCAGTGAAACGGCGGCGGCGGAAATGGCCGGCGCGAAGGGCATCGTCATTTCGGGCGGGCCCAGCAGCGTTTACGACTCCGGCAGTCCTACGGTGGACCCCGCTATTTTCGGGCTAGGCGCGCCCGTGCTGGGCATCTGCTACGGCCAGCAGTTGATGGCGCACATTCTGGGCGGCGAGGTACGCAAGGGGGTGAAGGGCGAATACGGCCTGGCCACCCTGGATTTGGACGAAACGTTGGACCCCATGTTCGGGGGTCTCGGCGGGAGACAGCAAATCTGGATGAATCATCGCGATGCCGTAGGCGCGCTGCCGGAAGGGTTCCGCGTCACCGGCCGCACCGATAGCTGCGCGGTGGCGGCGATCGCCGCGCCGGGGCGCCGTCTGTATGGCCTGCAGTTTCACCCCGAGGTGGTCCACACCACGCGCGGGCAGGAGTTTCTGGCCAACTTCGTATTCCGCGTTTGTTCGTGCGAGAAGGACTGGGACCCGCGCCACCGCGTGCCGGCGATCGAGCAGGAGATCCGCGACTGCGCGCGGAATCGCAGGGTATTTTTCTTCGTGAGCGGCGGGGTGGATTCCAGCGTGGCGTTTGCGCTGTGCGCGCGCGCCCTGGGCGCCGACCGCGTCCGCGGGGTCTACGTAGATACCGGGCTGATGCGCGAGGGCGAAACGGATTTTGTCCGGCGCATGGCCAACCTGACGGTGGAACATGCCGAGGATCAGTTCCTGGGGGCACTGGCGGGCGTGACCGATCCCGAGCAGAAGCGCCACATCATCGGCGAAGAGTTTGTGCGGGTGCAGGAACGGATTGTGGAATCGCGCCACCTGATGGAGGAGCAGTGGATTCTGGGGCAGGGAACCATCTATCCCGACACGATCGAATCGGGCGGCACGGCCAAAGCCGCGGTCATCAAGACGCACCACAATCGCGTGGCAGGAATTCAGAAGTTGATCGAGGCGGGCCGAATCGTGGAGCCGCTGAAATCGTTTTACAAAGATGAAGTACGCGAAGTGGGGCGGGAACTGGGGCTGCCGGCGGAATTGCTGGACCGTCATCCATTCCCGGGTCCGGGGTTGGCCATTCGCTGCCTCTGTTCGGAATTCGATGCTCCAGTGCGCGCGACAGAGGACGGATGGGTGATTCCGGTGAACTCGGTGGGGGTGCTGGGCGATGCGCGCAGCTATGCTCCGGTGCTGGCCATAGAGGCGCTGGATCATGTTCGCGCCACGGAACTGACCAATCGTCTGAGCGGAATGAATCGCGTGGTGGCCGCGGTGGAAAGTAAGGCGCCGCTGGCCGCGATGCAGATTCGCGCCTGCTCCCTGACGCCCGAGCGCATCGCGAAATTGCGCCAGGCCGACGCGCTGGTGCGGCGCCTTTCGCACGCAGCGAACTACGACCGGTGCGTGTGGCAGTTTCCGGTGATCCTGATTCCGCTGGGGACGGCGGAAGCGCCGGAATCGGTGGTGCTGCGGCCGGTGGATTCGGTAGACGGCATGACTGCACAATCGGTGCCGATGGATGGCGCGCTGCTGCGGGCGATGTGCGGCGAGTTACTGCAACTGGAAGGGATCTGCGGAGTCTTCTACGATTTAACGCACAAACCACCGGGCACGATCGAGTGGGAATGAGCTACTGCGGCAGCTTCACTTCGGCGCCGGTATCCTTATTGAGCCGCTCGGTCAGGGCGCGATCCACCAGGGACAGGGAAACCTGATTGTGGGTGTTGCCGGTGGTGAAGTAGTGGAGCGTGTCTCCATCCACCCAGTAGGCGATGGCCGAGTAGATGGTGTGGTCCTTAAAGGCCAGCAGGTAATGCGGCGTTTCCGGAGTGGTATCGGTTGACTGCGCGGACGTGTCATCCGGCGGGACGGTAATCATCTGCGGGTTGGGCGGAGCGCCGGAATACTGATTGATCACCACGGGCGGCTGAGCCGGCGGCATTACGATGGTGACTCCACCGGAAGACTGCTGCTGCTGCGGCGGGGCAGCCGAGCCATCGTACATCGAGGGGTCCGTCAAACCGCTATAACCGCCCACATACACGGGATATGCATAAACAAAAGACCCGGTGCCGGCGCGATGAAAGCCCCGGTTGGCTCCTGGATTGGGATTGGGGACCACCAGGTGCGGACCGCCGCCGCCGGGATAGACCACATTCGGTGTGATCCGGTGAAGCCCGGGGTTGGTAGCGGCAGTTCCAGCCGGGTAGACGACGCTTCCAAAACCTCCGGTCACGTAGGGCTGAATACTACCCCGATACTGCGCAAATCCAGTGCAGGAAACCAGCAGCACGATGGCGAATCCGACGAGCGTCCTCATGGGATAAAAGCCCCCTGTTGAAATTGTACACCCGCCGGGCGCAGTTTCACTTCTTCTTGGGGGCGGGAGGAACCGGCGCCAAGGGCTTGGCCGCGGCCGGTGCGGCGCCGGCGGCCACCGGGTGAGCCTGATCGTACAACTTAATAATTTCCGGCGTGATGTCTACGGCGGCGGCGGCCCAAAGCACGGGCGTCTGCTGGCTGCCCACATCGAGCAGGATGGCATAGCCGTTCTGGGGCAGATACTGCTCCCATACCGCCTGCATTTTGCTGCCGAGGTCCTGCATCAGACGGCCGTTTTCCTGTTCGATATCGGCGTTGAGTTCATCGGCATCCCGCTGGAAGGTCTTCGTCTTGGTATCGATGTCACGAGCCAGCTTGTTTTTGGCATCGTCACTCAAAGTGGCGCTGCCTTTCTTCATCTGGTCCTGCATAGCCTGGATATCCGCCTGCATCTTCTTGAGCGCTTCCTGGCGGGGATTGAACTTGGCTTGCATCTCCTGGGCGGCCTTGCGGCCGTCGCCGGTAGACATGATGGCCTGCTGCACGCTGATGATCGCAATCTTGGTGGGAAGCACACCGGACGTTTGCGGCGCCGGCGGCTTAACCTGGGGCGTGGCCGGTGTCTGGGCGCTTGCCAACGTAGCGACTCCCAGAGCCAGTGCGGTTACTGCAACGAAATTCATCTTCAAGCTAAAAACTCCTAAGTGTGAAAATACTACCATATTGCCAGACGCGGTCTGCGCTAGAACGTCCTGCCAATCGTGAAGCGGAACAACGTCCGCCGCTCATCGAACGGATAAATCTGGCCGAAACTGGCGACCGACTGCAGGAAGGTCGCATTATTGGGGAACGCCGCGCGGTCCGCCACGATGGGCGTCTGCAAATTCTCGAACACCCGCGATGGGTTGTAGGCAAAATAAACGCGGAACGGGGCCTGCACCACGGGCAGCATCACCTGAAATTCGATTCCCGTGGAGACGCGGATACGCTCGGTGCCGGGAGCGATCAGGACCTTGCCGCTGAAACCGGCCTGCGGAAACTGATTATTCAAGTCGGCCACGCGTCCCGGATCCATTTTAAGCTGGCCCGGTAACAGGATGCGATTCAGGCCCGTATCGGCAAAGAGCGCCATGGTGACGGGGCCGATGATCGGAATGCGGTATTCGAAATTGGTCACGGTCTGCCAATCGCCGCCGGGGGTGATCAACTGATAAATCGGAACCTGCATGGTCACCGGCACGCTGGTCAACTGGCCGCCGGAAACCACCTTCTGGGTGCGCGGCGAGCCGTCGTTATTGAGCACGTTGACCGCGGAACTGGAGGCGATATACGCGATGGGAGTAATTCCAAAGAACTCAAAGCCGCGGACATCCTGCTCACCGCCGATGAAGGTGCGGGCGAAGGGCGGAATCTCTTTGCCGCCGTAACCGCTGATGATGGACGTGCTGGCATGAATCCCGATGACGTGCTTCTTGCTCCAGGGAGACAGGTGGAAATACTTGGCATCGATTGCCGGCCGGATGGTGTTCACATTGCCGCCCAGCAGACTGCTGGCGAAATCCACCGAGAAATACAGGCTCCTGCCGCCGGTGGGACTGATGGGGTGATTGACCGTGTTGTACTGCAGCGCGGGAGTGATGTGGCTGGTCTTGATCCCCTCGAGGGCGTTGGGGCCGGAGACGCCGCTGAAATTGATGTACTGGAAGTAGTTTGCGGCGGCAGAAGTTTCGGTAACGATGTTGGAAATATCGTACCCATAGGTTAGAGACAGCCGGGTAAAACTGTGGCGCAGCGGATAGCTGGCGGAAACATTGAACCCGCGGCTGTTCTGGACGTAATTCAGCAGGTTGTTGGCGCCCAGTTCGTTATACAGCGGAATGAGGTTCTGTCCGGCGAAGATGGAGGCTTGGCGAGCCTGGTCGAAACTGTAGCGGCGCAGATAGACCACAAAGCCGAGTTGCAGCGGGCGGTCCAGGAAATAGGGTTCGGTGAAGCCCAGGCTGACGTCGCGCATCAAGCGTCCCGAGTTGGGAAGAGAGGGACAGCGTTTCGCCGAGTCCCAGGAAGTTGTTGGTGGAATAGTTGAATCCCACGAAGCTGCCGGCAATACCCGAAACGCCGCCGTTCAATCCGATGGAGTTCTTACCGCGCTCGCGCACTTTGAGGGTGATATCCACGGTATTGGATTGCGGATTGCGCTTGAGACCTTCCAGCGACTCTTCCTTCTTGATCATTTCGAAATACCCAAGCTGGTTGAGACGCAGAATGCTAAGGTCCCACAACTGGGTATTGAACATGTCGCCTTCGTCCAGCAGGATTTCGCGGCGGATTACCTTGTCGCGCGTGGTGGTGTTGCCGGCAAAATCGATGCGGCGGATGAAGAACTGGGGGCCTTCGTCGGCTGTGATGGTCAGGTCGACCTGGTTCGGGGCGGGGAATTCGAACTGCGGCTCGGGCACGAAATCGATGTAGCCGAACTGGCCGTACGTCTTGCGGAGATTTTCCAGGCCTTTGCGCAATTTGTCAGTGGAGAAGACGCTGCCCACGCCCATGCCGAACAGTTGCGGAAGCACCTGGTCTGGCGCGCGGAACAGTTTGACGCCCACGAAATTCATGGCGTGCAGGTGATACAGGTTGCCCTCGTCCACGGGCAGCTTGATATCGGCGAAGATGCCCGGCCCGTTGGACTTCAAAAGGGGCAGGCGCCAGCCTCTGCCACTGCGCGGCACAATGGTAACGGTCTCTTCCAGGGTGGTGGCTCGGAAATATCCGGCATCGGTATAGGCCTGGCGGATGCGCTCCTTGTCCTCTTCCAGTTTGGCCTGGTCGTAGGTCTTGGCGAACATGTTCTCGAAAACGATCGAGTGCGGAATGCCGTACGGGTGCAGGTTCTTCATCGCCGGTCAGCACCCAGCGCGAATTCTTGGCCTTGTTCCCCGTAATCGTGATGGTGCCGACTTTGACCTTGGGACCTTCGTTGACGTTGAAGGTCACTTTCAAAGACGACGGCGGAATCTGTTCGACGACCGGATCGACGGTGGCATATTGCCGGCCGCGCTCGGAGAGAAATTCCTTCAAAACGATGGCGGCGCGCTGGATCTTGTTGGGATCGTACTGCGATTCCACGGTGAGACCGACCTTGCGCTCTTTGAAGCGATCCAGAATTTCCGAGACGGTGACCGTGTGGATACCCTGATAGTCGATGGAGCGGATGACGCGGCGCTCTACCACTACCCAGCGAATGATGATGCCGCCTTTGGGATCGGGCTCCGACTCCAGGCGAATATCGTCGAAGCGGCCCGAGTTGTAGAGAATCATGAAATCCCGGTCAAGCGTTTCTTCGTTGTAGACGTCGCCGACGCGGGTGCGGATCAGGGTCCTCAACATATCGGCCGGGGTGCGGCGCGCGCCGCGAAAATCGATTTCCGTGATGATCTGCCCGTTAGCGGCCGGCTGCGTTCCCGGCGTGGGCCGAACGGTCTGCAGGGGATTCTGGCCGGGAGGCGTTTGCTGCGCCGGCGGCTGGGTGGGCGTCACCGTTTCGAACGGGTTCCGCGGCTGTTGCGGCGGAGTGGCCGGAGGTGTTTGCTGCGGCCTGGCGGGAGGCTGCTGCGGTCTGGCCGGGGGCTGCTGTTGTTGGCCCGCGGGGGGCTGCTGCGGCGGAGTCGCGGGCGGCGGAGTCTGTTGTTGGGCGAATGCCGGAGCGGACATCACCCAAAGGCACGCCGAGGCCATCAGCAGGCTGGAGCGCCTGACAAATCTCATGCGAGCATACCTTTACGCGCGATGCGGCCAGGAACAATTTGACACAGAGATAGATTCACTCGATAGCGCCGGTCTTGAAATAGGTAAGTTATCATTTTAACGGATCTTGGCCACCCGAACA
>CAWKYG010000039.1:0-88968 GCA_963853855.1 uncultured Solibacteraceae bacterium | reverse complement strand
TAAGCGCCGGTGTCGCCTTCCATGCCGAATGCGCTGACAAGGCATGGTTTGGATACGCGCTACCAGTGCATGTCCTTTTCTTGAAACCAGTTGGGGTTGAAGCCTGTCCGATTGCCGGCTTTTCCGTCTAACCCGCAGTGCTGGCGTCGCCACAGGCAGGAGCGGCGCGATCACCGGTGGGGCGGAATGGACGGTGGCTTTCAGATCATCGCTCGGAAGGGTGCGCAGTTTCGAGTTTTGGTGTTTGATCGGGAGAAGCGTCTGCACTTTCCTCTGACTGTCTTTGCCGCGGAGGCAGTGAAGCGATCGAGCGACGGCACAGCACGTGCTTATCTCAACGCCGTTATCCCGTTCTTCGAGTGGCTGGAGAAGGACGAATCGCAGGGCGGCATCGTTCGGGGGTGGGACGATCCGCCCGAAGCCGTACGCCAAGGAGTTGGAGACTACCTCGTCGAGCGCCTGAAGTGCAAAGTCAGGGAACATTACGCGGGCTTCCAACTGGTGTCCCTAACTGACGGCACCCAGACGACCGTTCGCGTTTTCTTATCGGCTCTCAAGCTCTTCTACCGGGTCATGCGAGCGCAGGACCGATACGGATACGCTAACGCCTTAATTGATGGCCCATCTGCCATGCTGGCCGAAGTTCAGTACCGAATCGCCGACGACGAGGGTCCTCCGCGAATGCCGGAGGTCAGCGGTGTGGCCCATCCACGCAAACAACGGCTGTCCGATAGCTACTTCAAGCTTGTGGGCGAGACTTGGATTCCTCAAGTCATAGATGATCCCGGGTTCCCGGCTCGGGTTCTGGGCGGCGGCCAAAGCGTCGGGTGGCATCTGCAGGAACAGTGCATTGCGCGTATTCTTTTCGAATCCGGATGCCGCGTCTCCGAGGTGGTGGGTCTCAGCTTACGCGACTGGGCCGCCAGGGGTCTACTTCAGGAGGCGCAGGCATTCAACAAGGGGAGCCATGGAAGACGGGTCAAGTTCATCCGTTTTTCCGCAGCAACCGCCAAACTGCTACGGCGCTGTTTCGACACCGAACGCCGTCAGTTCGATCGCAACCATTATGTGCTGGACGATTACCTCCGAAGGGCGGAGCGCGAGACGAACCTCTATCATGTTCCGCTCTTCCTTTCTCGCCGTGGAACGCAGCTGAGTCCGAAAGCGTTTCGCGAGGGCTGCTGGAATCCAGCTTGCCGGGCCGCGGGACTCGATGCCGATGTCCATCAAGCACGCCATTGGTACGTCACACAGGCTATTCGGAGCATATACACTGGCGCTCAATCTGAGTCCGAGATAAATCGCCGGCTGCGTGAGTTGATCGAGTACATGGGCTGGAAGAGCGGATGGGAAACGCTCGAGGCATACCAGCATTACTTCGACCCGCAACGTCATGCCGAGATACAGGATCAACTACATCAACGGATGGATCAGGCGTTGAACGGGGATCTGGCCCAACCGCCCGGCAGCCACTCGCGTGCGCCCGCTCCCAGCGGGGTCATCCTACAAGTCGAAAATGCCGGCCGCGCCAATCACAGTGATGAACGCGATTCCGATCTTGAGTACCTGCTCGCTCTTGGAGGCGGACGTGACATCCCCGGCGATGGACAGTAAGGCATGGCAGCGCCTATACGGCAGAATCGCGGGCGAGGTTTTCACGGCGCCGAGGACATGCGGAGATCCGCACAATCAAGGACATTGGCCGGAAGTACCTCACCGAGTCGTGAGCTATTTGGAGAGGAACGTACTATCGACGCCCTGGGCAAACACCGCCGTGCTGTTGGCCGCAATCATGATGGCTCGCCGATTTGAAGTGAGCAGCGTCATCGGTAAGATTGTCATTCTCCATTCTCGTTTCACTTCCCTCTTCGCGTGCCTTGGGCTCGCACGCATGGAGGACTGGGATGCAGCCCTGCACATCCCGATGTACTTGAGCGCGGAGATACTCCCAGACGACCCTCAATCGATCCGCCAGAGGTTCTGGGTGACATACAGCAGCGCCAGCAAGACGATGGCCCAGTGGCTCGGAACGTTTCCGGAATGCCAAAAGCCTTTCTATCAACAGTTCATCTTGCCTGTTTTGTCTCGTCTATTCGTCGAAGGTCTGGTACGGCAGAAGGAGGTAACCCAACAGCAACAGCGCACTCGAAAGGCTGAGACGGATGCCGTGGTGCCAAGATTCGCGGCGATCCGAGCGGAAGCACATTTTCGCTATAACCGCATCGCCCGATTGCGCCGAGCCTATTCGGATGCACTCCGCAGCTTGAAGCCAGGAACCGATTTCCCGCTGACATTTTCTTATGAGGAGGGCGAAGACAAGGAGCGGGGCATGCCTTCGCAGGAGCGACTATGGTTCAGGATCTGGGACCGGCGCAGCTTCGTCCTGGCGCATGCCGATGCGTACTCGCACAATGCTGTGGCTACTGCACGTCGCGGCGCCGGATCTCTTGCCGACAGCGTGAACCGCGTCTTCCTTGAGTTCGTCCGCGCGGAGCGACTGTTCGGCGAGGCGCCAGCGGCAGGGTTCTGGTTCGAGGAGATCTTCAGACTCGGCGTGATGGGGCTCAATCCGTCCGTGGGTTCGACAGAGGAAGTGAAAGCCAAACAAGCCTGGTTGTCTTCCTGGGGATACGGCGGTACACCATTTGTTGCTGAGGTGAGCGGACTGCTCACTTGGCCCGTGGCGGACGGACGGTTCATGGGGTCCGCCCAGCGCCGCACTACAGGGGTGCTTTTGCCGGTTGAGGCAATCTATGCCTGCGCCACTATCGGCTTGATGGCTATCGATCTCTTCACGACAACCGGCGCCCGGATGAACGAAGTGATGCAGATTCGCCTGACTGAGGACTGCATCGTGCGTTTGAAAATGCCGCCGCCGCCGGAGGCGAAGGATCAGTCAGCTCGCATCCGGTACATTCTGAGATTGATTCCGAAAGGAGAGAAAGCCGACGTACCGCAGGATTACTTCATCGGGGAGGAGACCAAGCGCCTTTTTGTGAAGGTCGCGCAGATGCTTGCCGACCACTACGGACTACAACCCGGTCAAACGTTGCCGATTGTCGCATTCGATGTTGGGAGCGGTCGCGCACACCGATTTGGGCAGGCACCCTACCTGTTTCAGTACGGTCACCGCCATTTGTCGGACAACACGATCAGCTCATGCATGCGGTTCCTCCTGCACGGCATGGTGTTTAGGACCCGTGACGGAGACATGGTCGTGCTGAAGTCGCACCTGCTCAGACATGCCTTCGCGACTCACGCTGTGCAAGTCGAAAAGATTCCGATCGACATTGTCGGTGCCTGGCTGCACCAGAAGAATCTGGCGATCACGGATTACTACTCCAAGCCGACAGAGAGCATGGTGGCCGAGGCCTCTGACCTCCTTTTGGCGCGAATCGCGACCCAAGTCAACGTTAACGAGGCGGTCCTCCGCTCACCGGAAGAACTGCAGCGAATCTATGAAGGTGCGCGCGACAAGGCCGGCACACTGGCTGATGTTGTCGGCGGGCAGTGCGTCAGCCACGGCTACTGTGCAGCCAAGTTTGCATGTGTCGGCTGTGCCGGCAAGGTTCCGGATCCTGCCAAGCGCCACCAGATTGAGAAGCACAAACAATGGGCATCCCTACAGGTCGAGTACGCAGCCAAAGAAGGGTTGCATCCCGAGGCTGAGCGGATGAAACAGTTGCTGCGGGACTGCGACAACGAACTGGCCGAGATGGACCTGATCGACTCTTACCGGAGGGACGAACTCTATGAAGTCCGCGTCCAGATCGAGTCCTGAAGATCGGCCCTGGCTGAAAGAAAAGGTGTATGGCCCCAAGCGGAGGCGCACGGTCGAACTCGTGAAGAGGAGCGTCGATTCCTTGGTGAAGGAACGGAGGCGCATCTCCCTGTCCGCGCTGTCCGCTCGATCAAAGGAAATCGATCCGGACGGTAGAGGAGTTTCGGAGACCGCCATTCTCAATAACGAAGAGGCGCGAGCCCATTACGAACAGCATCGCAGCTGGAAACCCGGTGCCGGAAGCCGGCCGAGGGTTTTGGAGCCCACGGGCGTGATGATTGCGACGAAGGGTGACGCGGCCCGGGTTCGGTGCAGATATCTAAAATGGTCCAAGGCCGAACTCGTAACGCGACTCCTTTCGGTGGAAAATACCCACGCCATCCTTCAAGAGCGTTGGCTTGAGGTGACTGAGGAAGCACTGAGTTGGCGGTTGCGTGCCGAGCGGGCAGAGTCACAAGTTCGGCGGGTAAAGCCATGATCTCGACCTGGGTGGACTTCAAGGCGGTGAAGCAATCCGTTTCGATGGAGATGGCCATGGCGCACTACGGCGTGAAGCTCCGTCGCATTCACGGTCCCTACCTGCGCGGCCATTGTCCACTCCCAAGTCACACGTCGAAAGGCAGTGCGCAGAGCTTGATAGTCAACACTGAAAAGAAGGCGTGGGCGTGTCACTCGGATTCCTGCGTGGCGTCCCGCGGCGGCCGCACGGGCGGCAATGTGCTGGATTTCGTGGCTGCCATGGAACGCTGCTCGATCCGTGACGCCGCACTCAAGCTTCAGGACTGCTTTTATCTCCACGCCGGTCTCTGAGAACATAAACAGATTGTTGCTGCCACCCCTGAGCCTACCCGTCCACACCGACTGGCCCGGAAGAAAAGAACAAACCGCTGAGCTTTACACTCCGGGGCCTTGACTTGCATCACCCTTATCTCGCCGATCGCGGCGTAGACTGGAAGACCGCTGCACACTTCGGAATCGGCTACTACTCGGAAAAGGGCTCCATGGAAGGGCGGATTCTTCCCAATCCACAATGAGGACGGAGTGCTGGTGGCCTATGCCGGGAGAACCCTTGGACAAGACGAACCGAGATACAAGTTCCCGGCTCGGTTTCGGAAGTCGCTCGTACTGTTCAATGTACACCGTGCCGCTCGTCACGGCAAGAGAGTTATCGTGGTTGAGGGGTTCTTTGATTGCATCAAGGTGCATCAGGCCGGATTCCCGTGCGTCGTCGCCCTGACTGGGGTCGTCCCTTTCTCAATGCCAGGAAGATCTCCTCCAGAAGGATTTTGGGAAGTCGTCTTGATGCTGGATGGCGACAGGCCGGGTCGGAGCGCCAGTGAAGCCATCGCCTCGCTGATCGATGAATAAGCTTCCTATTAGAGTTGTTGAACTACCACCCGATGTTCAACCAGACCAATCATCAGCAACTCAGATCCGTCGCCTCTGCGACGACGATTCCGCATAGGTCTCGAGCGTGCCTCACCTGTGGTGTACTACGCGTACTCGATCCTTCGCGTCGTGTCGCGATTTATGATGGAGATCTGAAGATCTGTGAATGGAAGACACGATAAAGCAACGCCTTTTGAAGCTCACCGAACCCTTGCTTGCCGCGCACAATTGGCCTTCATTAGAAAAGTTGTGGCGGCCCTATGTCGACCAGGGGGATTTGGATGCGCAAGCTCTACTCGCATACATGTGTCTCTGGTGCTTCGATGAGACGGCACAAAAGGACCAAGAGATGCGCACCCTACTACGTGCCGCCGCTAATGCCGGAAACGCGGACGCGATGTATTGGTTCGCTTCCTTTAGCATGTCGGAGGGGGCTGAAAGAGATGAACTGCTGAAGAAAGCTGCCGGAGTCCGGGAGCCGGCGGTGCCCAACGCCACCTCGGCGGCTATGTATGCAACCGGAGATTGGACCGCGGGACCGAAAGATTTAGCAACGGCGGTCTGCTGGTATCGCTTGGCGGCAGAGCGAGGTCATCATGACGCTCAGTACAACCTGCGATTGATGTACATACTGGGCCAAGGCGTCCCACCGGATGTAGCCGAGGGGCTGCTCTGGCTGCACCGTTCGGCTGACCAGGGGAACACCTCTGCGATGCGTTTGCTGGCAGACCTCTATCGCAACGGATATTACGGTGTTGCAATAGAAACGGAAAAAGCGAACCATTGGGACAAGGATATGATGCTGCCGCTGAAGCGTCAGATCATTTCTACCTTCACGACACGGAAGGGTCGCTCTGAAGTTTGAAAGGGACCTACCATCTGGACGCTTATCGGTGAAGCAGGTTCAGGGTGGCGCATAGCGGGGAAGCAATCGAACTGTTTTCAATAGAAAGCAAGAGCCTGCGGCCTATATAAACCACCACTGCATAACGCAACGCCCTGAGCCGAAAGGTTTTCACCCGGTTTTGCCGCAAACGGCTAAAACAAACGGCAAAGTTATGGCTTAAGTCACAATATGCCGCCCGGCGTTTTTGGCCGCAGCGCCTCCTAAATATTTAGTTGACACCGGCCCGTTTTCCGGAGTGATAATCCTAATTGTTTAGGAGACCGAGGTGCCCAGAAGAAAAAAGACCGAACCGGCGCTCACCCCCCTGGAGCTGGAAATCATGAAGGTTCTATGGGAAACCGGACCCGCCAACGTCCAGGCCGTTCAGGCCCACATCGATGGACGCGACCTGGCGTATACCACCGTGCAGACCATGCTGAACATCCTGCATCGCAAGGGTAAGGTGAAACGCCAGTTGAAAGACCGTGCCTATGTGTACCGGCCCGTGCTCAGCCGCCAGAAGGCCGTGGCGCAGGCCGTCGGCGAAATGCTTGACCGCTTCTTCGGAGGTTCGGCCGACAGCCTGGTGATGAACCTGGTGGAAGCCCGCCGCCTGACCCCGGAGAAACTCGCGCAGATCCAGAAACTGTTCGGACCCACCGACGAGGAGAAACCAAATGGAAACGATTAGCCGCTCTCTGCTTACTTTCTTACTCAACTCTCTCTGGCAGATTCCGCTGGCTGCCGCCGTGGCGGCGCTGGCCTGCCGATGTCTGCGCAAGGCTCCCGCCGGCCACCGCCATGCGGTTTGGGTCGCGGCGCTGGCGGCGGCGATCCTGCTGCCCCTGGCCAGTATCCGGCGCGCGGAGCCGGTGGACCAGCCGCACTTCGCGGTTTCGCCTCTGCCGCAAACCTCGGCCGGTATGAGGCAGACTCCGGCACAGTCCGCCGCCGCGCCCGCCGCCGCATCGCCGCTGGAGCGTTCCCGAACCATCTCCCTCGCCGGAACCACGGCGACGGTCCTGCTGGGCGCCTACCTGCTGTTTCTCCTGTTCCGGCTCGACGCGGCTGGGTTGGGCATCGCTGCGCACGGTGCGGGTCCGCCAGACGGCCGCATGCCGGCGAGATCCCTCCGCGGCTCGACCGCGTGCTTCAGCGCTGCCAGCAGGCCTTTGGCGTGGATGACGTAGAGCTTCTTTTTTCGCCCGGTCTTTCGGGCCCGGTGACTGCCGGCCGCGCCATCATTCTGCCGGAATCCCTGCTCGCCGAGCCCAGCGATGATGTGCTGCTCACCGCCATAGGCCACGAAATGGCGCACATCGCCCGGCGCGATTTCTCCTGCAATCTCTTGTACGAATTGGTGCACCTGCCGGTGGGCTTTCACCCGGCCGCCTGGCTGATCCGCCGCGGTATCGAGCGTACGCGCGAGATGGCCTGCGATGAAATGGTCACCCGCCGCCTGATCGACCCCGGAGCCTACGCCCGGTCCATCATGAGCATCGCCGGCGCGATGACGGCCCTGCCGCGTCCCGGCTACACGCTCGGCGTCTTCGATGGCGACATTCTGGAAGAACGCATCCGCCGCCTGCTGGAACGTCCCGCCGCCAACCTCAAGCGTGCGCGCCTGCTGCTGGCCGGCGGCCTGGCCGCGCTGGCGATCTGTGCCGTGATCGCCTCGGGCCTTTCCATCACCGCGCACGCCCAAGGCGCTGCCGGCGACATGATCAGGCAGGGAAAAGCTGCTTACAACAGCGGCGATTATGCTACCGCGGCCGGTGCGTTCGATTCCGCCGTGCGGCTGAGTCCCGACAACATCGAAGCCAGGCTGCTGCTGGGCAAATCCCTGGCCCAGCAATACATCCCCGGAACAGATCCGGCCAGCCCGCTGGTCGCTCGTGCCCGCGAGCAGTTTCTCGCCGTCCTGGCGCGCGACCCCGTGAACCAGCAGGCCATCCACGGCATGATGATTCTAAGCACTGGCACCAAACAACTTGCCGAGGCTCACGACTGGGCGCAGAAAGCCATTCAGGCCGACTCGACCGACGTCACCGCCTACTATACGGCGGGCTTTCTGGACTGGGCGCAAACCTATCCCGACTACGCAAAGGCGCGGATGGCCGCCGGCATGAAGCTCGAGGACAACGGCATCATCCCCGACGCCGGCCTCCGCCAGAACCTGCGCGCGCAGCACGGAGCCCAGCTTGAAGACGGCCACCGCATGCTGCAATCGGCCCTGCAGCTCCAGCCCGGCTACTCCGACGCCCTGTCGTACATGAACCTGCTGTACCGCATCGATGCCGGAATCGCGGATACTCCAGCGGAATCCGCCGACCTGATTGCGAAGGCCGACGACTTCGTGCGGCAGGCGCTCGATGCCAGACGCAAACAGGCACAGAACGTCCGGCAGGTGGGAACGCCGTCCGCCCTAAATCAGGCGGACGCACTACTGGCGCCGCCCCCGCCCCCGCCTCCTCCCCCTCCGCCGCCCGGACAGGGCGGAATCTCCGCCGACGCGCCGCAGCGCATCCGCGTCGGGGGGGCCGTGCAACAGTCCAAGCTGGTCAAGCAGACGCCGCCGGAGTATCCCGCCACGGCGCGCCAGGCGGGAATCACCGGCACGGTGCGCCTGAGCGTGCTGATCGGTAAGGACGGCGCCGTTCAGAATATCGAAGTCCTCGGCGGGCCCGCGCCGTTGCTGGCCTCCGCCATGCAAGCCGTCCGGCAGTGGGTGTATCAGCCGACTCTGCTGAACGGCAATCCGGTGGAAGTGGTCACCACCGTGAACGTGAACTTCGGGAATTAGCAAGCACGGGCGTCAGTACTCCTGCCAGGACAGCATGGCGCCCGTCAGCAGCGTGTCGTTATGCGCGACGTTAATGTGATGCTGCGCCAGTGTCAGTGCGGCATCCCTGGCATCGGCGGGAGTTTCGAAGGTTTCGTCATGTTCGACGCTCTCGCCGTGCCTGGTATCTTTCAGAGTCAGGCTCCAGTGATCCCCCCGCCGTTCCACCATCAGTACGACGTAATCGTAGGTCGCTTTGTATCCGTGCCCGATCGTCATGAGTTTCAGTATAAGAGAACCCGGCGTCAGCGGAAGTTCTCTACCAGCATCAGGTCGCTCTCCTGCCTGTCCATCTGGGAAAACAGGATGGTGCGCTCGTCCGCCGATACGGAGAATACCGTGCCGCCATCGAAGCCGATGCCCGCCCTGGGAAAGCGCACATATTCGAACTTGCGGCCGGTATCGGTGCGCAGCACCCACAAACCCGGCGGGTTGCGGACGCCATAATAAACGCTGCGCCCGGCCAGCGCGTACAGTAGAAAAACCGGCTCCGCGAGTACCAGTTTGGGGCCGCCGCCCGCCACCGGCATGGCCCAGAGTCCCTGGCTGTTGGTGTAGTAAAGCAGCTTGCCGTCGGGCGATTCGAACGGCTCGTTGCCGGAATGCTGCGTCACCTGTTGCGGCGTCCCACCCCCGGCCGGCGCCTTCCAGACTTCGATCCGGCCAGAGCGGTTGGAGCTGAAGTAAATCCACTTTCCGTCGCGCGAAAAGCTGGGGCGGTTATCGCGGAATGCGGCGTCGGTCACGCGGCGCGGCTTGCCGCCCCCGGCGCCGACCGTGTAGATAGTGCTGTGCCCGTTTTCGTAGCGGTCGAACGCAATCGTCTGGTTGTCCGGCGACCATCGCGGGCTGCCCATGGCCGTGGGTCCCATGCCGGTCACCGCCACCTGGCCGGATCCATCCGCTCCAGCTACGTGGATTTCGTAATACCCCAGCCGGTCCGAGTTGAATGCCATGCGCCGGCCATCCGGCGAGATCTGCGGCTCGCGATCCGCCGCCGTGGAATCGATCAACTCGGCCACGTGGCACTCCTGGTAAGCCCGCGGACCCCCATCGGGCCCGGGTCCATCCATGCGATAAATATTCGTGTCCACCTGCCGCTTCTGATAGGCCAGGCGATTTCCGGTTCGCGAAAGCGCCGGCCAGATCAGCAACCCGCTATCCAACCCTAAAGGCTCCATCGCGCCATTCAGCGCCAGCCGGAACAATCCGCTCCGTTCACCCATCGTCCGGACAGCGACGATCAGGCCCCGCCCATCCGGCTGCCACGCCAGTTGCTCGAACCGCTGTTGATAGCCGGTGATCTCGCGCTCGCGCCCGCGCGGCGTGCCGTCGCCATTCATCTCCTGCAGAACCACGGCGCGGCCGTACGTATCGCGCGCGCGAATGTAGGCCAGCGTCCGGCCGTCCGGCGAAAACGCCGGCGAGCTTTCCATGTAATAACCCTTCGGCGCGTTGCTCGCGGTGTGGTATTCGCCCGATTCGGCGGAGACGATCCAGATGGCAGGCGCACCGTCGGCGGCGCTGTTGAAGGCCAGGAACCGCGCGTCCGGAGACCAGGAGAGGGAAGTGGGAGCGGACAGATTCAGAAAGAGGCTGCCCCGCGCCAACTGCACCAGTTTCCGCTCCACACCGCCCAGTGCGGGGATCAGGTAGATGGCGTCATCGCGCAAAAACGCCAGTTGCTGGCCATCGGGCGACCACGCGGGTGCATGGTCTGGCGCCGGATCGCTGGTGAGCCGCAGTGCCGCTCCGCCTCCCACCAGGTGAACGTAGATGTCGTAATTGTCCTGGTGCGGGCCGTCCCAGGCGAAGGCGATCTGTTTGCCGTCCGGCGACAGCGCGGGTTCGCTCTCGGCGCCGGCAAAGGTGGTCAGTGGCTTTACCGGCCCGTAAACGACGTTACCTCTCGCGCCGCTCAAGGCCAGCCAGGCCGCTGCACCCGCGCCCAGCACCAGACCCGCCAGCCAGGGGAACGGCCCACCCCATGGCCCGCCGCGGCAGGAGGAGCGGCGGCGATCGGTGGAGTTTCGCTTGCGCCGGATTCGATATCGCTCAGAAGATCGCTCAGGCTGATCTTCAGGTCGAGTGCCGATTGGTACCGCCGCGCCGGATCCTTGCGCAGGCACCGCTCGATGATGCGGGCCAGGTCGCGCGGCACACCCGCCCGTAGTTCGCTCGCCGGCTTGGGTTCACTCTGCAGAATGGCGGCCAGCGTCGAGATCTTCGAGCGGCCCAGAAACGCGCGGCGGCCCGTGGCCATTTCGTAGAGCACCGCACCCACGCTGAAGATGTCCGAGCGGCCGTCGGTCTTGCGGGCTTCGGCCTGCTCAGGCGACATGTAGCAGACGGTACCGAGAATCCGGCCCTCCTCCGTCTCGGGGCTGACGGACCGTGTCAGTTCCGCGTCAGCGGCTTCGTGTAGGTCCGAAAGCTTGGCCAGTCCGAAATCGACCAGCTTTACCTGGCCCTCTTCCGAAATCATGATGTTGCCCGGTTTGAGATCGCGATGCACGATCCCGGCGGCATGCGCGCGCGCCAGGGCGTCCGCGATCTGGATGCCATACCTCAGCAACTCGACCGGCGTCAGGCCGTCCCGCGGAATGACGCGGTCCAGCGTACGGCCGGCAATGAATTCCATGGCGATGAAATCCACGCCGTCTTCGTGGCCGATGTTATAGATCGTGACGATGTTCGGATGATTGAGCGCGGAAGCGGCCTTGGCTTCCTGCACGAACCGCTGCTTGCGCTCCGCATTGGCCATGGTGTCCGGGGTCAACACCTTGATCGCCACCAGGCGGTCCAGTTGCGTATCGCGAGCCTTGTAGACGAAACCCATGCCACCCTGGCCGAGAGTCTCCAGAATCTCGTAGTGAGCAATGGTGCGGCCAATCATACGCCGTTACCCTTCGAAGTGGTCTTGACCACCGGCATTCTCCGGCGGTGCAGCCTTCGGTCCGTCGATCTCTGCCGGCGTCCCCGCGGACAGTTCCATCTCCGTCTTCTTCATGATCCCCAACGTATCCGCCGGATTACCGGATGGCGGTGCGGGTTGCGCTTCTCCCTGCTCTTACTTTCCGAGTTAAGAGGAGTATATCTCAGATGCCGCCTCACTTACCCGAGTATGCGAATGTGCCGCAGCAGGCGCAGTAAGATGGTCATCACGCGGGCGAACGCGGCGGCGCCGACGCCGTGGGAGGGCGCAATCGGAATCAGCCGCTGCACCGCCACCGTTTGCGATTCGGTAAATCGCAGGATTCCCTCGGCGCCGTGGCGCGGGCGCAGGCCCGACTGTTTCATCCCTCCGACGGGCGAATCCACCGACCCCCACGCGGCCGCATACGCTTCGTTCACGTTCACGCTGCCGGCCTGAATCCGCGCCGCCAGCCGCGCGCCCCGGCGAGTGTCCCGCGTCCACACGCTGGCGTTGAGCCCGTACGGCGTATCGTTGGCCAGCCGCAGAGCCTCCTCTTCGGTGGCGAAACCATAGACCGAGACCACCGGCCCGAATGTCTCTTGCGCATATAGCGTCATGCCTTCGCGGACGCCGGTGAGAATGGTCGGTTCGTAGAACAGCGGCCCCAGGTCGGGACGTCGCCGCCCCCCGGTCTCCACCACCGCGCCTTTGCCGGCCGCGTCGCGCACGTGCTCTTCCACCGTGGCCAGTTGACGCGCGTTCGTTAGCGACCCCATCTCCATGGAGTAGTCCATGGCCGCGCCCAGCTTGAGGTTCCGCGTCCGTTCCACGAACCGCGCCAGGAATGGCCGGAAGATCGCCTCCGCCACGTAAATCCGCTCCATGGAGATACAGACCTGTCCCGCGCCCGCGAAGCATCCGCGGATGGCGCCATCCACGGCGGCCTCCAGGTCCGCATCGGCCAGCACCAGCATGGGATTTTTACCGCCCAGTTCCAGCGAGCAGCCGATCAACCGGTCCGCTGCCTGCCGCGCCACCAGTCTGCCCACGCGGGCGCTGCCGGTAAACATCAGGTAGTCCGCGCGCGCCCCCAGCGCCGGCCCAAGCAGCGGGCCTTCGCCCGTAATCACGGCCAGCACGCCCTCCGGCAGTCCGGCTTCGCGCAGCAGGTCCAGAGCCCAGAGCGCCGTCAGGCTGGTTTGCGGATCGGGCTTGAGCACCGCGGTGTTGCCGGCCATCAGCGCCGGAATGGCGTCGGTGATGGCCAGGTTGAGCGGAAAATTCCATGGCACAATCACCCCCACCACTCCAACCGGCACGCGCAATTCCCACGTCTTGGTGAGCAGCGGCAGGGCCCCTTTCCGGCGGCGTCGCCGCAGCAGTCCGGCGGAGTGGCGGGCATAGTAACGAGCTACCACTGCGGTGTCCAGGATCTCTTCGAAGGCGTGCCGGCGGGCCTTCCCGGTCTCCAGTTGGATCAGGTCCAGCACTTCGTCCTGGCGATGCAGCAGCAGGTCGTGAAAGCGCAGGAACACGCGCCCGCGTTGTGCGAAGGAAAGAGCCGCCCACCCCGGTTGCGCCGCGCGCGCCGCCGCCACAGCGGCTTCGGCATCGCACTCATTTCCCGCCGGAATGCCTGCCAGTTCCGCACCGGTGAAGGGAGCGATCACCGGAATCCGTTCCCGCTCGCCGCCGGAAAGGGTAATTCGCGAAAGCAGCCTCGCGAGCAACTTCGGATCGATCGCCAATCTATAAGAGGTTACCCCCGGTTGACACGCCGCGCAATCCGTCTTACTCTACAAATCGGAATAGGAGGTCTGATTATGGTTGAAAACGAACAGCCACAGGAGGAACTGGACCTCATCGCGTTCGAAATGTGGCAGCGCTCCTGCCGGCAGGACCTGGCCGCCGGCGAAGATTGTTCCGACGATGAAGAAGCCGTAGGCAGCCACGCCAGTTGCCTGTAACCCTGTGACCGCCGCTTCCAGTGCGCCCGTTCAGAGCCGGCGCTTATCCGGCATTGACGCTGCCTTCCTCTACCTGGAACGCAAAGAAATCCCCCTGCACATCGCCAGCGTAGCCCTGTTCGAAGAGCCGATTCCCTTCGAGGAGTTCGTCGAGAGCATCGATTCCAAACTGCACCTGCTCCCGCGCTACCAGCAGGTGGTGGTTTCGCCGCGGTTTGACCTGGGCTATCCCACCTGGGAGCCGGATCCGGATTTCGACATCCAGCGCCACATCTTCCGCGTCGCGTTGGACCCTCCCGGCGGCGAGGCGGAGCTTTCCGCCCTGGCCGGCCGGATCCTCAGCCAGGTGATGGACCGCGCCAAGCCGTTATGGGAAATCTACGTCGTGGACGGCCTGCGCGACGGCCGCGGCGCCATGATCGCCCGCGTGCATCACGCGCTGGCCGATGGTGTGGCGGGCGCGGCGCTGCTCAAGGTCATGCTGGACCCTTCGCCGCAGGCCTCGCGCGCCATCCCCAAGCGGCGCGCGCGCGCGGCGCCGGAGCCGCCCGTCCCGCTCTCTCTTCCCGACGCGCTCACCAGCGCGGTACACAGTTCTCTGGAAAACCTGATTGCCGCCGAAGCGGGCATGCTGGATTTCGCGCAGTCGCTGCTCAGCGAGCGCATGCAGGCGGGACTTCAGGAACTGGCCGCGCTGCTTCCGGAACTGGCCACGCCTGCGCGCCGCCTGCCCTGCAATAAGCCCTGCACGGGCGAACGCCTGTTCCACTGGGCCGACTTCGAATTCGCCGATCTCCAGGCTGTCCGCGCCAAGGTGGGTTGCAAGGTCAATGACGTAATCCTGACGGTACTCAATCGCGCCCTCGTGAAATACTGCAAACTGCACGGGGAAAGCGTGGCCAAGCGGTACCTGCACGTGGTCTGCCCGG
The DNA here is from genome assembly GCA_963853855.1 of uncultured Solibacteraceae bacterium. GTDB lineage: Bacteria > Acidobacteriota > Terriglobia > Bryobacterales > Bryobacteraceae > Sulfopaludibacter. Next base: position 74,257 of record CAWKYG010000039.1, on the reverse strand, counting down.
TGAACATCCGCGGCGAGGAGCAGGGCCAGTCGCTGGGCAACCGGATCACCTTCATGCCGGTGGTTTTGCCGATGAATGAGCCCCACGCTATGCGCATGCTTCAGGCCGTGGCCTTGCGCACCAACGCCATGAAATGTGCCCGCGCTGCCGAGCTGGTCTCCATCGCGGCCAGTTGGCTGGGCGCCGCGCCACCGCCGCTCCAATCGCTGTTCTGGGCGGCCATCCCTGCGCTGAAGTTGCCGGTGCCTCTCTTCAATATCATCTGCACCAACGTGCCGGGCTCGCCGGTGCCGCTGTATTCCGTGGGCAAGCGCATGATTGCCGCCTACCCCCAGGTGCCCACCGGTTACGAAATGGGCGTGGGCTGCGCGGCTCAGACCTACAATGGCAAAATCTTCTTCGGCCTGACCGCGGACACCCACGCGGCGCCGGACGTGGACAAACTGCGCGACTTCATCAAGACCTCCTTTCGTGAAGTCTGCCGCGCCGCCAAGGCATACTGAATCATGAATCCTTCCGTCCTGCATCCCGACCTGACGGGCCGCGTCGCCGTGGTCACGGGCGCCAGCCGAGGCATCGGCAAAGCGCTGGCGATTCGCCTGGCTCGCGAGGGCGCGGCCGTCGTAGTCGCGGCCAAGAGCGAACAATCCACCGACCGCCTGCCCGGCAGCATTCACGAGACCGCCGCCGAGATCCGCGCCGCTGGCGGGCGCGCCGTGGCCGTGGCCACCGATGTGCGCGACGAGGATGCCGTGCGCAACATGATCGAGCGCACCGTCAGCGAGTTCGGACGACTCGACATCCTGGTGAACAATGCCGGCGCCATCTGGACTCAGCCGATTCTCGAAACGCCGCCCAAGCGCTTCGACCTGATGATGGACGTGAACGTGCGCGCCGCCTACGTGGCCTGCTACTACGCCCTGCCGCACATGGTGAAACAGCAATGGGGCCACGTCCTCAACATGTGCCCTCGGCTGCACCTGGAGCCATCGCCGGGAAAGGTGGCGTACATGATTTCCAAACTCGGCATGGCGCGTTTGGCCATCGGGCTTGCCGCCGAACACCAGCGGGACAACATCGCCGGCAATAGCCTGTGGCCGCGCACCATCATCGAGACCCAGGCTTCCATCAACTGGAAGATGGCCGACCGCTCCCAATGGCGCACCCCGGAGATCCTCTGCGATGCGTCGCTGGCGCTGTTCGCGCAGGAGCCACGCACCTCCACCGGCCGCCAGTGGATCGATGAAGAACTGCTCGCCGAACTCGCCGGCGTCACCAATTTCGACCACTATTGGTGCGAAGGCCATCCGCCGGCCCACCCGCTATATATCGATAAGTGGTGACCCGGTCCACTGAGCGTACTCATGGTGCACCACAGTGGTGCAGGTGCGGTATAATTAGGTCGTGCCAACCCGACGCAAATCAGCGGTTCGAGTGACGCGAGCGTCCGTCCGTCAGAGTGTGACGATTCCGGCGAAGCTCGCGAGGGAAGTCCGGCGCGTGGCGAAGGAGCGAAATGTGACGATGAGCCGCGCCCTTGTCACTCTTGCCGAACGGGGCGTAGAAGCCGAAGCGGCTGCGCGGGCCACGCTCACGGGCGCCTACGAGAAATTCATGGCGGAGGGAGATCCCGTCAGGAAAAGCGAGGCCGGCGCGGATCTGATCCGGGCAATCTTCGGGAGCGATGCGATTGCCGAAGATCCGCTTCGTTAATCTGCCTTTCTGGAACGCGTCGCTGAACGGGCGATCACCGTCGAGGACCTCCAACGGCTGCGAATTTGGGTTCTGACGGAACCCTGGGCGCCGGACGATTTGCGGAACCGGCGAGTTCCCGAAGACCGTCCTTAAGAAAGGCATGAAGCCGTTCGGCACGGCGCTGTAGAAAGAAGGACTTTGTTTGTTCCGCGCGGCCGGTCCGCTCAGGGCACCCGGTATCGTGCCGGCGCTCTCACCTGTGCCCGAGGCCGCGCAATTTGGACGTTGAGACGATGCCACGTTCCGTGCGCTCCGGGATTCCCGGGAGTAAAGGCAAGCACGTATTGGCTTCGCAGGTCTTCCTCTATCTGCCGGTAGACCGCGTCGAACCGTCTAGGTTGCTTGAATGCGCGTCCGCCGGTCGCCTCGGCGATTTCCTGCATGCCACGGTCACCCAGGACTGGAGAGAGCCTCCTCTCATCGCCGGTTGGCGCGCAAAAGGCTTCATACCTGACTGTGTATACCGTGATGCCGGCGGACTCAGCCGCTTCGATCGCCGAAGAAAGACCGTGCACGCTGGAACCCAGATCATAGCCATCGGTGAAAACCACGATGGCCTTGCGTTTCTGGGTGCCGGTCAATTTCGACCCGGCGATGTGAAAGATAGTGTCCCAAAGGGGCCTTCCGACGCACTCAGTGCCGGGCCTGCGCAGAGGCGGCGAGGGCGGCGGCAGGCACGGCTCGCCAATCGGCACCCCGGCATTCCCCTCATATTGGATCTGGTCAATCGCGCGCAGTAGTTGCTCTTTCGAGCTACCCGCATCGCTCACGATCCGGGCCTGCGTGTCCAACGTCGCGAGCAGGCCGCTATCGTCCGGGCCGATTGCGCTGCCGATGAACTCTCTTACAACGTCCTTAAACTTTTCCGCGGTTTTCTTTCCTTCGAGCTCGCCGATATCGATCAGGAAGGCAATCGAGAGGGGCAGATCGGTTTCCCGCCACAGGTACTTCACGTCTTGCGGAACACCGTTATCCGAGACTCTCAGTTCTTCGCGAGTGATGTCTCGAAGAGTCTTACTGCCTTCCCCGACCGCCACGAATGCCACCCGAACGAGATTTACATCTACGCGAAAGTTGTCACGTGGGGAGTCGGAGGCGAGACACCCGGCCACGATGGCGATCAGCGCCGTGGCGATCGAAAAGGCTTTCATATCACTTCTCCGCCGGTAGCTTTAGATTTGCCACCGCATGGCCCTTGGCGTCAATAGTGATTTCGAGCCCCCGCGGCTCGGCGTATTTCAGAAAGTCCGGATCGAACCAGAGTCCCTCTTCGATATCCGGCCAGACGTGACAACCTCGTGAACGCGCTGGGCCTGTTCTTCGAGTGCGCGGATGCAGCCGAGTTGGAGCGGCGATTCCACCCGGAGGTGCTGATCACGCAGGTCGAGGTACGGGTTGCGTAAACTCGGGCCGCTTTCGGGCGAAGCGGTTCTGGCATCTTGGAACAGAAAGGCTTGAGAGGGTGCGGCAAAGAGGAAGTCACGTAGTGATGCAGCAAAAAGTCGCTACCGGGACCACAACCGTCCCGGTCCGCTACACGCCGAACTGACCCGAGGAACGCTGCACAGCATCCGTCAATCTGGTCTGCCCCGGTCCGCTTTCGAGACCCACGGTTAGCCACTTTCCAGAAACGCCGTCTTTTGTCCACAACGCCCCGAGCTGCGCTACAGTATGGTGCGTATGGCGCACGCTGACCCCATAGGCTGGGCGAGGAGCAGGGCTGAACGTAGGCTGCATCCAGTCCGCTGGAAGTGCAGACGGATTGCCTTGCATATCCTGGTCTGGATCCCGAGCCTAGCGGCTGGATGGGTTCTATTCTTCTTTCCCATTGCCACCCACTTAGTGCACCCAAGTTCGCAGTACCTACAGCACTATAGGGTGCCTATCCCTTGGACCTTTATGATCATCCCAGTGCCAGGGCCGCTCGAGGACACCTCGGGATACTATGTAATCGGGAGCCGCACCGGAATGGGCCGATTCGGCCTAAGCCCTACGCATCTTCTGCTGCCACCGCTTTACATATTTAGAGAGAAGCAGCTCTCGTGGATGACCTTCATGAACTACCCTGGTTACAGCCTCGAAGCTACCGTTGATGATGCCAAGACCAAAGGAGTTGACCTTCGGGTTCTGACTAGGAAGTTTGGCGTGGGAAGTGCTGAATTGACTTGTTGGCAATTTCGGCCGTACTCACCCCGAGGTTTGGCAGGCTGGTCTGTTTTCTGCAGGACGACAGCGAACATACCTCGCAACGATTTCTCTGCGACATTCAATGGCCGTGAAGAGGAACTCAACACCTTCTACGACATTGTCGGCGGTATCCGGCCTCTTGAGTAGAACTCGCCATTGTTTCCAGAAACGCCGTTTTCCGACCGTGGCCCGCGTATACTGATGGTCGTGATGCGTCGAGACTCTAGACCAAGACTTAACTGAAATTGGTAAGCCACTGGTTCGACCAGTGAGACTTGAAAAGGTTTGACCGATCCAGGAGTGTTTCCGAGTGTAAAATCCTCCCCAAGTGGCTTGATGAGAACCACAAAGAGAGGATGTTATGTCAGACGTTTATCAGAGCCTAGCCCATTCCAAATGGGACTGCAAGTATCACGTAGTGTTCTATCACGTAGTGTTCGTGCCCAAACGGCGGCGTAAAGCCATTTTCGGGAACGTCCGCCGCCAACTGGGCCCGATTTTCCATGCGCTGGCGAAACAGAAGGAATGTCAGATCGTGGAGGGACACTTGATGGCGGACCACGTGCACATGTGCATCGCGATTCCGCCGAAGCACCCAGTTGCCTCAGTAATTGGGTTTTTGAAGGGGAAGAGTGCGATTGCCATCGCACGGCTCGGCGGAAAGGAGAGGAACTTCTCGGGGGAGCACTTCTGGGCACGCGGCTACGCGGTGTCCACGGTGGGGTTCGAATTGGAGTAGGTGCGCCAATACATCCGCGAGCAGGATGCCGCGGATGGTAACGGACAATTCTGAAGCGATAGATTAAGGCGCGCAATGCGCGACGCCTAGACCCATGGCCCGACCGCCTTTGAGGCGGCCCAACTCATCAAGCCACCCGCTCCGCGGGGGGTGTCTGACTAATGGGCGTGGCGTGGGCTTGGCAGGGGTGATAAGGTCGAGGGTTCCATCTGGTCGGCTTGCCCAATAGCCCGACTGTGCAGGCGGAATGCGAGCCACAGCATGAAGACCGCGCAGAAGACGAAATAAGAACTCATCCAAATAAAGAAAATCTGCGGTTCCAGACGGAAGAAGAAGCCAACGCCAATAAAGGAGAATGCGAAAGTAATCGAGGCCGCTCCCGCCGCAATCAGAAACCATCTTCCCCTACTACCGCGCCGCTGCGTTCGAGCGGTTTCCAAAGCAAACGCTCCGATGCTCGCGGCCATCGCCGTGAATAACAGAGAGACCGGACGAAAGCTCAGTGGACCTTTGACCAGCGGGGAAACGGCTCGCCGAACTCAGTTCGAAAGCTCGAAAACGCAGGCCGGTATTTCGCTCATGACCGCGCAGAGCGCGGCCGAAGCGGTGAATAGGGAGCGGCAACGGGGCCGAGCAGAAAGCTGGCGACGTGTTATCGTATCCGGTAATATGTGGCCAGATGAACCGCTCCCGCCTCTGAATGTACCCCTCCAGACCGCTCTACAGTTCATCACAGATGTTATCGCTGACGGGCAGCTACTTATAAACAATTATGCCAGGGGACGACACAATCCGCAGATAGCTCTTGCCCACAGAATAAACGTATCCAAGTGGGCTCAGGCCAATGAAGACCGCATCAATTCGCTGTTTGTCTCACGCGTGTTTTTTCCGGGCGGCTTAAGGACGATGGGCGGGGACAGCCTCAACATCGCTGTCATAAACGGCTTGCTATCCGCCCTATCGCCGACTGTCAAAACCCTTCCAGAGCGACCCGTACCAGTCGAAGGATTAAGTATGATCGCTGCAGTTCGGATAAACGACTTGCGCGCCCTCAAGCAGGACAAATTCGATTTCAAAAAGCTGATCCGTCTATGCGAAGAACTCAACAGCGCATACGGCAATGGCTGCTACCTCGCCACGATAATGCTCACTCGCGCCATTATCGACCATGTGCCGCCGCTGTTTGGTATGAAGACATTCACCGAAGTTGCGAACAATTATGCTGGCGCCAAGTCATTTAAGGACGTCATGCAACATCTTGATGCCACAGCCAGAAAGATTGCGGATCTTCATCTGCATGGCCACATCCGGGGCCAAGAAACACTGCCTTCGCCACAACAGGTGAGCTTCGGACCAGCACTCGACCTTTTACTTGCTGAGATCGTTCGGATCAAACCATAGCTACCACCCGCACTTTGGAGAGCGCCGCGCCCGTGATGGAATCAGCCGCGGTTCCGGAGATCGTCGATTCCGCCACCGTTCCGCCCTGCCAGTCCAACAGGAGCAGCAGAAACACCAGCGGCATCACACGCGATCCAGAGTCGCGGCGATGCGATTCGCCAGAAGCTGCGAGCTGAAAGGCTTTTGCAGGAAGCCCGCAACCTCCTGGCCTTCGAAAATGTGCATGGCCTGCGATTCGGTGTACCCGCTGGTGATCAGCACCGGTATTTCCGGACGATGCCGCCGCAGTTCGGGTAGGGTTTGCGCGCCGCTCATGCCCGGCATGCTCAGATCCAGCACCACCAGCGAGAAATCCATGGGATTACGCTTGAAAAGCTCGATGGCCTGCGGTCCGTTCTCCGCGAGAATCACCTCGTAGCCATGACGCTCGAGCACCGTGCGCGCCATCTGCCGCACGATGATCTCGTCGTCCACCACCAGCACCGTGGGCTTGCCCGATTGCGCGCCCGCTCGCTCCACCGCGTCCACTGTCTGGCCGTGCGGCGAGACCGGAAAGAGCACCAGGAAGCGGCTGCCCTGGCCCGGAGTGCTGGTGACGCTGATGGCGCCTTTGTGTCCGCGAACGATTCCCGCCACCGCCGCCAGACCCAGACCCCGGCCTACGAATTTGGTGGTGTAAAACGGATCGAAGATCTTCGTCCGGGTGCCTTCGTCCATGCCGCAGCCGGTGTCGGTCACTTCCAGGTAGACATACCTTCCCGGAGGCGCGTCCCCCGCGGCCCACCGGCTCTCCGGACGGACCACGTCAATCCGGCGCACCCCCGTTTCCACCCAGATTCGTCCGCTCCTTGCAGTAATGGATTCGGCGGCATTCAGGACCAGGTTGGTGAATACCTGCCGCATCTGTCCGCGATCCCCCTCCACCGGCGGCAAATCCTGCGGTAGATTCATCTCCAGGGCAATGTCTTTGGAAATGGCCGGCTTAACCAGGATGCTGATCTCTTCGTACAGCTCGGAGAGGTTCAGCGGTTCCAGCAGAAACCGTCCCTTGCCGGAATAGGCCAGCATCTGGCGCGTGAGGTGCGCGGCCTGTTCGCCGTTCTTCACCACGTGCGAAAGCAAGTCGCGCGCCGGGTGACTTCCCGGCAGCAGATCCTGCGCCAGGCTGGCATGACCGATAATGCCCACCAGCAGATTGTTGAAGTCGTGCGCAATGCCGCCCGCCAGCACACCCACGCTTTCGAACTTTTGCGCTTCCAGCACGCGCTGCTGCAGCTTCTTGCTTTCGGTCAGGTCGAGCACGAAGCAGAGATCGCGATAGGGCGAATCCTGCAGGCGGATGCAGCCGATCAGCGCGGAGACGCGGCTGCCGTCCTTGCGCAGGTACTCTTTTTCGAAGGGGCCGTACGATCCGGTCGATTTCACATCGGCGATCGTCTGCGGACCCAGGTGCCGGAACTCCGGCGCCGTCATGTCGTACCAGCGGAGCAGGCCCGCCGCCAGGTCCGCGCGCGTATACCCGACCATGTGCAGGAACACGTCGTTGGCGTCAATCACCCGCTCTTCGTCGCCGGAGACAATCCCGATAATGTTGGATTCGTACAGCCGCCGGAATCGCTCCTCGCTTCCCCGCTGCTCTTCCAGGCTGCGCCGGTAGTGCGTGATATCCTCGGCCGTATAGACCACGCGGGGAAGCCCCGATTCCCCGGGCCGCACCGCCGACACTGTGGAAGCGAACCAGCGGCTGCTGAACTCGCTGAAATACTCGAACCGCACCGGTTGCCCAGTCGCGCTGCTTTCGCGGTACCGCGCGAACCACTCCGCCAGGACGGCCGGCGGCATCCCGCGTTCGGCCAGGCGGCAGCCTCGCACCTTGTCCGGAGTCACGCCCAGCACTTTGCAGGAAGCAGGGTTGGCATGGAGCACTTCGAAATCATGCTCCAGCACCTCCAGCACTCCCATGCAAATCGGCACGCTGTCGTAAAAACTCTGCAGAATGGAAGAGGCGTCCTGCAATTGCGCTTCGACGCGCCGCTGTTCGCTGAGATCGGTTTTGGCGGAAGTGATCCGCCGGGCTGAGCCGTCCTTGCGGCGGGCAATAAAGGTGCGATCGCGAAGGTGCGCGTAATTCCCGTCGGCCACCCGGAAGCGGTATTCGGAAACCAAATGGCTGACCGTTCCGGCAAGCGCCGTTTCCAGTCCGCCCACGATGCGTTCCCGGTCCTCCGGATGAATCCGCTCGATCCACCAGTCGACCGAGACTCCTTCGCGCGGGCGCGGTCCGAACAGCTTTTCGTAGATGTCGTTCCACCAGACGGTATGCGCGTCCAGGTCGCAATCCCAGATCGCGTCCCCGATCGCATTCGATAGCACCGCAAAACGCTCTTCCACCTCGGAAAGAGCATCGCCGCCCGCGGCGGCAATTTCGGAGAATCTCAGCCGGTACTTATCGATGACCGAATGGGCCTCTGACGGTTGGTGGGAGGGGCTCATCACAATCCTGGTCTCACTATTGTAAGCTGGCGAACAATTGTCGATGTGTTCGAAACGTTACAGTGACTCAGGCCCGATTGCCCTGCCAAAGGTTATCACCAGACCCGGCAGACTTGCTCCCGCACCATGGGGTCTCCCTTCTTACAGGAGAATGCTTTGGCAAAATCCGGCATGTTACTCACCACGCCATTGATGCGGTATTCGTCGGGTGAATGTTCATCCGTGATGGCGTGTAACCGCTTACTCTCCGGCCGCTCGTAGCCGCATGCCCACTGCGCCGCGCCAATAAAGAATCGCTGCTCCGGAGTGAAGCCATCCACCGGTTGCAGATTCTGTCCCCGCGTCGCATTCTTCCAGGCCATAAACGCCAGAATGGTCCCGCCCAGGTCGGCGGTATCTTCGCCCAGCGTGAGCTTCCCGTTGATTTTCATGTCGTCTACCGCGGTGTATTGCGAATACTGGTTGGAGATACAGGCGGCACGTTCCACGAACTCGTCGCCATCCTTCTTAGTCCACCAGTCGCGCAGATTGCCCTTGCCGTCGAACTTACGGCCTTCGTCGTCAAACCCGTGAGTCAGTTCGTGGCCGATGGTGGCGCCGGTATTCCCGTAATTCGGCGCATCGTCCATTTTGGGATCGAACAGCGGCGGCTGTAATACGCCGGCCGGAAAGTTAATGTCATTCATTGACGAGTCGTAGTAGGCGTTGACCGTGGGCGGCGTCATGCCCCACTCGGAGCGGTCCACCGGCTTGCCGATCTTATTTAACTCGCGGCGTGCTTCGAACTGAATGCTCCGGTCCACGTCGCCCAGAAAATCATCGCGGACGATTCTGACGGAACTGTAGTCGCGCCAGTGATCGGGATAGGCAATCTTGTTGACGATGCTGTGCAGTTTGACCAGCGCCTGCTTCTTGGTTTCGTCGCCCATCCAGGAGAGCTGTTCCAGGTCCGTTTCCATCGCCTGTTCGATCTGCCGCACCATGGCCAGCGCGCGCTCCTTGGTATCGGCGGTGAAGGTCTTGGCCACGAACACCTGCCCCAGCGCTTCTCCCAAGTCTTCATCCACTCCGCGGACGCACCGCTTCCAGCGCGGCGCCAGGGCGGTCACTCCGCGCAGATGCTTCTGATAGAAATTGAAATTCTCCTGCACGAACGCGCTGGAAAGGTAGGGCGCTTCGGCATGCACCAGGTGCCAGCGGAGGTAGGCTTTCCAATCCGCCAACGGGCGCGTGCGGAGTTGGGTATCGAGCGCCTGGTAAAACGCCGGTTCGGTGACGTTCAACTCGCCGGGCGCGGCCAGGCCCAGGGCTTTCCAGTAAGCCGCCCAATCGAAAGAGGGCGCCAGTTTGACGAATTCCGCGCGGGTGACTTTGTGAAACATCTTATAAGGGTCGCGCCGGTCCACGCGGCTGAGCGATGCGGTGGCCAGCGCGGTCTCCAGGGCGACCACCTTCTGCGCGTCCCCGCGCGCGGTCACCGGCGGTTCGCCCAGCAGACGGAACATGCGCGCTATGTGCTCGCCATATCGTGCGCGCGTTTCCATGCTCTTGGCGTCCGTCTTCAGGTAGTAGTCGCGATCCGGCAGCCCGAGCCCGCCGGCCAGCGCGAACGCGATAACCTGGTCGGAGTTGGCGAAGTCCTGCGAGGAGCCGAACTGGAACACAACGTTATCGTTGCCCAGCTCCAGGTGGAGTTGCGCCACCAGCGCCGGCAGATCGGCCAGGCGTTTGAGTGCGGCGATCTGGTCCAGCCGTCCTTGCAGCGGCTTAGCGCCGGCCTTTTCGATGGCAGCTTCGTCCATGCATGCCGCGAAGTAATCGCCGATCTTTTGTTCGGACTCGCTGCGGCCCTCTCGCGGTTTGGCGGCTTCTTCCAGGATGCCCCAGAGGAAGTGCTGGTTCTCATCGGTCAGCTTGGCGTAGACGTTCCAGCGCGCCTGGTCGGGGGGAATCGGGTTCAAGTGATTCCAATTGCCGCAGGCATACTTGTAGAAATCGGTGCACGGGTCCACTCCCCGGTTCACAAAGGCAAGATCCAGGCTGGGCGTATACGGCAGCGCCTGGAGCGGGCGGTCCTGCCCCAGGCATGGCACGCACAGAACAAGAACAAACAAAATATTTGGCCGCACGCCCTGAAGGTACCACACACGCCTCCGTCGATTCCGCTAATGCTATAATGTAGTGGTTCTGCCCGACAGTCCAAGTTTCCTTTTATGTTCCTTAGTGTCAAAGAGATGGAGCTGCGGAAGATTCGTTTCGACGAGACTTTCGAGCCGGGGCAGATTGATTTTTCAGGTGAAGAGATCGAGCAAAGTTCTCCCTTGAAGGCAACCGGTGTAGCCGCGTTGCTGGCGCATTCCGAGGGCGAGGTTCGGGTAGAGGGGCGGTACACCGTGGAAATGACGGCCAAATGCGACCGCTGCCTGGGAGTTGCCCGCTTCCCTCTGGATGCCGCGTTCGATTTGTATTACCGGCCTGTCTCTGACATTGCGAAAGAGGAAGAGGTCGGCATCGACGAAGGGGAAGCCGAGATCGGTTTCTACGAAGGCGGCGGCATGGAGCTGGAGGATATCCTCCGCGAACAGGTGCTGCTGGTTTTGCCGATGCAGAGGGTTTGCAGCGAAGGCTGCAAGGGGATCTGCCCCGTTTGTGGCAGAAACCGGAACGAGGCCGGATGCGATTGCAAAGTGGCAAGTCCGAGCGATCGCTGGAAAGCCCTCGGGAACTTAGAGATTCAGTAACATTAGTTTTTTCACCCGCGATACGCGGACGAGATTTGTAGAGGTAGAGATATGCCGAATCCCAAACGTAGACACTCCAAAGAGCGCACCAGCACTCGTCGCGCGCACGATGCCCTGAAGGCCCCTGGCCACTCGGAGTGCCCCAACTGTCATGAGCCCAAGCTACCCCACCGCGTGTGTCCACACTGCGGGCAGTACAAGGGCCGCGAAGTGGTCGAAGTCGCCGAGGAGTAAGCCGGTTCCAACATGCTGACCATTGCGTTGGATGCAATGGGCGGTGATCACGCCCCACAAAGCGAAGTTCAGGGCGCTGTTCAGGCCGCCAGAAGTCTGGGCGTAAAGGTCATCTTGGTGGGCCGGAGTAATCTGGTCCGGCAGGAGCTCCAAAAGTACGAGGACCACGCGGATCTGCCCATCGAGATCGTCCACGCCGAGCAGGTCATCACCATGGATGACAGCACGGATGCGGTCCGCACTAAGAAGGATAGCTCCCTGAAGGTGGCGTCCCGGCTGGTGCGCGATGGCAAGGCGCAGGGCCTGGTATCGGCTGGTAACACCGGGGCGGTCATGGCCACAGCCAAGATCGTTCAGGGTGTCATACCCGGAGTGTCCCGTCCCGCGCTGGCCGCGGTTTTCCCCACTGTGAAAGGTTCGCCGGTGGTGCTGGTGGACGTGGGAGCCAACGTGGATTGCTCTCCCCGCCAGTTGTCGCAGTTCGCGGTGATGGGCGAGATCTACTCGCGGATCATTCTGCGCCGCCCCAAGCCCCGCGTGGGCATCCTCTCTATCGGGGAGGAAGACCATAAGGGCAACGACCTCACGCGCGCCGCCAAAGAGTTGATCTCGGGCCTGAACCTGAACTTCCTGGGCAACGTGGAAGGCCGCGACCTGTTCGGCGGTAACGTGGACGTGATTGTCTGCGACGGCTTCATCGGCAACGTGGCGCTGAAAGTCAGCGAAGGTCTCGGCGACATGGTGAAGACGCTGTTGCGAGAGTCGCTGGAATCCACCATCAGCGGCAAGATCGGCTACGCCATTTCACGCACCGCCTTCCAGGATTTCCAGAAGCGCCTGGATTATTCCGAATACGGAGGGGCCCCGCTGTTGGGTGTCCGCGGCGTCTGCATCATCAGCCATGGACGCGCCAACGCCAACGCCATCCGCAACGCCATTCGCGTGGCGGCCGAATTTTCCGAGGGCCGGGTAAATCAGCAGATCGAAGAGGAACTGGTAGTCGGGGCGAGGTAAATTTCCGGCAATTGGTGAACCTCTACGCCCTGGCGGTAGTCTAAGTGAGAAGGAAGCCGTGAAGCTATCTGCGTTCATCCGCGTTCATCCGCGGCCAATTCTCCTGGCGTTTGTTTTTTCGGCTTGCGCCCTGGCCCAGCAGCACGCCCAGTTTACCGCCCAACCCGACCCTGCCACGGTCGCTCCCGGCGGCAAGACGCTGGTGCGCGTAGATGTCAAAATCGACCCCGGCTGGCATCTCTACTCCGGATCTTCTCCCGAAGGCATTCCGATTTCTTTCCAGGCCCCGTCGGCCGAAAAGCTCCGCCTCCTCCAGCCTCCGGTCAAGCGCGCCTTCGATCCCGTGGCTAACGCGGAAACGGAAGCCTATGAAAATGAGGTGGCCTTTCTGCTGGAGCTCACCCTGCGCAAGGACGCTCCCGCCGGGCCGGCGGAGATCCCTGTCTCGGCGCGCTACCAGACCTGCAGTGACACCCAGTGCGTCCCCGGCCATTGGAACGAGGCCGTCAAGCTGACCGTCGATCCCGCGGCGCCCGCCGCCTCCCTGGTCATCCCCGCCGGGTATAGCGAGCCCAAGCCGCCCGCCGCACCCTCGGCCGGAAGCACCGCCCCGCCGCCCGCCCAATCTCAGGCGTGGAGTTTGTTTCTTCTCACGGCCTTTGGCTTTGGCCTCGCTTCCATCTTCACGCCTTGCGTGTTTCCGATGATCCCCATCACCATGTCGTTTTTCCTGAACCGCCAGTCCGGTCCAGCCGGCGGGACAGCGTCATGCAGGCGGTGGTGTTCTGCCTGGGAATCATTGTTCTTTTCTCCGGAATCGGCCTGCTCACCACCCTGTTGCTCGGTCCCGCCGGGGTCAAGAACCTGGGCGGCAACCCCTGGGTCAACGGGTTCATCGCGGCTCTGTTCATCGCCTTCGGCCTGAGCCTGCTCGGCGCCTTTGAAATCACCGTTCCGTCGTCGATCCTGACCAAGCTGAACCAGTCCTCTGAGAAGGGCGGATTCGGCGGTACGCTGCTGATGGGGCTGACGTTTTCGCTGTCTTCCTTCGCCTGTGTGGGGCCCTTTGTCGGTACCCTGCTGGCCGCTTCGGTGGGAGGCGGAGAGACCCTGCGTCCGCTGCTTGGCATGATGTCCTTCGCCGCCGGGCTGGCCCTGCCGTTCTTCCTGCTGGCGCTGTTTCCGTCGTACCTGAAGCGCATGCCGCGCAGCGGAGGCTGGCTGGCGCGCGTGAAGGTCGTGATGGGCTTCATTATTCTGGCCGCCAGCCTGAAATACCTCGCCAGCCTGGATGCCGACGCTGCAATGGGGCTTCCTCACCCGCGACCGCTTCCTGGCCGCCTGGGTCGTTCTTTTCGCCATGGCGGGCCTCTACCTGCTTGGCTTCGTCCGCCTGGAAGGCATCAAGCCGGATGAGAACATGGGGCTGGGCCGCCTGCTGTCCGGCCTGGTCTTTCTGATCTTCGCGATCAGCCTGCTGCCGGGGATGTTCGGCGGCAATCTCGGCGACCTGGAAGCCTATGTCCCAGCGGCCGCGGAGGGCGCCGCATCGCCCGGCGGGTCGCAAGCCGCCGGCCTGGTCTGGATGAAGGACCAATACCGCGCAGCGCTGGACAAAGCGCGCGCCGAAGGCAAACTGGTGTTCGTGGATTTCACCGGCTATTCCTGCGCCAACTGCCACTGGATGCGCGCCAACATCCTCTCCCGCCCGGAGATCTCCGCCCTGCTCGGCAAGTTCGTCCTGGTGGAGCTGTACACCGACGGCACCGACGCCGCCAGCCAGGCCAATGCCAAGCTGGAAGCCGACAAGTACAAGACCGTATCGCAGCCGTATTACGTGATCCTCCAGCCGGACGAGACTGTGGTTGCCACCTTCGACCACCTCACGCACGACCCCGCAGAATTTCAAGCGTTTCTTGAGAAAACTGCCGCACCCTCTTCACCCTCAATCCTTTCCAAATTCACCAGCCTGCAAGGCGGACGGCTCGACCCGGCACCTTTCGCCGGTAAAGTGATGGTCGTCGACTTCTGGGCCACCTACTGCGGACCGTGCATCAAAGAGATCCCCAGCTTCAACCAGATCCACAAGGATTTCGCGGCGAAAGGCGTGGCCGTCCTCGGCGTAGGCATGGACGAAGAGGGCGCCGACCTGGTGGCCCCGTTCCTGAAAAAGCATCCCATGGATTATCCGGTGGCGCTCGGCTCCCCGGAGGTCACCAAGGAGTACAATCTCGATGCCCTGCCGGTGACGCTGGTGATCGACCGCACCGGCAAGCAAGTCAAACGGTTCGATGGCCTGACCCCGCCAGACGAATTGCGTGCCGCCATCGAGCAAGCCTCCCGGCCATAACTATGTTCGAGCAGGTGAACGCCGCTGAGCCGCGAAGCCCCATCACCGAGTGGTGCGTGCGGGGAGGCATCGGTCTGGCCTTCGTGACTTTCGGAGCCGACAAGTTCTCCGCGGACTCCATGTGGCCGCATTTCTTCGCCCAGGTGGGCATCGGCCAGTGGTTCCGCTACTTCACCGGCATCGTCGAGATACTGGGCGGCATTCTCACGTTCCTGCCGTGGACGGCCCAGTTTGGCCTCGCGATCCTAGCCTGCACCATGGCGTGCGCCGCCCTCATCTGGATCTATCCGCTGGGCCAGCCCGGAAACTCTATCGTCGGCGCCGTCTTCTGTTTCGGTCTGAGCGCCTACTGGTGGACCAGACGCTCACGGGAGTGAATCTACCTTCTCGGCGTCGACCGCCTGCTGGTAACATCTACTTCTTGTCGCCGCCGAACGTGATGGTCGATTCTCCCTCGTACTTGTGGTAGTTCCGGAAATCGATGGCATTGCGGCTGCAAAAAGCCGATCCCCTCTGGCAGCTCAGGGTCTCCGAATGCACCGGCAACAGATACTGTTTGGCATCCCCCAGCCGGGTGTATTCGTAATCCGTGGCCGATTCCACATGATCGGTCGGGAAGTCCCCGGGGAACCCGTATGCCTGCATTTCGATGCGCAGGACGCGCCCCGTCTGAGGATCGATCCACACCGAACCGCGGTAGGCCGGCAGATAACTCTGACCGCCGAAATGGATATCCCATCCGGAGTGCTGATGGTCCACGTTGAAGTCGTAAACCTTGGACGAGATCCCGGATGAGCGCGAATCCTTCCGGTAATGGAAGTCGGCAGCCGTGGCGGGCGAGAACAGGTTGATCAGAATGGTGCCGAATTCGCCCGTAGACCAGGCTCCGTCCAGGTCTTCCATTTTCTTGTTGACCTTACGCCCGTTGATCGCCAGGTTCTTGTAACTTTCCTTCTGGTTTTCGTAAACCACGTCCGCGCTTACGATGTCGATGGCCTGCCAGTTCGGCGGAGTGCTCTCGCTCTGATAGCGGGCTATCTGCTCGGTGCACACGTAGTTGGGAAGCTTTTCGGTGAAATCCAGTGCCGCGTCGGTAGCCTTGCGGATCAGGTCGTCGCCTTGCCGCGGAAGGCTGGGCATCTCTTCGTCACGCCTCGGCCCGGCGGTAGCCGAAGCCAGCGGCGCAGTTCCCGGAGGGGGTAGAGCGCCGGCCGGGTTGGCGGAATCGCGTGCCAGCGAAACCGGAGGATCGTCCACATGCTCCCGCGCCTCATCCTGCGGTTTGCCGCGATGCAAAACCGGCGGTCCCGGATCGTCACTGTCGCGCTTGGCCGGCGGCGTCACCTCCGTGGCGCTGCTGGGCGGCGGGGCGTCCTTAGCGGGCGCGTCCTTAGCCGGAGCGTCCTTCCAGGTATCCAGCACCGCGGGGTCTTTGTTTTCCTCGCTCTTCGCCGTACTCGTGCCTTGAGCTGCCGCCGCTTTCTCCCAGTACACGTTGACCGCGATCATGTTACCTGCGGCGTCTTCCGGACCCTCGACCGAAACCTGATCGCCCACGTTGAATTTCGGGTCTTTGATCTCGTCGCCATTCTTGAAGAATTTGGTCTTGCTGTCGCGCTTGAAGTCCATCACGCGATCGTCGTCCAGACCGATGCTGATCATCTTGGAGTCGAAGCGCTTGAGCTTGCCGCGAAAATTGGGCAGCGGCCCCTTGTTGGTGTCCTTGGTCTTCGGCGAGCGCGAAGGAATCGGGATACCGGCCCCACCCGGGTATTGGCCGGGATACCGGCCGGGATATTGACCCGGCGGGTACCCTCCACCCGGCGGATAGCCCCCGCCGGGGTAACCCACCGGCGGATAGATCTGTGCGGAAACAACCCCGGCGGCCAATAACGCGAGGACGCCGGCGCGGAATACACGTCGACCCGGCTCTGGATGTTCCATCAGAGGGAGAGATGCACTCCGGTTCTCCAAGGTTACGGCTTTTTAATGGGACCGGCATGTTATGCTGATCCTCGTCTAAACGACTACCGGCTAAAAGCCGATAGGTTGAGGTTGCGACTGAAAGTCGCTTGAAGTGTGCAGCAGCATGTGTTGGGTGGGGCGGACCCCCTGGTCCGCGGCCGACGCCCTCGTCGGCCTCCCCGTTTTCTGGAGGCATTACCGACCGGCGCGAGCAGCGGGTCCAGGGGACGAAGGGCTTAGTCCTGGAGATGGAAACAGAATTAGAGAGTGGAGATGCTGTGAGTTCGCGATCCCTTCTGGTTGTCGATTCCGACCCCGCCGTGCACGAACTCCTGCAGCGCCTTCTCCGCCGGGACGACCGCAGCGTGCAGGCTGTTTTCGACGGTAGGGAAGCCCTCCGGCAACTCCGTCGGGAACCGTTTGACGTGGTCCTGGCAGGGCAGGGAAAAAACGGGTTCGACGGTCTGAGACTGGTTCGCCGAGTCCGCGCCATTCGCCCCGAAACGCGCGTCATTGTGACCGGCGAGCCCAACCCGGCGCGCGTCCTCGACGCCATCCGCGAACGCGCCTTCAGCTATCTTCACAAGCCTTTGTTGAGCAACGTGGTCACCGACCTGGTGCAACAGGCCCTCGACGCGCACAGCGGCAAAGACGATATCCGCATCATTTCCGCCCGTCCGGAATGGATCACCCTGGACCTCCGCTGCAAGCTGGAAACCGCCGAGCGCACCACCCACTTCCTCAAGGAAATGATGGCCGACCTGCCCTCTCACGCCACCGAAGACATTCTGGCGGCTTTCCGCGAACTGCTCATGAACGCCATCGAACACGGCGGCAAGTCGAATCCCAGGAAACGTACCCGGGTCTCCCTGCTTCGCACCGCGCGCGCCCTAATCGTCCACATTCACGATCCCGGCCCCGGGTTTTCGCTCGACCTGCTGCCGCACGCCGCCATTTCCAACCCCGACGATTCGCCTATCCGCCACGTGGAAGTCCGCGCCGAAGAGGGGCGGCGGCCCGGTGGTTTCGGAATCCTGATGACGCGCAACCTGGTGGATGAACTGCTGTATAACGAACGCGGCAATGCCGTCCTGTTCCTCAAGTACCTGTAAGGAGATTGGGAAGTTTACTTAGACGGGGCGGACGGGTTTGGTTCGTTGCCTTCGGGGGGCTGGGTCAGATAGTGCTGTAAGTAGCGGCGGGCGCGCTCGGGGTCGCGACGGGCGGCTTCGGCGGCGCGGTAGTAGGGAGTCAGGTCGTCGGGCACGGCGCGCTCCGCGGTTTCGAGCAGAGCGTCAAGATCGCCCCACCGGCCGTCTTCGGCGTAGAGCCGCGCGAGAACGGCGTACGCATCCACACGTCCGCTATCGATCCGAATGGCTTCGCGTGCCTGTTGCTCCGCGGCGGCCGGGTCCCGATGCGGCTGGTCGAGGTATGAATCCGCCAGGAGGATGCGCGCCCGGTAATTGCGCGGGCGGCATTCCACCGCCTTGCGGTAGAGATCCTGCGCGGCGGCCGGAGACAACTCCGCCTGCGCCATCAACCCTTGCGCCGGGTCGATGGAGCCGATGTGACGCGCCACGGCTGCCGCTCGCGCCCGATCTCCGCCGGCGATTCCGGGCGCCAGTCGATAGTATTCCATCAGGTCGCGCCACGCCTGCACGTCCTCGGGGTCGAGCGCCAGGGCGCGGTCGATCTCCTTGCGGAATCGCCGGGCCAGGAACAACTGCTGCACGGGATTGGCATGTTGCGCCGCCACCCCGACGGCTTCGGCCACCTGGCGGTGATATTTAGCCACGCTGCCGTCGAGCGCTTCCGCCTTTTCGGCTAGAGGGAGGGGCGACGCGTCATCGCCGAATGCGTGGCGGATCTGGGAGAGCAGGAAATTCGCCAGCGGGTCATCGGGGTGCTGGTGGATGGCGGCCTCCACCAGTACGCGGGCGCGTTTCCAGTGGCCGGCCTCGATGAACATTTCAGCGGGAGTGGCTGTGGCAGCCAGCAGAACCAGGCAAACGATCATGGTTGAAACTCGATTGTCACAAACGCTTAATATGCCGGAGCCGGAACTCCGCGGCGCCGGGTTTTCCGAGCAGGCGCTCCAATAAGGAATCGGGGGCAAGCCGCAGGTCCACAGTGATCAGCGCGTCCAGTGTGTGCGAAAATCGCCGGTCCACGCTGAAGGCCAGCAGGCGGCCGCCGGTCTTCAGGTAGTGCTTGATAAGGATGGGAACTCCCTTGCCATCGGATTCCAGGTCGGCGATGAGCGCGGACAACTCGTCGAGTTCGCGTGGAACGGCGGGCGCCGGCGCCTGCCGCAGGATGCGCTCCGCCGGACGGTAGGGACAGCGGGGCGCCACCAGCCCGGCCAGTTCTTCGGCCCGGTGCGCCTCCAGGAATTTCACCAGCAGGTGACGCGAGACGCCGGTGTAATCGCTGCTGATGCTTACGCCGCCGAACAGAGTGGCGCATTCCGGGCGCGAGGCCACGTAGCGTCCGATGCCTTTCCACAAGAGCAGCAGGGGCGCGTATTGCTTCTGGTATTCCGGGCGAATGAAGGAGCGGCCCAGTTCGATGGCCGGTCCGAGTCGGGCGAACAGTTCTTTCCGGTAGCGAAACAGCGTGCTGGTATAGAGTCCGCGGATGCCGTGGCGCGGCAGAATGTCCGCCGTGGGGCCGAGGCGGTAAGCGCCGGCCACTTCGCGCGTGCGGCGGTTCCAGAGGACCAGGTGGAGATAGTAGCGGTCGAAGCGGTCGAGATCCACGGAGCGGCCGGTTCCTTCGCCTGCCAGCCGGTAGGCGATTTCGCGGAGCCGCCCCACTTCCTGCGTGACGAGCGGCAGCTCCGCGGCGGTTCCCAGGTACACGGCCAGCTCGCCCAGTTCGCACAGTTTGCGATCGGGCGCCAGGGCCGCGAGCTCCGCCGCCATGGAGTGTGCCGGGCGCGGGGCGGGTACCGGCGCGTGCTTACGCCGCGGCAGGACCTGTTCGGAGGCCGGATCCAGCAGGTACGTGCGGCAGCGCAGATAATCGATGGCCTGCGCGGGATCGGTGAAGTGGCGCAGGGTTTGCGCGCTCACGGGCCTGCCGATGCGCACGTGGATGGTGCGGCCGCGTTTGTTGAGCAGTTCGCGTGGCAGGCTGGCGGTGCGCAGGCCGGGATGAATGGTGCCGGCGAGCTGGAAGGCCAGGCTGTTGCCGCCGGAAAAGAATAGAGGCACGGCCGCGGCGCCGGCGAGCTGGGCGATGCGCGCCAGGGCGGCGTTCCACGGCGGGTCTGCGAGCACGCCGCCGCGCCAGTCCAGGTGTGCCACTTCGCCGGACGGGAAGGCCAGCAGGAGCCCGCCCCGGCGCAGCCAGGCGAGGCATTCGCGCAGCGCCGCCGCGTTGGAGGCCATGGCGCTGGTGTGGCCGAAGGGATCGATAAAGATACAACGCTCGCGCAGTTCCGGCACCGCCGAAAGCAGCGAGTTAGCGAGAATCCGTACGTCCGGCCGGAGTTTGGGAAGCGCGTCGGCAAGGATGGCGCCCTCCAATAGCCCAAAAGGATGATTCGATACCATCAAAACCGGTCCGGAAGCGGGAACGAGACGGAGCTCCGTCGCGTCGACTTGATAAGTGATTCCGAGCAACGATAACATCCGGCCTACCGTATCCGAACAGGGCGCGGTGCTGCGCGCGCAATCCACCACGTCCCACAAGCGGTCCAGCCTCAAAAGCCTTTGGAGTGCTGGTTCCATGGGGTTCAGAACACTGCGCAGCGGCTCGTTCAGCAGGGCGGAAATCGAGAGTGACTCGCGGCTGAATTCTGGTTGCATGGTGAAGGCCATTCCTGGTATCAGGGTGAACCGGAGATGGTTGCAGGCGTGTGAAAAAGAGACCAACAAATTCTTCGCGAAAATGTAACCGTGTAACATAGAATGGGATGCTATTAAAGGAGTGGGGCAACTGATGAAATTTGCAGGCGCGGTATTGTGTCTCTCCGGGTTGTTCGCCGCGTGGGGGCAAAAAGCGGACGTCCAACCAGTGGCGCACGTCATTATCGTTGGCGTGGACGGGATGAGCGTGGAGGGCGTCACCACGGCGAAGACTCCGCGGATACACGAACTGATGGCGCGGGGCGCCTGGACGCTGGAGGCGCGCGGCGTCATGCCGACTCTCAGTGCGCCGAACTGGGCTTCCATGATTACGGGCGCGGGTCCGGAGCAGCACGGCATCACTTCCAACGGAGTGCTGCTGCAGAAAATGGTGACGCTGCCCGCGGTATGCCGCGATGCCGAAGGTATGTTTCCCACCATGTTCGAAGTGCTGCGCATGCAGCGCCCCGCGAGCCATATCGCGATTTTTCACGATTGGCCTGGCTTTGCCGACCTGGTGGAAAAGCACGCTCCCGACATCATGGAGCACGAGCGCGGAGCGGAGCGCACCACGCAAACGGCCATCGACTATTGGAAGCAGAACCGTCCCGAGCTGATGTTCGTGCACCTGGATAACGTGGATCACACCGGCCACGAGTACGGATGGGGCTCGCACGAATACAACAAAGCCGTTGCGGACGCCGATGGATACGTGGGCCGGTTTGTGGATATGGTCAAGAACGCGGGCGCGCAGGATTCCACTTACCTGCTGGTGACCAGCGATCACGGCGGGAAGGGTCGCGAGCACGGCAAGAATTCACTGCAGGAGATTCAGATTCCCTGGATTCTGGTGGGTCCGGGTGTGATTCCCGGCCGCGTGGCGGCGTCGGTGTACACGTTCGATACGGCGGCGACGGTGGCCTGGATTTTCGATATCAATCCGCCGGATTGCTGGATTGGCCGGCCGGTGGTTTCCGTGTTCGCCCCGGCTATGACGGCAGCGCGCAATCTGGAACGTCACGTGGTGCAGGGGAACTGCGGTCCGCAGAGGACTTCTACCGGCGTCATCGCCTGGGGCCTGCCACAGAGCGGCGAGGATTCCGCCGGGCATCCCGCCGAGGCCGCGCGAAAAGGACAGAATTGAATCGTCAGATCGATGTGATCTACATCGATTCAGGTGGAGGCCACCGGGCCGCCGCCAGTGCGCTTTCCGAAGTAGTCAGCCAGCAGCACCGCCCCTGGGATATCCGCATGCTCTGTATTCAGGAGCTGCTGGATTCCATCGATTTCATTCAGAAGGCCACCGGCATCCAGTTTCAGGAACTCTACAACATCATGCTGCGGAACGGCTGGACGCTGGGCACCCAACAGCTCATCCCGCTGATGCACCAACTGATCCGCATGACCCATGAGGAGCAGGTGCGGGTGCTGAGCGAGTACTGGCACGATCACCGCCCCGACCTGGTGGTGTCGCTGATTCCGCACTACAACCGGGCATTGTGGGAGGCGCTGGATTCCACCTGGCCCGGGACTCCTTATGTCACGGTGCTGACGGACATCGCCGATTATCCGCCGAATTTCTGGATCGAGAAACAGGACCAGTACGTGATCTGCGGATCGGAGCGGGCGGCCGAGCAGGCGCGCGAAATCGGGCTGCCGCCATCGCGCATTCTGCGTACTTCGGGCATGATTCTGAATCCGCGATTTCACCAGCGGGTGGAAGTCGATCGCGCAGTGGAGCGCGCCAGGCTGGGGTTGCGGCCGGATGTTCCCACGGGGCTGGTGCTGTTCGGCGGGGAAGGATCGTGGAAGATGGGGACCATTGCGCGCGAGCTGAACCGGTCGGATCTGAATGCGCAGTTGATTTTGCTGTGCGGGCACAATGAAGAGATCGCCGGGAAACTGCGTGCGATGAAGGCGCGCATTCCGATGGCGGTCGTGGGGTTCACCAAAGAGGTGCCGTATTATATGGCGCTGGCCGATTTCTTTATCGGCAAGCCCGGACCGGGCAGCATCAGTGAAGCGCTGGCAATGCACCTGCCTGTGATTGTGGAGCGCAATGCGTGGACCCTGGCGCACGAGCGGTACAACGCGGACTGGGTAGAAGAGCGCGGCTTCGGGCTGGTGGTGAAGAGCTTCCGGCAGGTGGCCGGCGCGGTGCGGGAATTGCTTGCGCCGGAACGGTTCGGGGAGTGCAAGCGGCGGATTGACGGGGTGCAGAATTCGGCCTTGTTCGAGATTCCCCTGCTGCTGGAAAAGATATTGACTTCATAGCGCAAAGTAGTCTACAATCGCAAGCACTATGAGAGGATTGTTTCTCCTTGCCGCTTTGATTTGTGTTTTTCTCTGCGGTTGTTCCAACTCGAACAATCTGCTGTTGGGCGAGGTTCGCGCCACGGTGGGGACGCACGCGGTGCTGGTGACGGATTGCTACCGCACTTCCGTGGACCCTCCGCGGCAGACCGGCGCCGCCAGTTATGAGTACGTGCCTTGCCGCGATGCGCGCGTGGTCATTCGCGACGAGCAGTTAACGGTGAACGGCCGCTCTTACGGCAAGCTTCAGGCGCGCGATTCAGTCCTGGTGGATCATGGAGTAGTCTCGGTGCACTCGAACTGAGAAGCGCAAGCCGGCCCTACTCGAAATTGCGGCGGAATTCCTCGAACTGGCGTTTCAGCTCGGCTACCTCACGCTCCAGCGCGGCGAGGCGTTCGCGATCTGGCGTGAGGCGCTCTATCGGCGCGGGGGCGGGCTCTTCGGCCACCACTACGTCGCCCGCCAGTAACTGCGCCCAGCGCGATTCGCGCGAGCCGGGCTGGCGCGGGAGGCGCTTGACGAATTCCATCTCGGCGAGGCGATTCAGGGTGCTTTCCACGGCTTCCAGATCGTCGAAAGTGTAGAGGCGGTCGCTGCGGCCGCGCAGTTCGCCGGGAGTCTGCGGGCCGCGCAGCAGCAGGAGCAGCAGATCAGCGCCGCTTCGCGCCGGCCCAGATTGAATTTCTCGGTGAAGCTCTGCCCGTGCTTGGGCACGCGCACTATCGCGGCCGGTAGATGCGCGTCGCCAGACCCTTATAGCGCAGGCCTTCCAGTGCCTGCTCGACGGTCTCCTCGTCGAAGCGACCACCGGTTCGCGGTTCGATTTCTGATTGCACGCGTTCATCAGGGCGTTGAGCGAGAGCGGGTAATACTCGGGGGTAGCGACTTCCTTTTCCATGAGCGCGCCGAGCACGCGCAGCCTCGGCGCGCGTCCAATTGCCAGTCCATCTTTCCAGTTTACGGCGTTACCATATGGGTTCGACAGATGTCGTTCGAATATACCGGAGTTCACGCGGCTCGGCCCGCGTCACCAGATTGATCAGGGCGGCTCGCGTGGACCGCGCGGAAGTGATTCGCGCGCGGTTCGCGGCGCGTGTCGACGCGCTGCTGGCGCAGCAGACCCGCGGAGGGCTTCTGGTGCGGCGAACTGACGGCCGATACCACGCTCGAATCCGACTACATCCTGCTGCAGCTCTGGCTGCACCAGCCCGAGGGCGCACGGTTGGAATCCGCCCACGCGGGCGCGCATCGCGAAGGCCGCACGCTCCATTCTGGAGCGCCAGTTGCCGGACGGCGGGTTCAATATCTATCGCGGGCGGACCGGCCGATGTCAGCGCCACGGTCAAAGCTTACTGCGCGCTCAAACTGGCGGGCATCGCGACCGAAAGCGACCCGCATGCGCGCGCGCGCGCGCGCGCATCCTGGCGCTGGGCGGCCTGCAGGCCGCCAACAGCTACGTCAAGATCAACCTCAGCCTGTTCGGCCTGTATCCGCGCAAGCACGTGCCCTCGGTGCCGCCCGAAATCACGCTGCTGCCCGGCAACGTGCTCTACGAGATGTCGTCGTGGACGCGCTCCATTCTGGTGCCGCTCTCCATCGTGCAGGCGCGCGGAGCGAACCGGCGCGCGCCGGCCGGCTTCACCCTGGACGAACTGCTGCTGCCCGGCGTCAGCCTGGCGCTGCCGCGGCGCAAGGGCCTCTCGCTGCTCTTCCACCACCTCGACCGCGTCTTCAAAGTCTGGGAAAAGCGCGGCTCGGAGCGCATCCGCGGGGCGGCCATCCGCGCAGGCGGAGCACTGGATCCTGGACCGCACGCGCCACACCGAAGGCCTGGGCGCCATCTATCCGGCGATGATGTACTTCATCATGGCGCTGGACGCGCTGGATTATCCGCGAGGACCATCCCGACCTGGTGGAAGCCATCCGCCACTTCGAATCGCTGCTGCATCGAAACGGACAGACCGCTTCATGTTCCAGCCGTGCGTTTCGCCCATTTGGGACACGGCCATCTGCGCCTTCGCGCTGGGCGAGGCCGGCGTGGGTGCCGACGCGCGCATGACGCGCGCGGCCGACTGGCTGATCAGCAAAGAGGTGCGCCGCAAGGGCGATTGGTCGCGTCAAGCGGCCCGATACCGAGCCTTCCGGCTGGGCGTTCGAATTCGCCAACGAGTTCTACCCCGATATCGACGATACCGCCATGGTGCTGCTGGCGCTGATGCACGCCAAGGGCGTCGAACCCGCAGGCGCAGGCGGCCGCCGAGCGGCGCGCCATCCACTGGCTGCTGGCCATGCAGTCGGAAGACGGCGGGTGGGCGGCCTTCGACGTGGACAACAATTGGGCCGTGCTCAACGAGGTGCCCTTTGCCGATCACAATGCCATGCTCGATCCGACCTGCCCGGACATCACCGGCCGCGTGGTGGAGTGTCTGTGCCGCCGCGGCATGGCGGGTCACGAGGCCGTGCGGCGCGGTGTGCGCGTACCTGCTGCAGGCGCAGGAGAAGGACGGGAGCTGGTACGGGCGCTGGGGCGTGAATTACATTTACGGCTCGTTCCTGGCGATGCGCGGCCTGGCGGCGAGCCGGCTCGCTCGAGACGCAGCGATGCGGTCGCGCAAGGCGGCGCGCTGGCTGCGAGCGATTCAGAATCCCGACGGCGGTTGGGGCGAGAGCTGCGCCAGTTACGAGCGCGACCATTTCGTTTCGGCGCCGAGTTGCCCCTCGCAGACCGCCTGGGCGGTGCTGGGCCTGCTGGCAGCCGGCGATCGCGATTCGAGCCAGGTGCGGCGGGGCATCCAGTTTCTGCTGGACCGGCAGCGGCCGGACGGCACCTGGCCGGAGGAAGCGACTACCGGCACCGGCTTTCCGAATGTGTTCTATCTGACGTACGGGATGTATCGGGACTATTTTCCGCTGCTGGCGCTGGCGACTTCGCTGGGTCCTTTGCCCCATTAGAATAAAACCACTGTCAAGTGGTGTAGAGGAAAATTCCGCAATATTTACAAATCTCCCGATACGTTTTTTCCCGGATCGTGACAAAATTCCGCCATGCACTCCACGATCCGAGTTGCACTCATCGGTGATTATAACGAGCAACAGAAAGCTCACACCGCCATCTCCCGGTCGTTAGCCGCGGCCTCCGACGATTCTGTGGAATCTGTCTGGGTAGCCACGGATAGCGTAGGACGGGGAGATTCATTAGCTCAATTCCAGGGAATCTGGTGCGTTCCAGGCATGCCTTACCGCAATGCGGATGGGGCCATCCGGGCGATTCGTCACGCGCGCGTGACGCGGACTCCCTTTCTAGGCACTTCGGCAGGATTCCAGTACGCGCTGGTGGAGTTTGCGCGGAACGCACTGGGTCTGGCCGAAGCCGACCACCAGAAGAGCAATCCGAAATGCGGCATTCCGCTTATCTCGCCCCTCGACAGGGCGATGGCGGGAGCGCGTGGAAGGGTGCGCTTCATGGACGGCACGATACTGCGCAAGGCGTACGGCGCAAAGGAGTCGGTGGAGGAATACCACTGCAGCTTCGGATTGAATCCGAAGTACCAGCGACTGTTGGAGGGATCGCAGTTCTGGGTGGCAGGGGTAGACGACCAGCACGACATCCGGGCGTTCGAGCTCGACGGTCATCCGTTCTTCGTAGCGACACTGTTCCAGCCGGAGATGCGGGTGAATGAAGGGACGCCGAGTCCTCTGGTGAGTGCTTTCGTGCATGCGTGCGCCAAGCAGCATCAGGGCGTAACACGGGCCGCCAGTTAGGGCGAACTCAGCGCGCCGTCGCCGCCGACAGGAGAGCCCTGTCCCAAAAAGGGGACAGACGCATTTAAAAAAGGGGACAGACGCATTTATTTGGGCCCGATCCGATTATCCGTCGCCGACCATCGCTTCCTGTAGGAGCTTGGATATGGGCGGCGGTGTGGGCTTTCTCGGACGTCCCCGGGCGAAGACCCTGAGGCGCCGTCCGGCTCGCTGCTCCAGTGCCGCCACGAATTGAGCGGAACCCAGGGGCTCGCCTCGCAACGTGGCGCGACGCAGAGGCGCATCTTCGTCCTCCATCTGGCTGGAC
Source organism: uncultured Solibacteraceae bacterium (assembly GCA_963853855.1). GTDB lineage: Bacteria > Acidobacteriota > Terriglobia > Bryobacterales > Bryobacteraceae > Sulfopaludibacter. The sequence continues at coordinate 47,141 of CAWKYG010000039.1, read as the reverse complement.
GAAAGGCGAGCGAGCCAGTCGGTGCAGTCCCATCCGCCCGCCTGGTCCGCCCAGTCCGCATCCAGCACGGGATCGGTCAGGCCCTCGGTACTGTGCACCCGCGCGCTGGACCACGGCCAGTCGCAGGCACTCGCGGCGAGGCCCGCACGTACCGGATTCAGATCGACATAGAGCAGGGCGCGCTCCAGGTGGGCGTCGTCGAGAGGGCATGAAAAATAGCGATTCTGCCAGACGTGGCCCGTGCGATTGGCGACCTGATTCAAAGCCAGCGCATACTCGGCGTGGGTCCCTCCAAAGGTGCGGGCCAGCGAAAGCTCGCGGTCCGGGGTGACGATCAGGTGGACGTGATTCGTCATCAGGCAGTATCCGAGAATGTGCGCTCCGTTGCGCGAGGCATGATAACAGAGCAATCGCAGGTAGAGCAGGCGGTCGTCGGAGCTGAAAAATACGGGCTGGCGGTTGTTCCCGCGCTGGGTCACGTGATGGGCAACGCCCGGCACGATGAAACGGGGACGGCGAGGCATAAGCGAAGAAAGTAGTCGCCGCGCGCCGGGAAAACTCTCGCAAATAAATGCGTCTGTCCCCTTTTTTAAATGCGTCTGTCCCCTTTTTCAGGCGACGCGGACGGTCTTTACGTTGACGAATTCGCGGATGCCGTAGGTGGCCAGCTCCCGGCCGTAGCCGGAGCGTTTGGTCCCTCCGAAGGGCAGGCGCGCGTCGGAGGCCACCATGCCGTTGATGAAGACCATGCCGGCTTCGATTTCGGCGATGCAGCGCTGCTGTTCTTCCGGGTCGTTGGTCCAGGCGCTGGCGCCGAGGCCGAATTCGGTGTCGTTGGCGAGTTGGATGGCGTGGTCGAGCCCTTCGGCGCGCAACAGCACGGCGACCGGTCCGAACATCTCTTCGCGGTATGCGGGAGAATCCGGCGGCGCATCGGCGAGCACCGTGGGCTCGTAGAAGTTGCCGGGGCGGTGAAGCTTGTTGCCCCCGGCGAGCACGCGCGCGCCCATTTCGATACTCTGCTGCACCTGGCGGTCGAGGTCCTCGCGAATCGAAGGCGTCGCCAGAGGTCCCACCTGCGTGGCTTCATCCATCGGATCGCCGACGCGCAGCGCCTTGATGCCGGCCACGAAGCGCTCTTCGAACTCAGCGGCGATGCGCTGGTGGACGATGAAGCGTTTGGCCGCGATGCAGGACTGGCCGTTATTGATGATGCGCGCGTCCACCGCGACCTGCGCGGCACGCGCGATATCGGCGGAAGGCAGCACCACGAACGGATCGCTGCCGCCCAATTCGAGCACGGTCTTTTTGATACGCCGGCCGGCCTGGCAGGCCACCTGCGAGCCCGCCGGTTCGCTGCCGGTCAGGGACACCGCCTTCACTCGCGGATCGTCGATCACGCGCGCGACTTCCCACGAGCCGATCAGCAGCGTCTGGAAAACGTCCTCGGGAAATCCGGCCCGGCGAATCACGTCTTCGATTTCCAGCGCGCATTGCGGCACGTTGGAAGCGTGCTTGAGCAGCCCCACGTTGCCGGCCATCAGCGCGGGCGCGGCGAAACGGAAGACCTGCCACAACGGAAAATTCCACGGCATCACGGCCAGCACCGGCCCGATGGGTTCGTAGCGCAGGAAGCTGCGCCCGCCGCCGGCATCCACGGGCTCATCGGCCAGGAGCCGCTCCCCGTGCTCCACGTAGTAGCGGCACCGGTGGCGCATTTGGCCGCTTCGGCGCGCGCCGAGGCGAGAGTCTTGCCCATCTCCTGGGTCATGATGCGGCCCAGGCGGTCTTTTTCGGAATCCAGAATATCGGCAGCGGCGGTGAGCCAGCGGCGGCGGTCGGCGAATGAGGTTCGTCGATAGCTTTGGTACGCTCGCTTGGCCCGCGCCAGCTTCTCTTCCAGTTGTTCGTTGTCGAGCGTTTCGAACGTTCGCAGCGTGACTCCGGTGGCGGGGTTGGTCGAGGTGATCATGCTAGAAGCTCCAGCGTAGCGCCAGTTGGCCCGTGCGGGGGCTGCCGGCGGGAGGAAACACGGCGGTAGATGTGATCTTTCCCGCATTACTGTTGTTGACCGTTACAAAGCTCTGCAGGGGGCTGCCGCCGCCGGTGGGTTCGCCGTAGTTCACGTGGTTGAGGATGTTCTGGAAATTCGCCAGGAACTGGATGGCGCCCCACTTTTCCAGACGCACCGTTTTCTGCAGGCCAAAATTGAACAGAATGTACCCCGGCCCCTCGATGATACCGCGCCCGGCATTGCCCCACAGGCCGTTAGCCGGTGTCCCGAACGCCGCCGGATTGAACCACTGGTTCAACGTTCGCGGCATAGAGATGGTGGAGGCGATCAGGTCGGGGCGGAGCGTAGTCTGGCGCGTATTGGTGGGGTCGGGACCGCTGAGTACGGGTGTGTACCAGTTGCCGGTACTCAGGTTGAGCAGAAGGTTGGCCTGCCAGCCGCCCAGAATCTGGCCCTTACCGAGCGGCAGATCGTAGAGCGCCTGGTTGATCCACTGATGGCGCGGGACGGAATAGACGTTGCCGCGGTCGCGCCTCCGGTTGTACGAATCTTCGATCGTATAGCCCAGTTCGAAATCGTCGATCTCGTCGGCGTCGCTGATCTCCTTGGCCCAAGTCCAGGTGGAGTTGATTAGCAGGCCGTGAGTGAAGCGGCGCTGCACCGCGGTTTGCAGTCCGCTGTATAACATGTTGGCGCCGTTGTCGGCATAGTTGATGGTGCCGAATATGGGATACGGGCGGCGCGCGTTGTTGAATGCCACGGTGGATGCCAGCGGCTGATTCACGTCGCGGCGATACACCAGTTGCGATCCGTGGGAGCCGATGTAGCTCACGCGCACACCCAGATCGCGTGTGAGTTCGCGCTCCAGGGAAAGCGTGTATTGTTGCACCGGGCTGTTGCGCAGATTGGGGGCCACGGCGCGCAGCGAGAGCGTTCCGGGAGTGCCCGCGGCGGCGAAGGGGTTGGCCAGCGTGAACAGCGGCTGGCCATTGGTGAATACGTTGGTGTTGATGGTGGTGGCGGAAAATGGGCCGGCCGCCAGATCGCCCGGTACGTTTTCCGAATAATGGTTGTAGTACACGCCCCATCCGCCGCGGAGTACGGTTCGCGCATCTTTGCCCAACTGGTAGGAGAAGCCGAAGCGCGGGGCGAAGTTGTTGTTGTCGCTCTGGCGCAGGGAGCGGCCCACGCCTGCGGCATTGGCGGTCTCCACCGGGTACGTCGCAGGGAACAGCGCGCTGAACTTCTGGATCGATGTCTGCGAAGGCACCAGGATCTTGCCGGTGGCCAGGTCGAAGGAGTACATATTGTCCCCGTTGGCGTAGGCCGGGCCGTTGTATTCGTACCGCAGGCCGTAGATCAAAGTCAGCCTGGCGGTCAGTTTGAAATCGTCCTGGGCGTAGCCGGACCAGTCGCGCGAGCGATTGTACTGCGCCGGGAAGGGCTCCTCACGGGTCGCGGTGGCCGGCAGTCCCAGCAGGAAGTCGGCATAGGCGTTGCCGGTGAATGCCCCGGTGAAAGAGTAACTGCCGAAAATGGGATTGCCGGAGTTGTTAGGCATGTAGCGGTTGACGAACCAATCGATGGCCTCCACGCCGAATTTCATGGAGTGACGCCCGTGGACCCAACTCAGGTTGTCGGCCAACTGCGCGTGCCCGTCGTTCACCGGGCTCAGCAGGTTGATGTTGTTGTTGGTGAAGCCGGAGACGCTGAAGAACGGGAGGCTGTGGACGGCGCCGCGGTCCGGCAGACCGGCGATGCCGATCTGCTGCATCAGGTTCTGGCCGGTGAAATCCGCGCTGCTGGCCGAGACCAGGATCACTACGCCGGCGCGAAATTCGTTGACCACGCTGGGACGCAGATTGGCGCACATCGCCCAGGGTCCAGAAATTCACGCGGCGGATGTTGTCGCTGGTGCCCACGGTGGTGGGCGGAAGGGAAGAGCGCGCGCCGGGAATGTGGTAGTCGTCCTTGCGATTCGAGTAACGCACGAAGGCCATGTGGTTGGCGGTGAAGTTGTGATCCACGCGGAACTCTTCGGTGCGATGCACCTCGGGTCCATCGAACGATGCGCGGTAGTTGGCCGCGGTAAGGCTCGGCGGTCCAAAGTTCGGCAACGGGAAGAAGATCTGCTGTACCTGTGTAGCCTGCGGCGAAAGGTACTGCGGCAGGATGGCGTTCCCGCTGTAGGGATTGAATCCGGTGTATGGATTCTTGAGCGCGGCCTGGCCGCTGAAATCTCCGCTGCGCATGGCTACGGTCGGCACATTGGGCGAAAACAGGTACGCAGAAACGCCGCGGGTGCCGTCGAAATCCACGAAGAAAAAGGTCTTATCCTTCTGCGCCGCTCCTCCCAGCGTGCCGCCGTAATTGTGCAGATTGGTGAAGGGCAGGGCAGTGGCGAAAGTGTTGCGCGCGTCGGTGACGCTGTTATGCATGTACTCGTAGACGCCGCCGTGGAATTCGTTGGTGCCGCTTTTGGTGGCTGTGGTGACAGTGCCCATGCCCGCGAATTCCGCGCGCGTGGTAAGCACGTTGGCGGTGAACTCCTGGATGGCTTCCATGGATGGCTGCGACACGTTGTCCGGGCTGCCGAAATTGCCGAACCTGGTTTCGATACCGTCCACCTTCACGTCGGTCGCGCCGGCCGTGCCTCCGGGTGTCAGCCACTTGGCGCCGCCGCCCACTTGCACCACACCGGGCACGGTCTCCGGCAGGATCTCGCTGATGAGTCCGGAATCGCCCGAATTCTTGGCGACACTGCGCAGGGTAGTGGGCAGTTCGATGATCTGGCGGCTGGCGAGGTTGGTGGCAATGGCCGGGGTATCCACCTGAATCACTGGTGAAGCGGCTTCGGTCACGACGACTGCGGAATTCGCAGTGGACAGTTCCAGCGGCAGGTCCTGCCGGACGGTGCGCAAGGCCTCCACGGCAAAGGCGCGCGTCTCCACTGGCCGGAAGCCATTGGCTTCGGCGTTCAGACGGTAGGTCCCGGGGGGAAGGTTAGGGAAGGAGTACAGACCTGCCCCGTTGGTGGAAGTGGTGCGCTTGACAGCGGTTTCCTCGCTGGTGAGAGTGACGGAAACCCCGGGGACTGCGCCTCCGGAAGGATCCACCGCCAGACCCGTTACGGTGCCGAGGGGCGTTTGAGCTCGCAGGACGAGGGCGAGCGTGAAGAGGACAATGAGAGCCGAACGCATATTGGGGAAGCAACCATTTTGTCACAGTGCGGCGGGCACCGTATTGTTAAGAAAGGTGCGACGCAAAAATCGGGCATGGATCGCGGGGTCCGCCGTCGCCGTTCTGGCGGCATTGTTCTTCGCGGTGCTGGCATATGCGGTGGTGCAGGGCCGTACCCTGGCCTTCGATCTGGCCGTGCGCAGCACCATTCACAAATGGGCCACGCCCGGTTTTACCGAGGCCATGAGCGCCGTGACCCAGTTGGGGTCCATGACCATTCTGCTGCCGCTGGGGGCGATCCTGGTCTGGAGGCTCTACGCCGCCGGCAGGCCGCGGGCGGCCGCGCTGCTCGCCATCACGGTGCTGGGCGCCCAGCTTTTCGACCAGGCGCTCAAGTTCGGATTCCAGCGGCCCCGCCCCCAGGTGTTTTTCGGAATGGCGCAACCCGCGACGTACAGTTTTCCGAGCGGACATACGGTCAGCAGTTGCTGCTTTTACGGGGTGCTGGCCGCCATTCTCGCGGCTGGCGCGGTCTCGCGCCGGCGCAAGATCCTGATCTGGACGGCGGCGGTGACGGTCACCCTGGCGGTTGGGGTTTTCACGCGTCTACCTGGGAGTCCATTATCCGACCGACGTGCTGGGCGGTTACGCGGTGGCGGTTGTCTGGGTAGCGATGGTGCGCGCGGCATACGAGATGTGGCTCGGCGAAGAGCAGGAAATAATTTCCTGATCGCACCCATAAACACAATCTATCGCGAAAGCATTGCCTTGCGCCCGCCGGGTCGCGGAGAATTAAATGTTCAACCAGGAGGATTTTTTGAACGATCTGCAAGATTTTCTACGCCTCTCTTACGCCGAGCTCGAAGACCTGAACCTGGAAGCGAAGCAACAGCGGCTCAACCGCGTTCCCATGGATGTCATCCAGGAACAGCGCATCAAGTATTTGACCGACGAGAAGCGCATCAAAGCCGTGACGGTGATGTTCAGCGACCTGGAAGGCCGTCTGCACATGCTCGATTACGATAAGAAATTTCTTGTCAAGAGCTGGGACAATCTCACCTTCGACGGATCATCCATTCGCGGGTTTACCGCACAGCGGGAGAGCGACCTGCGCCTGCACATGGATTGGAGCGCTTTCTACTGGGCTCCCGCCGACGTGTTCGGCCCCGGCAAGGTGTTGATCTTCGGCGAAGTGATCGATAAGGATGGCACTCCCTACACCGCCGATATTCGCGGCGTGCTCAAGGGCTTCGCCGGCGGCCTCTACGAAAAGAACGGATACACGCTGAACGCGGCCAACGAAATCGAAGGCTTCCTGTTCAACGGTGCGGATGCCGAGCGCCGCTACCACGAAACGCAGAAGTTCGAGTACGTAAACAAGGGCGGCTATTATCATTCGCTGCCGGGCGACCCGCTGCGCCTGTTTATCGACACGACGGCCGAAGTGCAGCGCGCCATGGGCTTCCAGAACGAAAAGGACCATCCGGAAGTGGCGCCCTCGCAGTTTGAGATCAATTACAGCTATGCCGAGGTGGTCGCCGCCGCCGACCACATTCAGTTGTACAAGCTGATCTGCCGGCAGGTGGCCAATCGCATGGGCCTCACGGCGAGCTTTCTGCCCAAGCCCGTGGTGGGCGTTAACGGCAGCGGCATGCACACCAACGTTTCCATCAGCAAGAACGGCAAGAACCTGTTCTGGGATCCCAAGGGCGAAGAGAAGATGAGCAAATTCGCCTGGCAGTTTGTGGATCGCGTCCTGACGGCCGGCAACGATCTGTGCCTGCTGCTCAACCCCAGCGTCAACGCGTATCGCCGTCTGGATCCGCACTTCGAGGCGCCGAATCAACTGAAGGCTTCGGCGGTGGATCGCGGCTCGATGATCCGCATTCCCATCGGCAACGAGCGCAGCGCGCGCGTGGAGGTCCGCTCCGTGGCGCCGGACGCCAATCCGTACCTGGTGATGCTCGGGGTGTTTAAGACCGGCTTGGAAGGCGACATCGCCAAGATCAAGAACATCCGCCAGGCCGAGCGCTACCTGCCCGACAACATCTACGATGCGCTGGCCAATTTCCGGAATTCCGCATGGACCACGACTCTGCTGGGCGAAGATGTGAAGGGCCGCTACGCCGATCTGAAACAGGCTTCCGCCGACCGCTGCGCCCGCCTTTTGGGCACATTCGTCAAAACGCCGGAAGTGCAGTATCACCACGAAGTCTACAATCAGTTCCTCTGGAACGAATTCTAAACGACGCCTGAAGTGTGCAGCATCATGCGTGGCGACCCCCGGTCCGCTGCCGACGCCCTCGTCGGCCTCCCGTTTCTGGAGGCATTACCGACCGGCGCGAGCAGTGGTCCAGGGGGACCATGTTATCGCCTGAAAGGTGAATGATTCGCGCGATCGACTATTATCATCTCTACTGGAGCCCGTCCGGGCTCCAGCTTGAGTCCCAGTTGTTCCTGGATACAAGTGAGCAGGTCCGGACCCGGCTCTTTGCTGTTCTCCGGTGTGAATCTCAGGTCGATGTCGAACGCTCCCGCCAGTCCGGTCTTGTCCACCACATGGTATCCCACGACACTGGCCACGGACCCGGCCAGCACTCCATGGTCATGGCATGCCCTATGATGCCCCCGGGGATGATCATATTCTGTCCGCCCTCTTCCCGCGCCGGTTTCAACTTAGGCCCGTTCTTTCCTACCACCAGGAAATACGCGCGCTGGTCTTTCGTTTCCCGGTGAAGGGCCAGTTTGAATCGATCCGCCAGCAGCGCCTGGAGCATGGCCGGAACCTGGTCCTTCGGTGTGCCCGGCGGCATCTTCGCCGACACGTCATACTTGTCGCTATCCAACCACGGCGGGCCGCCGGTGATCAGCCTGCTATCGAACTTGTATGCAATCGCAATCAGGAGGTGGAGGGTGATGTTGGAATACCGCACCATGGCCGGGTCGCTGTCCATCGCGGTGAACCCAGCCGTGCCTTCGCGCGCAGGCGACACCTTGACCGAAGCCACTTCAAACGCGGGCGCCGGCTGGCCCTGCGGCCTCCGATCGCCAATGCCAGTACGGTCGAGGCCAGCGTGAATGCCCTCATCGCCCATGAGTATAACTCCGCGCGAACCGTGCTCCGCTTGACTTCATCCCTGCATTAGTGTGATTATCCGGCCTAATGCACCTGAAATCCTTTTTGTCCCTTTCTGTCGTGCTGGCGGGTCTGCCTGCCGCCGCGCAGACACGGTTCACCGCCGCCGATTATGCCCGGGCGGAGAAGTTCATGACCTACAATACGACTCCGCTGGTGTTCCATAGCGGGGTGCGTCCTTCGTGGATCTCCGAAGAGCGCTTTTATTACCGCGATACCGGGGCGGACGGCAATGAATTCATCCTGGTCGATCCAGCTAAGGGTACGCGACAGCCGGCCTTCGACCACGCCAAACTGGCTACCGCGCTGGGCGCGGTATCGGGCGCAACCATCAGTGCGTCGCGCCTGCCGTTTCAGGAAATCGACGTGACGCCGGACGGGCTCTCGGTCAGCTTCAATTACAGCGGGCGCCGATACCAGTGCGACACAGCGGGCAATAAATGCGGCGATATCGGCGCGGCCACGGCTACCACGGGCGGCGGGCGTGGAGGCCGAGGCGGGCGCGGCGGAGGCGGAGCGGGAGGGCGCAACGAATCGGTCTCGCCCGATAAGAAACGCGCCGTCCTGATTCGCGAGAACAATCTGTGGCTGCGCGACGTCGCCACCGGCAAAGAAACGCAACTCACTACGGACGGCGTGAAGGATTTCGGATACGCCACCGATAACGCCGGATGGACCAGCAGCGATCGGCCGATTGTGCTGTGGTCGCCCGATTCGCGCAAGATCGCGACGTTTCAGCAGGACCAGCGCGGAGTCGGCGAGATGTACCTGGTGGAAACCAAGGTGGGCCATCCGACTCTGCGCGCCTGGAAATACCCGCTGCCCGGCGATCACACCGTAACGACGATTCAGCGCGTAATCATCGACGTGGACGCGGCCAAGGTGATCCGGCTGCAGATGCCGCCCGACCAGCACCGCTCGACCCTGTGCGACGATATCGCCTGCGGCGGCGAACTGGATATGCAATGGTCTCCGGACGGCGCGCACCTGGCCTTCGTTTCCACCTCGCGCGATCACAGAGTGGAGCAGCTCAAGCTGGCCGATGCCGCCACCGGCGCGGTGCGCGACGTGATGGAAGAAAAGGTGGCGACCTTTTTCGAATCCGGCAACGGGCGCATCAACTGGCACTACCTTCCGGCGTCCAACGAAGTCATCTGGTTCAGCGAGCGCGACAACTGGGGCCAGCTCTATCTCTACGATCTGGGCACCGGGAAGGTGAAGAATCAAATCACTACCGGCGAGGGCAACGTCACGCGCGTCTTACGCGTGGATGAAAAGAACCGCATGATCTACTTTCTGGCGGTGGGCCGCGAGAAGGGCCGAGACCCCTATTTCAGCCACTTCTACAAGATCGGTTTCGACGGCAGGAATTACGCGCTGCTCACCCCGGAGGACGCCAATCACGATGTGACCCTCTCGCCTCCGGAAGGCGATTACTTTGTAGACAGCTATTCGAAGCCCGACGTTCCGCCCGTGGCCGTGCTGCGGGACAGTAACGGCAAGCTGATCGTCAATCTGGAAAAGGCCGATATTTCGAAATTGCTGGCCACCGGTTGGAAGCCCCCCACACCCTTCACGGTGAAGGCGCGCGACGGGGTCACCGATATCTACGGGCTGATGTTCAAACCCTCGAACCTGGACCCCAACAAAAAGTATCCCATCATCAATCACATCTACCCCGGGCCGCAGACCGGCAGCGTGGGCTCGCGCAGTTTTGCGGCGGCGCGCGGGGATTGCGACGCGCTGGCGGAGCTGGGCTTCATCGTGGTGGAGATCGACGGCATGGGAACGCCCTGGCGCTCCAAGAAGTTTCATGAAGCTTACTACGGCGACATGGGCGACAACACGCTGCCGGACCAGGTGACGGCGATGCGGCAACTGGCGCAACGCTATCCGTGGATCGACCTGGATCGCGCCGGCATTTACGGCCACTCCGGGCGGCGGCTATGCGACGGCCGATGCCATGTTCCGGTATCCCGACTTTTTCAAAGTGGGGATCAGCGAATCCGGCAATCACGACAATCGCGAATACGAGGACGACTGGGGCGAAAAGTGGCAGGGACTGCTTGAGGATAAGCCCGGCAGCTCCGGCGACAATTACGACAGCCAGGCGAATCAACTACAAGCGAAAAATCTGAAAGGTCACCTGCTGCTGGCGCACGGCACGATGGATAACAATGTGCCGCCGTATAATACACTGCTGGTGGTAAACGAACTAATCAAGGCTAACAAGGATTTTGACCTGATTATGTTTCCGAACGCCGCCCATGGCTACGGCGCGGCGGCCAACTATATGACCAGGCGGCGCTGGGATTATTTCGTACGCTACTTATATGGCGCGGAACCTCCGGCTAACTACAAGCTTTCCGCCCCGGCCGGCGGCGGACGCGGCGCCCCGCCGGCCGGGAATTAGGCCCGTGGCGAAATTGCTCGTTCGGCATGTAGCGACCTGAGCAAAATACGTTGCCGGCCACAGAAACGGAAACCAAAGGGGTGTCGGAGAAGCCCGGAGGGCCGCGGTGGACCGCTATTTGACGGTGCGCGAACCCTCATCCAGCTCCTTGCGTGCCTGTTCGGATTTGCCCAGCCGCTGGTACGCCTTACCCAGCAAAAGGTGCCCGCGCGCGCCCTGCGGATCGAGCGCGGTGGCCCGTTCCAGATGCTCCGCCGCCTGCTTCACGCGGTCCAGCGCAAGCAGCGCGCAGCCCAGTTCCAATTGCGCGCGGGAGGCGTCGGGATGCCGCGCGACGGCTGCCTGCAAGGGACTGAGGGCCGCCTCCGCGCGTCCCTGCCGGTATAGAAAAACGCCGTAGTCGATGGACGGATCTTCATTCGGCGGCGAGTGTTTTTCCAGCCGGATGGCTTCACGGAAAGCCGCCTCGGCTTCGCCGGCTTTTCCCGAGGCTTCCAGCGCCAGCGCTTCAATGCGGTAGATCTGCGGATTCTGCGGATCGTTTTCCAAAGCGGTGCGCATCACATTCACGGCCTCGTCGAAACGGTCCAACAGGTAAAGCGTCCGTCCGAAATATAGGCAGGCGTCCGCGAGTTTCGCGTCCAGCAGGCAGGCGCGATGGAAGGGCTCCACCGCGCCGGCATAATCCCCGCGCGCGGCATGGGAGACGCCCAACGCCTGCCACTTCGCGGCCTCGGTGGAATTGTCCGCCGCCGTCAGAAGCACGGCAACGAAAAGGGACAGGCCAAAGCCTGTCCCCGGGATCGTACGGCTTGCGGGCACGCCCTACCAGATCACTTTGAATCCAAGCTGGATCGAGCGCGGATTGACGCTGGCCTGCGTGGATTGGGTATGCGGAATGATGCTGAACCGAAATTCGGGTCGGTGGCCGTGTTGTTCACATTCGCCAGCATGTAATTCCAGTGGTTGAACGCGTTGAACGCCTCAGCGCGGAACTGGGCGCGGATGCGCTCCGTGACGCGGGTCTCTTTGATGATCGAGGCATCCATCGTGTAAGTGCCTTGCACGCGCACCTGGCCGCTGCGATACGAGTTCACCTGGGCAGGCCGGTAGTTGGGCGGCAGTTGCAACCAGTCGTACCCCGACCAGTCGGTGGCGCTGCAGCCGTTGGCAATGCTCTGCGGCAGTGGCGCGACGGCGCCGGTGTCGTCTTCGTTCAGGATGCAGTTGTTGTTGATCTGCACCTTGTTGGCGCCCCAGTGCACGTTGCCGAGGCCGGGGCTCTTGATGGCCACAATGCTGCCGGGCATGTTGGCCGGTTCACCCAAAGGCGAATCGGTGACGAAGGTGTTGAACTGCCATCCGCTTACCAGCCGGTCCGCGACTCCGTGCACGCCGGTGAGGAAATGCTTGCCCCTGCCAAATGGCAGATCGTATACCAGCGTCGCCTTGATGAAATGCGGCCGGTCGGCGTAGTACAAACCTTCCTGATATTGGATCGGGTTTTGGTAATAGTTGAGGTAACCCCACCGTTCGTTCTGCTTGGAGAGCGTGTAGTTCAACATCAGGTTCACGCCGCTCCGCGAGCGGTAGTTGTAATTCACCTGCATGGAGTTGTACCAGACCTTGCCGGCGTTCAGACCGTATTCGGTGCCGCCGGTGAACTGCGGATAGGTCCTTAACAACTGGTTGAGCGATGTGGTCGTCGAAGTGTACAGGCTGGTGCCAATAAACGGCGCCAGTCCCTGAAACGGATTCGGCAGCGTCTGGTTGCAGTATGCCGCCGGTGAGGCAAAACCGGCCGGGGTAGAGGCGCCGTACATCACACTGCACGAGTCGTACTGCGGATTGGTATCGAAGGGGAAGTTCGACTGCGTGTGATCCGCGCGGTTACCCACGTACGAAATGTCCAGCGTGCCGTTCGGGCTCGGCTGGTATTGGAAGCCGAACGAGAACTGGTGCGAACGCGGCAGCTTGAAGCTGGGAGCGAACCAGTTGATGCTCTTCCCGACGTAGGTCGAAGCGCCCAGGCTGGATCCCGTCGGCAGATTGATGCCGGTGGGGAACGGGTTGTTCATCACGCCCGGAATCGGCGTGCGCCCGCCATCGTTGCTGTTGACCAGCGAGGTGTTGTTGCTGAACCCGGCCGTCTGCATCCAGTCGTTGTTGGGGTTGACAATATACATGCCGTAGCCGCCGCGCATCACCAGCTTGTCCCTCAGCCGGTAAGCGAAACCGACGCGGGGCTGAATGCCCGTCCAATCGATATTGGCCGGCATGGGGGAATTGCCGTTCACGCCCGCGAACCGCATGCCGCCCTTTAAGTTCGCCAGATTGCTGTACAGCGACGCGAATTGCGCCGGAATCTGCAGGTGCAGGTTGGCAATGTTCTGGGTTGCCATCGGGCCGATCGGGCTGGCGACGTTCGGGTCGAAGGCATAATCCAGCCGGTTGTACTTCTCGGTGATCGGCTCGTTGATGTCATAGCGCAGCCCCAGGTTGATGGTCAGGCGGCTGCTCACCTTCCAGTCGTCCTGCAGGTAAGGCGCGATGTACCACTGGCGATAGAACGGGTACGCCGCGTAGTTGCTCTGGCCGCCGCTGGGATAGCCCAGCAGGAAACTGGCGTAGCCGTCGCCACCCAGGCCGTTTCCGGCATTGTTGTAAATCTGCTGCGTCCAGGTGGAATTGAAGTCCTCTTCCAGGATGCTGCCGGTGTCCAACACCAGGTACTGAATCCGGCGAAGGTCCAAGCCGGCCTTGAGTGTATGCTTGCCGGCAACCTTCGTGAGACTGGCCTCAATCCCATAGCTGTTGGTGATGTTATCGCTGGAAGTGCGCCCCAGAGTCTGATAGCCGCCGATGCTCCAGACGCCCATCAAATACCCGCCCGGTAACGAGAAATGAGCGATTGTGAAAGGCCCAGGGTGCTCAAATCGAACCCGGCATTGTCAAAACCGGAGCCCTTTTCGACGAACCGGGTGTTGGAACCGCGGATATCGAATACCGTAGTGGGATTCAGCGTGGAAGTCCAATCCAGCACGTACGTGTCGTTAATCCGCTGGAAGGGCAACTGCCCGTCTTCACCCAGCCCCACGATTCCGTTGACCGGACGGTGCTCGGTGCGATCGTTGGACCCTTCGCGCATGAAGAACCGGTTCTTATCGCCGATGGTCCAGTCGAACTTGATGGTCATATTGTAGTAGGCATCGTGATCCGTGACTTCGGGGAGGCTGAGGTCGCCGGTGCCATACCGGTAGCCGGGAGTGGTGGTATTCGGCAGAGGCATGAGTTTGGTCAGCGTCAGAGCGGCCGGATTGATCCGGTTCGCCGGGATGATGTTCCCGGGGAACGGTTGGCGATTGGTTACTACGTTGCCGCTGTTATCATAAACGGCCGTCGTCGGATCGTAGATCGTGATGGCCTGACCGGAGCCGTTCACCAGTTTGCTGAAATCGCCATTACGCATTTCGGGCTGGGGCCAGCTTACCAGCAGGGGATCCGCCGTGGCTTCCCGGTAGTTCTGGAAAGCGCCCATGTAGTACAGCTTGATGTAGCCGTCGCGCTTCAGAATTTTCGGAATGATCACCTGCCCGGATACCTGCCCGCCGTAATCGTCAAGATAGTGGTTCGGCCTGGGTTGGCCAATCGAAGTGTTCTGGAAGTTGTTGGCATCCAGTGCCGACCGGCGCATGTACTCCCACGCTGTGCCGTGGAACGTACTGCCGCCGCTCTTCATCACGGTATTGAGAATGCCGCCCATGGTGTGGCCGTACTGCGCGTCATACGTGTTCTGCATCATGGTGAATTCCTGGACGGTCTCCACCATGGGCACGTAAGCGATATTGTTGGTGCCCATCTGCGCGTTGTTCGGCGCGCCGTCAAGCAGGAACTCGTTGCTCTCCTGCCAGCCGCCGTTCACCACCCAATCGGCGATGGCGCCGTTATCGAACGGGCGCTGCCAGATGGAAGCGCCGCGGAACGTCACGCCGGAAGCGGTCAGCCCCAGCATGAACGGATTGCGGCCCGAATTCAGCGGCAGGTCCGAAACTTCCCTGGCATCGATCAGGCCGCTGCGGTTCGCCGTTTGCGTATCCAGTAAAGCAGCCTCGCCGCTTACCTCCACCGTCTGCGTCACGTCGCCCAATTCCAGCTTGGCGTCGATACCCGCGGCCTGGCTGATCGCCAGGCTGATATTGTCGCGAACGTACTGCTTAAATCCCGTGGCCGTTATCGTTAGCTTGTACATCCCGGGTTGCAGCAGCGGTATGGTATAGCTTCCCGCGCTGTCGGTCGTGGCATTGCTGACTTCTTTGGTTGCCAGGTTTGTGGCTTGAACTTTCGCCTGCGGCACGGTTGCCCCCGTGGAGTCCGTGACGTGGCCTGAAATGCTGGCTCGGAACTCCTGCGCCGATGCGAAAGCTGCCATGAAGAGAAGACAAATCACCGAACAGACAACTTTGGCTTTCAAGTGAATCTCCTTGTCTGACACTACTGCCAGGATTGAAAGCTGCCCCTGCTTAATTTGCACCCATTCTGAACGAAACCACACCAAAATGTACGGGAATAGACACCCGTCTTCCCCGTTTAAGCGTTTAAAACCTAGTTAGATTTGTTATCACCGAATGTAATCGCTGTCAATAGTTTTGTTTCGGGGGCAGGTCTGGCGGGTGCGAATCGGTTTTGTCACTTTCGTTAACGCGCCGGGGAGGTCGTGCCGGTCTTTTTACCCGATTCGCCGATATATTGAAGCGATATCATGCCGGCGCGCGCCTGCTCCCGCGAGGCCACAATGCGGATTTGAAACTGCCCGGCAATGCGGTTCCATTGCAGTGTCCGGACCGTCGCCCGGCCGCGGCCGTCGGTCATTTCCACTTCGGTGCGCAAGCCGCCCGGGAAGACGCCGCCGGGACCGTCATCCGGAAGATGAAAGCTGACCGAGGCATGTTCCACCGGCCGCCCGGTTTCGTCCCGGACCTCAACTGTCAACGGCTTCATGCTGCGTGACCCGGGAGCATGAACCGCCCCTTCGCCATCCACAACCTGAACCTGAAGACAGGGCGGCTGCGCAGCCGCCCTAAGGACGAAAACTACTGCGAAGAGGAGGATCTTCACGTGGAGATAGTGGGACGAGGGGGAGGGAGTTCTCAAAAAAAAGGGCAGGCCGAAGCCTTATTCGGGATTCGGCTCGTCGGGACCCCGTAGTTGCGCCTCTCGAAGCAACAGTTCAACGCGATCCGTGGTCCACGTCGCGACGCCTGCTCGGAAAAAATCCGCATCTTCTGTCCAAATCGGACATTCAAGCGCCAGAGCCGTGGCCAGCACAGGCCAATCCTCTTCATCACGTTTCTGCAAGCGCTGCCGCGCTGCATTTTCAAATCAGAACCGCCAGTTCAACGAGCACGGCGGCAGCGGCTTCCGGATCAATACGCCTCTTCAGCAGAATTCCGGGAAGGTGCTCCCGGGCCTCGGCGAAAGCAGTATCAGGCGCGCAGAATCGGACTCTCGCGAAATGCGTTTCAAGAATCTCTCGGACACGCTTGCGCAGAACCGCGCGAATCAGTATGTTCGCGTCGAGAATCACCATTTCAGGTGCGAACCTTCCGGCGGCTACGGCGTGCTGTCTTGAAATCGTTCACCAGTTCGTCTTCAGTGGCTCCGCTGGCCGCGAGAAGCGCGTCGAGTTGTGCCGCGGCCGTCCGTAGTGCCGCTACATGCGCGGCATCCTTGCTTGGGCGGGCAGGGATGTAATACCCCACGGTTTCTCCATGTCGAGTGATGGCGACGGGTCCGGATGCTTCCAGAAACGTTGCCAGCCTCTCCCGAAATTCACGAATCCCGACTTTCTGTGTCTGCATGGTCGACGCCTAATTGCGTACACATGATAACACACCGGGAAGGGAGTCTCCCTGTAAAGGCGCTTCGCCCCTTCGGGTGACGGGAGAGCCGGCAAAGGGCAGGCCGAAGCCTGCCCTTTGAAAAATCAAAACATGTCCTACCAGGTCACTTTGAACCCAAGCTGGATGGAGCGCGGATTGACGCTCGCCTGCGTGGATTGGGTATGCGGAATGATCGAACCGAAGTTCGGGTCGGTGGCGGTGTTGTTGACGTTGGCCAGCATGTAGTTCCAGTGGTTTAGGGCATTGAACGCCTCGGCGCGGAACTGGGCGTGAATGCGCTCGGTGACCCTGGTTTCCTTGATGATGGAAGCATCCATCGTGTAGGTGCCTTGCACGCGCACGTTGCCGCTGCGATAGGAGTTGACCTGGTTGGGCCGGTAGTTCGGCGGCAATTGCAACCAGTCATACCCCGACCAGTCGGTGGCGCTGCACCCGTTGGCGATGCTCTGGGGCAACGGCGCGACGGCGCCGGTGTCGTCTTCGTTCAGGATGCAATTGTTATTGATCTGCACCTTGTTGGCGCCCCAGTGCACGTTGGGAAGACCCGGGTTCTTGATAGCTACAATGCTTCCGGGCATGTTGGCCGGTTCCCCTAAAGGCGAATCGGTGATGAAGGTATTGAACTGCCATCCGCTCACCACCCGGTCCGCGACCCCGTGGACCCCGGTGAGGAAATGCTTGCCCTTGCCAAACGGCAGGTCGTATACCAGCGTCGCCTTGATGAAATGCGGCCGGTCGGCGTAGTACAGACCTTGCTGGTATTGGATCGGATTCTGATAGTAGTTGAGGTAGCCCCAGCGCTCGTTCTGCTTGGACAGCGTGTAGTTCAACATCAGGTTCACGCCGTTGCGCGTGCGGTAGTTGTAGTTCACCTGCATGGAGTTGTACCAGACTTTTCCCGTGTTCAGGCCGTATTGGGTGCCGCCGGTGAACTGCGGGAAAGTTCGCAGCAACTGGTTGAGCGAGGTGGTCGTGCTGGTGTACAGGCTGGTGCCGATGAAGGGCGCCAGGCCCTGAAACGGATTGGGCAGCGTCTGGTTGCAGTACGCCGCCGGCGAGGCAAAACCGGCCGGAGTAGAGGCGCCGTACATCACGCTGCAAGAATCGTATTGCGGATTGGTGTCGAAGGGGAAGTTCGACTGATCGTGAATCGCGCGGTTGCCCACGTACGAAACGTCCAGCGTGCCATTGGGGCTGGGCTGATACTGGAATCCGAACGAGAACTGGTTCGAACGCGGCAGCTTGAAGCTGGGGCTGAACCAGTTGACACTCTTCCCGACGTAGGTCGAAGCGCCCAGGCTGGATCCGGACGGCAGATTGATGCCGTTAGGAAACGGGTTGTTCATCACGCCGGCAATCGGAGTGCGGCCGCCATCGTTGCTGTTGACCAGCGAAGTGTTGTTGCTGAACCCCGCGGTCTGCATCCAGTCGTTATTGGGGTTGACCATGTAACTGCCGAAGCCGCCGCGCATCACCAGGTTGTCCCGCAACCGATAGGCAAAGCCGATGCGAGGCTGAATGCCCGTCTTATCGACGTTGGCCGGCATGGGGGAGTTGCCGTTCACACCTGCGAACCGCATTCCACCCTTCAGATTGGCCAGATTGCTGTAGAGAGAAGCGAATTGCGCCGGAATCTGCAGATGCAAATTCGCGATGTTCTGGGTGGCCATCGGGCCGATCGGGCTGGCGACGTTCGGGTCGAAGGCATAATCCAGCCGGTTGTACTTCTCGGTGATCGGCTCGTTGATGTCATAGCGCAGTCCCAGGTTGATGGTCAGACGGCTGCTCACCTTCCAGTCGTCCTGCAGGTAGGGCGCGATGTACCACTGGCGATAGAACGGATACGCCGCATAGTTGCTCTGGCCGCCGCTGGGATATCCCAGCAGGAAGCTGGCGTAGCCGTCGCCGCCCAGGCCGTTTCCGGCATTGTTGTAAATCTGCTGCGTCCAGGCGGAGGTGAAGTCCTCTTCCAGGATGCTGCCGGTGTCCAACACCAGGTACTGAATCCGGCGAAGATCCATCCCGGCCTTTAGCGTATGCTTGCCGGCAACCTTGGTCAGACTGGCTTCAATACCGTAGCTGTTGGTGATGTTGTCGCTGCTGGTGCGGCCCAGAGTCTGGTAGCCGCCCACGTTCCAGACGCCCATCAAATATCCGCCGGGCAACGAAGAGATGAGCGATTTCGGAAGGCCCAACGTACTCAAATCGAAGCCCGGCATTATCAAAGCCAGATCCCTTTTCGATGAACCGGGTGTTGGAAGCGCGGATATCGAATACTGTGGTCGGATTCAGCGTCGAAGTCCAATCCAGCACGTAGCTGTCATTGATTCGCTGGAAGGGCAACTGCCCATCCTCGCCCAGCCCGACGATTCCATTGCCCGGACGGTGCTCGGTACGGTCGTTGGAACCCTCGCGCATGAAGAAGCGGTTCTTATCGCCGATGGTCCAGTCGAACTTGATGGTCATGTTGTAGTAGGCATCATGATCGGTGACTTCGGGGAGGCTGAGGTCGCCGGTGCCATACCGGTAGCCCGGAGTTGTGGTGTTCGGCAGAGGCATCAGTTTGGTCAGCGTCAGAGCGGCCGGATTGATGCGGTTCGAGGGAATCACATTCCCTGGAAACGGTGTGCGATTGGTCAGGAGGTTTCCGCTGGCGTCGTAAGTTGCGGTGGTGGGATCGTAGATCGTGATTGCCTGACCCGAGCCGTTCACCAGTTTGCTGAAATCGCCGTTACGCATTTCGGGCTGGGGCCAGCTCACCAGCAGCGGATCGGCCGTGGCTTCGCGATAGTTCTGGAAGGCGCCCATGTAGAACAACTTGATATAGCCGTCGCGCTTCAGGATTTTCGGAATGATCACCTGCCCGGAAACCTGCCCGCCGTAATCGTCCAGATAGTGGTTCGGACGCGCCGCTCCGACCGATGTGTTCTGGAAGTTGTTGGCGTCCAGTGCCGAACGCCGCATGTACTCCCACGCTGTGCCGTGGAACGTGCTGCCGCCGCTCTTCATGACGGTATTCAGAATGCCGCCCATGGTGTGGCCGTACTGCGCGTCATACGTGTTCTGCATCATGGTGAATTCCTGGACGGTCTCCACCATGGGCACGTAAGCGATGTTATTGGTTCCCATCTGCGCGTTGTTCGGCGCGCCGTCCAGCAGGAATTCATTGCTTTCCTGCCAGCCGCCGTTGACTACCCAATCGGCGATGGCGCCGTTATCGAACGGACGCTGCCAGATGGAAGCGCCGCGGAACGTCACGCCGGAAGCCGTCAGCCCCAGCATGAACGGATTGCGCCCGGAGTTCAGCGGCAGGTCGGAAACTTCTCTGGCGTTGATGAGACCGTTGCGGTTGGCCGTCTGCGTTTCGAGCAAGGCGGCATCGCCGCTCACTTCCACCGTCTGCGTCACATCGCCCAATTCCAGCTTGGCGTCAATACCTGCCGCCTGGCTGATTTCGAGGCTGATCTTGTCGCGGACGTACTGCTTGAACCCGGTCGCTGTAATCGTCAGCTTGTACATTCCCGGTTGCAGCAGCGGAATGGTATAGCCTCCGGCATTGTCTGTCGTAGCGTTGCTAACTTCCTTGGTTGCAAGGTTTGTAGCCTGGACTTTCGCCTGCGGTACGGTCGCCCCCGTGGAGTCCGTGACGTGGCCTGAAATGCTGGCACGAAACTCCTGTGCAGATGCGAAAGTGCCCAATAAGAGAAGACAAATCACTGAATAGACAACTCTGGCTTTCAAGTGAATCTCCTTTTCGACACTGATGGCAGGTTGGTAGCTGCCCCTGTTGATTTCACCCACCCCTGAACTCGGCAGTTCAGTTGACCTACGGGTTCACACACCCATAGCCCGAGCCTTTTGCGAGAAACCTAGTATCGTTGTTATCACCGAATGTAACCGCTGTCAATAGATTTGTGGAGTTTAATGGCTAAAGATGCTTAATTCCACTACAGGAAATCATGAATTATCCGAGGCGGAAACGCACCCGGCGGGGCCATGAGGGGCTATGAATCTGGTGAGCTGTCAGTTTTTCTTGACCAAC
This sequence comes from uncultured Solibacteraceae bacterium, assembly GCA_963853855.1. Lineage (GTDB taxonomy): Bacteria > Acidobacteriota > Terriglobia > Bryobacterales > Bryobacteraceae > Sulfopaludibacter. The sequence continues at coordinate 26,456 of CAWKYG010000039.1, read as the reverse complement.
ACCACAGTCACGTTATCCGGGCCGCCAGCTTCTTTCGCCGCCTGCACCAGATGCTGGCAACTCTCTTCCAAAGTGCCGCCGGCGCGCAAAATCTCTTCCAATTGCGGCCCTTCCAGCACCCCGTGCAGTCCGTCGCTGCAAATCATCACCTGTGTGCCCGACTGCAGGGGCACCGAATAGTAATTGACGGTCAACGGAGAACTGGCCCCAATCGCCATCGTCAGCACATGGCGCATGGGGTGATTCTTCAGGCTGTCCTCGTCCAGGCCCAGGGGGCGGCCCACCTCGTTGACCCAGGTCTGATCGTCGGTGATCACGCGGAAGCCATCGGCATCCAGAACGTAAGCCCGGCTGTCTCCCACGCTGGCAATGGAGAGTTGGCCATCCACCTCCAGCGCTGCCACCAGGGTGGTTCCCATGCCTTCCAAAGCGGAATCGCTTTGCGCCGCCTCGAGAACCCTTCTGTTGGCCTCCTCCACCGCGGAAAGCAGCACCTGCGTGTCGCGGTGGGGGGCGACCAGCACTTTCTCGGCGACGGTTTCCACCGCCATCCGCGAAGCCCGTTCTCCCGCCTTGGCGCCGCCCATCCCATCGGCCAGCACGTACAACCCGAGGTCCGGTTCGATCAGGCAGTAGTCTTCATTGTTCGTTCGGACGCAGCCCTTGTCCGAGAGGGCGAACGCTTCCAACATTGCTAAAGACCCTTTCCGGTGCTCGGCACAAGTCCCAAATGTAACACGCGCGGTCCGCTCCGCTATCGTAATTTTAGCTAGTATTTTGGGCTAGCGCCGTCCGCGTGGAAAGGCGGAGTAAAATAGTAGGTAACTTCCCGAATGATGCTGCAAAGATTGCGTCTCACGCTCGAAATGATTAAGTTCGAGCATTCGGTTTTTGCCCTTCCTTTCGCGCTCACCGGAGCGCTGCTGGCGTTCCGCCAGGGCGGCTACGGCACGGCGGGGTTGTGGCGGATACTGCTCTGGATCGTAGTGGCCATGGTGGGCGCCCGCTCCGCCGCCATGACGTTCAACCGCCTGGTGGATGCCGGAATCGACGCCCGCAATCCGCGCACCCGTATGCGGCAGTTGCCGGCCGGCCTGCTCAGCTACCGGTTCGCCTGGGGTTTTGTGGCCGCCGCCTCCGCCCTCTTTGTGCTGGCCGCCTGGCAGTTGAATCCGCTCTGCCTGATGCTCTCGCCTGTGGCGCTGGCGGTGGTCTTCTTCTATTCGTACACCAAAAGGTTTACTTCGTTCTCTCACCTGGTACTGGGTTTCAGCCTGGGGATTGCGCCGGCCGCCGCCTGGATCGCCGTCCGCGGCTCCCTGGACCCCCGCATTCTGTGGCTCACCGCCGCCGTGACTTTCTGGACCGGCGGATTCGACGTCATCTACTCCTGCCAGGACTACGAATTCGACCGCGCCGAGGGCCTTCACAGCCTGCCGCACCGCCTGGGAATCGCCCGCGCCTTGCGTCTGGCGCAAGCGCTTCACTTCCTGATGGTGGCGTGCCTGCTCGCCCTGGTCTGGTCGCTGCACCTCGGCGCCCTCGCCCTTGCCGGAGTCGCCGCCATTGCCGGACTGCTGGTCTACGAACACAGCCTGGTAAAACCGCATGACCTGTCGCGCGTCAACGCCGCCTTCTTCACCATGAATGGCTACGTGAGCGTGCTATTCTTTGTATTCTGGGCCGCTGATATTTTCCTCTTCAAACCGGGTGTCTTAAGCATGCAAGTTGTCATCGATGATCCTCGTCTGGTTCCGATCCGTGCCAAGGTGGAAGCCGGCGAGCGCCTGACTTTCGAAGACGGCCTCGCCCTGTTTCGCACCACCGATATCCTCTCGCTCGGCTACCTGGCCAACATCGTACGCGAGCGCCTGCACGGCGACACCACCTATTTCAACGTCAACCGCCACATCAACCCGACCGACGTGTGCGTGGCCAGTTGCCGGCTGTGCGCCTTCGGCAAGCGCGTGCGCGACCCCAAGGCGTACACCATGTCCCTGGAAGAGGTCTGGCACAAGGCCGGCGAGGGCTACAGCGAGGCCGTCACCGAATTCCACATCGTGGGCGGACTGCACCCCGAACTGACCCTGGACTGGTTCTGCGAAATGCTGCGCGGCCTCAAGGAGCGATTTCCCCAGGTGCATCTCAAGGCCTTCACCATGGTGGAGATCGCCTACCTCGCCCGGCGCACGAAAATCTCCATCCGCGAAACGCTCGAGCGGCTGCGCGACGCCGGCATGGATTCCCTGCCGGGCGGCGGCGCGGAAATCTTTAACGAGCGCGTGCGGCGCATCATTTGCGATCACAAAATCGACGGCAACGAGTGGTTGGAAACGGCTCGCACGGCCCATCGGTTGGGCCTGCGCTCCAACTGCACCATGCTCTACGGGCACATCGAAAACGATGAGGATCGCGTGGATCACCTGGTGAAGTTGCGCGCGCTCCAGGACGAAACCGGCGGCTTCGTCACCTACATTCCGCTGGCGTTCCACCCGGATAACACGCCCTTGCAGCACATCGGCAAAACCACCGGATTCGCCGACATCAAGAACATTGCGGCGGCCCGCCTGATGCTCGACAATATTCCGCATGTCAAAGCCTACTGGGTGATGATGACGCCGCGCATCGCGCAGATCGCCCTGCGCTTCGGAGCGGACGATCTCGATGGCACCATCGTGGAAGAGCGCATCTACCACGACGCCGGCGCCACCACCACGCAAGGCTTGCGCCGCGCCGAATTGCTGCAATTGATCCGCAAAGCCGGGCGCGTCCCGGTGGAGCGCGACACGCTGTACCGTCCCGTGCAGCGCACCGAATCCACGTTCACCGTGCTCGTGTAACCGTGAAGGTATTCGAACCCCATTGCGTTGCCCTCGCCGGCGATTGGTGCGGCGAAGGCCCGGTCTGGTGCGACGAAGAGGAGTCTCTCTACTGGACCGATATCAACCGCTTCCTGATTCACCGGCTGGATTCCGGCGGCGCGGTCCGCACGTGGCTCTTCGACGAGCCGGTCACCGCACTGGGGCTCACCGCGCGTGCGGGCACCCTGGTAGTCGCGCTGGCCTCCCGGCTGATCTTCTGGCGCGCGGAGACCGATGAGCGCCAGGATCAGGGATTTCGCCTGCCGGGCTACCCGGCCGTGCGTTTGAACGATGGGCGTCCCGGCCCGCGCGGCTCCTTCTGGGCCGGCTCGATGCGCAACAACGTCGCTCCGGACGGGACTTCGCTTGAAGCCGGCGGCACCGATGGGGCGCTGTACCGCATCGACCCCGATGGCGCGGTCAGCGAATGGCAGCGCGAGATCGGTATCGCCAACACCCTCGCCTGGAGCCCCGATCATACGCGTTTCTATTTCGCCGACACGCTGTGCAACGCGATTTACGTCTATGATTACGACCGGGCGACGGGCGCCATCGCCAAGCGCCGGCCGTTCTTCGCGGGATTCGAACGCGGCCTTCCCGACGGCTCCGCGATGGATAGTGAAGGCTTCCTTTGGAACTGCCGGTGGGGCGGCGGGTGCGTCGTCCGGATCGCTCCCGATGGCGCCATCGATCGCATCGTCGAAATGCCCGCCCGCAACATCACCAGTTGCACCTTCGGCGGCGCCGGTTTGCGCACGCTCTTCGTCACCAGCGCTTCGCTGAGCGCGCCCGCGCACCGCCTGGCAGGCGGCCTGTTCGCCTTCCAAACCGGCATTCCAGGCCTTCCGGAGTACCGATTCCTTTAATTTGCGGGCTTTTCGAGCCTTTTCCTCTTTCCAAGCAGCCTGCGTTGGCGTACCATCATGTCATCGGCTAAAGCCGAATGGGAGAGTAAAAGACGAAATGACGCAATCACAGATTGTCCAGACTCTGGCAGACAAGTGCGAAGTCACCAAAAAAGTGGCACAAGCCATGTTGGCTTCGCTAGCCAGCACGGCTATCTCAGAAGTGAAGAAGAACGGCCTATTCGTGGTGCCCGGTTTAGGCCGGCTGGTGCGCGTAGACCGCAAAGCCCGCATGGGTCGCAACCCGGCGACGGGCCAGGCGATTAAGATCCCCGCCAAGAAAGTTGTGAAGTTCCGCGTCGCCAAAGCCGCCAAAGACGCGATTGTCCCGCCAAAAGTAAAGAAATCGTAGCCCTCTGAGCGGTCGCGGCTCCGTACAGGGCCGCGACCGTGTGGCCTAGTTCAACCCGGCGCCCGACCCGGTCCCGCTGTCTTTTCCGTTCCCCTTCAGTTCCCGGTCCCGCTCCAGCACACTCACTCCGTGATTGATCCAGCCCTCTGCCGGTGCCCCCTTCAGGTAATGGTCGAACCACGCATTGATGCGCCGGTGGTAGTCCAGTTGGTTGGCCTTCTGCGCCACCGAATGATTCTCGCCTTCGTACACCAGCATCACGCAGTTCTTTCCCGCCCGGCGCGCCGAGTTGTACAGTTCGATGTCCTGATGCCAGTCCGATGCGCCGTCATGATCGCCCACGCTCAACAGCAGCGGAGCCGCCAGCTTGTTGGCGAAGTACACCGCCGAGTTGCGAATGTATGCCTGCGGGTCTTCGTAGAGCGGAACCTCCATGCGCTCCTGCCCCACTTCCACGTGATTCGTCTCCGGCCCGCCGCTGTTCCAGTAGATCTCCCCATAGCTGGACGCCAGGTTGGTGAGCGGTCCGCCGGCCACGCCCGCGGCGAACAGCTCGCTCTGCGTCAGGATGAACGTGGTCTCATACCCGCCCCACGAATGACCCACCAGGCCGACTCGCGTAGGGTCTACCATCCCCGTCTCGATCACCTTTTTCACGCCCGCCGTCACGCAATCCAGGGCCGAAAGTCCGGGCGCCCGCGGGCGAAACACAATATCCGGCCGGTATACGAAATATCCGTTCTGGGTCCACACCGCGGGGTTGTAGGTGACCCGTTCGCTGGGAGCGGTCCAGTTGTGCAACTGGTTGCTTTCAATCTCGTAGATCTGCACGATCATCGGGTACTTCTTGCCGGGCTCGTAACCCGCCGGGTAGTACAGCGCGCCCTGCAGCCGGTCAGCATGCGCGTTCTTATAATCGATCAGCTCCGCACGGCTCTGCGCATACTCCGCCGCGAACGGGTTGGTATCGCTGATGCGCCGGGCGGTCTTCAGTTCCAAGCCGCCCGCATAGAGATTGGGCGAGGAAACCCAGGTGCCCGCCTGGTACAGAAACACGTCCGCATTCTTAGCCTTCACCAGTCCGCGCACGCTCTTATCGGTGAATAACAGGCGCTCCGTTTTGCCGTCCTGCAGCCGGGCGTAGCCGGTGCGTTTGGTCCAGCGGCCCTCCAGGCTCAGGTAAACGGGCTTGGAAAGATCGATCCAATCGTTCTCCTCGCCACCGCCGCGGCCGCCCCGCCCGCCTCCGGCACGCGCGGGGCTCACACGGGCATAGCGATTGCGGATCTCTTCCGGAGCGCCGTCGGTCAAACGGTGCGGCTTGGCGGCCCCGTCCGGAAACAGTTCCCACAGGTCCCAGGCGTCGTATACGATGACGCTGCGGTCGTCCTTGGTCCATCCGGCGATGCCGTAGGGCGGCTTCTGCGGCACCGGGTAATCGTTTTCCCGGTTGGTGAAGATCACCTTGAGCGCGTCTTTACTGATGTCGCGCGTGGCGCCGGCGTCCAGATCGTAAGCCCAGAAATGGCCGTCTCGGAAGTTCATGGCGTAGCGGCCGCCGGGGCTGAAATCCACCGGAGGCAAAAGCTTCTTGGCCACCTGTACGCGCGCGCCGGTTTGCAGATTGACCTTGTAAATATCGGTGTACCGGCGTCCGAACATCGACTCGGCCACATAGGGCGTGCCATCCAGCGCGAGGGCGCGGTCTCCGCGTTTCGGCAGGCGGACTTCCTCCCGATCGTTAGTGGATAGCGGCACCAGCTTTCCGGTCGCGATGTGCCACGCCGCCGTGACATTGCGATCGCGATCGCGCGACTCGGTCAGTTTCTGTTCGCTGATGACATATTCGTCCTTGGAATGCCAGACCTCGACGGTAGACTGGTCTTCGTCGCTCTTTTTCCCGGCCGGTTTCTTCAGCCACGGGGCGATGCCGACAAACAGCGTGGCGCCGTCTTCGGACCACTGCGGCGTGCGCGTGCCCACCAGGCGCTGCGGCGCGTCCACCTTGGTGGAACGCTTTTCGCCCAGGCCCTTCCAGGCCAGCACGACGTAGCTTTCGCCATCGAAGCCGTCCTGCTTCACGCTCCGCAACGCCGCCAGATCGCTGGACTCCTTGCGCCACGCCAGGCCGGTGAACAGGGCCGGCCCGCTATCCAGCACGCGGAGCGATCCGCTCCTGGGGTCGAACACTTGCAGGGCATTGCCGGTACGCCCCTCCACCCCGACGGTCATCGCCAGGTTGGTGCCGGCATCCTGCCAGGCCATGCCGGTCACGTTTCCGAAAGTGGTGTCGGCGCCCGTGGCCAGGTTGCGAACGGTGAGGGTCGTACCGGCGGGATCGCGCCCGGAGGCCGGCTCGCGCGCGGGAGCATAGCGGCGGAACGCCAGCCAGTCGCCTTCCCCGGAGAACGCGAGGGACTGCACATCGTCCACGGTGGTCACCGCGCCGGTAGCCAGTTCCAGAACGTGCATCTTGTTCTGAAGCGGCTTTTTGGCCTTCTTCAACTTCTCCTGGTCGGCTTCGGAAACGGTGGCTTCGCAGGCCAGCCATCGCGAATCCGCGGAGAACGCGGCTGCCGAGCAGAAGGCCAGCGCCTGCGTCTTCCCGCCGGACGCGCTGGTCACGCGCAGTTCGTCGTTGCGATTGGTGCGGCGAATCTCATAGGCCACCCATTTCCCGTCGGGCGACAAGGTGGCTTGGCCGAGGGTTTCGAACTTACCGTAGTCCGCGGGCTTTAAGGTGGGCTTGGTTTGCGGATAGGCAACCAGGACAAAGCTCGCCGCAAGGAAGAAGGGACGCAATCCTGAGGAGGTCATGGGAACCGATTTTATCAAGGTGGGAAGCCACGTAGTACGCCCATACGCTGAAGATTAATCTATACTTCGGGTGTGCGCGGAACCGGGAGCACGGCGCGGCGTCTTGAGATTCTCGCCGGTCTGCTGCTGACCCTCGGCGGCGCGAACCTTCACCTGGGCGACTTGGGTGAACGGTACAGCCGGCTCGGGCCCCTGTTGGGGCGCGAGGTGCTCTGGTGGATCCTGGTGGCCATCGTCCTGGCTTTCATTTTGTTTGTGGAAGGCTTGCCCCTTTCGTCCATTGGCTTCCGCCGTCCCCGATGGAGAACGCTCTCGGCCATTCCTGTGGGCATCGTAACTGTGATGGGCGTCCCGATCATTTACTTTGTCCTGTTTCCGCTCCTCCACCTGCACATGAATGCCGCCGAAATCAACAAACTGACGGCCACGCCGTTTTGGTACCGGCTGCTGCTCGTGACGCGCGCCGCGGTCTGCGAAGAGATCCTGTTTCGCGGCTACCCGATTCCCCGGCTCGAAGAGCTGACTGGGCGAACCTGGTTCGCGGCGCTGATTTCCTGGTCGGTATTCACCCTGGCACATCTCAGTAGCTGGGGTTGGGCTCAGTTGATCGTCGCCGGATATGGCGGAGCGGTTCTCACCGCGCTGTATCTGTGGCAGCGCGATCTGAATTGCAATATGCTGGCCCACTTCATCATCGATGGCGCCGGTTTCCTGCTGCGCTGACCATCGAACCCGTGTCGGGGACGTGTCGCGCTACCGACCGCTCCTTAACAGTCGCGGCTCGGATCAGAGCCGCGCGCGTTCAGCGAGCGGTGTTTACGCAATCGCCGGGCGCTGTTTGCCGAAGCCCGTGGCCTGTTCGAAGGCGTGGGCCATTTGCAGAACGCTGAAATCCGCCTTGTTCGCGGCCCACGATCTGCACTCCTACCGGTAGGCCTTCCGGTGTGAATCCGGCGGGCACCGAAGCCGCGGGATTGCCCGTCGCCGAGATGTACCAGCAGGACTTCATCCAGTCGATGTAGTTCTCGAACTTTACCCCGGCGATCTCTGTGGGGTAGGGCGTGTCGATATCGAACGGCGGTAGCTGGGTCGTGGGCAGCACGAAGTATTCGTACTTTTCCAGGAAGGCCTGAAAGCCGCGCCAGATCTTGCGCATGAGCCGCCTCGGCATGGGCGAGTTGCACGCCGGTGAGCCGCAGGCCCTCTTCGATCTCGCCCTTCAGCGTGTCCTTGAAACCGTCGGGATGCGCTTGCAGCGCGCTCCGTAAGCGATCGCCGAATTCCAGGCGCGCAGCGTGCGAAAGGAGATTTCGGCGGGAGCGAAATCCGGCTCCGCCTGCTCCACGACGCAGCCCAGCGATTCGAAGGTGGCCCGGTGTTTGTCCACCACGGCGCGCACGCGCGCGTCGAAAGGCACTCCGCCCAGGTCCTTGAACCATGCCACGCGCACGCCTTTGAAGCTGCGGTCCAGCGGGCGCGCGAACAATTCTCCGGGTTCGTCGATGGAGAGCGGCGAACGGGAATCCGGACCGGCGATGGTGCTCAGCGCCAGCGCCAGGTCGGCCACCGAACGGCCCAGGCATCCCGAGGTGCTCAGCGTGGACCACGCCACTTCCGCCTTGGGATTCGGCACGCGGCCGACGGAGGGCCGGAAGCCCACCACGTTGCAAAACGCGGCCGGATTGCGCAGCGAACCGCCCATATCGGAGCCGCTGGCCACGGGCACCATACCGCACGCCAGCGCGACGGCCGCGCCGCCCGAAGATCCGCCGCACGTCTTCGTCAGGTCGTAGGGATTGTGGGTCGCGCCGAACACCTTGTTGAAGGTTTGCGACCCCGCGCCGAACTCCGGCGTGTTGGTCTTGCCGACGATCATCGCGCCCGCATGCCGCATGCGTTCGACTACGAGGTCGTCTTCGGTGGGAATGTGATCCTGGAAGAGCGGCGAGCCGAAGGTGGTGCGAATGCCGCGGGTTTCCATGAGGTCTTTGTGCGCCACGGGCAGCCCGTGCAGCGGCCCCAGTTTCTCGCCGCGCGCCTGCATCTCATCGGCCCTGGCGGCGGCTTCGGCAGCCATTTCCGGCACCAGCGTCACGATGGCGTTCACTTTCGGGTTGATCCGCTCGATCTGCTTCAGGTGCGCGGCCAGAGCTTCGCGCGCCGATAGCTTCCGGGTGCGGATCATCCGCGCCATCTCTACCGCGCTGGTGAAGCACAGGGGAGACGCCGCGGACTGCGCCTCCGCGGCCCCGGAACAGAGCGACGCGGCGGCCATCCCCGTGAGAGCGTCGCGACGGGTCAGAGGGTTCATCGCTGTAAGGCTATCATACGAGACTGGAGGGGAACGAGCATGACCAATCGCAGGGGATTCCTCGGCCTGGCGGGCGCGGGCCTCGCCAGTGGCATACTGGCCGCCGAAACGCAGGACTCCGACCTGGTGGTGTTCAACGCCAAAGTCTACACGGTGGATTCCCGCGCGCCGAAGGCCGAAGCGTTCGCCGTCAAATCGCGGCCGCTTCGCCGCCGTGGGGAGCAACGCGGAAATCAAGGCGCTCGTCGGCAAGGCCACCCAGACCTTTGACGCGCGGCAGATGACCATCGTGCCCGGATTCATCGACTGCCACAATCACGCGCCGGGGAACGTGTTGCTCTACGAGGTGGTGGTCGGCAACCCCTACGTGGTGGAGTTCGTGACCATCGCCAGCATCGTGGACAAGCTGCGCGCCAAGGCCCGCGAGACGCCGCCGGGCACCTGGGTGGAAGGATATTTCTTCGACGACACCAAGTTGAAAGACAATCGCCAGCTCAACGTTCACGACCTGGACCAGGTATCGAAGGACCATCCGGTGGCGGTGCATCATCGCGGCGGCCATACGGCGCTTCTACAACAGCAAGGCCCTGGAGATGGCGGACATCAACCGGAACACGCCGAATCCGCCCGGCGGCACCTTCGACCGCGACGCCGAGGGCGACCTCAACGGCCGCGTGACCGACCGCGCCATGGGCGCGCTCAACCGGGTCGGCAAGCGGCCGCCTTCACCGAAGAGCAGACGCGCGCAGCGCGACCGCGACGGGCTGGCGTACATCTCCAAGCAGTTCGTGCGCTACGGCGTGACCAGCGTCCACCACGAGGGCGGCAATCTGGCGGCGCTGCAGGAGGTGCGGGCGCGCGGCGAACTGCTGCACCGCGTGAGCTACGAAGCCAGCGGAAGAGTGCTGGAGGCGATGATCGCGGGCGGCATCATGACCGGTTTTCGGCGACGAGTGGATCCGGCTGGGCGCCACCTCGCGAGCACACCGTGGACGGGTCGTTCTCCGAGCGCACCATGGCGCTCAGCACGCCGTATCCCGGCGTCGACGCCGCCGTACAAGGGCAACCTCACCGAGACGCAGGACGACCTGAATGCCTGGATCGAGCGCGTGCACCGCGCGGGCATCCAGGTGAACTGCCACGCCAATGGCGATGTGGCCATCGACATGGTGATGACCGCGGTGGAGCGCGCGCAACGCCTCTTTCCGCGAGCGGATGCGCGCCCGAAGATCACCCATTGCACCCTGATCAACGACGACCTGGTGCGGCGCATCAAGGCGGCGGGCGTGGTGCCGGCGCCGTTCACGACGTACGCCTATTACAATTCCGACAAGTTCGCGTTCTACGGCGAAGAGCTCATGAAGCGCTGCATGGCCTACCGCAGTTTCCTGGATGCCGGAATTCCCGCGGCGGCGGGCTCCGACTTCAGTCCGGGACCGTTCGACCCGCGCATGGCCATTCAGGGCATGGTGACGCGCACCGGGTTGGGACGGGAAAACGTGGGGCGCCAACCAGCGGATCACGGTGGAGGAAGCGCTGCGGGTGAACACGCTCAACGGCGCGTACAACTCCCACGAGGAGGCCATCAAAGGCTCGATCACGGCGGGCAAACTGGCGGACTTCGTGGTGCTGTCGGACGATCTTTTCCAGGTGGACAAGGAGAAGATCAAGGACATTCAGATCGTGCGCACGGTGGTAGGGGGCAGGACGGTCTACAGCGCCGCCTGAACTATACTCGGAGTCTTGCCCTGGTATCACGAGATTCGCCGCGACGAGTGGCGCGTCCTGTTGGCCGCCCAACTGGGCTACCTGCTGGATGCGATGGACGTGCTGCTGTACTCGTTCGCGCTGACGGCGGTGCGTTCGGAGTTTCAGATCAGCTCGGCGGCGGCCGGCGCGATTGCCGCCGTACCCATGGTGACTTCCGCGCTGGGCGGGCTGGCGTTCGGCTATCTGGCTGACCGGTATGGACGCGCGCGGACGCTGGCGTGGTCGATCCTGTGCTTTTCGGTGCTCACCGCGCTCACGGCCACTTCGCGGACCGTGGCGCAGTTGATTTTCTGGCGCTCGCTGGCGGGCATCGGGCTGGGCGGCGAATGGGCCGCCGGGTCGGTGCTGGTGGCGGAAACCTGGCCTGAGGAGCACCGCTCGAAAGGGATCGGGCTGATGCAATCGGGGTGGGCCCTCGGCTATATGGCGGCCTCGCTGATGGCGGCGGTGGTGCTGCCGCGGTGGGGCTGGCGGCCGCTGTTTCTGCTGGGCGTGCTGCCGGCGTTTTTCACGTGGTGGATCCGGCGCAATATACCGGAATCGGCCGAATGGCGGAAGGGCAGCGCAAGGCCTCATGCATCGATACGGCCTTTGCTGCGGCCGCCGCTGTTGGGCCGCTTGAGCCTGCTGACGGCGCTGTGCTGCTGCCTGCTGTTCGGATACTGGGGATTGTTCACGTGGATTCCCACGTACCTGGCGAGTCCGCTGGCGCGCGGCGGCGCGGGACTGGGAATCGTGAAGTCTTCCGCGTGGCTTTTTCCCATGCAGATCGGCGCATTCTTCGGGTATATCCTGTTCGGCTATTTCGCCGACCGCGTGGGCCGCAAGGCGGCTTTCCTGACCTTCGTGCTTACTACGGCTGCGCTGATTCCGGTGTACGGACTGTGCTCCAAAAGCGCGGCGATTCTGCTGGCCATGGGCCCATTGATCGGGTTTTTCGGTCACGGATATTTCAGCTCCCTGGGTGTAATCGCCGCGGAAATGTTTCCGGCCTGGAGCCGCGCGACGGCACAAGGCTTCTCTTACAATGCCGGCCGCGCCATCAGCGCCATCGCCCCGGCCACGGTGGGGGCGCTCGCCGACCGGTATGGCATCGGCGCCGCGCTGGGGTTCACCTCGGCATTCTTTGTGTGCGGGGCCGGAGTGATGGCGATGATGAGCGCGGCGAGCCGGCGTGGTAGGCTAGATCTTCTTATGAAACTTGCCGCCGCGCTACTCGTGTTTCCATTTGCCGTCGCGCTGGCCCAAGCGCCGACTCCCGAATCGGTGCTGGGCCACAAGCCGGGCGACGATTTCTACCTCGCCAGCTACGACGAATCGCTGGGCTATTTCCAGAAGCTGGCGCAGTCCACCGACAAGCTGAAGCTGGTGCGCGTGGGCAAGACCACGCGAGGGGCGCGATTGGTATATCGCCATCATCTCGCTCGGCCGAAAACCTGGCCGACCTCGATAAGTACAAGGACACGGCGCGGCGGCTGGCGCTGGTGAAGGGCCTGACCGACGCGCAGGCGCACGAGCTGGCGCACAACGGCAAAGTGATCGTGCACATCGATGGCGGCCTGCACGCCACCGAAGTGGCGCCGGCGCAGCACGACCATCCAACTCGCCTACAACCTGGTGACCGGCCACCGACCCGGAGACCACCGCCATTCTCGACAACGTGATTCTGCTGCTGTGGTTCTCCATCAATCCCGACGGCCAGAACATGGTGGTCAAGTGGTACCGCAGCAACCTGGGCACGCCGTACGAAGTGAGCAACATGCCGGGCCTGTGGCAGGAATACATCGGGCACGACAACAATCGCGACGGCTACATGAACAACATGATCGAGTCGCAGGTGATCACCGCGCACGGAGCTGGAATATTATCCCGACGGTCTTTTACAACCATCACCAGACGGCGCCGTTTCCCGCGCGCATCTGGATTCCGCCGTTCGGCGATCCGGTGTCGCTCGAATCCGCATCCGCTGATGTACCGCTGGGTGAACGTGTTCGGCACGGCGATGGCGGCCTAGCTGGACGAGCACGACATGCCCGGCGCGATGCATCGCGGGCGCTTCGACGACTGGTATCCCGGGCTTCGTGGACCACGTGAACAATTTCCGCAATACGGTTTCCTTCCTCACCGAGACGGCGCTCTATCGCTACGCCACGCCGCACTTCTACACCACCGACGAGTTTCCCGCGCGACAAGCAGGATCTGCGCACGGAGGTGTTCTACTCGAGCCCGTGGACGGGCGGCTGGTGGCGGCTGGGCGATGCCGTGCGGTACATGCTGGGCGCGTCGATGGCGGTGCTGGATACGGCGGCGAAGAATCGCGAGGAGCTGCTCTACGACCGCTACCGCGCGGGCCGCGACGTGATCGCGCGCTTCACCAAGGATCCGCCGTACGCGTACATCATTCCGCGCGAGCAGCGCGACACGCCCGACGGCGGCGACGCTGGTGGAGAAGCTGATGATCGACGGCATCGAGGTGCACCAGGCGACGCGCGAGTTCACGGCCAACGGCGCCACGTATCAAGGAAGGCGATTGGGTGGTGCTGATGGATCAGCCGTTCGCGGCGCTGGTGAAGGAGCTGTTCGACGTGCAGAAGTATCCGCAGATTCCGCATCCGCCGGCCGATCGGCGGCCGACGGCGGCGGGCGGACGGCGGCGCGGGCGGCGGAGGTCGTGGGGCGGCCGGAGCGGCGGCCGCGGCAGCACCGGCGGCTACACCGGCTGCGGCAGCGGCGGCTCCCGCGGCAGCAGCGCGGCGGCGGGCGCGGCGCGGGTGGCGGCGGCGGAGGCGGCGGGCGGCGGTCGCGGCGCGGCGGGCGGCAGCGGCCGCGGGCGGCCAGCCGCCGCCGGCGCAGCTGCCCTACGACGTCACCGGCTGGACGCTGCCGATGCAGATGGGCGTCGAAGTGGTCGCGGTGGCGCGAGCCGGTCAGCGACGAAACGCGCGCGCACGCTGCGCAAGATCGACCGCGTCGAGCCGATCGCGGGAAAAGTGGAAGGCTCCGGGCCCGGTGTTCGCGTTCTCGCACAATACGCAATGCGGCGCTGCAAGCGCGGTGAACGATATTCTGGCCGCGGGCGGCACGGTGAGCTTCGGCAAAACCGACGGCACCATCTACGCCACGGGCAACGCGGCGCCGATTCTGCAGAAGGACGGCGTGGACGCCAATTCGGTGAAGGAGGCGCCGGATGCGTGGCCGGTGAAGAAGCCGCGCATCGGCATTTACGAGCCCTGGGGCGGCAATATCGACGAGGGCTGGACGCGCTGGATCCTGGAGCAGTTCCACTTCCCCTTCACGCGTCTGCACAACGCCGACGTGCAGGCCGGCCATCTGCGCGAGCAGTTCGACACCATCGTGATTCGCCGAGATGGGCACGCGCCAGATCATGGACGGCATGCGCGCCGGGCACGGTGCCGGGGCAGTATGCGGGCGGCATCGGCGAGGACGGGCGCGCAGGCGCTGCGCGATTTCGTCACCGAGGGCGGCACGCTGGTGACGCTGGGCAACGCCGCGCTGTTCGCCATCGAGCAGTTCAACCTGCCGGTGACGAACGTGGTGGCGGGGCTGCGGCAGGACCAGTTCTTCTGCTCCGGCTCGCTGCTGCGCACCGAAATCAAGGAGCCGACGCATCCCGTGGTGGCGGGGCTGCCGCCGAGCCCGGCCGGTGATGTTCGAACGCAATCCGGTGTTCGACACGCAAGCCGGCATTCCGCGGCAAGGTGCTGGCCGAGTTACGTGAAAGACCGCAATCCGCTGCTCAGCGGCTTTCTGCTGGGCGCGGAGCGGATTCAAGGGCAAGGCCGCGGCGCTCGACGCCAATTACGGCAAGGGCCACATCATCATGCTGGGCTTCCGGCCGCAGTGGCGCGGCCAATCGCACGGCACCTACAAGTTCCTCTTCAACGCGCTGTATTACAACCCGTCGATGGCGCCGGAGACGCCGGCCGGCGGAGGGGGGCGCGGCGGCAGGGGCGGCGGAATCGCGCAGCAGACGGCGTGGCGACGCGAAGCCGAAGTCGGTGAAGACGGAACTGACGCGGCTGGCTGGATCAGAATCGCGCCTACTTCACGGCGCGCGGTCCGGCGGCGGCGGAGCGAAGGCAAGAAGCTGGAGACGGCGCTCGATGCGTTCCAGCGCGACCGCCTGCCGCTGCTCGACGATCTGCGCGCGCAGGTGGAAGATGCCGCCGCTGTCGCGCAGCGAAGCCACGTACTCGGCGCAGCTTCAGCAAGTTCGCGGTGGACTTGCGGACCAAGGATTTCAGCGCGACGAAGCTGGAAGATCTGCTCGATCAATACAAACTGGCGGTGGTGCCATGAAGGACAGATTCGGATCCGTTAGTCACTCCTCGCTATTCGCCGCGGCCGCGTTCGGCGCAGGTGCCCACGCCGGAATCGGTGCTGGGGCACAAGCCGGGCGACGATTTCTATCTGGCCACCTACGAAGACTCGCTGGGCTATTTCCGGAAGCTGGCGGCGGCGTCCGAACCGCATCAAGCTGGTGAACGTCGGCAAGACCACGCAGGGCCGCGACTGGTGGATCGCCTTCATTTCCGACGCCGGAGAACCTGGCGCAGCTCGATCATTATAAGGACGTCTCGCGCCGGCTGGCGCTGGCGCGCGGCATCAGCGACGAGCAGGCGCACGCGCTGGCGCACGAGATCAAGCCGATCATCCACATCGATGGCGGCCTGCACGCCAGCGAAGTGGCCAATCACCAGCACACCATTCAGCTTGGCTACGACCTGGTGGCCGCGCGAAGAGCCGATGTACAAGGCCATCCGCCAGAACCTGATCGTGGAGCTGTGGTTCTCCATCAATCCCGACGGCCAGAGCATCGTGGCCAACTGGTATCGCGCAGAATCGTCGGCACGCCGTACGAAGTGAGCCCGCTGCCGGTGCTGTGGCAGGAGTACGTGGGGCACGACAACAATCGCGACGGCTACATGCTGAACATGCTCGAATCGCGCGAGGTCACCAAGGCGACGCTCGAAACCCAGCCGCTGGTGTTCTACACGCAGCACCAGACCGGCGCCGTTTCCCGGGCCGCATCTATCTGCCGCCGTTCGCCGACCCGATTTCGGGCAACATGCATCCGCTGATGCTGCGCTGGCTGAGCCTGATCGGCATGACCATCGCGCAGTATCTCGACGATCACGGCCTGCCCGGCTCGATGCACCAGGAGACCTTCGACGTCTGGTATCCGGGCTATCTCGATAACATCGGCAACTTCCGCCACACCATTTCGTTCTTCACCGAGACGGCGCTGTATCGCTACGCCACGCCGCACTTCTACACCGTGGACGAATTTCCCGCGGCGCGCCAGGGGCTGGGCGACGGAGATGCTCTACTCCAGCCCGTGGAAGGGCGGATGGTGGCGCCTGGCCGACGCCTGCCGGTACATGTACGAGGCCGACATGGCGGTGCTCGACCTGGCGGTGAAGTATCGCGAGCAGATGACTTACAACAAGTACCGCGCGGCGCGCGACACCATCGAGAAATTCGAGAAGGAGCCGCCCTTCGCCTACGAGATTCCGCGCGAGCAGCACGACGCGCCCACCGCCGCGCTGCTGATGGAAAAGCTGATGCTGCAAGGCATCGAAGTGCATCAATCGGCCAAGCCGGACGCCTGGGTGATCCTGATGGACCAGCCGTTCGCCGGGCTGGTGAAGGAGCTGTTCGAGCCGCAGGTCTATCCCACGCTCACGCAGCGGCCCTACGACGTCACCGGCTGGACGCTGCCCTACCAGATGGGCGTGGAGGTGCACGCCATGACCACGCCGCTCGACCAAGCAGTTCCGCGATTCGCTGCGCCCGGTGAAGGACATCGAACGGCCTGGCCGCGCCGTTCAATCGCGAGCGCCAACGCCAGTTTCCGCGCCGTGAACGAGATTCTGGCGGCGAAGGGCACCGTGATCGTTCGTCCGGCGACGAGATCGGCGCGATCGGGCATCGACAAGGGCAAGCTGGACGCGCATCCTGACGCGAGAACCACCTGCGCGCCGGCGCGGCGAAGGAAGGCGGCAAGCCGGTCAAGGCCGCTGCGCGTCGGCCTCTACCGCCCGTGGACCGCCAGCATCGACGAAGGCTGGACGCGCTGGATTCTGGAGCAGTACCAGTTCCCCTTCACCAACCTCTACAACGCCGACATTCGCGCCGGCCATCTGCGCGAGCACTACGACACCATCGTGATTCCCGATATCAGCGAGCGCGCAGATCATCGACGGCCACCGTCCGGGCACCATTCCGGAGCGCTACGCCGGCGGCATCGGCGAGGAGGGCGTCCAGGAGCTGCGCGATTTCGTCGACGGACGGCGGCACGCTGGTCGACCTTCAACAACGCGTCGCATGTTCGCCATCAACCAGTTCAAGCTGCCGGTGACGAACGCGCTGGCCGGGCTGCGCGCGGACCAGTTCTTCTGCTCCGGCTGCCTGCTGACGGTGCACATCGAAGACGCGAAGAATCCGCTGACGGCGGGACTGGCTGCCGGACACCGATCGTGATGTTCGAGCGCGGCCCGGCGTTCGACACCAAGACCGGATTTCAAAGGCACGGTGCTGGCGCGCTATCCGCAGGAACGGTCGCCGCTGGAGAGCGGGTACCTGGCGGGACCGGACCGCCTGGAAGGCAAGGCCGCGGCGCTCGAGGCGGATTACGGCAAGGGCCACGTGATTCTGCTGGGATTCAAGCCGCAGTGGCGCGGCCAATCGCACGCGGCGTACAAGTTCTTCTTCAACGCGTTTTACGGGGAGTAGGGAGGGCGCGCTTCGCGCGCGGGGTTAGGGGTGGGGGTTGGGGGTGGGGGATTAGTCAAGTTAGTTAAGCGGCCATACGTTGGGGTTTTTGGGGCCTTTGGAAGAGCTTTCTCGCCTCGGCCAGGCGCTGGGCGTGGAGGATTAAGGGGGCGAGTTCGGGGGCTGAAAAATCAAATTGGGGGTAGCTGGTTAAGTGGGGGAGATCGCGTTGGATATCGAAGGATTCTGCTTTGCTTGCGGCGAGTTGGGCCAGGAGGGCGGCTTCTTCTACGGCTTGCTTTAGGGCTTCGCGGCGCTCCTGCTGCAACTGGCGGAGGAGGGTGGTGGTTTTGGTTTCCTTGTTCTTGATGCGCTGCTGGTAGAGGCTGAGGAGGGCGAGGCTTTTCTGGTCGTCGTGCCAGGTGCGGGTTTGGGCGAAGGCGGCGTCGATTTCGGGGTGGTGGGCGGTGATGGTATCGGGGCGGGTCATGCCGAGAGCGAAGCCGTTGTTGATGAGGGCGGCGGCGTGCTTGAGGCGCCAGCGATCATCGGCGATCTCCTGGACGAGTTCGATTTCCATGCCTCCGACGGGGGCCCAGAATTCGTGGAGGTTGTGGCAGTGGGCCTTGTAGGCGGCTTCATCTTCCGGAGTGAGGATGAGGACCTGGCCTGTGAGGCCGTGCCGATAAGCGTTCAGAGCGCGGGGGTCGCGCGGTTTCAGTGCTGTAAGTTGATCTTCCATAGAGCTACCTCCAATTTCATTGGATCATGCGGGGTTTTGGATTCCGGCGAGGTTGGGTGTAAGTGATTTGTTCTGAGCGAAAAATAAACTACAAGTGCGGTGACTGGCGTCCCGGGGTAAGTGAGAGAATCCGTTATATTGAGTGCGAGGACAGGTCAATGCGCTGGCCGTTGACTCTTGCCGGAATTATACCTGCGATCGCGCTGCTGCACCTGCACAACAGCTTCGCTCAGTCCGTTCCCGTCCCAAAATTCGACGTCGCGTCGGTCAAGCCACAGGCGTACAGGGGGCAGGGTAGCGCCGGCATCTTCGTGCGCGGCGACACTCTCGATGCCGAGCACGTTTCGGTGTTTAGTCTGGTGACCTTCGCATATAACCTGCACGACGTGCAACTCTCCGGTGGGCCAGCGTGGGTAAAGAGTGGCGTTCTGGCATACTCCGAGTTGTACCAGGTGATCGCGAAAGCTTCCGGGGACACTCCGCCGCCGCTCGCGGTGTTCCGGCAGATGCTTCAGACGCTGCTTGCGGATCGATTCCGATTGCGGGTTCATCACGTGCAAAAGGAACTGCCGATCTACAATCTCTTAGTCAAGAGGGGCGGGCCGAGATTGAAGGCGAGCGCGGTGGACGAAAAGTTCAATTTCGTGTCGTCGGGTGCGGGAAGGCT
This sequence comes from uncultured Solibacteraceae bacterium, assembly GCA_963853855.1. Classification (GTDB taxonomy): domain Bacteria; phylum Acidobacteriota; class Terriglobia; order Bryobacterales; family Bryobacteraceae; genus Sulfopaludibacter. The sequence continues at coordinate 7,296 of CAWKYG010000039.1, read as the reverse complement.
GGGGGTCCGGATTGCCGCCACGCATATGACCATGCAGCAGTTGATCGACCAGCAGCTCGGCGCCTACACCGACCGACCGATCATCGATAAGACCGGGCTCGAGGCTCCCTACGATTTCACTTTGCAGTTCGTTGTTGAGAATCAGCCTCAGGAAGCCGGGCCCAATGACCCCCCGGCTCTGACTACGGCTATTCAGGAACAGATGGGCCTGAAGCTGGAACCAGCCACAGCTCCGTTTGACACTGTCGTTATCGATCACGTGGAGAGGCCCTCGGCGAATTGACAAGCCCGGCTTAGGGGCGGAAAACGCTCCCTCACGGTCGCGTCTCTGAAGTGTCGCGCCGTGTTATGGGATCGGAACTTTAAGCTGGTCCCGCCGGTCTAATGAGAATGCTCCGGAACGACATTCGCTATGCCCTGCGGCTGATGCGGCGCAGCCCCGGCTTCACAGCCGTGGCGGTGCTTTCGCTGGCGCTCGGGATCGGCGCCAACACCGCCATCTACAGCCTGTTCTACACGGTGATGCTGCGCCAACTGCCGGTGGCGCATCCGGAGCAACTGGTGGAGTTGGTGCGGGATTCCCCGACCGAACTGCATTGGCCGGGATATTGGGCATGGGATCAATATGAGTACCTCCGCGACCACAATCACGTCTTCTCGGGGATCACCGGCATGGGGTTCGACAATCTGGCGCCAGGTGCGCATACCGGGTTCCGATCCGGAAACGCTGATCCTGGAGACCGTGCCGGGGAATTACTTTCAGGTGCTCGGATTGAAGCCCGCGATCGGGCGGCTGTTCGGCCCGGAGGATGTCCCGGCAAGCGGGGAAGGAGATGCGGTGGTGGTGAGCTGGTCCTACTGGAACCGGCGATTCCAGCGCGATCCGGCGATTCTGGGCAAGCGGATCTATCTACAATGACGCGCCGAAGATCATCATCGGAGTGGCGCCGCGCGACTACGTGGGACCGCGGGTAGGCTCCCGGACCGACCTTTGGATGCCGACCGGAGACGACGGTCTCACGATGCTGGCACGGTTGAAGCCGGGCGTGACCCTCCAGCAGGCGCAGGCGGAAATCGCCGTGGTGTACCAGGCGGCTGCTGGAACAAGACGCCGCGCGCGGCAGGAATTCCCGCGTGGGGACCAGGATGGAACTGTTGCCGGCGGGCGCGGGCCTGGCGCGGGTGCGCGACCAGTACGGCAAACCGCTGGTGCTGCTGACGGCGGTGGTGGGACTGCTGCTGCTGCTGGCGTGCATCAACATGGCGAGCATGCTGCTGGCGCGGTCGGCGGGGCGGCAGCGGGAACTGGCCGTGCGTGTGGGGCTGGGCGCCGGGCGCGGCCGGCTGGTGCGCCAGATGCTGACCGAATCGCTGCTGCTTTCCGTAGCCGGCGCGGCGGCCGGCGTGGCGGTGGCGTATTACGGGACCGGCGTGCTGGTGCGGATTATGGCGAGCAGCCGCGCCTTCGAGCACATCGACGTCGAGGTGCACCCCGATCTGGAACATCGCGCTGTTCACCGCCGGAATCGCGCTGCTCACCGGCGTTGCTGTTCGGCCTGGCGCCGGCATGGTACGCATTCCGGGCTAAGCCGGCGATGGCCTTGCGGCAGACCGGGAGGGGCGGCGACACGTGGTTCTGGCGCTGGTTCGGAAAGGGCCTGGTGGCGGCGCAGGTGGCTCTTTCGATTTTCCTGGTGACGCGCCGCGGCGGTATTTCTGAACCACCTGGACGCGGCTGCGGAATTTCGACCTTGGCTTTCGCAGCGATCATGTGCTGCTGGTGACCCTCGATGCTTCGCGCAGCGGGTACAAGCCCGAACAACTGGCGGCGCCGTACCGGGAGCTGCTGGCGCGCATGCAGAGCGATTCCGCAGGTGCGGTCGGCGTCGATCGAGCGGCTGCATTCCACTGGAAGGCTGCGGGTCCGGGGGGCCGCTACCTGATTGCGGAAGGGCATGTGGAGCGGCCGGAGGAGCGGCAGCGGACGGCGCTGGTGTTTGTGGGCCGCGGTATTTCGAGACGCTCGGCATACCGCTGATGGCGCGGGCGCGATTTCGAGTTTCGGCGATGTGGGGCGGCCGCGGGTGGCGATTGTGAACCAGGCGATGGCACGCCGCTATTTCCCCGGCGAGGACCCGATCGGCAAGCGCGTGGCGATCGACCGGAACCCGAAAGACGGCGGGTGGTTCGGCAGCGACGAGCCTTACGAAATCATCGGAGTGGCCGGGGACGCCAAGGCGTTCGAGCTGCGCGATGCTCCGTACCCGACGATCTACTTCAACATGTTCCAGGAGAGCCGTCTGTCAGAATCGATTCGAGCTGCGGACCACGGGCAACCCGGAAGCGGTGGCGGGGACGGTGCGGCGGATGGTGCGGGAGGTCCTGAAGACGGTGCCGGTGAAGCGGGTCACGACGCTGGCGGACCAGGTGGACTCGAGCATTGTTCCCGAGCGGCTGATCGCGACGCTCTCGGAGTTCTTCGGCGGCCTGGGCGTGGTGCTGGCCGGCATCGGCGCTATACGGACTGCTGGCCTACACGGTGGCGCGGCGGACGAACGAGATCGGCATCCGGATGGCGCTGGGGGCCACGCCGGGCAGCGTGAGCCGGCTGGTGCTGCGGCGATGTGCTGGGAATGGTGTGCGCGGGATTCGTGGCGGGAGCGGCGCTGGTGCTTTGGAGCAGACCGCTGGCGACCAGCGTTCTCTCCGATTTGAAATGGGAGAGCGCGCTGCCGCTGGCGATCGGCGGCGGGGCGATGATCGCGGTAGCGCTGCTGGCCTCGCTGTGTACCGGTGCGACGGGCGGCTCGTGTGGACCCGATGGTGGCACTGCGCGATTAGGGGGGTTAGGGATGGGGGTTGGGGGTGGGGATTAGTAGGCCGGGGGCCGGGGGTTAGGGATGGGGGTTGGGGGTGGGGATTAGTGCTCGCTTCGCTCGCGGGGCCGGGGGCCAGGGACCGGGGCGGCTGGTCAGAGGAGTCAGAGGAGTTGCTCCAGGTGCGCGCCGTGGGACTTTCGCGGTAACATAGGCCAATCTCCAGAAATCTGTGTTTCGAGGGTCTATGCGTCGAATCATCGTAAGCTGCGCAGTCGCGGCTGGAATCACTCTCACCCTGATGTCCAACATGGGTGCGCAGCAGAAGAGCAAGGCGGGAAAAACGCCGAAGGCGGCGCCCGCGGCCGCGTGGGGTAATGCGGACGCCATCACCCAGGAGGAGCTGAAAGTGTACGACTACTTTCTGGCGTCCGACCAGTTGGAGGGCCGCAATTTCCCCTCTCGCGGATACGACACGGCGGCGCTCTACGTAGCCAGCCACCTGGCGGAATGGGGTCTGAAACCGGGCGGCAGCACCACCGGGACAAACGGCCCGCTGCAGCCGTATTTCATGCCGATCGAGATGGTGGCTCGCGACGATTGTTCCGGAGGAAAGCAAGATCACGTTGACAGCGCCGGCGGCGGCTGGCGGACGGGCGCGGCGGTTTGGCGGGGCGGGCGGCGGCGGCGGAGGGCGGCGGAGCACGCGGCGCGCGCGGCGGCGGACGGCGCGGCGGGGCACCGCGCACCACCAACTTCGAATATCAGCAAGGACTGGACCGTCGGCCGCCGGCGGGCGGGCGGGCGCGGCGCGGGCGCCCGAGGCGATCGACGTCTCCGGGAACCTGGTATTCGCCGGCAACGGCTACGTGATCAACAAGACCAACACGAACCCGTATGAAGGGCTCGACGTGAAAGACAAGATCATCGTGGTTGCCGGGCTGCCCGCGGAAGTGGCGGCGCAGCAGGCAGCCGGCGGGTGGACGCGGCGGCGCGGCGGACGCGGCGAATACGCCGGATCCGCTGGGGAAGCCCTGCACGGACTACTAGACGCCGGAGCAGTACGCCGCCAAGAATGGCGCGCTGGCGGTAGTGACGGTCGCGAACTTCCAGCAAGTCGGCCGCCATGGCCAATCCCAAGCCGGCGTGCGGATTCGGCGGGGGCGGACGCGGCGGCTGGCATTGAACGGGCCGAATTTCACGGTCCCGAAGTTCCAGGCGGACGCCGGCGTGCCCGTGCCGCGCCGGCCGTGACTGCCGGCATGGAACTGACCAATGCGCTGTTTCAGGGCGAGAAACTGAGCGGCGCGCAGGTGTTCTACGACACGGGCCCAACGCCAAGCAGGATTCCTTCGCGCTGAACGTCGGCAAGAAGCTGACCATCCACGTGGGGGTGAAGAGCGAACCGGGTCATGGCGAGAACGTGATCGGCATTCTGGAAGGCAGCGATCCGGTGTTCAAGAACGAATACGTGATCATGAGCGCGCACCTGGATCACATCGGCCTGAGCGCGCCGCAGCCGGACGGACACAACGTGAACAACGGCGCGGATGACGATGGGTCGGGCTCGACCGGCCTGCTGGCCATCGCCCGTGCATACGCCGAGGGCGCGGCCAAGGGCATGCGGCCGAAGCGGAGCATCATCTTTTTGTGGAACGGCGGCGAGGAGAAAGGGTTGCTGGGTTCGCAGTATTTCACCGAGTTTCCGCCCGTCGATTTGACCAAGGTGGTGGCCGACCTGAATATGGACATGATCGGCCGCACCAAGAACGAGAATTCGGTGGATCCCAACGCGCACGCACGTGCTGGTGAATCCGGGCGAAGTGCTGCTGATCGGTCCGAATATCAGCAGCGACGACCTGGAGAAAACCATCGAGTCGGTCAACGCCGACTATCAGAAGTTGAAGATCAATCACTTCTACGATGTGACGGCTCCGGATGCGACGCACGATAACCTGGGTCCGCAACCCAACGGGCAGCGCATTTTCTACCGCAGCGACCACTACAATTTCGCCAAGGTCGGCATCCCGATCGCGTTCTTCACGACGGGGCTGCACGTGGATTATCACCGGCCTACGGACACGCCCGACAAGATCGACTACAAAGAGATGCAGCAGATCGTCGCAAGACGGTGGCGGCGGTGGGCTGGGACCTGGCGAACGCGCCGGGACGGCCGAAGATCAACGAGAAACTGCCGGAGCAGTTGACCAAGGACATGAAGACGGCGAAGGAGCAGGGATGGGGCAAAATCACGCCGGTGCTGGCTCCCCTGCCAGGAGAACCCAAGTAAGCATTTTTATCCAAATCGACGCGAATCCGAATTGCGCGGCCATGGACGGCCAGATTTTCCAGCCGCGGAGTGAAGGCCGCGCGGTGCGGGAGATTCGCGTCTCGCGGGGCGGGGAAGAGCGCTGGTGCGCGGTCGCGGGGCGGGACGAAGGCAGCGCGCAGTGCGACGCCAGCGCATACCTGGTGGACGATTCGGGGGACGGCGCGTGCTACCTGGTGGTGGGCGGGTCGTGGGGCTTGCGGTTGCGCGACGTGGGAAGCGGCGAAGAGTGGGGCGAACCGTATTTACTGATGGCGGCCGATGGCGGCGACCTGCGCTTTGCGTTCCCTACATGAGAGAACATAGGGAAATGAACAGACGGCAACTTCTTCGCTCGGCAGCGGCCATGCCCGCGGCGGCGGCGGCGCTTTCCGCGGCCGGGGCGCAGCAGAAACAGATCAGGATCACCGGTCTGGAGACGGACGTATTGAAGCGGCCGCCCGGAACGCCCTTCTATGACGCCATTCACAAGTTTGGGGAAGACAGCGGCTCGGTGGTGCTGCGGCTGCGGACCGACGCCGGCATCACGGGGTGGGCCAGCAGTTCCTTCGGCATGATTGCCGGGGGACCGCAAGGTGGTGCAGACCATTCTGGAACAGGAAGTGAAGCCGGCGCTGATGGGAAAGGATCCGGCGTTTCCGCGCCGCATTCGCGCCGACCTGTGGCAGGCCCTGGAGTATCAGGGTGTGGGCGGCGTGGCGCAATTCGCGATCGCCGCGGTGGATATCGCCGTGTGGGACATTCTGGGCAAATCGGCGGGGCTGCCGGTGTATAAGATGTTGGGCGCGTTTCGCGAGCGGATACCGGTCTATAGCATGTGCGGCTGGTATTACGATAACGACGACGACCTGTCGAAGTTCAAGCGCCAGATTTCAACGGCGATGGAGCAGGGCTATCACGCGGTGAAGATGAAAGTGGGCCGCTACACCCTGGATGACGACGTGCGCCGGATTCGCCTGGCGCTGGACACCGTAGGCAAAGGCAAGCGCGTGATGGTGGATGCCAACCAGGTATTCAATCGCAATGAGGCGCTGCGGCGGGGCCGGGTGTATCAGGAGATGGGCTGTTTCTGGTACGAAGAGCCGCTGCCCCCGCAGGATATGGAAGGCTTCACGCTGCTGGCGCAATCGCTGGATATGCGGATCGCCACGGGAGAGAATCTGAACACGAAATACGCGTTCGCGGACCTGATCGCACGCAAGGGCGCGGACGTGGTGCAGCCGGACAACCGGCGCGCCGGGGGAGTGACCGAGTGGATGGAGATCGCGGCAATCGCCGACGGCGCCGGGCTGGAAGTGGCCAGCCACGGAGGCGGCTCCACCAATCTGAATATGCTGCTGGCCATGCCGAACGCGATCTATATGGAGACCAGCGGTGCGCAGAAGATGGTGAACAGCGAAGTGGCCGCGCCGGAAGCGCCGGGCATGAGCAGTGAAGTTTCCGAAGCGGAAATCAAGCGATATAAAGTGGCGTAACAGTCCGAAATGGCCCTTTGGCGAGGGGGCGGGATGCCGTCGCAGAAGGGATCTCCCGCGACGTGATCTGGTACTTGAAACTGTCCGGGTCGAGGCAGTCGAGCCGGCCGCCGGTGGTTTCAGCCTGGGGATACATGAGGAAGCCGACGGGCGCACCGGCCGATGAGGGGAGGGCGACATCGTGGGCAAAGTTAAAGGCCATCCAATTCATCTCCCAGGAGCCGAATAGCCGGGCGCGCGCCTTGGTGACCATCTCGTCGTCAAGCGGTCGATTTCCCGGCGGCTCTTCGAGGACGACTTTTCGCACGTCGGCAGGATCTACCGGGAGCCAGCCGTAACCGTCGATGTACACTTCGGCGCGGCAGTGCTGGGCTTTGGTGATGTTTTCCGACGAAGCGCCAAGGCTCTTGTATCCGAGTTCCGATTTGGCGACGCGGATGCCATACACGTCGCGCGCGGGAAGTCCGGCGGCACGCGCCAGGCCGACATAGAGGGCGTTGAGGTCGGCGCATTTCCCGCCCAGATCCTTAGACTCGAGCATGAAGCGGATGTCGCCGCGGCCGCAGCCGCGTGTTTTCGGATCGCGAAACGTGTTATCGACGATCCACTCGTAAATGGCGCGCGCTTTTTCGAGATCGGTCGTGGCGCTGCGCGTGATTTCGGTGGCCGTGGCCGA